>JASBTJ010000074.1 GCA_030148485.1 Gammaproteobacteria bacterium | reverse complement strand
GTGCCAGCTGAATTTCCCGCCGAATCTTCGGCGTGGTACGTGCGTTGCTGTGAATCGTTGCGGCCATGGGTTTATGCTAGCGCCTCAGGATGAATAAACAGCTCAATGAGCTCCCTGGCCAAGAATAATCGCTCTCGGCCGGTAGGTATATATTCACACGGGACGAGACACTTATGCCTTCCTCTGCGACATCGCCGCTGGTTCATCGCAACGATCTGACGTGGTCTTTGGTTCGAGAAATCTCTGAATTGTGTGATGTTTCGCTTGAAGCAGCGGCTCGCCGCGCCATTGCCCTGTCAAAGGAATGCTGTTGTCTGATCGTCCACAGGGATGGCGACATGTGGTTCCCGATCAAATCCAGATCATTCTCCGCTTACCTTCCGCTCCAAGCGTTCCCGAAGTATCTGGAACGGCAGCCTGACAGCGGCATGACAAGCGCATTGCCTGACAACGTCGACGAGTGCAGTTTCTCTGACTGGTCATTTCCAGATCGAGCTACTGGAAGGCTCTTCTATTCAGCGATCCACAATGCGGAGTTCGATCGCACCATGACATTGTTGATTCACGAAGCAGAAATCGACGACGAAGATGATGATGAGTTTTCTGAACCCCATTTTTGACGCAGGGCATGACGTTTTCGCTGCGTTAAATACTCGCTCTTCGCTGAAAAGAGGTGTTGTGTAGAGAATCCTCGAACGACTGCTTCGGGTCATAAGCAGTCGTGAACCCAAAATCATTGACGGAGTTTTGCCGTGATGAGCCCGGCAAAGTCGCGCTAAGTCATTGATTGCTCGTAACGGGCGTCCAATGAAAAGTCAATAAAAACAAGTAGATGAATTGATTTTTGGCGCCGACGAACCGGGTGGTCGGTCGTTCGAATCCGCTCGGGCGCGCCATATCAACAAAAAGGCCCCACCTCGCGGTAGGGCCTTTTTGTTTGTCCGGGTCCATGCAGAAAGGGTGCGAGTCTCCGACTCCATACGGATGGTTCGGCAAGGCCCGAAGGGCAGGCGGGCTGTTCACGTCACGCCGTCGCATTGATAAAGGGATTGCCGACAGCCAGCCCCCTACCCCCACCGGCTCCGCCCCGGTGAGCGGGCAGTAGGGCGCGGTACCTTGGACGCACCCCGACAATACCCACACACCCCAGGATGTCAGCGCCCTGCCCGGAAGGGTAAAATGCCGCCAACCGCCACTCCCGTGGCTTGAATTTCGGTCTGCCGCCCTTATCTGGCGGGGATCAGCAACATATCGAGGTGTCAGATGGACGTGCTGGAGCGCATCAAAGATCAGGTGGAGAGTAACCCCATCATTCTGTACATGAAGGGGACTCCGCAGTTTCCGCAATGCGGTTTTTCGTCCCGTACCGCCGCTGCGTTGCAGGACTGCGGCGAGAAATTCGCCTATGTGAACGTGCTGGCCGATCCCGAGATCTTCGAGAACCTGCCGCGCTTTGCCGATTGGCCGACCTTTCCGCAGCTGTATATCGACGGCGAGTTGGTCGGCGGTTGCGATATCACCCTGGAAATGCACGGCAGCGGTGATCTGCAGAAGATGGTCAAGGAAGCGGCTCAGAAGTGGCCGGCTGACGAGCAGAAATAAGGTTTTTCGTGCTGGGGCAGGGGCTGCTGGTCGGCCCGTGACTCCACGCGCTGTCTGCGCAACAGGCCGCAGGGTCGTTTTCGGCGAGTGGGTGTCTAGCCTGCCTGGTGATTGATCTGGCCGGGGCCTGCCGGCTGCGGATTCGCCTGGAAATCGGCGATGAGCCGTTGCTTCTAGCCGAACATCTCGGTGAATTCCGCGCTGGCTCGCTCCAGGTCTTCCATGCGGCCGATGTCGATCCAATAGTCCCGTAGCGGGAAGCTGCCCACCGTGCTGCCCTGATCCATCAAGGCGTTGAACAGGCTGGGCATGTCATAGAATTCCCCGTTCGGGATGTGCTCGACGGTTTTTGGGTCCAGCACGTAGATGCCGGCGCTGACGTAGCGGCGCTCGATGGGTTTCTCCACCATGCGCTGCACCTTGTAGGCATCGTCGATCTCCAGCACGGCATAGGGGACTTGGTGGCTGTATTCGCGCATGGCCACGGTGGCGGCGAATTGTTGTTTGCGGTGAAAGTCCAGCAAGCGCACGAAATCGACCTTGGTCAGCAGGTCGCCATTCATGACGATGAAGGGTTCGCTCGGGCGCTTGGGCAGCAAGGTCAGCGCGCCGGCTGTGCCCATGCGGTCGGGTTCTTCCACGTAGTCGATCTGCACGCCCCAGCGGCCACCATCGCCGAAATGCTCGCGGATCATGTCGCCCTTGTAATTGATACAGAGGGTGATGTGTTGGAAGCCTTGCTCGGCGAAGTTCTCGACGATGGTCTCGAGTACCGGTCGTGAGCCGACCTTCAACAGAGGCTTGGGGATGTCGTTGGTCAGCGGACGCAGGCGGGCGCCCAGGCCGCCGGCCATGATGATCACCGGGGTGTTACGCTCGGGTTCGCTGGGCAGCTCGTAGCGCACCAGTTCCGCCACGCAGCCGCTGGCATCGAGCAGCGGCAGATGACGCAGGCTGTGGCGTTGCATGGTGCGTTGCCAGATGTCCCGGCCCTCGGCCAGTAGCCCGGTGATGGGATTTGGGTTCATTACCTCGCTGACGGGGATGTCCATGCTCAGGCCGCGCAGCAGGGCGCGTCGGGCGTCGCCGTCGGTCAGGGTGCCGGCCAGATGGCAGGCGTCATCCACCACCAGGGCGATTTGCATGGCGCCCTGATCCAACACGGTCAGGGCCTGCTGCAAGGTGGCGTCGCGGCGTACGCTGATGTCTTTCCAGGTCTTGTGCATTACAGGGTCCGCTTCGCTGTGCCGGGCACACCGGCGACCAGCGTCAAAGGCTCGACGTTTTTCGTCACTACAGCCCCCGCAGCAATAATCGCGCCAGCGCCGACGGTAATGCCCTGGATCAGCACCGCGCCGGCGCCGACGTGGACGCCCGGGTCGATCACGCAGCCGCCGCAGACAATGGCGCCGGTGGCCACGTGGGTATGGGCGCCGATACGGCAATCGTGCTCGATCACGGCGCGGCTGTTGATCAGCACATTGTCTCTCAATTGCACGCCAGGGCCGATCAGACTGCCGGCCAGCAGCTGCACGCCTTGTCCCAGGCTGACGTCCAGTTCGGATACCGTGGCAGCAGGGTGGCGGACGTGGGCAAAGCGATACCCCTGGCCGGTCAGCTGATCGAACAAGGCCTGTCGGCCGCTGGTGCGGCCGGTGGAGCCCAGACCGTTGACCAAGGCGACGTCGGCTGGGTCGTGTTGCCGCACTGCCGTGTCGTCACCCAGCCAGTGAATAGCAGCACTGAGTGGTGCTTGAGCTTGGGGCGCGGTGAACCCCAGTACCCGGTGTCCTTGCAACGTCAGGGTATCGGCCAGCACGCGGGCATGGCCGCCGCCGCCGAGGATGATAATGGGCGCGGCTGTGGCCGGGGTCATTCGATGACCTCATCGGCGGCATAATCACGTGGCGCCGGTTGGCCGAGCAGGCTCCAGTAGTCGCAGGGCGAACGGCCGTGGCCAGGACGTTTGACGGTCAGGTTGTCGGCGGTGAATGATTCGCCGGCGGCGATATCGCAGGCGGCCACCAGACTCTTGCGCGCGACTTGGGCGGTTGCCAGTTCGCCGGCCCCGGGTACCTTGGCAGCATCGCCCAGCGCCTGACCGATCGTGCGCACCGCGGTGACCAGCTCGGCGAGTTCGTCGGGTTCCAGGGAGGCGGCATGATCCGGGCCGGGCAGGTTGCGATCCAGGGTGAAATGTTTTTCCAGTACCCGGGCGCCGCGGGCGGCCGCGGCGATGGATACGGCAATACCCTGGGTGTGGTCGGAATAGCCGACGGGCAGGCCGAAGGTGTCGCGCAGGGTATCCATGGCGCGCAGATTGACCTGATCCGGCGGGCAGGGGTATTCACTGGTGCAATGCAACAGCGTGACCCGTTGCCGCAGGACGGTCTCGGCCTGCGGATGCGCCAGCGCGGTGAGCAGGGCGGTGCGTGCGGCAGGCTCGCCGCTTTGCAGGTAGCCGAAGGCCAGCACGCCGAGCGCCTCGCGTATCTCCGCCAGGGTCGCCATGCCGGTGGACAGGATGACCTGGCGATGGGCGCGCGCCACTTGCAGCAACAACGGCGCGTTGGTCAGTTCGCCCGATCCCAGTTTGATACGAGACAACTTCAACTCATGCAGCAGGAAGTCGGCGCTGGCCGGGTCGAAGGGCGAGGACATGAAGGCGATGCCGCGTGCGCCACAATGCTGCATCAGCTTATGGTGATCCTCGGGTGCCAGCACCAGTTGTTCCAGCATGGCCAGCTGGGAGCCCAGATCGCCCTGGTTGCGGATCTGGTAGTCCGCTTGTTTGGCATGGGCGATGACCAGCGCCTTGGGGTCGAAGGTCTGGAACTTGACGGCATCGGCACCGGCATCGGCAGCCGCGTCCACCAGCGCCAGCGCCCGCGCCGGGTCGCCGTTATGGTTCACGCCCGCTTCGGCGATGATGTAGACCTGATCTTTCATGGCGCGGCTCGCCTGGAGAATCGTTGCATGAATAACTCGGCGATTTCGAAATCGACGGCCGTATCGATATCCACGGAACGCTCGCGCGGCATGATGTAGGCGTAGCAGTTGTCGTCCATGTTCAGCTCACCGCTTGCCAGCAGGCGCTTGCAGCTATAGAGGTAGATCGCGCCGTTGAGCCGATAGCTGGTGGGCAGATCCTGCGAACGCCGGGTGCGAATCCCGGGGCGATAAAACTGCGCCATGTTGCCGTCGGCGGGTAGGGTGTTGCTCCACTCCGGCGGGTGATCCACTTCGCAGACGCTGACCACGGCATCGGCGCGCTTGTCCAGCAGCAGCGCGATGGCGGCATCGATGTCCTGTGCATCGCGCAACGGCGAGGTGGGTTGCAGCAGTGCGATGTAATCGTAGTGCTCACCCTGGATTTCGAGTTCGCGCAGGGCGTGCAACATGACATCCACAGTGGTGGCGGTATCGCTGGCCAGTTCCGCCGGCCGGGCAAAGGGAACCCTGGCACCGTGGCAACGACCGATGTCGGCCAGTTCGGTATCGTCCGTCGACAGCACCACGTTGTCGATGGCCTGGGCTGAGCAGGCGGCATCGACGGTCCATGCCAGCAGCGGCTTGCCGGCCAGCGGCAAGGCGTTCTTGCGCGGCAGGCGCTTGCTGCCGCCGCGCGCCGCGACCAGGCCGAGTATGCGGGGCGGGGCGGTCATGCCCTACAGTCCCGGTCGATGAAACCCTTGGTCAGGAGTCGCTCCGCGTGCCAGGGGCCGGTAAGTACATCGATGATGCGCGCCGTCGCCTGTCCGTCGCCATAGGGGTTGTCCGGGGTTTGCCGGCCACCGGCAAGCGCCTGATGGATGGCTGCGGCAATGGCATCGGCGTGGGGCGCGCAGTCGATGACCGAGGGTGCCTTGGGGCGGCCTTGCTGACGGCTGCCGATGTTGACGGTCGGCGTGCCGAAGCTCGGTGCCTCGTACAGACCGCTGGAACTGTTGCCGACCACCGCGTCGGCGATAGCGAGCAGGCTGTAATAGCCTTGTTGTCCCAGCGAATCACGCCAGATCGCATGATCGTGTTCGGCGACATAGTCCTGCAGGCGGGCATTGATGGCTTGTCCACGCGGGTCGGCATTGGCGCCGGTGAAGATCAGCCCGACATCGTCGCCGAGTCCCGAGAGCGCCGTCAGCAACTGTTCGACTTGCGCCAGCGCGTCTTCGTTATCGAGGGTCGCGGGGTGAAAGGTGATTGCCAGGTTGCGCGGGCGCAAGGGCATGCCCAGACGGGCGGACAACGTGGCCACGTCCAACCGCGGCGTGGCGAGCAGTTGATCAATGCCGGGACTGCCAGTGACGAAGATCCGTTCTTCGGCATCGCCGAGTTGGCGTACCCGTCGAGCCGCTTGTGCATGGGTCACGCAATGCAGATGGGACAACTTGGTGATGGCATGACGAATGGCGTCGTCGAAGGCGCCTTCGGTGACGTCGCCACCGGCGATATGGCAGACCGGTACGCGTGCAATCAGAGCAGCCTGCACGGCGCCGAGGATCTCGTAACGATCGCCCAACACAAGCAGCAGGTCCGGACGATACCGGGCCAGCACGTTGGCGAAGCAGCTGACCGCCTTGCCCAAGGCGCGGGTGATCGTGACCGGGTCGTCGTCATCCAGCCCCAGGGGTATCGCCTCGTCGATCTCGAAGCCATCCGCGACGATGGCGTCGATCGTGTGGCCAAAGCGTTGTTCGAGGTGGCTGCCGGTGACCACCAGCCGGAGCGTCAATGCCGGGTGTTCGACAATGGCGCGCAACACCGGCAGCAACAGCCCGTAGTCGGCCCGTGAGCCGGTGGCGACACAGATCTGCCGCGTGGGCGCGTTCATCCGAGCGGTTCCGCGGTTTCGATCAGACCGGCGGAACTGGGCAGGCAGACACCGCACTCGAACAGCGCCTCGGCGGTTTGCAGCTCGGCACGCGGCATCGGGTTATACATCGGCAATCGGTGCAGCGGGGTCCAGAACGGTCTGAGCAACAGCCCGCGCTGTTGCGCGGCCTCGAGTAGCCCGTCGCGATGCAGGCGATCCGGTAGCAGCAACAGATTGAGCCAGTAATTGCTTCGGCAGCCGCCGGGTTCGTCGAACCATGTCAGCTCGTTCATCGGGTCGAATGCATGGCGATAGGCTGCGGCCAGTCGCCGCTTGGCATCGACCAATTGGTCCAGTTGTTCCAACTGGGCGACGCCCAGGGCGGCGTTGAGATTGGGCAGGCGGTAATTGAAGGCCACCTGGTCGTGTTCGAAGGCCCAGGGATGCGGCAATTTGGCCGTGGTGGTCAAATGCTTGGCCTGCCTAGCCAGCTCCGCATCTTGGGTGAGTACCGCACCGCCACCGCCGGTGGTGATGATCTTGTTGCCGTTGAAACTCAGCGCCGTCAGGTCGCCCCAGTGGCCGGCATGTCGGTCATCCCGGAAGCTGCCCAGGGCCTCGGCGGCGTCCTCGATGAGCTTCAGATTGTGCCGGTCGGCTACCGCACGCAGGGCCGCCATATCGGCGATATGGCCGAGCACATGGACTACGATCAGCGCGCGGATGGGACGACCCGTTCGGGTGTTGAAACAGCAACCGTCGCGTTGTTCGCTGATGCGTTCCAGATGATCGGACAGCGCGACCGCATCGACGCCGAGCGTATCGGGCGCGCTGTCGACAAAGTGCGGTACTGCGCCCATGGCGGCGACGGGGTTGGCGGTGCCGACAAAGGTCAGCGTCGGCATCAGGACTTCATCGTCGGGTCGTACGCCGGCCAGCAGCAGGCAGCTATGCAGGGCGGCTGTGCCGTTGACGGTGGCGACGGCGTGCGTGATGCCGGTGTAATCGGCCAGCCCCTGTTCGAAGGCATCCACGTACGCGCCCACGGAGGAGACCCAGCCTGAATCCAAACAGTCCTTGACCTTTTCCCAGGCGTTGGCCTGGAACTGCGGTTCGTGCAGCGGCACCGGGCGTTGGGCCGGCAGCAGGTGTTCCAGGCGGTCCAGGATGCGGTCGATCAGGTTGTCCTGTGCAGCGGCAGCCATGGTTCAAATGTTGTAGATGCCGTGTTTGTAGCGTGCCAGATTGGCCGGGTCGGTAAACCACGCGGCGGTCTCGGCCAGGGCCCGTTTGAAACCGTCGCGCTGGCCGAACGCGGGTTGCCAGTCGAGCAGCTCGCGGGCCTTGCTGTTGTCGGCCCAGAGGCGTTCCACCTCGCTCTTGTCCGGGCGCAGGCGTTGTTCGTCCGTGGTGATCTCGACAGCGACGCCCATGGCTTCGGCGATCAGGGCCACCGTGTCGCCGATACTGATTTCGTAGTTGCTGCCCAGGTTGATTTCCTCGCCCAGCACCCGGTCCGATTCGGCCATGGCGATGAAGCCCTCCACCGTGTCCTTGACATAGTTGAAGTCGCGGGTGGGGTGCAGGGCGCCGAGCTTCAAGGTTCGTTCGCCGTTGGCGATCTGGGTGATCACGGTGGGGATCACCGCGCGGGCGGACTGCCGGGGGCCGAAGGTGTTGAACGGTCTGGCGACGGTCACCGGGGTCTCGAAGGAGCGATAAAAGGATAATGCAATCTGGTCCGCGCCGATCTTGGTGGCCGAATAGGGCGACTGGCCCTGCAGCGGGTGTTTCTCGTCGATGGGCACGTACTGCGCCGTCCCATACACCTCGCTGGTCGAGGTATGCACCACCTTGCTCAGGCCCAGGTCCCGCGCGGCCTGCACCACGTTGAGGGTGCCGCGCACATTGGTATCCACATAGGCGTCGGGTGAGTGATAGGAGTAGGGGATGCCGATCAAGGCCGCCAGATGCAACACCGTGTCACAGCCTGCCATGGCGGTGCGCACGCCGTGCGGGTCGCGGATGTCGCCGGCGAACACGTCCAGCGATTGCTTGATCTCATCCGCTGACTCGTCCAGCCAACCCCAGTGGCCGAAGCTGTTGTAGTAGACGAAGGCGCGAACCTGATGGCCGCGTCGGACCAGGGCTTCTGTCAGGTGTGAGCCGATGAAGCCATCGGCGCAGGTGACCAGTACTTTCATGCGGATCCTGTGGGGGTTGCCAGGCTGGCGAGCAGCTGTTGTGCGGCACGGTTGTCCGGTTCTTGTTCCAGCACGTGACCATAGGCCCATCGCGCGGATTCCACCACCCCGGCCTGCTGGAAAAGCTGTCCGAGTTTGAGCATGGCGGATAGATCCTCGGGCGTCTTCTCCAGATATGCCACGTACACATTGACCGCATCCTGGATGCGGCCGGCCAGGCGCAGCATGTCGGCGTAGCGTGGTTCGTAGACGGGCGACAGGGCAGCCAGTGCATCCAGTGCCATCAGTGCGGTGTCGGCGTCCTGGCGCTGCAGGGCGATGACGCACATCCGTTGCAGGGCGTCTTCCAGGCGCGGGTTGTCGTCCAGATGACCGGCGTCGTCCAGCTCGCCGATGGCCCGGTTGGCCAGCGCTTGATAGCTGGCGAGCGCGACGTCCGGGTTGTCTTGCAGCTCGGCCAGATAGCCAAGGGCCAGGGCATGCAGCTCGACGGCTTCGGCCGAGCTTTGTTTGCCCAGTTCCTGGTACAGGCGTGAAAGTCCGGGTTGGTCGCGCAAGCCAAATAGGTTGGCGAGCTTGCCGCGCACCAGTGATAACGAATGACGTGCAGTGATGGTGGCGGCGTGCCGGATCTGTTGCTGATCCAGTCGTCGCTGGAATTCTTCGTGTAGTTCGGCGAACTGTGCCGCATGTTGCGCACCGATCCGGCTATAGACGGCGGGTTGTCGCGCAGCGAACACGGCGCCACGTCCGGGGGTGTCGTCCCGCCGCCAGTGGTCCAGCAGATACGCGATATCCGGCGTGTCATCACACTCGCTCAACCGGGCGCGTATCCTGGACTGCGCGGTTTCGATGAGTTTGATCAGCGCCTGCGCGCTGGACTGGTAGGCTTCATAGTATTGACGGCCGGTGGCCTTGAGTTTCTCGTCGGTCCATTCACGATCCTTGTCTGTTCGCACCAGGCGCATGAAAAGGGACGTCCCGAAGGCCTTGACAGTGCGCGATATCACCTTGAGCTCGTGGTCGAACTTTCGCTCAATGTCGTCCATGCGGGCCTTGTACGAGAAATCACCCGCCCGATCGGCTGTGCCGAACAGTTTTTCGTTATAGGTGATGGCGCGGCCGGACATGTCCTCGATCTTGCGCAGCTTGCCGCGCGCGCGGCCCAGCTCTTCGCTGGCTTGTTTGAGCGCCGCGCGGCGTTTCTCCTGGGTGTGCGACTGCAACTGCTCCCGGATCGCGGCGGTATCCGCCGGTTCGTCCGGAGCATCGAGTTCATCCAACGGGACAAAGGTGACATGGGGAATGCGCGCGGCGCCGGCGGAGTAGTTGACCACGCTGCAGCCTTTAGCCGAGGCTTTTTCGGCTTGCCGTCCCATGATGTCGACGGCTTGCGCAAAGGCGTAATCCGTGTCTGCGAGCTGGCCGTCATTGGTGGTCACTTGCGGACCGGTATCGCCCAGACGTGGGCCGGCGGCCGCCTCATGACTGCCGGAGGCATGGGTACGCCCGTCGGCGCTGAAACATAGATCGACACCCCCGAGAACGATACGGCTGAAACCCATGTCGATGGCGGTGTCCAGTGCCATGTTGGTTACGGTGGGACCGATGTTGGGCAGGTTGTCCACCTCGTACTTGCTGTCCCATGGGTAGCGCGGGCCTCGGTACAAGGCAGCGCCCCGCCATTGTGCGAGCAGCGGGGGCGACACGTGATATGAATTTATCAGTACACAGTTTTCGTCAAAGCGCAGCATCTCCTTGCTGACGTCGAAGCTCTCCGGGTGAGGGTCTATGGAGGCGACAAAGTCCGGCTGAAGGCCGTGACTGAGCAACTGGCGTGCAATCCGCGATACCGCGAAGACCACCAACCGTTCACGGTATTGCTGCAGCCAGGGGATGATGTCGTCCAGCGAGGGCCCGCCGCCCAATACCACAGCGGTCCTGCCCGGTTGCGAATCCACCAGCGCCACAGCAGGAAAGACGTTGTCGGCAATGTTCTCGATCTGCCGCTGGATATAAACCTGATTGCCGAGATTGATCTGAATGTAACGGCAAGCCGTCTCGACTTGTTGCCCGATCTTTTTATTGATGTCGTGGTATTCGCCGACATAGGCATCCGCGGCGCCGATGGACTGAACCACTTGGATGCGGCCCAGGTAGGCGTAGTCGTCGAAACAGAATCGTTCGGTGGTTTGCTGCCATTGCTGCGGGGTGCAGACGGCAAACTGCTCCCCAAGCGCTTGACATGGCCCGCCCACCTCAAGGCGGTCGGCAATGTCGTCGGGCTCGACGAACAGGTAGCGTGTGCCGGCTGCTGGACCCTGTTGAGCGATCCACTGGGGCAGTAGACCGGAGTCGGTCCCGATGATGACAAACAGGGCATCTTCGGTGCTGAACAATCCACCGAAGTGCTGGGAAAACACCGCTGACGCACCGATTTTGTCGAAGGTTTTACGGTTTACGTCGTAGAAGTACCGATCACCAAATCGATTGGTCACCAGTGCTTGCGGGTTGCTTGATGGCGGGGGCATTGCTGGATAGCCGCGAAGTCAGAGGCCTTGGAACTACCTTAACCCAAGGCCCCCGGCTCCGATAGATGTGTCATGGCTTATCCGAGCAATTGCAGGACGTTCTGCGGCAACTGGTTGGCCTGCGCCAACATGGCGGTACCGGCCTGCTGCAGGATCTGCGTGCGGGTCAGGTTCGCGGTCTCCTTGGCGAAGTCCGCATCCAGGATGCGAGATCGTGCGGCGCTCTGGTTCTCGATGATATTGGCGTTGTTGCGCACCACAGATTCCAGACGGTTCTGCGCGGCACCGAAGTCCGCCCGGATCTCATTGATCCGGTCCAGGGCGATGTCGATTGCGCCGACCATGTAGGATGCGCTGGCCTTGGTGCTGATGGCGCCGGTGTTGGCGGCGCTTGCCACACCCGACAGCGTGGTGATGTTTGCCGTGGTGACCTTGATCTGGTTGTTGGCGTTGGCGTCGAAACCGATCTGGAAGGTCAGGCTGGCGGTGCTGTTGATGACCGCTACACCGTTGAATTCGGTGGACTGGGCGTTCCGCAGGATTTCCGCCGCCATGGCCTGATACTCGTCGTCCAGAGAGGCCTTGTCCGCGAGGCTGACGGTGTCGTTGATGGCTTGGATGGCCAGCTCGCGCATGCGCTGCAGCGAGTTGGTGATTTCCGCCAGCGCGCCTTCCGCGGTTTGCAGCAGGGAAATGCCATCGTTGGCGTTACGGTTTGCCTGATCCAGACCACGGATCTGTGATGTCAGGCGTTCGGAGATGGCCAGACCGGCGGCATCGTCCTTGGCGCGGTTGATGCGCAGACCCGAAGACAGGCGCTCCAGCGATGTCTGCATGCTGCCCTGGGACATGTTCAATGACCGCTGGGTATTCAGCGACATCATGTTGGTATTGATGATTTGTGGCATCTCTCTAGTCCTCGATGTTCGATCTGGATGCGGTCCCAAGCGCACAGTTCGCAAGGGCTGATCTTGATCGAGCAAAAGCGATGCCAAATTTCGCCTACTGCTGGAGTGATTCCTTGTTAGTTATTGAATTCAAAGTATAAATTAAGGTGTTTCGGCCGTCTGGTCGGTGCCGGCCGGGCGCGTTCCGAGCGGTCCACGGCGTCGATCCTGCGGTGGTTGCCGGTCCCAGCGGCAACCCCTTGCCGCCCGGTTCGGTATCAACTTGCCCGGATCACCACGGCGCTGTCGACCTTGTCCAGGGGCTTCTGCATGCCCAGGCGGGTACGGGTGTTGATCAACAGCGGCGCGAGGAAGTTCGCGTGGATCTGGCTGCTGTCCGCCTCCGGTTTGGCAACGGTGACCAGTACGCTGAGGTCGTCCGGGTTATCCAGTTGAATCCGCTCGATGTCCTCATCCGCCAAGGTCAGCTCGTAACTGACGTTGAAGCGAGCCGGGTCGGTAACCGGGAATTGAATCGTCGGATCGTCCACGGACTGCAGCCAGAACAATGTCGGCTTGCCTTCCTCATGAAAGAGTTTGAAGCGTGTCAGGTTCTCAAAACCCAACAGGCCGGCAGGCATTTCGATGAGGGTGTCCGGGTCGACGTCATGCTTGCCGAACTGGGTGGTGATCTCCATTCAAGGCTCCTTCGGTCGCTAGCTGCTGAAGGCATTCAGCGCGTGATTTTTGTGGCCCGGTAGCGGCAAACACCGGGAATGTTGGTTTTATTGTCCTGTTTTTAAGTCATAGACTATTGAAAATCAAGGTTTTTTGATGCCTTCAGAATGCGCTTCTCAGGATGCATTTTGATGCGTTAAACGATTAAAGAAAGGTCGGGCGCGGTCGACACATCGGGTGACAGCGGTAAATACCCGGAATGGCCGGCGTATATCCGCTTATGACATAGACGCCCAAGATGACCATCGCCTCGATGCAGGCAGCGGTTGGCAGGGTGTCGGGAGAAGTGCAATGCAAGTCGTAAACACCAATATCTTCTCGCTGAACTCTCAGCGCGCCCTCAACAACTCCCAGAACAGCATGCAGACCTCGCTGGAGCGTTTGTCCTCCGGTCTGCGTATCAACAAGGCCAAGGACGATGCCGCCGGTCTGGCCATCTCCGAGCGTCTGTCCGCCCAGATCCGTGGTCTGGATCAGGCCAACCGTAACGCCAACGACGCCATCTCCCTGCTGCAGACCGGAGAAGGCGCCATGGCTGAGATCTCCACCTCGTTGCAGCGCATGCGGGAACTGGCTGTCCAGGCCATGAACGGCACCGTAAGCGCCGCGGACAAGGCCTCCCTGGACGACGAATACCAGGCACTGGCGGCAGAGATCACCCGTAACACCGACTCCACCGAGTTCAACGGCACCTCCGTTATCGGTACCAAGGCCAGCCTGACCTTCCAGATCGGTTTCGACGCCAACGCCAACAACCAGATCAAGGTCACCACCTTCGACTTGGCGGGTACCGGTAGTGGTGTCGGCAGTGCCCTGGCGGGTGCCATCAGCACCAAGGCCAGTGCTTCCTACGCCGTCGGCGCCATCGACAACGCCTTGGACAAGGTGTCCCAGATCCGTGCCGGATTCGGTGCCGCGCAGAACCGCCTCGATTCGGTGGTCCGTAACAACAGCAACATCATTGAGAACCAGAGTGCTGCGCGCTCCCGTATCCTGGATGCGGACTTCGCCAAGGAGACCGCCAACCTGACCCGTGCACAGATCCTGCAGCAAGCCGGTACCGCGATGCTGGCGCAGGCCAACCAGATGCCGCAGAGCGTCTTGTCGCTCCTGTAACGGAGTGATCGCGGCCGCCATGCCGGGCGGCAAGATGTTTCCGCCCGGCATGGCGTACGCGGCAAGATGAAGGCAAGGAGAAACGGCTATGAGCAACGACGTGACTCTCAATGGTCTCCAAGCCGTTGCGCCTGTTTCGGCCAAAAGCAGCGTTCAACGCACCTTGGAAAGTCCCGAGTCCAAAGACATTTCCCCGAAAACCGTGACGCAGCCTGCGTCGCCGGTTGCTTTGGCGCGCGACGAACTCGAGCGGTCCGTGGGTAAGTTGAATTCTCTGGTACAGGACTTGCACCGCGAACTGCGGTTTGCCGTGGACGACCAAAGCGGTGAAACCGTCGTGAAGGTATTCAATAAGCAAACGGACGAACTGGTTCGGCAGATTCCTTCCGAAGAGATGTTGCGTATACGCGAGCGTCTGCAGGAGTCGACGGGCAAGTTGTTTGACGCGACGGTTTAGGTTCTACAATCCTCGAACATTAAGGATAATCATCATGGCGATCACAGCTGCGGGCGCGGGATCGGGACTCGATATCGAAGGCATCGTTAGCCAGCTGATGAGTCTGGAGCGACGCCCCATCAACGTGTTGGAGCGCCGTGAGTCCGAATATCAGGCGAAATTAAGCGCCTTTGGGCGCATGAAAAGCGCCATTTCCACGTTTCAAACCGCGATGAAGGATCTTTCGTCGCTGGACAAGTTCAAGGTGTTCTCGGCCACCAGCTCCGACGCCACAGTGCTGAGCGCGACGGCGGACAGCAAGGCCGCGGCGGGCACCTACAACGTGGTGGTCGACCGGCTCGCCCAGAACCACAAGCAGGGTTCGGCCCAGTTTGCCGATACCACCACCTTCGGCGGCACGGCCGGCGACAGCATGACATTGACGGTGGCCGGCAAGGCCATGACCGTGGATCTTTCCACGGCGCAGACCCTGAGCCAGATCCGTGACACCGTCAACGCGGACACCACCAACCCGGGGGTCACCGCCACGATCCTGAACACCGGCGGCGGTAATCAGCAGCTGATCCTGACATCCGATCAGTCCGGCTACGACCAGCGCGTGGATCTGACCTACGGTGGCACCGTCACCGCCACCACGTTCAATTTCGCCACCCTGAACACCGACCCGGCCGGGGCAACGCTGACCGATCTGACCCTGCTGGACGCGGCATACAGCATCGACGGCACGGCGCTGACCGCCGCTTCCAACAAGATCACCGGTGTCATCGATGGCCTTACGCTGAACCTGGAGAAGGTGGGCAGCAGTACCCTGACACTGACCCGTGACACCACCAAGATCACCGAGGCCGCCAAGTCCTTCGTGGATGCCTACAACTCGCTGCAGGGCACCTTTGCCAGTCAGCGGGCCAATGATCTTGCCGGTGACAGCGCCATTCCGAGTATCCAGCGCCAGTTGCGCGGCGTGATCAACACCCCGCCGGTGGGCTTGACCGGGGTGTTCGACTCCCTGTCGAGCGTCGGCATCAAAACCGACGCAAAAACCGGCGAGTTGATCTTCACCGAGTCCGACTTCACCGCCGCGCTGGATACCGACCTGCAGGGCGTGGCGGAGATGTTCGCCAACAACAATCAGGGTTACGCCTTCCGCTTCCAATCTTTGGCCGATTCCCTGGTGGCGGCGGACGGTTTGATCGACCTGCGCCAGGACGGGTTGAATGGCCGGATCCGCGACATCCAGGACCGGAAGCTCGATTTCGAGTCCCGCCTGCAGCTGCGGGAGAAGGCCTTGCGATCCCAGTATTCGGCTTTGGATACGCTGGTTGGCCGGCTCAACAGCACCAGTCAGTTCCTGTTCCAGCAACTGGGTTGAATTGATCGTCTGGACGCCTCAAGAATCGGTTTTGAAGACCGTTACTAGAAGCACGTGAACCCTATCTGAGTGGCAAAAAATGACTTATTCCAATAAGCGTAAGGGAGCAAACCAGTACGGCCGGATCGCCGCGCAATCGGAAGCCGGGTTTGCCAGCCCCCATCGCTTGGTGCAGATGCTCATGGAAGGTGCCCTGGACAAGATTGCCACCGCGAAGGGCCTGATGGCGCGAAAGGACTACGCCGGCAAGAGCGAGCACATCAGCTGGGCCAGCTCCATCATCAATGGTCTGCGGACCAGCCTGGACGTGGATGCCGGCGGTGAGATCGCCGTCAATCTCAATGACCTTTACGCCTACATGGGCCGCCGTCTGGTGGACGCCAACGTGGAAAACGACGTGGCGATCCTGGACGAGATCAGCGGCCTGCTGGTGGAGATCAAGTCCGCCTGGGACGCGATGCCCGAGGATGTCCGACACGGCGCCGGCGGCGCGGACGCCAAGACCCCGGCGGCTGTGTGATGCCATGACCGAGTCCCGTTCCGATCACCTCGACAATGCCCTGATCCTGAGCCGGCGTATGCTGGAGGCGGGATCGACCGGCGATTGGCAAACGGTGATCGCTCTGGAGGTCGACCGCAGCGGCCAGTTGGACGCGGCATTTGCAGGTGCTCAGGCCGCGGACCCGGCGTTCGCCGAGCGCATCCGCGCGATCCTCGATGTCGACAAGCGCCTGATGGGATTGAGCGTTACCGCCCGGGACCAGGCCGCCGCCGAGCTGACACAGCTGCAGCGTGGCAACAAGGTCAAGCAGGCCTACCAAAACGCCGGGGCATGACGGTCCGGTCGGGCCATGCCGCGCGCTCAGCGGGCTCTGAGCACCGCTGGACCGAAGAGACGGGCAATCGAAATCCGGCGATCCACTTCTCCGGTCGCCGGTAGAAGATCAATCCGTGGATGCCGGCGCCAAGCGCGAGGTCCACGGCTTTTCCCTTGTTCCTCAGTTGTTGATAATCAACTCCAGCGCCGCCTTGCTGCCGAAATAGGCCAGCGCCAGCACCACGAAACCGGCCAGGGTCCAGCGTATGGCCGTGCGGCCACGCCAGCCAAACTGATAGCGCCCCCAGAGCAACACCCCGAACACCAGCCACGACAGGATCGACAGAATGGTTTTGTGGGCCAGGTGTTGGGCGAACATGTCGTCGAGAAAGATGAAGCCGGTCAGCAGGGCGGCGCCGAGCAGCACGAAGCCCAGGCTGATCATCTCGAACAACAGGCGTTCCATGGTTTGCAGCGGCGGCAGGGCACGGACGAATCCGCCGGGGTGGTGGCGGTGCAGTTTGGCATCCTGAACCGCCAATAACACCGCCTGGACCGCCGCCAGGGTTAGCAGGCTGTAGGCCAGCAACGACACCAATACGTGCATCTTCAACCAGGTGGGCGCCGTGGGCTCCAATAGGTGGACCGCGGGGTAACGTACCGAAAGTGCAACGCTGATAGCGGCCGCCGGCAGCAGCAGAATGCCCAGGTTCTCGATCGGTCGGCTGAGGGCGGTTAGCAGCAGCAGCAGTGCGATCAGCCAGGCGGACAGGCTCATGGCGCTGAAAAAGCTCAGGTTCAGCGCGCCGTCCACCACCAGGGTTTGCGACAGCAACACGGTGTGCAAGGCCACGCCGGCCAGCCCCAGGGCAATACCCAGGTAGCGTGGCGGGCGGCGTTTGTCCCGCGGCGTAAACAGGCGCAAGCCGGTGGAGAAGCCGCCGGCGAGATAGAGTAGGGCGGCAAACAGGGCGATCAGACTGGCGTTCATGGACAGGGATAATCGCATAAGCCTTCGCCGCCAGGAAGCGGTCCGCCGTACCACGCCGCATCCGTTATACTGCGCGCACATTCGCCACGTCGTGCACGCCCATGTTCGAAAATCTCACCGACCGCCTTTCACGCACCCTGCAGAACCTGCGTGGCCAGGGACGTATCACCGAAGACAATGTCAAGGACACCCTGCGGGAGATCCGCATGGCGTTGTTGGAGGCCGACGTCGCGTTGCCGGTGGTACGCGCCTTTGTCGAACAGGTGAAGGACAAGGCCCTGGGCGAGGAGGTCACCAAGAGCCTGACCCCCGGCCAGGTACTGGTGAAGATCGTCAACGACGAACTGGTCAAGGTGATGGGCGAGGCCAACGAGGGCCTGGACCTGGCCGCCCAGCCGCCGGCGGTGATCATGATGGCCGGCTTGCAGGGTTCGGGTAAGACCACCAGTGTCGGCAAGCTCGCGCGCTTCCTCAAGGAACGCGAGAAGAAGAAGGTGATGGTGGTCAGCTGCGACGTGTATCGACCGGCCGCCATCGACCAGCTGCAGACCGTGGCGGCTGAGGTGGGCGCCGAGTTCTTCCCTAGTCGGGGCGATCAGCAGCCGGTGGACATCGCCCGGGCAGCGTTGAGTCAGGCGAAGAAGTCCTTTGCCGACGTATTGATCGTCGACACCGCGGGCCGCCTGCACGTCGATGCGGACATGATGGCCGAGATCAAGGCGCTGCATACTGCCATCGATCCGGTGGAGACCCTGTTCGTGGTCGATGCCATGACCGGCCAGGATGCCGCCAACACCGCCAAGGCGTTCGATGAAGCGCTGCCGCTGACCGGTGTCATTCTGACCAAGACGGACGGTGACGCGCGCGGTGGTGCTGCGCTGTCCATCCGTCACATCACCGGCAAGCCCATCAAGTTTCTTGGCGTGGGTGAGAAAAGCACGGCCCTGGAGCCCTTCCACCCGGATCGCGTGGCATCGCGCATCCTGGGCATGGGCGACGTGCTGTCGCTGGTCGAGGAGGTCGGACGCAAGGTCGACCAGAAGGAAGCCGAAAAGCTCGCCAAGAAGGTCATGAAGGGGCAGGGCTTCACCCTGCAGGACTTCAAGGACCAGATCGAACAGATGAACAAGCTCGGCGGCATGGGCGCGCTGATGGACAAGCTGCCCGGCATGGGGCAGGTGCCGGACGCGGTGAAGGCGCAGGCCGGTGACAAGGAGATGGGCAAGCTCATCGCCATCATCAATTCCATGACACCCCAGGAGCGGGCATTCCCGGCAGTCATCAAAGGCTCGCGAAAACGTCGAATCGCGCAAGGTTCCGGTACCCAGGTGCAGGATGTGAACAAGCTTTTGAAGCAGTTCACGCAAATGCAAAAGATGATGAAGAAAATGAAGGGAGGCGGCATGGCGAAGATGTTGCGCGGCCTCAAGGGTCGGATGGGGCCGGGCGGCGGCATGCCGCCCGGTGGAATGCCCCCCGGCGGTTTCCCCTTCTAAGTCTACGGCGGGAAAAAAAGTGCAGTCAGGGCGTGTCGTATCCGGACGCTGGTTCGGATGCTGCGGCTTGTTGTGTCTGGCGTTGGCGCCGCCGGTCTTTGCCGGTGAGCGGGCCGTGCCGGATGCTGCCGAACTGCAACAGGTGCTGGAGCAGACCCGTGCGGACCTGCGGCGGTTGAATCGTTACGCGTCCGATGCCGCCGATCATATCGCCCGTTTGGAGCAGCGCCTGGCCGAGGCCGAAGGCCGCAATCGCGCGCAAGCCGAGCGGATCGAACAACTGGGCCGGGACCTGCGCCAGGCCGGGGGGCGCGGCCCGGCCGCCGTTCCGGTCGTGGATTATGCCTGGCAGCAGCGGGTTTTCGCTGCGGTGGTGCCGTCACCCGTGGCGGAGGTGGGGCCGGACTACCTGCGTATCCCCACCGACGCGGTGTTCGTGTTCGGTACCGGCGAACTGGGCGCGGAGGGTCGCGATCGCCTGCAACCTGTGGTTCGCAGTCTGATCGATGCGCTGGGCCAACTGCCGCCGGACATGGATTGGCGTCTCGAGGTCGCTGGCCACACCGACCGCCGCCCCTTGCGCGGCAGTGCCCGATTTGCCAGCAACTGGGATCTGTCCGCCGCCCGAGCCGTGGCGGTGCTGCGCTATCTGCACGAGCAGGGCGTGGCAAATCCACGCTTGGCGGCGATGGGATACGGTGCCAGCGAACCCCTGGACGGGGGGATGGACAAGGCGTCCCACCGACGCAATCGCCGGGTCGAGATCCGGCTGCGGATCCGCCCGGGCGTGCTGGCCGCAAATTAGCGCTTCACTTTCGGCGCAAAGTCCGTAAAATGCGCCGTTTACCCGCGGCCGGTAGTTGGCCGTGTGTCCGGTTTCAAACGATTTTATAAGGTTCGAACATGGTTTCGATTCGTCTTTCCCGCGGCGGCGCCAAGAAGCGTCCTTTCTACCATCTGGTGGTGAGCGATCAGCGCAAGGCGCGCGACGGCCGCTACATCGAGCGTATCGGCTTCTTCAACCCCATCGCCACCGGCGGTGAGGAAAAGCTGCGCGTCGATCTCGGTCGCATCGACCACTGGGTCGGCAATGGCGCCCAGATGAGCGAGCGCGTGGCCGATCTGGTCAAGCAGGCGCGCAAGGCTGCCGAGGCCGCTTAACCGGCAACGGTCGACCGCGAGCAGGTCCGCTCAGGTGAACGCGACTCGCGGGGAACAGCCGGAAAATACCACCGAGGGTGACGAGACCACGTTCGTCACCCTCGGTCGCGTTTCCGGCCTGTACGGTGTGCGTGGCTGGGTCAAGATCCATTCGGATACCGACCCGCGGGAAAACATCGTCGGCTATGCGCCCTGGTACGTGGATCGGGGGCGTGGCTGGGAACAGGTCGAACTGGACGGTGGGCGCCCCCATGGCAAGACCGTGGTGGCCAAGCTGGCCGGGTGCGACGACCGCGATCAGGCGGCCGAGTGGATCGGTGCCACCATCGCCGTGCGGCGTGACCAGCTCAGCAATCGCTTGGCAGAGGGCGAGTTCTACTGGGCCGACCTGCAGGGGTTGACGGTGGCAACGACCGGCGGAGTGGCGCTGGGACAGATCGACCATCTGTTCGAGACCGGCGCCAACGACGTGATGGTCATCAAGGGCGACCGCGAATGCTGGGTGCCCTACCTGTGGCAACAGGTGGTGAAGGACGTGGATCTGGAAAATCGCCGCATGGTGGTGGACTGGGATCCGGAATTTTAGGAACCGGCCGATGCGCTTTGACGTCATCAGCCTGTTCCCTGAGATGTTCGCGGCCAGCCGGGTCGGCGTGACCGGGCGGGCCATCGAGCGGGGTCAGGTGGACTTGCACCTGTGGAACCCGAGGGACTACACCCACGACGTGCACCGCACCGTGGATGACAGACCCTACGGGGGCGGCCCAGGCATGGTGATGAAGGTGGAACCGCTCAAGGCGGCCATCGAAGACGCCAGGGCCGCGGCACCCGCGAGCAAAGTGGTCTACATGAGCCCGCAGGGCCGGCCGTTCACGCAGGCGGCGGCCCAGGACTTGAGCGAACAGCCGGGGGTGATCCTGCTGGCGGGGCGCTACGAGGGCATCGACGAACGTCTCATCGAGGCCTATGTCGACGAAGAGTGGTCCATCGGCGACTATGTGCTGTCCGGCGGTGAGCTGCCGGCCATGGTGGTGATGGATGCGGTGATCCGGCTGTTGCCGGGCGTGCTGGGTCATGAGGACTCGGCGGTAGAGGATTCCCATGTGGACGGTCTGCTGGACTGTCCGCATTACACCCGACCCGAGGTGATCGAGGGCCGGGCGGTACCCGAGGTGCTTCTTTCGGGTAACCACAAGGCCATTCGTGAATGGCGGCTGATGCAGGCACTGGGACGCACTTATCTACGGCGTCCCGATCTGCTTGAAGGTCGCCCTCTGACGGATGAAGAAGAAGGTCTGTTGGACCAATTTATCCGTGCCCACAAGGGTGCTTGAACGAAACAGGAGCAAGGCGATGAGCAACATCATCCAGCAACTCGAAGCAGAACAGATGAACAAGGACGTGCCGTCCTTCGGCCCCGGCGATACCGTGGTGGTACAGGTCAAGGTCAAGGAAGGTGAGCGTGAGCGTCTGCAGGCCTTCGAAGGCGTGGTCATCGCCAAGCGCAATCGCGGTCTGAACTCCGCTTTCACCGTGCGCAAGATCTCCAACGGTGAAGGCGTCGAGCGTGCCTTCCAGACCTACAGCCCGCTGGTGGACAGCATCACGGTGAAGCGTCGGGGCGACGTGCGCCGCGCCAAGCTGTACTACCTGCGCGGCCGTACCGGCAAGGCTGCCCGCATCAAGGAAAAGCTCTAACGTCGCGGAGCGTTCGCGGACGTCAAAGGCCACCACCCGGCCAAGTCGGGGGTGGCCTTTTTCTTTGCCTATCGTGTCGGGCTGGCGCGGGGCGGCAGCCGATGCCGGAGCGGGTGCCCGGTTTCTGCTAGCATGGCAGAACCAGGGATCAGGTCAGGGAGGCACGGTGCATGGACGCAGGCCCACATTTTCTAGGGATAGGCGCGCACAAGGCAGGTACCTCGTGGCTGCACTGGCAGTTGCGTCAGCATCCGGATGTATGGCTGCCGCCGGTGAAGGAAGTCCATTACTTCGACCGGTCGGACAAATACCCTTCCCCGAGCGAATTGCAGACCGTATCGCCCTGGTCGCGGGCGCTACAAGGGCCCGAGCAGCGGGCGCGTCTACGGCGCGGGTACTGGGCACTACGCAGCGCGACATCGGCGCGCGACTGGGCGTCGGCCCGCTGGGCATGGAAATGGTACTTCGGCCGCTACACCGACCGCTGGTATCGGCGGCTGTTTCGCACCCACGGTAATAGTCGCGTTTGCGGCGAGATCACGCCCGCCTATTCGATGCTGGATCGACGGGATCTCGCTGCGCTAAGGCGTATCAATCCGCAACTGAAATTGATTTTCATGTTGCGCAACCCGATCGACCGGGCCTGGTCCTCGGTGCGCTTCAACAACGAACGGGGATTCAGCGACGCCGACCTGGCGTCCGAAGACGACATTCTGGCCCAGTTGAAAGGCCGCAGCACGGTGCTGCGCGGGGACTACTTGGCCACGTTGGACGCCTATCTCTCGGTCTTCCCGCCGGAACGTGTATTGGTGGGATTCTACGATGCGATATCCGCCGATCCCGCCGGCTTGATCAATGGGGTGCTGGATTTTCTCGATTTGCCAGCCACGCACGAGCTGGAGATCGACAATACCCGACGCGTCAATGCGTCGCGCTGGCGGCCGATGCCCAAACGTATCCGGCGTTATCTCACCGACACCTATCGGCCGACGATGCAGGTACTGGCGGACCGGTTCGGCGGTTATGCCGAACGCTGGTTGCTGGGCGCCGGCGGTGACGGGCGGCTCGGGGTGGATGCAAACCCGCGCGCCGTGGTGAATCTCGGTGCGGTACAATTCGACGTCGATGGCGCCCCGGAGCCGGCCGACAGGCGGCCATGAGTGTCACGCGCTCCGGTCTCCTGTCGCGCCGACACTTGCAATGAACAGAACCGACAGCTTTTATTGGCACGACTACGAAACCTGGGGCGCCACGCCGCGTCTGGATCGGGCCGCGCAGTTCGCCGGGATACGCACCGACCTGGACTTCAACGTGATCGGTCAGCCGTTGATGCTTTACGCACAACCGGCCGACGATTTCCTGCCCCACCCCGAGGCCTGCTTCGTTACCGGCCTGACGCCTCAGGAGTGCCGGGAAAAGGGCGTGCCGGAGGCCGAGTTCTTCCAGGCGATCCACGAGGAGCTGGCCCGGCCGGGCACCTGTGCGCTGGGTTACAACACCCTGCGTTTCGATGACGAGGTGACCCGGTACGGTTTTTACCGCAACTTCATCGACCCTTATGCGCGTGAATGGCAGAACGGCAATTCGCGTTGGGATCTGATCGACGTGGTGCGATTGACCCGTGCCTTGCGCCCGGACGGCATTGTCTGGCCAACCCGCGAGGATGGTGTCACCAGCTTCAAACTCGAACACCTGACTGCCGCCAACGACATTGCGCACGAAGGGGCGCACGACGCCTTGGCGGATGTCCACGCCACCATCGCCATGGCCCGCTTGATCAAGCAGGCGCAGCCCAAGTTGTTCGATTTCGCCTTCGGCAACCGCGACAAGCGTGCCCTGGCCAAACAGCTGGACGTGCGGGCAAAGCGGCCGGTGTTGCACGTGTCGGGCAAATACCCTGCCGCGCTGGGCCATATCGCGGCGGTGGTGCCGCTGGCTTGGCACCCGAGCAACAGGAACGAGGTGGTGGTGTACGACTTGCGGGTGGACCCGGAGCCGTTGTTGCGCCTTGACGCCGAGGCCATCCGCGAACGCCTGTTCACGCCAAGCGACGACCTGCCGGCGGGGGAGTCGCGCATCCCGCTCAAGACCATCCGCCTGAACCGTGCCCCCGTGGTGGTGCCCATGGGGACGCTGACGGATCGGGCGCGTGAGGAATGGCAGATGCCGGCAGACAGCGAGGCCCGGCATTTGGCGGTGTTGCAGCAGGCCAGCGGGCTTGAAGAAAAACTGGCGCTGGTGTTCGGCGAGCGTGACTTTGCGCCCACCGACGATCCGGATCTGGATCTGTACGGCGCCTTCCTGTCCGACAACGACCGGCGGCTGTGCGAACAGGTGCGGCAGACGGGCAGCGACGGCTTGGCCGATCTGCGGCCTCCTTTCGAGGCGGCCAAGCTGCATGAACTGTTGTTCCGCTATCGGGCGCGCAATTGGCCGCAGACGCTCAATGCCCAGGAAAAGGGCCGCTGGGAGGAATTCCGCCGGGCGCGGCTGCACGATCCGGGCTACGGGATCGATCTGGCAGGGTACCGGAAGAAACTCTCCAGGCTGGCCATCGACACCGGGCTTTCGGAGGATCAGCGCGCCATCGTCGACGCGCTGATCGATTGGCCGAGCGAAATCGGCCTGTAGCGCCGGTACCGGTCTAGTCCGCCTCCGGCAGCCATTCGTTCAGGGCCGCGACGATCTGACGTGCCTGATCGGGACTGGAAATATTGAACTTGGACTTCTGCTGATACTCGCCGTTGCGCTTCTGGTAACGGCGGATGGTGTACTTGTCCTTGCTGTATTCCTGCTTGCGCTCGTCCCAATCCTGGTAACGGAACAGGATGGTCGTCCAGGCGCCCTTGCTCAGGACCTTCTTGTCCAGCTCCTTCATCACTTCCACGCCGCCGTCGACGTAGGTGACGGTCAATTCGTCAGGTGTGCTTGCCATGGTGGGTTCCGGTAAGTGGGCCAAGGGGCGCGACCTTAGCAAAGCCGGTCGCCGGGTGTCACGCAGTGCCGCGCAGCTGGATTATTGGGAACCGACTGCCCTAAAGGTCGCGGCCAGCGGGCCGATGCAGTCTGCAGCCCGGGCAGGTCTGCCCGCAGAACCGACAACAAGCCAAATCGCGGAGAGCAACACATGGGTAGAGAATTCGCTGAGGTCCAGGCGGACGATTTTTCCAAGATCACCATCGAGCGCCTGCCGCATCAGGAAATCGAAATGGCTTTGATCGCCATCGGTGGCGGTGGGGTTCGCGGGACCCAATTCAAGACGGACGTGGTCCGCGCGGCGGGTTGGAACGGCGAGCGTCTGGCAACCTACGCCGGCAAGCCGGAAAAGGCCGCGGCGGCGTTCAACCGCATCAGAGCGGTGCTGGTGGACACAGAGGATCAGGATCAGATCATCGATAAGGTCCAGCCCGACTGACACTCAAGAGGGAGTGGTTGGCGAGTGAGCCGTCCGGGGTGACCCGGGCGGTTTTTTTACGTTCATCGAAGATGTCCGGGGAAGGCGGCGCGGATTTTGAGGAAGAAGTAGTCCTCGTCCCGATAGCCGTAGGCCATGCGTTTGATGACCTTGATCCGGTTGTTGATCGCGGATTCAACTCCAAAGTGCACAGGTCGTAGGCCCGAGAGGGCGGACACCATGGGCTGCCCTGATAAGTTGAGGTTGTCGAGACTTCAGGAAATCAGGAGCCCACAATGTCCTACCGGCATCTTAGCCGATGTGAACGGGAAATCATCGCCTCACGACAGGCCGCCGGCGACAACCTGAGCCAAATCGCCCGGCTGCTGGGGCGCTGCCGCACGACGATCAGTCGTGAGATGAAGCGGAACGGCTCGATAAGTCACTATGACCCGAACCAGGC
>JASBTJ010000068.1 GCA_030148485.1 Gammaproteobacteria bacterium | reverse complement strand
GCTCTATAAGCGGATTTTGGGCGCACTCATGCCGCCAACACCTGACGCTGCAGATACAGGTTGGCCATTGCCATCAGGCTCATGACCTGCACCCGGTTCTTTTCCAGCCCACGATAGCGCACCTTTCGGTAGCCAAATTGGCACTTGATGATCCGAAACAGAGGCTCCACCCGGGCGCGAATTTTTGATTGCTGCCGATTGCGTTTGCGTTGCTTGCTGCTCAAATTCCCGTGCTTCGCTTTTCGCTTGTCATTGACCTTCCAGTGCATGCCCAGCGCACGCGAGCCCCGTTTATAGCTATCGCTGGCATAACCGGCATCACCAAAAACCGCTTCGTCACTTTCTCTGAGCAAGGCCGGCAATTGGCTGATGTCAGCTTCCTTAGCCGACGTGACCGTCACCGTGTGCGCCGTGCCACTGTTCACATCTGCACCGACATGGATCTTCATGCCGAAATACCATTGGTTGCCTTTCCGGGTCTGGTGCATCTGCGGATCGCGCGCGCCTTCGGCAGTCTTGGTCGAAGGTGAAGCTGCAATCAGTGTGGCATCCACCATCGTTCCCTTCGAGAGCTGTAGACCGTGGGCCTGCAGATGGTCGCTCACCGTTGCAAACAGCTGATCAGCAAGCTGGTGTTTTTCCAACAGATGACGAAACTTCAAAATGGTCGTCTCATCCGGCAAACGGTCCTGGCACAACTCCAGGCCGACGAAGCACCGCATAGACTCGATTTCATACAGGGCGTCCTCCATCATCGGGTCGGACAGGTTGAACCACTGCTGCATCAGATAGATCCGCAGCATCGCTTCGAGACCGATGGGCTGGCCGCCGCGGCGGCCTGACTTGGGGTAGTGCGGCTCTATGATGGCCAGGAAGGCCGACCAGGGGACGCACTGCTCCATTTGTTCGAGGAAAAGCTCTTTGCGGGTCTTGCGCTTCTTTGCCGCGTAGCTCAGTGAGGCGAAACTTTGTTGCTTCATCCGGTCGATCTTTCTGTGGCACACGAGTGAATTGATTTTGCCTTATTTGAGGGATTCAATCAGAGCTTCCTTAAGGAAACTTACTTAGCGCCTGGACTTGTCCGGCATCGGTACCAACGTCAGACGTTCGGCGGCGTCCTTGTTGTGCAGGTGGGCGTATCTCACCCGGTTTCTTCCGTTTTGCTTGGCGCTGTATAACGCCCGGTCGGCGGCTTCGAACAGGGCGGTGGGTGTCGGCATCAGCATGGTCAACGGGTCGAATGCGGTGACGCCGATACTGGCCGTCACGTGATCGGCGATGTCCGACGACTTGTGTGGCAGGTCGAGTGCCGCAATACGCTGGCGGACGTTCTCCGCGACCGTGGTCGCGTGGTCACGGTCGGTGTCAGGCAGCACCACGGCGAATTCCTCGCCACCATAGCGAGCTGGTAGTTCCCCGGCCCGTTGGCAACAGGTCTTCAGTACTGCTGCGACGCCCTTCAGGCAGGTGTCGCCCGCGATGTGGCCATAGGTGTCGTTGTACCGTTTGAAGTAATCCAGGTCGATCAGAATGACCGACAGCGGGCGCCCCTGCCGGGTTGCCCGACGCAGCTCGTTGTCCACCGTCTCGTCCAGGCTGCGTCGGTTGGCGATGCCGGTCAGCGAGTCGGTCTTGGCCGATTGCCACAAACGCTCGTTGGAGTTGATCAGTTCGGCGTTCACCTGCTCCATGGCCTCCCGCAGGGCGACCTGCTCGGAGACATCGCGTACCACGCTGGTGTACATGGGGCGGTCATCGACCTGCATTGCCGACAAGCTGATTTCCACGGGAAAACGATGACCGGTCTTGTCTACCGCGGTCGTCTCACGCGCGTTGCCGACAGAATGACTGTCGGCGACCTGGGCCTGGCGTTGGATGAAACTGCTCGATTCGCCATCGGCCTCGGGTGGCATCAGCTGGTCCGCCTTCATTCCGATCAGCTCGCGTTGGTCATAGCCGAACAATTGTTCGGTCGCCGGGTTCACCGTATGGATCACGCCGTCGTCGCCCATGATGATGATCGCGTCCGCAACCGTGTCGAATATCGCGCGCAGGCGTTCCCGTTGTTCGGTGATGTCCCGCTCGTTTCGCGTTACTTCGTCGAACATGCGATTGACGGCGATACCGATCCTGCCGATCTCGTCTTTCAGTCCGATGGATATGCGTTGTTTCCGTTCGCCATGGACAAAGGACTGCACCGCCTGGATGACCCGTTTGGCACGTTGGCTGATCAGCAGGTCCAGGGCGATGAGCAACAGGAGAATGACGCCAACGATGGCGGCAGCAAAGTAGCCGGTCTGGTTGCGCAGTACCTGCGCCGTCTGTGCGTAGTGGTGCGCCAGATCCACCCGGTAGGCGATGAAGCCGCAGGTCGAGCGGCGTAGTTGGTGTTCGTCCGCGAAGCCGCATAGGCTGACATAACCATCGATAGCGCCCGCGTCCGGCGCATTGATATTGCTCACCGCACGGGATTTCAGCACCGACTTGATCTGTGCCGTGTCCAGGTCGGGTGCGGCATCCTGCCAGGAGTCCCCGATCTGGCTGAAGCGATTCGATGCCATGATGCGTCCGTCAGGGCCAACCAACAGCATGTGGACCAGCCCGGGCTCGGCGGACAGGCTGGCGACCAACTGCTTCAGGTAGTCCAGTCGACCCAGCTTGACGAACAGCTCGGCGCTGACCTGGAGGTGATTCAAGCGCTCACGTACTTGTTCGGTGACGGCGCTTCTCACGAAGGCCCGTTCGCCGCGTGCGGTCAGGTACGACGCCAGAACAATCGCCACCCCCAGCAGTGCGAGAGCCAATGTCGGAACCAGGATGCGTAGGCCGATCCGTCGTTTCATCGCGTTCACGCCCTGTGTTATTTCACCAGGGACCCGTCGATCAGGTCCGAGCCGGATGCCGGGTGTGTCAGCAGGCGGGCGTCGACCAGAACCTGATTCAGACGTTGGATGGTGGTACGCAACACCGGTTGCGGTCCGCCGAGTAGTTGCTGATTCTCGACGCGGCTTGGCAGCACCAGGCCGTCGTAGCTTGCGCGTACCTGTTCGGGTGTGATCTTCAGACGTTGCGCGATGATGCGCGCCGCTTCCTCCGGCTGTTGTTCCAGGTAGTCGAGACTGTCAAACCAGATGTCCACCAGGCGTTTGAGTTCGTCGGCGCGATCATCGAGTACGGACTGGTGGACCACTAGCACGTCGACAATCTCGCCGGGGATCTCCCGGCTGCTGAACAGTTCCCGTGCGCCGGCTTGCAACAATCGGGTGCGCATGGGCTCGTAGGTGACCATGGCGTCGATCTCCGCTGCGTGGAAGGCGCTTTCCTGGGCGTTGACGTCCATGTGCTTCACCAGTACGTCGTCCAGTGTCAGTCCATGGGACTGCAGTGCACGGGTCAGCATGAACGCCCCCAATGCACTGCTTTCGACCCCGATGCGTTTGCCATGCAGGTCGGCCATGCCGGCAATGTCCGGGTGTGCCAAGATCACGTCTCCGCCGGCTGAGATATCCATCACCAGAATGACCTTCAGCGGCGTGTGCTCGCCTGCGACCGTGAGCACCTCGTCCAGCGTCAGGGCGGCTGCTTCCAGGGAGCGATTGCGCAGCGCGCGAATCACCTCGGAGGCGGACGGATACTCGATCAAACGAGTCAGTGACTCTGGTAGTTCGTTGGTGGTCCGGGCGAGGTAGAGGGGCTCGTAACCCGGCCACACCACGGTACCGAGCCGCAGCGGTGGCTGCTCAGGTTCGCTGCACCCGGACAGCGTCAACCCGGCGACGAGCGCCAGGATGATCAAAAGCGTCGGGCGTGCGCCGATCATGGACACCTCCTTGAGTCTGATTGCCGACGGGCGGCCAGCACCGCTGCGGCCGGCTACCCGGGGTTATCGGCAGGATGGCGGTGCTCCTTAAGGATGGCGTGACGGCACGCCTTGGACTCCGGCAGCCGTGAGGCGGTCAAGTGCCCAGATGATGTGCTCGCGGACCATCGGATCCGTCTCGCTCAGCCGCGTCTTCAAGGCATCGATGGCGGTCGGATCGCCACTGTTTCCCAGTGCGACCGCGATATTGCGTAGCCAGCGTCGCCAGCCGATGCGCCGGATCGCTGAACCCTCGGTACGTTTGAGGAAGGTCGTTTCGTCCCAGCCAAACAAGGCAATGAGTGTTGCGCTGTCCAAGCCGTGGCGCGGCAGGAAGTCCTGTTCCCGTGTCGGTGCGGCAAAGCGGTTCCAGGGACACGCCTGTTGGCAGTCGTCGCAGCCGTAGATCCGGTTGCCGACACCGGGCCGCAAATGCTCGGGTATCGCGCCATGTAGCTCGATGGTAAGGTAGGAGATACACAGTCGCGCGTCCACCTGGTATGGCGCCACGATCGCCTGGGTGGGGCAGATGTCGATGCAAGCCTGGCAGGTGCCGCAGTGCGCCTCGGCAGGGGCATCGATGGGCAGCGCCAGGTCCGTGTACAGCTCGCCGAGGAAAAACCAACTCCCCGCGTCCTTGTTGATGAGGTTGGTATGTTTTCCGATCCAGCCGAGGCCGGCCTTTTGCGCAAGCGGTTTTTCCAGCACCGGGGCCGAATCGACGAAGGCCCGGTAGCCGAAGGGACCGATCTCGGCTTGGATGCGGTCAGCCAATTTCTGTAACCGATTGCGCATCAGCTTGTGATAGTCCCGGCCCAGGGCGTAGCGGCTGACGAACGCCGCCGCCGGGTCGGCCAACTGCCGAAGCGGGTCGTCGTCCGGCGGCAGGTAGTCCATGCGCGCTGAGATCACCCGTACCGTACCGTCCACCAGATCGGCAGGGCGACTGCGTTTGTTGCCGTGACGGGCCATGTAGTCCAGTTCGCCATGCAAGCCGGCATCCAGCCAGGCTTGCAGGTGACGTTCGGCGTGGCTCAGTTCGGTGTCGGTGATGCCGACCTGCTGAAAACCCAGGTCCCGGCCCCAGGTTTTGATCCGCGCAACCAACGCGGCGAGTTCGTTCGGCTTGTGCGGGACCTTGGTCATCAGGCAGGCTTTGCGGCAAAAGCGCAGCTTATCATCCGCTCCCATGCCCCAGTCCTTCCGCCCCATGCCAACCACTGCCGTATTGCCCCACGCCCTTTACCGGGCGGCACAGGTGCGCGCACTGGATGCGGCGGCGAGCGAGGAGTTTGCCATCCCCGGGGGGGAACTGATGCAGCGTGCCGGCCAAGCGGCGTTTGCCGTGCTGCGCCGTTGCTGGCCGGAGGCCCGCGATATCACCGTCCTGGCCGGTACCGGCAACAACGGCGGGGACGGATTCGTCGTGGCGGAACTGGCGCGCCAGGCCGGTCTGACGGTGCGGGTCCTGCAATTGGGCGACCCGGCCGGCATTCAAGGTGATGCCCGGCATTTTGCCCAAGCCTTCGGTCAGGCAGGCGGCCAATGGGCCGCTTACCGGGGTTTGCCACGCGATACCGACCTGGTGGTGGACGCGATCTTGGGCACCGGGCTGTCCCGCGCGGTGGAGGGCGTCCATGCGGACGCCATCCAGGCGGTCAATCGGTCCCGCCTGCCAGTCCTGGCGTTGGATATCCCCAGCGGCTTGCACGCGGATACCGGCAGGATCCAGGGCTGTGCGATCAGGGCGGCGGCCACCATCAGTTTCATCGCGCTGACGGTCGGGCTGTGCACCGGCGATGGACCGGATTGCTGTGGCGAGCTGTACTACGACGCCTTGGCCGTGCCTGCGCAATTGTTCGCGCGACAGATCCATGCCGCTCGCCGGCTCGATTGGGCCAAACAGCGGGACCTGCTTGCTCCCCGCCGGCGTGGCGCGCACAAAGGCGACTTCGGGCATGTGTTGGTGATTGGCGGCGATCATGGTTTCGGCGGTGCGGCGCGGTTGGCGGGCGAGGCGGCCGGCCGTGTCGGTGCCGGTCTGACGACCTTGGCGACCCGGCCGGCTCATGTGGCCGGGGTGCTCGCCGGCTGTCCGGAGATCATGGCGCACGGGGTGGATGCCGGCCGCGCCTTGGTGCCGCTATCAAGGCGCGCCACCGTCGTTGCTGTCGGCCCTGGACTGGGGCGCGACGTTTGGGGGCGTGAGATGTGGGCCGCCGCCTGTGACTGTGGTAAGCCACTGGTGGTGGACGCCGACGCGCTCAACCTGCTGGCCGAGGATCCGCTACACCGGGACAACTGGGTTTTGACCCCCCACCCGGGCGAGGCTGCCCGTTTGCTGGGTTGCCCGGTTACCGACATCGAAGCGGACCGGCTGGCCGCGGCGGAGGATTTGCAGCAGCGCTTCGGCGGCAGCGTGGTGTTGAAAGGGGCGGGCAGCGTGGTGGTGAACGGCGGTAGCCGCCCGCCGGCAATCTGCACCGATGGCAACCCGGGCATGGCGAGTGGCGGTATGGGCGACGTGCTCACCGGCCTGATCGCCGGGCTGTGGGCGCAGGGTTGGGCTCGGGAAGACGCGGTGGAATTGGCGGTGTGTCTGCACGGCGCCGCCGGCGACCGCGCCGCGGCCGGCGGTGAGCGGGGATTGCTGGCCACCGACCTGCTGGCGCAGGTGCGCACGTTGGTGAACCCATGAGTGTGGCGGGCGAGGATACGCTGAGCCTGCACTGTGCGGACGCCGCGGCCCAGCAGGCGTTCGGCGAACGCCTGGGGCAGGTCTGCCCCTCGGCGTGCACCCTGCATCTGCAGGGCGATCTAGGGGCCGGCAAGACCACCCTGGTGCGGGGATTTCTCCGTGCGCGCGGCCACGACGGGCCGGTGCGCAGCCCGACGTACACGCTGATTGAGCCCTATGAATTGGCTTCGGGTACCGTTTACCACCTGGATCTTTACCGTCTCGGCGACCCGGAGGAGCTGGAATATCTGGGACTGCGGGACCTGTTCGCCGGTGACGCAACCCTGTTGATCGAGTGGCCCGAACAAGGCGCGGGCTGGTTGCCGCAGGCGGATCTGGTGTTGGCTATCGCCCATCGGCCGGCGGGCCGTGACCTGCGGATTGCCGCGCACTCGGAACCGGGCCGTAAGGTGTTGCGCACACTGATGAACGGCAGCTCCTGAAAACACGCTTTAGGAATATCTGGTATCTAACTGGAAACATTTGGTTTTTCTGTTTCTTATGCTAAGGTCGGGGAAAGATGTGGTAACCCGCGGACTTCTACACAGCGCCACGACGCCATGAAACAGCTCGTCACTCTACTGCTGCTGATTGCCGCCTGGGCTGCTCAGGCCGGGCCCCGTATCGACGGTGTTCGAGTCTGGAACGCCCCCGATCACACGCGCTTGGTGTTCGATGTCGACGGCCCCGTGGACCACCGGCTGTTCAGTCTGACCGGCCCGGATCGTCTGGTGGTGGACTTTGCCGATGCAACGCTGGACAAGGGGGTGCAGGTCGAGGCGGATGATCGCTATCTGGCCGGTCTGCGCCATGCCAAACGCAAAGACGGCACCCTGCGGGTGGTGCTGGATCTCAAACAGGCCGTCCATCCCAAGAGTTTCCTGCTCAAGCCCAATGACCGGTACGGTCATCGCCTGGTGATCGACCTTTTCGCCAAGGACGGCGATGCCGCTGCGCCCAAGGTGGTCAAGCGTGCCGATGACCTCAAGCAACTGCGCGACGTGGTGGTCGCGGTCGACGCCGGGCACGGCGGCGACGATTCCGGTGCGCTCGGTCGTTCCCGTCGTACCTACGAAAAGACCGTGGTGCTGCAGATCGCCCGTCGGCTGGCGCGCATCATCGACGCGGAGCCAGGTATGCGGGCCGTACTCACCCGTGACGGCGACTACTACATCCCGCTGCGCAAACGCATGGAGATCGCCCGCGCCAAGCGTGCCGACCTGTTCGTGTCCATCCACGCCGACGCCTTCCATGACCCGCGGGCCAAGGGCGCCTCGGTCTACGTGCTGTCGAACCGCGGCGCCTCCAGCGAAGCGGCCCGCTGGCTGGCCGCCAGCGAGAACGCATCTGACCTGGTGGGTGGCGTCAGCCTGGACGACAAGGACGAGGTGTTGGCTTCGGTGCTGCTGGATCTGTCCCAGTCCGCCACCCGTCAGACCAGTCTGGAAGCCGCGGACAACGTGTACCAAGAGCTGCGCAAACACACCAAGGTGCATGGTCGGCGCGTCCAGCATGCCGGTTTCGTGGTGCTCAAGTCGCCGGATATCCCCTCCATGCTGGTGGAAACCGGATTCATCTCCAATCCCCACGAAGAGCGTCTGCTGCGGGACGCGGCGCACCAGCAGCGGCTGGCAAAATCGGTATTCAAAGGTGTGCGCGACTACTTCCAGAAGGCCCCTCCGCCCGGTACCCGGTTGGCGGCGGCGAAGCTGCGCCAGCAGTCCGCGCTGGCCGTCGCCGACGACCGCAATCACGTGATCCGTCGCGGCGACACCTTGTCGCGTATCGCCCAGCAGTACGACGTTGGGGTGCGGGAGCTGCGTGACGCCAACAGCCTGAACGACGACGTGATCCGGGTCGGGCAGGTGTTGCGTATCCCCAGCTCCTGACTACCGGTCCCGCGTTGCTTTCCGGCTGTGGCAGAATGCGCCCATGCCGCGCCGTATCAATGAGCTCCCTTCCCAGTTGGTCAACCAAATCGCCGCCGGCGAGGTGGTCGAACGCCCCGCATCGGTCATCAAGGAACTGGTGGAAAACAGCCTGGACGCCGAAGCGAGCCGGGTCGACGTGGAGGTCGCCCAGGGTGGCGTCAAGCTGATTCGGGTACGGGACAACGGATTCGGTATCCATCCCGACGATCTGGCACTGGCCTTGTCACGCCACGCCACCAGCAAGGTCCGGCAATTGGCCGACCTGGAGCGCATCGGCAGTCTGGGCTTCCGTGGCGAGGCCTTGCCAAGCATGGCCTCGGTGTCGCGGCTGAGCATCACCTCCCGCGAGCGTGGTGAGGACCAGGCCTGGGCCATCGCCGGGGAACACGACCAGCCGGCACCTGCCGCCCACCCTGAAGGGACCACCATCGAGGTGCGCGACCTGTTTTACAATACCCCGGCCCGGCGCAAGTTCCTGCGTACCGACAAGACCGAGTTCGGGCACGTGGAGCAGGTGCTGCGTCGCCTCGCGCTGGCCCGTTTCGACGTGGGGTTCTCGTTGCGGCACAACGGTCGCGATGTCTTCATCACCCAGGCAGCCCAGGCGCCGGCGGCCCGGGAGCGGCGCATTGCGGACCTGGTGGGCGGCGCCTTCCTGGAGCATGCACTGTCCTTCGAACACCAGGCGGCTGGTTTGCGCCTGGCCGGGTGGGTGGCGCAACCGACCTTCTCGCGCAGTCAGGCCGACATGCAGTATTTCTTCGTCAACGGCCGTATCGTACGCGACAAGCTGGTGACCCATGCCGTGCGCCAAGCCTTCCAGGACGTGCTCTTTCACGGTCGGCACCCGGCGTACGTGCTGTATCTGACCCTCGATCCCGCCCTGGTCGACGTGAACGTGCACCCGACCAAGCATGAGGTGCGCTTTCGTGAAGGGCGTTTGGTGCATGACTTCTTGTTTCGCACCCTTCACCAGGTGCTGGCCGATGTCCGGCCGGAGCCGGAGCGGGTCGCCGCCGACGGGCCCACCGGGGTGACCGCGCCGCCAGCCCCGTCGGTACCGGGAGGCGGCGGGCAACCCTACCAGCGTCCCATCGGCCTGGGCATCGCCGAGTCGGCCGCGGCCTATCGCGCGGGCATGGCGTGGCAGGCACCCGCGGCCACCGGTCCACTCCCGGCGGCCCATTCGGCGCGGGCTGCAGAAGCCGCGGTCGAGCCCGAGATACCGCCACTGGGGTTTGCCATCGCCCAACTGCATGGCGTATTCGTGCTCGCACAGAATGCGGCTGGTCTGGTGTTGGTGGACATGCATGCCGCCCATGAACGCATCACCTACGAGGGTTTCAAACGCGCCCGCGAGGGTGAGGGCGTCAAGCGCCAGCCACTGTTGGTGCCGGTGTCCGTCAAGGTCAGTGTCCGGGAGGCGGACCTGGCCGAGTCCGCGGCCGATACCTTTACCGAGTTGGGCCTGGAGGTGGACCGGATGGGGACAGACACGCTGGTGGTCCGCGCCTTGCCGGTGCTGCTGCGCGGTGCCGACGCCGAACGTCTGTTGCGGGACGTGCTGTCCGACCTGGTGGTGCACGGTAGCAGTTCGCGGATCGGTGAGGAGATCAACGGGGTGCTGTCCACCATGGCGTGCCACGGGTCGGTGCGAGCGAACCGTCGACTGACCCTGGACGAGATGAACGCCTTGCTGCGGGACATCGAGCGTACCGAGCGCAGCGGGCAGTGCAATCACGGCCGACCCACCTGGACCCAGATGACCCTGGCCGAGCTCGATAAGTTGTTCCTGCGCGGTCGCTGATCCGTGGTCGAATCGCGCGCCCTGCCGCCGGCCATCTTCGTCATGGGGCCTACCGCTTCGGGCAAGACCGATCTGGCGGTGGCGTTGTCGGAGCACCTGCCGTGCGACATCGTCAGCGTCGACTCGGCGCTGGTCTACCGGGGCATGGACATCGGTACCGCCAAGCCCGACGCGGCTACCCTGGCACGGGCACCGCACCGGCTGATCGATATCTGTGACCCCGCCGAGGCCTATTCCGCGGCTCGGTTTCGCAATGACGCGTTGCGCGAAATGGCCCAGATCACCGCGGCGGGACGTATCCCGTTGCTGGTGGGTGGCACCATGCTCTACTTTCGCGCGCTACAGCACGGACTGGCCGATATGCCCGAGGCCGATCCGCGGTTGCGGGCGCGCCTGGACGCGGCGTTGCAGCGGGAAGGACTGGCGGCGCTGCACGCCCGCTTGGCACAAGTGGACCCGGTGGCGGCGACCCGTATCCACCCCAACGATCCACAGCGGACATTGCGGGCGCTGGAGGTCTGGGAACTCACCGGTCAGCCGCTGTCAAAGCTTCAGGCCGCCGCCGAGGGGCAGGGGCTTCCGTACCGGGTCCACAAGCTGGCGCGGGCGCCGCGATCACGCGAGGTGTTGCGCGAACGTATCGCGCGACGCTTCACGCAGATGATCGAGGCCGGGTTCGAAGCGGAAGTGCGTGGTCTGCTGGCCCGTGGCGATCTGCATGCGGACCTGCCCAGCATGCGTTCGGTGGGGTATCGGCAGATGCTGGCGTTCCTGCGTGGCGATTACGATCACGCCACCATGGTGAGCAAGGCAGTGAGCGCAACCCGGCAGTTGGCAAAGCGGCAGATGACCTGGCTGCGGTCGGAAGCGGATTTGCACTGGATCGATGACGAGACAGGCGATCCGGTAGCGGCGGCGCTGACGGGCATGCCCCATAATTGGGCATGAAAAGTGGGCGCGTTCACACAGTTGGTGTGTCGGCGTCCTATGCTATATTCGCCGAATCGAGTAGGTTTGGGTGCTTTTAGGGCGCCCCATGGGGGCAGCCAGCCCGGCCACATAACGACAACAAGGAGCATAACAATGTCCAAAGGGCAGAGTCTGCAAGACCCTTTCCTGAACACGCTGCGCAAGGATCGCGTGCCGGTATCCATCTTTCTCGTCAACGGCATCAAGCTGCAAGGGACCGTGGAGTCCTTCGACCAGTTTGTCGTGCTGCTGAAGAACAGCGTGAGCCAGATGGTGTACAAACACGCCATCTCCACGGTCGTTCCCTCGCGCAATGTGCGCATGCAAAGCGGTGACGACGACGCAGCGCCTGGCAACAGCTGATTTCTCCCCAAGGGTCGCGCCGACCCCTGGTATTGCCCGCTTGCAATTGACCTGGGCGGCGGCCATGCTGCCGCCCGTTTCCGTTCGCGCCGTGTGCCCCTTGTATGTTTGATCGTCCGAAGAGCGGTGAGCGTGCCGTTCTTGTGCATGTCTCGTCGCAGCCGGCCGAGCCGGAAGCCCTGCAGGAATTCTCCGATCTCGCCGCCTCGGCGGGGGCCGAGGTCTATGAGCTACTCACCGTGATCCGCGCCAAGCCGGACTCGGGGTTGTACGTCGGCAAGGGCAAGGCCGAGGAGATCCAGGCACTGGTGTCCGCCTACCAGGCCGAGCTGGTGATCTTCGACAACGCCCTGTCGCCCAGTCAGGAACGCAATCTTGAGAAGCTTTTCCAATGTCGGGTGCTTGATCGCACCTGGCTGATCCTGGATATCTTCGCCCAGCGGGCTCGCTCGTTCGAGGGCAAGCTGCAGGTGGAACTGGCGCAGTTGCGTCATCTGTCGACGCGCCTGGTGCGCGGCTGGACCCACCTGGAACGGCAAAAGGGCGGGATCGGCCTGCGCGGACCCGGTGAGACCCAGTTGGAGACCGACCGGCGATTGCTCAACCAGCGCATCGACCAGATTCGGCGGCGGCTGTCCCGGGTCGAAGGCCAGCGGGAACAAGGGCGCCGGGCACGGCGTCGCGCGGAGGTGCCGACGGTGTCGCTGGTCGGCTATACCAACGCCGGCAAGTCGACCTTGTTCAACCGGCTGACCGAGGCGAACGTCTACGCCAAGGACCAGTTGTTCGCGACCCTGGACCCGACACTACGGCGGCTCGAGTTGCCGGACAACACCCACGTGGTCTTGGCGGACACCGTGGGTTTCGTGTCCAACCTGCCGCATGAACTGGTCGCCGCGTTCAAGTCGACCTTGCAGGAAACCACCGAAGCGACCTTGTTGCTGCACGTGGTTGACGCGTCAAGCGGCCAGCGTGATGACCAGATACACGAGGTGGAGGCGGTGTTGGAGCAGATCGGCGCCGATGAAATGCCTTGTATCCAGGTGTTCAACAAGGTCGATCTGCTGCCTGACGGCGCGCCCCGTGTGGAGTTCGACGAACACGGCCAGCCGGTCAGGGTCTGGCTGTCGGCAGTGACCGGTCAGGGCGTCGGGGCGTTGCTTGAGGCGCTGGTCGCCTGTTTCCGCACCGCGTCGGTGCGACATCGCTTGCGTCTGGCGCCGCGGGACGGGCGCCTGCGGGCGCTGTTGTTCGAGCGTGCGCAGATCCATGCCGAGTCGTTCACGGACGACGGTGGCTGGGAACTCGACGTGGAACTGCCCCGTCGGGACTTTGACCAATTGCTGAGCCACGAACCCTCCCTGAAAGATGCCGTGGTCAATTGAGGCGACAGTTGCAGCCAGTAAGCTGTTAAAATCACCAGTCCATTTTGCGCCATGCGATCCTAGACCGGGTGGCGGACTGTCCAGAACCTAAATTTAAAGACATCGGAGTGGCACATGGCCTGGAACGAACCGGGTGGCGGTAACCGCGATCCCTGGAACGGCAAGGGCGGCGATCAATGCCCGCCGGACCTCTACGAAGTGGTAAAGAAACTTCAGGACCGTGTGGGCGGCCTGTTTGGCGGCCGACGTGGTGGCGGTAACGGCGAGGGTCGTTCCTCCGGCGGTGGCGGCGGCAGTGTTGCCGGTATCGGCTTCATCGTGCTGCTGGTGGTGGCCGTGGTGGCCGCCTACCAAAGTTTCTACATCATCGGTCCGGCTGAACGCGGGGTGGTCAAGCGTTTTGGCGCCTACATCGAGACCACCGAGCCCGGCCCGCACTTCCTGATCCCGTTCGTCGATACCGTGAGCGTTGTCAACGTCGACGAGATCAAGAAGTTCGCCCAACGCGCACAGATGCTGACCAAGGACGAAAACATCGTCGATGTCAGTCTGACGGCCCAGTACCGTGTACAGGATTCGGCGGATTATCTGTTCCAGGATGCCAACCCCGAAAACACCATTCGCGGCGCCATGGAATCGACCCTGCGCGAGGTGATCGGCAAGTCCAACCTGGATGATGTCATCACCGCCAACCGCGAGGCCATTGCCGCGGCGGTGGAAAAGGGTACCCAGGAACTGCTGGAGTTGTATCGCACCGGCTTGACCCTGACCAACGTCAACTTCCAGGACGCCAGCCCGCCCGAGGCGGTCAAGGCGGCGTTTGACGACGCCATCAAGGCCCGAGAGGACCGCGAGCGGCTGCAGAACCAGGCCGAGACCTATGCCAATGACGTGGTGCCGCGTGCCCGCGGTGCCGCGGCGCGTCAGATCGAAGACGCCAAGGCCCACAAGGCCAAGGTGGTGGCCGAGGCAGAGGGTGAGTCCGCCCGCTTCCTCGCCTTGCTGTCCGAGTACGAAAAGGCCCCGGCGGTCACCCGCGAACGCCTCTATCTGGACACCATGCAGGACGTGTTGCAACGCACCGGCAAGGTGATGATGGATAGCCAGGGCGGGGCGAACAACCTCACCTATATCCCGCTGGATCGGTTGATGAATCAAATGCCGGCCGCCCAGGCACAGCCTGAACTGCCGCGCTACACCGATCCCGAGCCAACACAGGGCAGCAGCAACGACAGTCGTGCCCGTGACGCCCGTAGCCGGAGGGTCCGCTGATGAACGGTAAAAGCTTTGTGACCGTGGTGGTCCTGTTGTTGGTGGTGATGGTGGGATCCGCGTCCTTCTTCATCGTCCAGGAGAGCCAGGTTGCCCTGCTGTTGCGCCTGGGTAAGATCGACGATGCCAACAGCGAGCCGGGGATCCACCCCAAGTGGCCCATCGTCCAGAACGTCATCCTGTTTGATCGCCGCATCCAGACGTTGGACGCCCAACCGCAACGGTTTCTGACCAGCGAGAAGAAATTCGTCGAGGTCGACTCCTACGTGAAATGGCGCATCAGCGATGTGGCCCAGTATTACCGCTCCACCAAGGGTAGCCTGGATACCACCTCGCGCCTGTTGGCGGAACGTATCAATGCCGCCTTGCGCGACGAATTCGCCAAACGCACCATCCAGGAAGTGATCTCCGGCGAGCGCGCCGAGATCATGCAGACCCTGGCCCGCGACGCCAACGAAAAGGCCGCGGATCTGGGTGTCGAGATCGTCGATGTGCGGGTCAAGCAGATCGATTTCCCGGCGGATATCTCCGAGCGTATCTACGAGCGGATGCGTACCGAACGTCAGCGAGTGGCATCGGAGTTGCGCGCGCAAGGTGCTGAGGCGGCGGAAAAAATCCGCGCCGATGCCGATCGCCAGCGCACCGAGATCCTGGCGGATGCCTACCGCGAGGCCGAGCAGATCCGTGGCGAGGGCGACGCAACGGCGGCGGATGTGTACGCCAAGGCGTTCCAGAAAAATGCCGAGTTCTACAGCTTCTGGCGTAGCCTGAAGGCCTACCGCGAGGTGTTCCAGAGCGGTGGCAGCCTGATGCTATTGGATCCGAACTCGGAATTCTTCCGTTACTTCAAGGATCGGCAGGGCGCCAAGTAGGCCTTGTCCGCCAATGGACAAGCCCCGGACGGAGTGAGAAAATTCACGCCGTTTTCGGGGCCTGTCCTTGAAAGGCTGAACAGCCGGGTGTGTACCCGGCTTTTTTGTGGGAAACGTCATGTGGCACGAGCTATGGATCGCCTTTGCACTGGTATTGGTGATCGAGGGCATCCTGCCTTTCCTGAATCCGCGTGGTTACAAGGCGATGATGGCCAATGTCACCGGCATGAAGGACAAGTCTCTGCGGCTCGCCGGCTTTGCGAGCATGCTCGGCGGCGTGGCCCTGCTTTATCTGGTCAATTGAGATACTGATGCGACAACAACGTTGGCTGCTGCCCGAGGGCATCGACGAATTGCTGCCGGAGCAGGCGCGGGTCCTCGAGACCCTGCGCCGCCGTCTGCTGGATCTCTACGCCGGTTGGGGCTACGAATTGGTGATCACACCGTTCATCGAGTATCTAGACGCCCTGCTGACCGGTACCGGAAAGGATCTGGAACTGCAGACCTTCAAACTGACCGACCAGCTGAGCGGCCGTCAGTTGGGGGTGCGAGCGGACATCACACCGCAAGCGGCGCGCATCGATGCCCACCACCTGCATCGTGACGAGCCCACCCGCCTGTGCTACATCGGCTCGGTGCTGCGTACCACCCGGGACGGATTCGGTGGTTCGCGCAGTCCGCTGCAGATCGGCGCCGAGTTGTACGGCCACGCCGGACCGGAAAGCGATGTGGAAATCGTCTGCTTGATGATGGCCACGCTGCAGGCCGCCGGTGTGCGGAACATCTATCTGGACCTGGGGCATGTGGGTATCTTCCGGGGTCTGGCTCGACAGGCCGGTCTGGATACGGATATCGAGTCCAAGTTGTTCGAAGCGCTGCAACGCAAGGCCCAGCCGGAGATCGCGGCCTTGGTTGCCAAGGCGCGGGTGACCGGCGAGCTGGCGGATATGTTCTGCGCCCTGGCCGAGCTGAACGGTGACGACGACGTGATCGCCGAGGCGCGCAAGCGGCTGGCGGGCGCCGACGCCGGCGTGCACAAGGCCATCGATTACGTCGAGGCGGTGGCGGCCAAGTTGCGTGCCTGCATGCCCGACGTGCCGCTGCATTTCGATCTGGCGGAGCTGCGTGCCTATCACTATCAGACCGGTGTTGTGTTCGCGGCCTTCGTGCCCGGCATGGGGCAGGAAATCGCCCGTGGCGGCCGTTACGACCATATCGGCGAGGTCTTCGGCCGCGCCCGGGCGGCCACCGGTTTTTCCGCCGATCTGAAGAATCTGCTCGCCGCTGGCGAGGTGTTCATGCCGCAGGCCAAGCCGAGGATATTCGCTCCGGCGGATGCCGACCCGAAACTGGCGGCCAAGATCGACGAGCTACGTGCCGAGGGGCGCGTGGTCATTCGCGAACTGCCGGGTCAAGCAGGCGATGCAGCCGCCATGGATTGTGATGAACGTTTGGTGCCGGGTCCCGGCGGCAACTGGGAGCTGGCCTCGCTCTGAGGTCGCACCCCACTTAAGAGAGAAAGCGCATGGGTAAGAACGTTGTTGTCATCGGTAGCCAGTGGGGCGACGAAGGCAAGGGCAAGGTCGTCGACCTGCTCACCGACAAGGCGGATGCCGTGGTACGGTTCCAGGGTGGGCACAATGCCGGCCACACCCTGGTGATCGATGGCAAGCAGACCGTACTTCACCTGATCCCCTCCGGTATCCTGCGTGACAACGTGCGCTGCCTGATCGGCAACGGCGTGGTGCTCTCGCCCGAGGCGCTCATGGAAGAGCTAAAGATGCTCGAAGACAACGGCGTCGACGCCAAATCGCGTATGGGCATCAGCGAGTCCTGTCCAGTGATCCTGCCTTACCACATCGCGTTGGACCACGCCCGCGAAGCGGCGCGTGGCAAGAAGGCCATCGGCACCACCGGGCGCGGCATCGGACCCTGTTACGAAGACAAGATCTCCCGTCGCGGAATTCGCCTGGGCGAAATGTTCGACAGCGCCCACTTGGCGGATCGGCTGAAAGAAGTGATGGCTTATCACAACTTCTCGCTGAAACACTTCTTCAAGCAGGACGAAGTGGATTATCAGCAGGTGTTGGAGCAGGCACTGGCACATGCGGAGATTCTGAAGCCGCTGGTGGAGGATATCCCCGGCACGCTGCACTCCTTGCGCAAGGCCGGCAAGAACGTCATGTTCGAAGGCGCCCAGGGTGCGTTGCTGGACATCGATCACGGCACCTACCCCTATGTCACCAGTTCCAACACCACCTCCGGCGGCGCCTGCACCGGCACCGGTGTCGGCCCACGTGAGATCGATTACGTGTTGGGTATCGTCAAGGCCTACACGACCCGGGTTGGTGCCGGTCCTTTCCCGACCGAGTTGTTCGACGAGGATGGCGATCACCTGGGCACCAAGGGGCACGAGTTCGGCGCCACCACCGGGCGCAAGCGCCGTTGTGGCTGGCTGGATGCGGTCGCCCTGCGCCGTTCGTTGCAGATCAACAGCGTCACCGGCATGTGCATCACCAAATTGGATGTGATGGACGGCATGGAAACCATCAAGATCTGTACCGGCTACCAGCTGGACGGCAAGGAGATCGACACCCCACCGGTGGGCGCGGATCGTTTCGAGGAATGCAAGCCGGTGTTCATCGAACTGCCCGGCTGGAAGGAATCCACCGTCGGTGCCAAGAGCTACGACGATCTTCCCAAGCCCGCACAGGCGTACCTGCGTAAGGTGGAAGAGCTTTGCGAGTGTCCGGTGGACATCATCTCCACCGGTCCGGACCGGGCCGAGACCATCGTGATGCGGCATCCTTTCGATGTCTGATCAGCGCGCTATTGCGTGATTGAAGCGGGCAGCTCCGTTCGGTGCAATGCGGCTTCGCCTTGTTGCACCCTACGGTTGGTAGGGCGCAATAACCGCAGGGCATTGCGCCCAATACCATCCGCCGCGCAGCGGCACCCCGCCGAGCACCGGGCATGGCCGGGTCCCGATTGCCTGTCGTTTCGTCCGTATCTTCGCCGCGACGCCTCGCCCCGCGATCCGCAGTGGGTCGGCTCCGTTCGGTGCAATTGAATTATTCAGAGCTTCCCTAGGCGGTCTCGTCTGCCGTGGCGATCGGCGTCAGCATGCCCTGGTGCACAACGAAGTCGATCACTGTCTGCAGTCCGTCGCCGGTCTTCAGATTGGTGAACACGAAGGGCTTGTCGCCGCGCATGCGCTTGCTGTCAAGCTTCATGACCTCCAGCGAGGCACCGACATGGGGCGCCAAGTCGATCTTGTTGATTACCAGCAGGTCCGAGCGGGTGATGCCGGGGCCGCCTTTACGCGGGATCTTCTCGCCCTCGGCGACGTCGATGACGTAAATGGTCAGGTCGGCCAATTCCGGGCTGAAGGTGGCGGACAGGTTGTCGCCACCGCTCTCGATGAACACCAGGTCCAGGTCGCCGAAGCGACGCGACAGGTCTTCGACCGCGGCGAGGTTCATGGACGCGTCCTCGCGGATGGCCGTGTGCGGGCAGCCGCCGGTCTCCACGCCGACAATGCGCTCGGGCGCCAGTGCCTCGGCTCGGGTGAGGATCTGCGCATCCTCCTGGGTGTAGATGTCGTTGGTCACCACCGCCAAGCTGTAGTGCGCGCGCATCGCCTTGCAGAGTTTTTCCAGCAGCGCGGTCTTACCGGAACCGACCGGGCCGCCGACGCCGATACGCAGGGGTTGTTTGTATTCACTCATGTTGCTTCGCTCGTGTTCAGGACCGGAACAGCCGGGTGTACTGGGTCTCGTGGCGGCTACTGGCGATGGCCAGGGCGGGGGCGGAGGCGCCCATGTCGTCGTCATTCAGGTTCAGGCCCTGGTCTACGGCCTGGCTGGCAATGTCCCCCAGGTCGCGTAGCAGGCGCTGCCCGGCGGTCTGCCCCAGCGGGATCAGTTTGACGCCCGCCAACGTCAGATTTTCCAGCCACGCCCAGGCGAAGCCCTGGGCCGCCTGCTGCAGCGGGATGGACCAGGCGTGGGCGGCCAGGGCAAAACCGGCGGACTGACAGCCGGCGAGGGTGTCGCGCCACCCGGCCGCGCGCGGCACATCGAGATCCACCAGCAGGCCGGCCAAGGCGCGGCCGCGGTGGCGTTCCTCGTCGCGTAGCTCGCGGGTCTCGCGGTTGGCCAGCAGCCACGCCGACCAATGGGCCAGCGGCTGACCATTACCGGCTTCGCAGGCGCGATACAGGCGTGCCAGCGCCGGGATCTCCACGCGGGTCAGGGTGGTGTCCACCAGGTCCGCCAGCCAGTCGGTGAGTGTCGCTTGATCCTTGATCCAGCCACACTCCACCGCCCATTCGATACCCTGGGAATAGGTGAAGCCGCCGATGGGCAGGCTGCCGCTGCAGAGCTGTAACAGGCGCAGCAGGGCGGTGTCGGCCGGGCCGGACACGATTCAGTCCTCGCGCTCGGCACGTTGCTTGATCAGGCGTTGCAAGGGCCGCTTCACCGCGGCTGCGACGATGGCGACCACGGCCAACGGCCACAGGTGGGCGGCGCTGGACAGGATGTGCTCCAGGTTGATCAGGAAGCCGGGGCCGGCATCGCCATGGGCAAGGGCCACACCGGGCAGGGCGGCAAGAGCGGTCAGGGTGGTCAGGTGTTTCATGGGTGTGCTCCGTCTGAAAAATGGGTGGGGTGCGGTGCTCCCTCACTCCCGGCCCCTCTCCCTGAGGGAGAGGGGAGCTGAAACTATTGAAGTGCCTGCACAGCCCCTGGCTCTGAGCGTAAGCAGAGTTGAAATATTGCAGTGCCCGTATCACCCCTCATCCTGTGGGCGAGGGGCGGAATTGTGGAAGTGTGTGCATAGCCCCTCCCCCCTTGGGAGTCCCCATGGGGGATAAAAAGGGGGTGGGGTGAGGGGGGAGTGGTACGTAACTCAACCATGATCATGAGAGTGCTCGTGGTCATGCCCATGATGGTGACGATGTCCGTGGCCATGACCGTCGGCACTGCCGCCGTAGGCGCCGGGCTCGGGCTCGAAGGGCGCCGATTCGACGGTGACGGTCAACCCGAGTCCACGCAACATGTCGTCCAGCACGTGGTCGTGGCTGTAGCGCAGCTCGCCGGCCATGATCTGGATGGACATGTGGCGATTGCCCAGGTGGTAGCAGGCCCGGGCCAGCAGCAGTGGGTCGTCGCTGCGCACGATGGACAGGATCTCGTCGGCGGCCACCACACGTACCGTGACGCCGTCGTCGCCGCCCAGCAGGTCGCCGTCCTTCAGGGTGGTGCCGCGCTCCAGCAACAGGCCGGCGTCGCGGCCGTCGTCCAGGGTGACGCGCAGGCGGCTCTTGATGCGTTGGTGCAGGGGCAGGGTGACGGTGGTGTCCGGCGTTGCCGGTGCGGTGAGCTTTTGGGTGAGTCGGATCATAGGCGATTCTTCTTGCATGGTGCCTGTTTCCCCTCACCCCCGGCCGGCTTCGCCCCCCTCGCTACGCTCTCCCCGGAGGGAGAGGGGAGCTCAATGAGTAGACCGGGGAGCATAGCCCCTCTCCCTCTGGGAGAGGGGTTGGGGTGAGGGAGCTTGGGCGTCGCGTGATGCTTCATCAGAACAGATAGTAGCGCTGCGCCATGGGCAGCTCGGTAGCCGGCTCGCAGGTGAGCAGTTCGCCGTCGGCCTTCACCTGGTAGGTCTGTGAGTCCACCTCAATGGTTGGCTGCCAATCGTTGAACACCATGTCCGCCTTGGTGACCCCACGGCACTTGCTGACGATGCCGACCAGGCTCTTCAGGCCCAGTTGGCCGGCGATGTCCGCCTGCGCCGCCGCCTGCGACAGGAAGGTCATGCGCGTGGCGTGCAGCGCCCCGCCCAGGGCGCCGAACATGGTGCGATAGTGCACCGGCTGTGGCGTGGGGATCGAGGCGTTCGGGTCACCCATGGGCGCGGCGGCGATCATGCCGCCCTTGAGGATCAGGCTGGGCTTGGTGCCGAAGAAGGCCGGCTTCCACAACACCAGGTCGGCCAGCTTGCCCACTTCCACCGAGCCCACCTCGTGGGCGATGCCGTGGGTGATGGCCGGGTTGATGGTGTACTTGGCGATGTAGCGCCTGGCGCGGAAGTTGTCGTGCGTGGCAGGGTCGCTCGCCAGCGCGCCGCGCTGCACCTTCATCTTGTGCGCGGTCTGCCAGGTGCGGGTGATGACCTCGCCGACGCGTCCCATCGCCTGACTGTCCGAGGCGATCATGGAGAAGGCGCCCAGGTCGTGCAGGATGTCCTCGGCGGCGATGGTCTCGCGGCGGATGCGCGACTCGGCGAAGGCCACGTCCTCGGCAATGTTGGGGTCCAGGTGGTGGCACACCATCAGCATGTCCAGGTGTTCATCCACCGTGTTGACGGTATAGGGACGCGTCGGGTTGGTGGAGGAGGGCAGCACGTAGGACTCGCCCGCCGCCTTGATGATGTCCGGTGCGTGCCCGCCGCCGGCCCCCTCGGTGTGATAGGTGTGGATGGTGCGACCCTTCATGGCCGCCAGGGTGTGCTCGACGAAGCCCGATTCGTTGAGCGTGTCGGTGTGGATGGCCACCTGTACGTCCATGGCCTCGGCGACGCTCAGGCAGTTGTCGATGGCGGCGGGCGTGGTGCCCCAGTCCTCGTGCAGTTTCAGACCGATCGCGCCGGCGGCGATCTGCTCTTCCAGCGGCGTGGGCAGGCTGGCGTTGCCCTTGCCCAGGAAACCCAGGTTGATGGGCAGCGCCTCGGCCGCCTGCAGCATGCGGTGGATATTCCAGGGTCCGGGGGTGCAGGTGGTGGCGTTGGTGCCGGTGGCCGGCCCGGTGCCGCCACCCAGCATGGTGGTGACGCCGGACATCAGCGCTTCCTCAACCTGCTGCGGGCAAATGAAGTGGATGTGCGAGTCGATGCCACCGGCGGTAAGGATCTGGCCTTCGCCTGCAATCGCTTCGGTCCCGGGGCCGACCAGGATGTTCACGCCGGGCTGCACGTCCGGATTGCCGGCCTTTCCGATGCCGACGATGCGGCCGTTCTTGATGCCCACGTCGGCCTTCACGACGCCCCAGTGGTCAAGGATCAGGGCATTGGTGATGACCACGTCGACCACGTCTGCCGCATTGCGCTGGCACTGGCCCATGCCATCCCGGATCACCTTGCCGCCGCCGAACTTCACCTCGTCGCCGTAGAGGGTGTGGTCCTGTTCGACCTGGATGGAGAGTTCGGAATCACCCAGACGCACCCGGTCGCCGGTGGTTGGGCCGTACATCTCGGCATAGGCCTGTCTGGAGATGGTTGCCATCAGTCCAGTCCTCCCATCACTTCGGCGTTGAAGCCGTAGACGATGCGGTCACCGGCGTAGGCCACCAGCTCCACCTCGCGGGTCTGACCGGGCTCGAAGCGCACCGCGGTGCCGGCAGCGATGTTCAGCCGGAAGCCCCGGGTGGCATCCCGATCAAACGCAAGCGCCGGGTTGGTCTCGTAGAAGTGGTAGTGGGAACCGACCTGGATGGGACGGTCGCCGGTGTTGGCGACGCTGACCGTGACGGTGTCGCGGCCGGCGTTCAGTTCGATGTCGCCGGGGGCGACGATGACTTCCCCTGGGATCATTGTTTTGGCTCCCTGTTTTTGTGAGTGCAGGCGGCAAGTCCCTCACCCCAAACCCCGCTCCCAGAGGGAGAGGGGCTTCCTGTGTTTCCCCTCTTCCCCTGGGAAAGGGGGGCCGGGGGTGAGGGACTCACAGCGCCGCACATATCAAACAATCGGATCATGAACCGTCACCAGCTTGGTGCCGTCGGGGAAGGTCGCCTCCACCTGCACCTCGTGGATCATCTCGGCGATGCCGTCCATCACGTCTTCGCGGCTCAGCAGGGTGCGGCCATAGTCCATCAGTTCGGCAACGCTGCGCCCGTCGCGCGCGCCCTCCAGGATGGCGGCGCTGATGTAGGCCATGGCTTCAGGATAGTTGAGCTTCAGACCGCGGTCCTTACGCCGCTCGGCCAGCAGCGCGGCGGTGAACAGCAGCAGCTTGTCTTTCTCTCTGGGCGTAAGCTCCATTGCCTTTCCTCGGTGCGGGTTCTTGGTGTGATCGGGGTCAGGTTGACCAGATGCGCGGTGGGCAGGGCGCTCGTCCGATGACTGCGGGACGGATCGCCGACCATATCTGTATGAACAGCTTGCGACATCGCTCGGTGGAATTGCCCAGATGGCGGACCACCAGCAGATCGTCGAAGAGGGTGGCGCCGGTGTCGGGTTGATCGGCGATCAGTTCGCGCACACGGTCGAGTTCGTTCGGTGTCACTGGCGTGGCAATGAGCGCTGCATTGACCGGCTGGCCGCGCAGGCCGGCGGCGGCGCCCAGTCTTGCGGGTGTCACGGTCAGGCGTTCCAGTAGCAGCGGACGGCCGCCGCGCTCGATCTGCAGGCGAAAATCCGCGTGGCCTGCATTGAAGCGTTCGCCGATCACCGGGCGGCCCAGGCACTGGGTCTCCCAGCCGATGAAGCGTGCGCCTTCGGCGAGCTCAACACGGGTCTTGAGCTGCGTGATGGCACCGGGGAAGAAGATGTTCTCCTGGGGCAGCCATTCCAGGCTGGCGTTGGGATCGACTCGCAGACTTTGGGTCTGACGCGCGGTATCGCCGGCACTCAGGTAGAACTTGGTGGCGCCGGGTGTGGTCACCACGGCGTGTGCGCCGGTTGCGACCTCTGCCTGGATGTTCAGGCTGTCACCACCCACCACCCCGCCGGGCGGGTGCAGCAGGTACAGGTGGCAGGTGTCGCCTTCGGGGTAGAAGGGACGCTGCACGGCAAGGGGGCCGCGCTGCTTGCGGTGAATAAGCGCGGTGCGGCCGGGGCGCGGTGCGAAGCCGAGTTCCAGTTCGGCCTGCCAGCCGGTGTTTGGTGAGTTCAGGGGTGCAGGGTCTGCCATATCAGTTCCAGCACCGGTTCGGTTTCGTTGAACAGGTCGTGGTTCCAGATGCGCAGGGTATGGATGCCTTGTTCACCGAGAAAGGCATCCCGCGCTGCATCCCGATCTGTTTGTTCGGCATGTTGGCCGCCGTCGAGTTCGATGGCGAGTCGTTTGTCGTGACAGTAGAAGTCCAGCACATACGGCGGCACCGGGTGCTGACGGCGGAACTTGTGGCCGCCGAAGGCGCGGTTGCGCAGCAGATGCCAGAGGTATTGTTCAGTGTCGGTCTGTGATGTTCGCAGGCGACGGGCGTTGTCGCGAATGTGGTCGGGGAGTCTTGGCTTCCTTGCCATGCTTCCAGTCCCTCACCCCAAACCGGCTTCGCCCCCCTCGCTTCGCTCTCCCCGGAGGGAGAGGGGCTTAAGCTGGTGGTTTGTTTGGATATCGAGGTTGACGCGTACTCTAGCGCAGAGACTTGGGTATGTGCACGGCATCCCCCGATAACTGGTGCGGCGGGGTAGATCCGCCCCCCTCTCCCCCCGGGAGAAGGGCCGGGGGTGAGGGAGCTGGCACTCGCACCCATCCCCCTCATACGGTCAGATACTCCTTAACCAATGCGTCATTCAGCTCTGCCATGGCGCCGCTGGCCATCGTCCGTCCCCGATCAAGGATGGCGAACCGATCACCCACACGCAGCGCAAAAGGCAGCTTCTGCTCCACCAGCAACACGGTCAGGCCGATATCGCTGTTGAGCTTGCGGATGATGTCGCCGATTTCGTGGACGATATTCGGCTGGATGCCCTCGGTGGGCTCATCGAGGATCAGCAGCTTGGGGTCAAGCACCAGGGCACGCCCGATGGCCAGTTGCTGCTGCTGGCCGCCGGACAGGTCACCGCCGCGTCGGCCGAGCATCTCCTTGAGGAGCGGGAACAGTTCGTAGACGAAGTCGGGCACTTTGCGCACCTTGTCGCGCCGGGCTGGCAGACCGATCTGCAGGTTCTCCTCGACGCTGAGCATGGGGAAAATCTGTCGGCCCTGGGGCACGTAGCCGATACCCAGGTTCGCGCGTTTCTCTGCCGACACCTTCATCAGGTCGGTGCCGGCGAAGTCCATCACGCCGTCCTTCACCGCCAGTAGGCCCATGATGGATTGGAGCAGGGTGGTCTTGCCCACACCGTTGCGGCCCATCAGCACGGTGCATTGGCCGGCGGGGACGTCGAGATTCAAATCCCAGAGCGTGTGGCTCTCACCGTAGTATTGGTTGAGCTTCTCGATCTTCAGCATGGCCGTCACTCCCCCAGATAAACTTCGATGACCTTGGGGTCGTTCTGCACTTCGTCCATGGTGCCCTCGGCCAGCACGCTGCCCTGGTGCAGCACCGTCACGGTCTTGGCGATGGAACGTACGAAGTCCATGTCGTGCTCGACCACCACCACCGAGTGCTTGCCAGCCAGCGAGGTCAGCAGCTCGGCGGTGCGGTCCATCTCCTGGTGGGTCATGCCGGCCACCGGCTCGTCCACCAGTAGCAGGTGCGGCTGCTGCATCAGTAGCATGCCGATCTCCAACCATTGTTTTTGTCCGTGGGACAGCTTGCCGGCCGGGTCACGCACGTGTTCGCTCAGGCCGGTGATGCCCAGCACCTCATCGATGCGATCGCGCTGTTCGCCCGACAGACTGGCCGTGAAACTGGCCCATACGCCCTTGTCTCCGGCCATGGCCAGTTCCAGGTTCTCGAACACCTTGTGATGCTCGAACACCGTGGGCTTCTGGAACTTGCGGCCGATGCCGGCCTGGGCGATCTCGGGCTCGGACAGTCTCAAAAGGTCGATACGTTGACCGAACCAGGCTGTCCCCGAATCAGGTCTCGTCTTGCCGGTGATGATGTCCATCATGGTGGTCTTGCCGGCGCCGTTGGGCCCGATGATGCAGCGCAACTCGCCGGCCTCGATGTACAGGTTCAGGTCGTTGATGGCCTTGAAGCCGTCGAAGCTGACCGACACGTCCTCCAGGTAGAGGATGTTGCCGTGCTTCACGTCCAGTTGCAGATTGACCGGTGGCATCATGAAATCCCACACCTGGTCACGGCGCATGGACTCGCGCAGGTTGTCCAGTGACTTCACGCGGCGCCCTCCTGTGCGGCGGCCGGCGGCGCGGTCTGTGTCGCCTTCCGCCGTTTTCGCAGCAATCCGGCGATGCCCTGGGGCAGGAACAGGGTCACCAGCACGAACAGGCCGCCGAGGGCGAACAGCCAGGCCTCGGGGAACACGCCGGTAAAGTAGGTCTTGCCGTAGTTCACCAGGATGGCGCCGATCACCGCGCCGTACAGGGTGTTCCGCCCGCCGATGGCCACCCAGATGACGATCTCGATGGAGTTGAGCGGGTTGAACTCGCCGGGGTTGATGATGCCCACTTGAGGCACGTACAGGGCGCCGGCAACACCGGCCAGCATGGCCGACACGGTGAACACGGCGAGCTTGACGTGTTCGACCCGGTAGCCGATGAAACGGGTGCGATCCTCCGCATCGCGCACGGCCACGGCGACGCGTCCAAGGCGGGAGGTCACGATGGCACGACACACCAGGTACCCGAGCGCCAGGGCGATCGCAGATGCCAGGAACAGGCCGATGCGGGTGGCGTCGGACTGGATGTCGAAGCCGAGGATGTCCTTGAAGTCGGTCAGGCCGTTGTTGCCGCCGAAGCCCATCTCGTTGCGGAAGAAGGCCAGCATCAGCGCATAGGTCAACGCCTGGGTGATGATGGACAGGTACACGCCCGTCACTCTGGATCGGAAGGCCAGCCAGCCGAATACGAAGGCGAGCACGCCCGGCACCAGCAGGATCATCAGCGCGGTAAACCAGAACTGATCGAAGCCGTGCCAGAACCAGGGCAGCTCCTTCCAGTTCAAAAACACCATGAAGTCCGGTAGTTCCGGGTTGCCGTACACGCCGCGATCGCCGATCTGACGCATCAGGTACATGCCCATGGCATACCCGCCAAGCGCGAAGAAGGCGCCATGGCCCAGGCTGAGGATGCCGAGGTAGCCCCAGACCAGATCCACGGCGACCGCGAGCAGGGCATAGGTCAGGTACTTGCCGAGCAGGGTCACCGTGTAGGTGGGCATGTGCAGCGCACTGCCGGCGGGCACCACCAGGTTGAGTATCGGCACCAGTACGGCGACCAGGGCCAGGATGGCCAGGAAGATCTGGCCGCCGCGGTCGTTGGTTAGGAGCTTTGTCAGGTTCATTTGCAGCGCTCCGTTTCGGGCATGGGGTCCGCGGGGCTTCCCTCACCCCAAACCCCTCTCCCCGGGGGAGAGGGGCTTAGCATCTCTCCCGAACAGCGCGGTGTTCCCCCTCTCCCCCCGGGGGAGGGGATTAGGGGGTGAGGGACTCGCCGCATGCACATACTCGAATCCATGCTCACCCCTCCGCCGCACGGCCCTTTTGCGGGAACAGGCCCCGCGGCCGCTTCTGGATGAACAATATGATGAACACCAGTACCAGTATCTTCGCCAGCACGGCGCCGGCCCAGGGCTCCAGGAATTTGTTCACCACGCCCAGCGACATGCCCGCCACCAGGGTGCCCCACAGATTGCCGACGCCGCCGAACACCACCACCATGAAGCTGTCGATGATGTAGGCCTGGCCCAGGTTGGGGCCGACGTTGGTGAGCTGCGACAGGGCGACACCGGCGACGCCGGCGATGCCCGAGCCCAATCCAAAGGTCATGGCATCCACCCAAGCCGAGCGGACACCCATGGCCCGGGCCATGGGCCGGTTCTGGGATACGGCACGCACCTGCAGGCCCAGCGCGGTCTTCTTCAGGATCACCAATAGGGCGGCGAACACGATCAGCGCGAAGACGATGATGTACAGCCGGTTGTAGGTCAGCGACAGCACCGCGTTGATCTCCAGCGAGCCGCTCATCCAGGACGGGTTCTCCACCGCCACGTTCTGCGCCGAAATGCCCGTGCGCACCAGTTGCTGCAGGATCAGGCTGATGCCGAAGGTGGCGAGCAGGGTTTCCAACGGTCTGCCATAGAGAAAGCGGATCACGCCCCGTTCGATGCCTATCCCAACCAGCCCCGACACGACGAAGGCAGCTGGGATGGCGACGAACAGCGACAGATCGATGTGGTTGGGCATCAGCAACTGCACGATATAGGTCGTGTAGGCGCCGAGCATGATCAGCTCGCCGTGGGCCATGTTTATGACCCCCATGACGCCGAAGGTGATCGCCAGTCCGATGGCGGCCAGTACCAACACGGAACCCAGGCTAAGGCCGAAGAACAGGGTCTCTGCCAGTTCGTTCATCTGCAGCTTGGTCTGGATGGCGGACAGCGCCTTGGCGGCGGCGCGTTTCCGATCCTTGTCGGTGCTGTTGTCAGCGATGCGTTGCAGGCCGTTCCGTGCAGCGGGGAGCAGACTGCCGGACAGTTGCTCGATGGCGCCCAGCGCGGTGTTCTTGTCTTCAGACTTGATGTCCTCCAGGGCCAGCACGGTGCGCATGGCCTCGGCCACTGTCTTGTCGGACTCCTGATCCAGCTGTCGTCGCACGATGTCCACCGCGTCGGGGTCGGGCTTGTCGAGCAGTTGGCTCACCCCTGCAAGTCGGACTGCGGCATCGGGGCTGGTCAGGTTGAGCGTGGCAATGGTACTGCGTATGTGGGCACGCAGGCGGTTATTGGTCTTGATCTTGTCCAGTTCGCGCTTGTTGACCGTGCCGAGGTCCTCGCTGGTGAGCGCGTCGCTGATGTGGTAGTTGCGCCCGTCACGCTGGCCGTACACCAGGCGTTGATCGGATTCGCGGAAATAGAGGTCTGATTTCAGTAGGTAAACGAGCACCTGTGCGGCAGCCGGGTGACCGCTGGCAGCGATCTTGTCAACGCCGTCGGTCTTGGTGTTGAAGCTGCGCGCTTTCAGCAACTCGACGCCTTGATCGAACGTCGGATTGTCGCTGGCCTGGCTCAAGGGAGCGACGACCAGCAGACCAAGCAACATGAATCTAAGCACGGCCACTGTCGTTCTCCCCCAAAAAAACTGGGATGCGCCCATGGTGTACTCCGTTGTACCCGTGGCGGATTGTTATTGTGCGTGCGGGACGTCCTCTCGGACGCCCCGCGAACCGCTCGGCTCAGGTCAGTAGTTCTGGCCGGAGCACTTGCCGGTCTTGACGTTGTAGTTGCCGCACGACAGCGGCCTGCGCCAGTCGCTGATAATGTCCTTGGAACCGGGCAGGAAGTCAGACCAGGCATCGCCGACCACCAGGCCGGAGGTCTGCCACACGGTCTCGAACTGGCCGTCCTCCTGGATCTCGCCGATCAGCACCGGCTTGGTGATGTGATGGTTGGGCATCATCGCGGAGTAGCCACCGGACAGGTTGGGTACCGCCACGCCGATGATGGCTTCCTGCACCGCGGCCGGATCGGTGGTGCCGGCCTTCTCAACCGCCTTCACCCACATGTTGAAGCCGATGTAGTGGGCTTCCATGGGATCGTTGGTCACGCGCTTGTCGTTCTTGATGAACTTCTTCCAGGCCTTGATGAAGTCTTCGTTCGCCTCGGAATCCACGCTCTGGAAGTAGTTCCAGGCGGCCAGGTGACCGACCAGCGGCTTGGTGTCGATGCCGGACAGTTCCTCTTCACCCACGGAGAAGGCGACCACCGGGATGTCCTCGGCGGAGATGCCCTGGTTGCCCAGTTCCTTGTAGAAGGGCACGTTCGCATCACCGTTGATGGTGGACACCACTGCGGTCTTCTTGCCGGCGGAGCCGAACTTCTTGATGTCGGACACGATGGACTGCCAGTCGGAGTGGCCGAAGGGCGTGTAGTTGATCATGATGTCCTTGGCGGCCACGCCCTTGGCCTTCAGGTAGGCCTCGAGGAGCTTGTTGGTGGTACGCGGGTACACGTAGTCGGTGCCGGCCAGCACCCAGCGCTTCACGCCGACCTCGTTCATCAGGTAATCGACGGCGGGGATGGCCTGCTGGTTGGGCGCGGCGCCGGTGTAGAACACGTTCTTGGAGGATTCCTCGGCCTCGTATTGCACCGGGTAGAACAGCAAACCGTTCAGTTCTTCAAAGACCGGCAGCACGGACTTGCGCGATACCGAGGTCCAACAGCCGAAGGTGGCGGCGACCTTGTCCTTCTCCAACAACTCACGGGCCTTCTCGGCGAACAGCGGCCAGTTGGAGGCGGGGTCAACGACCACCGGCTCCAGCTTCTTACCGAGCAGGCCGCCCTTCTTGTTCTGCTCTTCGATGAGCATCAGCATGGTGTCTTTCAGTGTGGTCTCGCTGATCGCCATGGTGCCGGACAGCGAGTGCAGGATGCCGACCTTGATGGTGTCGGCCGCGTGGGCAATGCTGGCGGCGCCAGCCAAGCAGGAGGCCAGCAGAGCCGGCGCGAGCGCGCGTACCTTGGATTTCATGGATTTCTCCTCGTAGACGAGCGATGGTCATGCGCTTGTTGGGGGCGCAGCCCTCAGGCGAGGGCTGCGTGACATGCGCAGCCTCAGATATCGAACCCGTAGGTGATACCGGCGACCACCTTGTTGTCGTAGTCCTTACCGGTACGATCCTCGCCCGCGACGGTGTATTGGACGTACATGTCTGCACCGGTATTGCCGATCGGATGCGAGAGGGTGAAGTTCAGATGGCGAAAACCGCTGTCCTTGGCGGTCGCGCCACACCCTGCCGGCGACGGGTTGCACAGCTTGGCGTTGTCGTCGTTGTTGTAGGTGTAGTAGCCGAGGTCGACGGCCAGGTCGAAGTTCTTGGGCAGGGCTGCCGAGTAGCCGGCTTTCCAATAGATGTCACCCTGGTTACCCCACCAGCCGTCGGTCAGCAGGTACTGGGCGCCGACGTAGAAATCGCTGTAGCTCAGCGTGGCGGTGGCCTCGGTCAGGTTGGCATTGTCTACATTGATGTAGACGTACTGGATCAGGCCAAGGCCGTAGCCGAAGTCACCGACACTGCCCGAAAAGCCCGCGTAGAAGTCGTTTTCCATACCGCTGCCGTCGCTGACCGTGGCCGTCGCTGCGTCATAGCTATAACCGAGATTGGAGAACCACCAGCCGGCGTAGAAGCCGCTTTCGCTGGCGTAATCCAGACCACCCTGTACCGCCGTGGAATCGTTTTCTTCGAAGATGCCGCGCAACAGGTACATGGAGTGGACGCCGATGTTGCCGGACAACTCGGCTTGCGCGGTTTGGGGTGCCAGCAGTGGCAGTGAGCCGGCCAGGGTGGCGGCGACCAGGGTGGATACGGCGGTGTGGCGGAGCTGTGGCATATGCGGATTCCCTAAGTTGGCGATAACGGTGTCGTAACCCAGGAACCCCGGCACCATGGACTGCTTGTTATGCACCATGCCGGAAGACGTTTACGGCGTGGTTTATGTTGTTGGGGCTCCTGATTCAGGGCGAACAGAAGCCAAAAGCATGCCAAAGGAAAAAAGTGCGGGATAAACGATTGTATTGCTGAAACATTCCACTGCTAGGGGCGTGTGGTGCCCGCCGCGGGGGATTCACGCATGGTCATGTCCGGTGCGCGAATGCACTAAAGTGGTGCATCTTTTGAGCGTGGCTTGGACGGGCGCCGGCGCCGCCTGTTCCGGTGGACAGAGGGCACACTGGGAGACCTGTCACCGCCGGCCTTCGCGTTCCGGGAGCAGCGTTTGGTGGCGCGCCTGTTTCGCTTGGATCTCGCGAACCGTCTGTTCGAGACTCACGAAACGTTCGGCAGACGCCGGGTGACTGGCGCTGTGACTGCTGGCGATGCTGGCGGGGTGCTCGGCGGCCATGCGTCGCCAGAAGTCGGCTGCGCCGCGCAGCGGCTGACCGGCTCGGGCCATGATATACATGCCCACGTAGTCCGCCTCGGACTCGAAGTCCTGAGAATAGGCGCTGGCGCCGATGTTGCTGAACAATCCCTGGGTGTTCACCCCGGCGGCGGCGGCCAACACGTCGAGGATCAGGCCGCCGGTGGCGTTGGTGCGTTTGGCATCGATGTGTTTCATGGTGTTGTGCGCCAGCTCGTGCGCCACCACCAGCGCCAGTTCCTGGTCGGTCTCGGCGAAGCGCATCATGCCCTTGGTGACGATGACGTTGTCGCCGTCCGCCATGGCATTCACTTCGCCGGCGCCATTGATGCCCAGACCATAGTCGCACACCGTATCCGGTCGCACCGTGGTGGTCAGCTGGCGACCATTGCGCGACACCGTGAAGCGGCGGGGTTTGCGCGGATCGCCGTTGCGCAGGAATTGATTCAGACGGATTTCCATGCCCCGTTCCCCGCCGACCCGGAAATCATCCACGCTGAGCAATTCATCGCCGGCTTGCAGACCTGCGCGAGCGGCAGGCGTGTCGGCAAACACGTCGAGTATCTGCAGCCCGCCGCCCAGTTGGAATACCCGGGAGGCGGCCGGACGCATGTCCTCGGCAAAGTCGTCGCGGCTGATCAGGATATAGCCCAACCCCGGTCGATGGCGGCCTTCGCACATCGGTGCCGTGGCAGCGAGCAATGGATAGGACACCCGGAACAGCCGCACGTACTGGCGGACCTTGTAATCCACGGCGATCTCGCGTTGCTTCTCGCGCTCGGCGGCGACCTGTTGGGTGTCCGGCGCGCTGCGGCGGGTGGTCGGCGCTGTGCATGCGGACAGGATCACGAACCCAAGCAGGGCGACGGTTATTACCGGGAGTCGGGATCTGTGTCTGGCTGGCTGCATGAGGATGTCTCTGTTCGTCCGGGGGTGGTTGTGCTGTCAAGCATAACTGTCGCGCGCTTCGTCGGCGATCAGTACTGGTGCCGAATAGGCTTTGCCAAGCCGACAGGGATACGTGTCGGTGCCATCGACCGGGATATGGACAATCCGGGCTACGCCAAGTGCCGCCAGGCTCAGCCAGCGTCTGGTGGGCGACTGGGCTCACGGCGTGCGCAGTTGCGCGAAGCTGTCCCAGTAAGGCGGATCGGCGAACTGTTCAGCCAGAAAATCGGCAAAGACCCTTACCCGGCGGGATTGATAGCGCCCGGGTGGAAATACCGCGTACATCGCCACGCCGGGCAACGTGAAGTCCTGCAAAATCGGCCGCAGCGTGCCGGCCGCCAATTCCCGGTAGGCGACAAAGGTCGGCGGGGCGCCGACGCCCAGTCCATCGATGGTGGCGCGATTGAGCAGTTCGCCGTTGTTGGCGGTCAGTCGATCCGGTACCGCGGGGGCGTACAATCGGCCGTCGGACCCGACAAAATGCCAATGCTTCTGACGTGGGATGTTGGTATACCGCAGGCCGTGATGATGTGTCAGATCGTCGGGGGTTTGCGGTTCACCGTGTGTCGCCAGGTAAGCCGGGCTGGCCACCGCCACACGGCGAATTTGGCACAACCGCCGGGCAATTAACGTGGAATCCGCCAATTCCCCGATACGCACCGCCATGTCGACCCCTTCCTCCACCAGACTGACCTCACGGTCGTTCAGGTCCAGATCCAGTTGCACCTGGGGATGTTGCACGGCGAAAGCGGTGATGGCCGGCGCCAGATGCTGCAAGCCGAAGCTCAGCGGCGCCGCTATGCGGATTCGTCCGCGCAACTGGCAGTCGGTGTCGCCAACGGCCTGCTCGGCCTCGTTGAGATCGGCCAGTATGCGACCGGCGCGGGCGTGAAAATCCCGCCCTGCATCGGTCAGACTGAGGCGGCGTGTGGTGCGATTGAGCAGCTTCACGCCCAGCCGCGCTTCAAGGGCGCTCACCCGGCGACTGATGGCTGATTTGGCGACGTCCAGGCGCTCGGCAGCGGCACTGAAGCTACCGGTGTCCACAACGGTCACGAAGGTTTCGATATCGGCGAACTTATCCATATTGTTGCAAATTATAGAATAGTGTTTGCCGTGTTGGTGTGTTTATCTTTTTAAACTCAACATCCAGACTCTCTCTCAACCGAGGCCTAGCGCCCCGGCTCGATCAATACAGTCTTAGGGAGATGACGATGCAAACGACTACCTTGAATTCCGTGCAAAGCGACGCGGGCAACACATGGGGCGATATAGGCCCATTGCTCGGGCGGCTGTTGATTGGGGGTGTGTTCGCCACCGCCGGCATGCAGAAGCTCGCTGCCTACAGCGGCACCCAGGGGTACATGGAAGCCATGGGCGTCCCGGGCGGTCTGTTGCCGCTGGTGATCGCCTTGGAGATCGGTGCCGGTCTGGCGCTGGCCATCGGCTATCGTACCCGGCTGGCGGCGCTCGGCCTGGCGATCTTTACCGTGCTTGCCGCGGCGCTGTTTCACGCCAACCTGGGCGATGGCACCCAGGCGATCCTGTTCATGAAGAATCTGATGGTGGTGGGCGGCCTGCTCGGTTTTGCCGCGGTCGGTGGCGGTAGCTTGTCGTTGGACCGTCGTTTTGCCCGACTGGGGGGTGATCATGGCTAAGCCGACCACATTGCTGCGGATCGATGCGAGTGCGCGGGTTGCCGACTCGGTGACCCGGGCGCTGGGTGATACCTTCGAACGTCGTTGGCTGGCCTCCTGTCCGGAAGGGCAGGTTGTCCGGCGGGATCTGATCGACGCCTTACCGCAGGTGAACGCGGATTGGGTGGCGGCCAATTTCACCGACCCCGACCAGCGTGACGCCGATCAGCGGGACGCGCTGGCATTGTCGGATCGGCTGATCGACGAATTGCGTCAGGCGGACGAAATCGTGGTGGGCGTGCCGATGTACAATTTCGGTGTGCCCGCCTCGATCAAGGCCTGGATCGATCTGGTGTGCCGTGCGCGGGAGACCTTCGCCTATTCGGAACAGGGTCCGGTGGGACTACTGGCGGATCGACCGGTCACCCTGCTGACCGCGACCGGCGGTGTACCCGTGGGTAGCGCCATGGATTTCGCCACCGGCTATATGAAGCATATCTTCGGCTTCATCGGTATCCGCAACGTGCGGCTGATAGCGGCCGAGCGCTTGGACTTTGAACCCGAACAGGCGCTGGAGACCGCCCAACGCCAATTGAACGCCTTGTTCGATAATCCCCATAGGGCCGCATGATCGGCCGGGAGTTTGCAATGACTGCTATCGTGGAACGCACATCGGTCGGCGAGGCCTGCCGTGTCACCCGACGGATACGTGGCATGGCCACCAGTGACGGTGCCGGCGTTGAATTGACCCGCGTGATCGGCACGCCGGAGCTTGCCATGCTCGATCCGTTTCTGATGCTCGACGTGTTTCGTTCGGACAACCCCGACGACTACATCGCGGGTTTTCCTGCCCATCCCCATCGCGGTTTCGAGACCGTGACCTATATCCTCAACGGACACATGCGTCACAAGGACAATGCCGGGCATGAGGGTGTGATCGGTGAAGGCGGGGTGCAGTGGATGACAGCCGGGCGCGGTATCGTGCACTCGGAGATGCCGGAGCAGCGCGACGGCCTGCTGGCCGGATTCCAGCTTTGGGTCAATCTGCCCGCTGCGCACAAAATGGACCCGCCGGCGTATCAGGAATATGCCGCGGCCGAGATCCCGGGCGAAGGGCGTGAGGACGGCGTCAGCGTCAAGGTGGTGGCGGGTCGGACGGCGCGCGGTACCGCCGGGCCGGTGCACCAGCCGCTGACCGAGCCCCGTTATTTCGACGTCACCCTGGCACCGGGCAGCCATTTTGCGGAGCCGTTGCCTGCGGAGCACAATGCCTTCGTCTTCGTTTTCGATGGCGAAGCGCGACTACAGGACCTGGACGACCAACCGGTGGCCGTGGGCAAGGATGAAATGGCCGTCCTCAGTCGTGCCGAAGGCGGCGTGCGACTGCAGGCGGGGGGGCAGGGGGCGAGATTTCTGCTGGTCGCCGGGCAACCGTTGAACGAACCGGTGGCCCGAGGCGGGCCCTTTGTGATGAACACCCAAGCGGAAGTCCGCCAAGCGTTTTCCGACTATCAATCGGGAAATTTCTGACCGCCGGCGAGACCGGCAGGAGACCGTACCATGCTGACGAAATCCTTATCCGTTCTGCTGATGGGCACGTCATTGTTCTTTGCCGGCTGCAGCGGTCAGGGTGACGGGGCGGGGACGGCGGAAGACGCCGTCTCCAAACGGCCCGAGAACTTCGGCGGGGGGCTGGGCCGGGAATACAACGACATGCTCGATACGGCCCGTCAGAGCGTCGAGCAAACCAACCAGCAAGCCCAGGAAACCGAACAGCGGATCCGCGAGGCGCGCTAGCCGAAGCCTGGCGTCAAATGTCGATGCGCTGGCCTTCGGTGGCAATGGCCGCTTGCAGGCCCTTCTGTTGCAGTCGTTCGGCAAGGGCCCAGAGGGCCTCCGGTTCGCCGTGCACCAGGTAGAACCGCGGCGACGCCTTACGAAACCGGTCCGCCCAATCGACCAGTTGTTGTTGCCCTGCGTGCGCCGAGAACCCGCCTAGGGTGTGAATCTGCGCGCGCACCGCCACCCGCTGGCCGTAGAGCTTCACGGTGTCGACGCCGTCCACCAGCATGCGCCCCAGGGTACCCCGGGCCTGATAGCCGACGATGACCACGTGGGCTTTTTGTTTCCACAGGTTGTGCTTGAGATGATGCCGTACCCGCCCGCCGGTGCACATGCCGCTGCCGGCGATGATGATCGCTCCAGAGTCGATGTTGTTCAGCATCATCGACTGATCCGTATGGCGGGTATAACGAAGTTGCGGCAGCCAAGCCTGCCACCCTTGTGCAACCACCTTGAGAAATTCCGCATCGTCATGATTGAACAGTGCGTGGTGTTGTTCATAGATCTCGCTGGCTTGAATGCCCATGGGTGAATCGATGAACACCTGGTGGCGGTTGAGCTTGCCGTCACGCCAGAAGCGACCGAGCCAGTAGATAAGGTCTTGTGTGCGTCCCACGGCAAACGACGGGATGATCACATTGCCGCCGTTGTCGCTTGCCGCGTGCAGGATCTGGTCGAACTCGTCCAGGGTGTCGGCCAACGGCTTATGATCCCGGTCGCCATAGGTCGATTCCATCAACACCACGTCGGCGTCCTGGATCGGCTCGGGATCCTTCATCAATGGCGAGCAATGGTTGCCCAGGTCGCCGCTGATCACCAGCCGCCGAGTGCTGCCCGGCTTGCCTATATCGGCAATGACACTTGCCGCGCCGAGGATATGGCCGGCATTGACCAGCGTGATCTTCACATCCGGCAGCACGCTTTCGGTTTGGTGATAGTCCAGCGCTTGACGCTGCGTCAGCACCTGTTCCACGTCTTCGATGGTAAAGGCCGGCTCGACCGGCGGTTGACCGGCGCGCTGACGCCGACGGTTTTCCCATTCGGCGTCTTTCTGTTCCAGAAACGCCGCATCCTTGAGCATGACCTCCAGCAGGTCGTGGGTGGCGCGCGTCGCGTAAACGGGCCCAGTGAAGCCCCGTTTGGCGAGTAGCGGCAGACGCCCGGAATGGTCGAGATGCGCATGGGTCAACACCACGGCGTCGATCGCCTTGGCGTCGAAGGGGAAAGGCGCGGCATTGCGGGCTTCGTTGTCGTCCCCGCCCCCTTGGAAAATGCCGCAATCGAACAACACCTTGCCGCCGTGGGTGCTGAGCAGGTGGTTCGACCCGGTGACTTGTTCGGCGGCGCCGTTGAAGATCAATGTTGCCATGGGTTTGCAGTGTCTCTCTGATGGCCAAGCGGGGTGTCGCCGGATGTGGTTATTTTCCGGGACCTGGGGCGCCGGCGGTTTGCGTCAGATCAGGTGCGCTGCATCCCCGCGGTCAGGGCCAGGCGCATAGCGTCCTCCACCTTCATATCCAGCGGTTCCAGCTGCTCGGGGTGAACCAACAGTGTGTGGCCGCCGATCTGGTAACTGAGCGGGACATAGACGGCGACGTGGGACGTGCCCTGCGGGCGCCAGCTGGGCGATTCGCTGGTTACGAAGCCGATCATCCGCATGTCGCCGGGCAGCTTGACCCGCACCACCCGGCCAAGGCCCTGCTTCTGCTTGTCACCGGCGGCAAACGAAAAGACATCCCGCAGCCCGGTGTACACGGTTTTCACCAGCGGGATGCTTTCGAGCAGTTTTTCTCCCCAGCGCCACAGGGTGCGGATCACCCAGGCCCGGATCAACAACCCGACCGCGAACGTCAAGGCGATGCCGGCGGCCAGGCCCATGCCGGGCCAATAGTATTCATTGGGCAGGACGAGCTTGATGGCATTGCCGAGCACCCGCTCGGAGCTCACCGCCAGCCAGTAGATCAGATACAGCGTCAAGGCGACCGGCAGTACCGTGCCGAGGCCGCGCAGAAAGATTTGGGTCAGGGTACGCATGAAATCGGGTCCGTAAAAGGGATATGGCGACTATACCGCCTGACGCGATATGCCGTTACGGCGGTGATCAGTCCGTCGCCATGCGCACGGTCACATGCCCGTTGTCCGGCATCAGGCTGACTTCGATCACGCAGTAGCCGTTGGCCTCTACGGGGTCGTCGTGACAGTTGCAGCCGCCAACGACCTCGATGAAGAACACACCGATCCGACCTATCCACTTGCGGCCGGCACGATGCGTATTGAGTACGGTGATCTCCATCGAACGTGGTTTCACCAAGCCGCCTTGGGTGGTCGCCTGTTGTAGCGGCAGGATCCGTGCCGGCAGTTCGCTCAGCGCATGGCGAAAGGCGGCAGCGCGATCCGCGTCCGTTCGGGCAGCGAGCACGTGGGCGAACAGGTTGTGGTTTGTGGACTGCGGCGGCATGGCTGATCAAGGGTAACGGGCTGACTCGGCCCAACGGTAACCCGGATGGTCCGCTTCAGTCATCGTTCAGGGTGCCGTTACGATTCCCAGCCAGTCGGAACGTCGTTATAGAGGAGTACCCGTGAGAGCTCGCATTGTTTTCCTAGGTCTGGCGCTGGTGGTCGCCGGCTTGCTGAATGTGTCCGGTGTGATGGCTCAATCAGGTCCGGATACCAACGCGGCGCCTCCGATCGTGGTCACCTTTGGCATCGTGCCGCAGCAGGATGCCGGGCGCCTGGTCAGCAACTGGGGCCCGGTACTGCGATTCCTGGAAGACCGCACCGGTTATCGCCTGGTGTTCCAGACCGCGCCCGACATCCCGACCTTCGAGTACCGCGTGCGGCGGGGTGAGTACGACATCGCCTATATGAACCCATACCACTACACGGTGTTTCACGAACAACCGGGCTATCAGGCCTTTGCCCGGGCCAGAAACACCGATATCCATGGGATATTGGTGGTCGCCAAGCAGTCGCCCATTACCCATATCGAGGAATTGCGTGGCCGTGAGGTGGCATTCCCGGCGCCGGCGGCATTTGCGGCCAGCCTACTGACACAGGCCTTGCTGTCGGCGCGGTACGTCGGTGTTTCACCCCGCTATGTGGGCTCACACGACGCGGTTTATCGCGCGGTGGCCGAAGGCAGCTACGTGGCCGGGTGCGGGATCATGCGTACCTTCCTGAGCGCACCGGGCGACGTGCGGGAGAAATTGCGGGTGCTGACCCGGACGGCGGGTTACACGCCGCACGCGGTGGCGGCCCACCCGCGTGTCGACCCTCAGATCGTCGCAAATATCCAGGCAGCCTTGATCGAGATCGGCCAGGACCCACGTGGCCGGGAAATGGTTCGCGGGCTCAACGTAGATGGCTTTCAACGCGCAAGCGATGCCGATTGGAACGACGTGCGGGCATTGGGTCTGAATACCCGACTGGGTGGCTGAATTCAGTGTTTTCCTGGGGCGCCGGGGAGCAAGCCTGGGCCGACATGGGGCGTGGTCGGGTCCAGCAACGCGAGGCGCGGATCGCAGCTAATGGCTCGACCCACTCTGAGGTAAATGGGCGAGGGGGTTTCCCGGCGTCCATCAGCGTGCCACCAGCAGCACCAAGCGATCGCCGCGGCGGATACGCAGCATGCCCAGACCGCCATCCTGACGAATGATACGTGCCAGCTCGGTACTGTTCTTCACCCGCTTGCGGTTCGCTTCCAGGATCACGTCGCCCTCGCGGACGCCACTGCGCCAAGCGGGGCTGTCTTCCGCGACCGTGCCGACGGATATCCCGGGGTGGCGACCGAAGTTGGATTCGTCGGTGATGTCCTTGAGCAGCGCGCCGGCAAAGTACTCGGCGTTGATCTTTTTGCCCGGCATGTAGCTGGCGTATGGGTCGGCAATGCTGGAGCGGATGGTCTTGGCGCGGCCGTCGCGCAGTATGTCCAGCTCGACACCATCGCCGATGCGCAGCAGTGCGAGCTGGGTGCGCAATTCTCCGGCGCTTTCGATGGCGCGACCGTTGAGCCTGACCACGACGTCGCCGACCTGTAGCCCGGCCTTGGCGGCAGGGGAGTCCGACTGCACCTCGGCGACCAGCGCGCCACGCGCCACGCCCGCCTTGACCGCCCGTGCCAGGTCGGGATTGAGATCCTGCATGCCGATGCCGAACAGGCCGCGCTTGACGCCACCGTGTTCGACGATCTGGTCCATGATGGCGCGCACCATGTTCACCGGGATCGCAAAGCCGATGCCCACGTTGCCACCACCCGGGGCAAGTATGGCGGTATTGATGCCCACCAGCTCGCCGCGCAGATTCACCAGTGGTCCACCCGAGTTGCCGGGGTTGATGGACGCATCCGTTTGAATGAAGTTCTCGTAGCCTTCGATGCCCAGGCCGCTGCGGCCCAGCGCGCTGACGATACCGGACGTCACCGTCTGCGACAGGCCGAAGGGGCTGCCGATGGCGACCACGAAGTCACCCACCCGCAACTGGTCCGAGTCCGCGTAGCGCACGGCGCTCAGGTCCTGCGCGGGAATCTTCAGTACGGCGACATCGGTGTCCGGGTCGGTGCCGACCAGTTCCGCCTGCAGCGTGCGGCCATCGTGCAGCGTCACGCGGATCTCGTCGGCCTTGTCGATGACGTGGTTGTTGGTCAGCACGAAACCGCGGGCGGCGTCCACGATCACCCCGGAGCCAAGGCTTTGCGCTTCACGCTTGCGTTGCCGCTGTGGCACATCAAAGAACCAGCGGAAGAACGGGTCACGCATCAATGGATGGTCGTCGGCACGGATGGCGGTGACCGTGGAGATGTTGACCACGCTCGGTGTGGTGCGCTCCAGCATGGGTGCCAAACTGGGCAGCGCCTGACCATCGACGGCTGCGGGGAGCAGCGCGTGGCTGGAAAACGGCGCGGCGATCAGGGTCAGGGCGAGCAGGCTGGCACGAAGCGATGGCATGATGATCCTCAGGCAGACACGGAATGGCCCGGGCGTGCTGTCGACGCCCGGGCCCAGCTTAGGACATGCGAATCACGCCTGGGTTTCAGGCGGCCGCGCTGTCCTCATCGCGCTTGGCTTCGAGAACCGGTTTCTCGCTGGATGCCGATTCGATGGCGATGCGGCGTGGCTTCATGGCCTCGGGGATCTCCCGCACCAGGTCCACGTGCAGCAGTCCGTTGGCCAGGCTGGCGCCGTCGACCCGCACATAGTCGGCCAGCTGGTAGCTGCGTTCGAAGCTGCGATTGGCGATGCCGCGATGCAGGAACTGGTGCTGGTCCTGGTCATCGTCCTTGTGCGCCCCGCGCACCTTGAGGATGTTGTCGCGCACTTCGATCTCCAGCTCGTCTTCGGCAAACCCGGCCACCGCCATACTGATGCGGTAGGCGTTCTCGCCGGTCAGCTCGATGTTGTACGGCGGGTAGCCGCCGGCATCGCTGCGGTAGGCGGTTTCCAGGGTGTCGGCCAGACGGTCGAAGCCGATGGCGGTACGGAACAGGGGGGTGAAGTCGATCATGGTCATATCCTCTCTTGAGCAATATGTGAGTCGTCACCACGCTCCACCAAGGACACGTGGTCGCGGGCCTCGTCGAGCGCCCGCAATACCCAGATAGGGCTGCCTGGTGAAAAATCAAGCACGGAAAAATGCTCGGCGATGCGGGGTTTTCGCGGGGGCGAGGGGAGGGGGCGCGGGCCTGCGACCTTCAACCGGACGGGGTCGGCTTACAGCCAGCGCACCAGGTAGTAGATGCGTTGGCTTTCAGACGAAACGGACGGGCCGTAGACCAGTGCCGGATGAAGATTGCGGCTGTCGTCGGCGCCGTCCCGGGCCTGGGTCTCGCTGTCACAGACCTGTACGCAGCCTTCGGGAAACCGCTTACGCGATTTTCGCGGCGTCTTGATGAGCGCGAAACGCTCCTGCAAGGAGGTGGACTCGGGATCGACGATGACCTTTGGCATGGGGCTAGGTTAGCATGTCGCCGAGGTCATACAATGACTGCCCACCACACTGACACGGAGTCACGCTTCATGGCCCGCGCCTGGCCTTTGTTGAGCCTCGCATCGCTGCTGCTGGCGGCGTCCGCCGCTACTGCTGCCAATCGCGGTGTCGGCCTGTATACCGACCAGGATCTGCTGCTGCCGATTCTCAACGAGGACCGCGATTACACCATGGGTGTGGCGGTGGAGTTCTTCCAGGAGGACTTCGGTATCTATCCGCTCGACCGCGCGGCACGCTGGTTGGGGGAACGGTTGGGTGTCCACAAGGACGACGACAATATCCGGCGCAGTTACATGATCGGCACGGTCAACTATACGCCCGACGATTTGACCGCCGCCGAGCCGATCCCCGGCGACCGTCCCTACGCGTCGGTGATTTTCCTCAGCAACAAGCGGGTCCACGCCAGCGGGCGCAAGGCCGTCGGCGTCGAGGCCCAGTTCGGCCTGCTCGGTACCTATGTCGCGCGGGAGGTGCAAAGCACCGTGCACAGCTGGTGGCGGGACGCGAGCAATTCGAACGAGCCTTATGATCCCAAGGGGTGGCGCAATCAGATCAGCGCCGGTGGCGAGCCGACGGTACGTTTCCGGGTGGCCAAAACGGGACTGATGTTCCAACACCGTAACCTGTGGGATATCGCGTACACCTGGGATGCCACCTTGGGTTACCAGGCCAACGTCAGCTTCGGCCTTTCGGCCCGGGCGGGACAGATCGCCAGTCCGTTCTGGACCATCCCCTTCGACCCCATCAACCGGGGAAACTTCGTGCCGTCCACCGGCGGCGAGGAATGGTATTTCTGGGCCGCGTACCGGGCCCGGGTGGTGGGCTATGACGCCTTGCTGCAAGGCCAGTTCCGCGACAGTGCCTTGACCTACAACGCCAGTGACATCCAGCGTCTGGTGCACGAGGGCGGCATGGGCTTGACCGTGGCTTGGCGTTTCGTGCAGTTGACCACGGCGGCGAATTTCAAGACCAATGAATTGCAGGGCGGCTTGGCTGACCGTACCCATTGGTGGGGCGGAACCTATCTGATGTTGCGCTTCTGATCAGGGTTCCCAGGTCCGCCACCCGGCCATCGCCGGGTAATACAGCCCGACCCGCACCGGCCGAGACTCCAGGGCGCGCACCACCCGCGCATAGCCGGCCAACTGTGCGGCATACCGGGCCTGCTCCTGATCGAGAAACGTGTCCAGGTCGCTGCCGGCATGATCGCCGGTCTTGTAGTCGACGATCCAGCGCACGCCTTCCGCGTCGATGAAACTGCGGTCGATCACGTGATTGATCACGCCGTTGCCGGTGGCCTCGGTCAATGCCCATTCGCAGCAAGCGCCGGGGTGCGAGTCCAGAATCCAGCGGCCACGGGGGTCGGCCAGGGTGCGTTGCAGCATGGCAAGGGCGCGTTCCGACGCACTGTCCAACGCATCGGGCGGTACGCCCAGGTCCAGCAGGCCGACGCGCAACGCACCGGCCAGGTTGTCGATGCGCCCGGGGTCCCAGGCATGCGATCCCTCGTTGCCGATGCGTTCCAGATACCGATGGACCAGGGTGCCGACGTGGCGCGCGGTCTGTCCGGCCCAGTCGAAGGGGATGGCTTCAGCCGCGCCCCGTGCCGACGGGGGCGGCAGGTCCAGTACCGGCGCTTGGGGCGGCGATTGCCAATCGGCCGCCAGGCGCGCCAGCTTGGGTAGAGGCGTGTCCGTGGTCGCTGTTGCCGTGGGGGCCGTCAGCCCCTCGAAAGACGACGCCACCGCCGGCCACAATGCGGCGAGCAGCGAATTGGCCGCAGGCTTTGGCTGGCCGTCTTTGCTGTCGAACCCGACATGGCCGAGCAGATGCAAACGACCTCGGGCGCGGGTGGCGGCGACGTAGAGCAGGCGGGCGGTCTCCAAGGTCTGTTTTTGCCGGTTGAGCCCCCAAATGAAGTCGAATATCCCGTCGCGTTCCTCGTGGGCCGGCTTGATGGGCGCGATCAACACCTGGGTTTCTCCCGCCGGGTTGGGCCGTTCCAGCCAGGTGATCAGCGGCTTGTCTTCGCGCCGTGGCGCACGGCCCAGGCCGGGCAGGATGACGGTGTCGAACTCCAGCCCCTTGGCCTTGTGCATGGTCATCAATTGCAGGCTGTCGTCGGTACTGGCGTCGGGTGGGGCAAACAGGCGTTCCAGGGCGTCATCGAAGGCATCCGGGTCGGCCAGTTCACCGCCGCGATCATGGGCGGTGACCAGCTCGAGATAGCTTTGCACCGCCGCGTGTTCGGCGTCGCTGCGCAGGCACGCGGCACCGCCCAGGGCCTGCCAGCAACCGAGCAGCCAGTCCCGCAGCGGGCGACGTCGATAGGTGGCGCGGGTCGCGTCAAGCACCGGGAGCACGCGTGCCATCCGGGTCCGGCCGTCGGGGCTCAAGCGGTCCGGCAGCGCACCCTGGCGCAGCCGGTCGGGAATGGTTTGGCTGTCCTCGCCGGCGATCAACAGCAGATCCGCCAGCGTCAGCCCGATCATGGGCGTACGCAGCAGGCTGAGCCAGGCTACCCGGTCGGCGGGGTGCCGCAGCGCCCGATGCAGGCTGTGCATGTCCTGCACCGCGGGCAATTGTCCGAGTCGGTCCACGTCGACGGCTCGGTAGGCCAGCCCGGCCTGTTGCAGCGCGCGTGCGATCTGCGACAGGTGATTACGGCTGCGTGCCAATACGGCGATGCTGCCGGTCGGGTCTTCCTGTCGCGCGGTGCGAACCAAAGCGACCACCTGGCTGGCCTCGGCCAAGTCGTCGCGCGCCGCCTGCGCATGAATCCGGACGGCCCGATCGCCGGCATCACGGCGGTGCGGTTGCGAGGGGCTGTAGCGGACAGCGCCGGTGGTGGCATCTTCGTTGGCCGGGAAGATCGCGGGGAACGCCTGGTTGACCCACGCCACCACGGCGGGCACGGAGCGGAAATTGACCGTCAGCTCAAGAGGCTCCAGCCTGATCTGGCCAATGCCCCGGGTCCGCGCCTGGAGGTACAACCCGACCTCCGCCTGGCGAAAGGCATAGATCGATTGCATGGGGTCGCCCACCACGAACAGCGTGCGGCCGTCGCCCTGTTGCCAGCCGGCGGTCAGTTTCTCCAGCAGCTCGTACTGGCCGGACGAGGTGTCCTGGAACTCATCCACCAGGATGTGCCGTAGCCGGTAGTCCAGCGCCAAGGCCAGATCCGTCGGGGCGTCGGATTCGCCCAACGCCAACAGCGCGCGGGCATGCACTTCGGCAAAGTCCCCCTGGCCGTGGGTGGCGAATACCAGTTGCAACTCTGCTGCTGCGCGCAGCAAGACTTGCACCAGGGCTTCGAGTACCTGCCATTGGGCATCCACGAATCGTGGCGCCGGCAGTTGCCGTACCGCGGCCAGCGCCTGGGTCAGGTCCGGATTGTCCTTGAACACGGCCAGACAGTCCTGCATCTGAGCCTTGCGCTGTACGAACAGCGGATTCTTCTTGTCGGCGGGAAAGCCCTCACTGACCGTCAGGCGGCTACGGGGCGCGCCGGCGCTCGTCAGGCACAGTTCGGCCACTGCCTGCCAGGCGGGCAGTTCGGCGACATCCGCCTTGGGTGGCGCGGTGCGATCGGCGAACGGCGCGAGCAGGGCGGGCTTCTTGTCCGCGATCACCCGCTGTTGGTAGGCAAAGTGCGCCAGTTCGGCCAGCGTGCAGGCCAAGTCGCTTGATAGCTTGCTGTGCAGCGTCGCCAGATGGGCGCCCACGCTGTCGGCGAGAGCTGCTTCCAGCACCACGCGCGAGTCGTGTCCAAGCAGCTTCCCCAGCCACTGTTCGCGTCGTGCGAGCAGGTCGGCGATCAAGCCGGCCGTCTTCTCGGTATTGTTCTCCAGATGCCCGAGCAGGACGCCTACCGCGTGACCGACGTCGGCGTCGTCCAGCGCCGCGAGGGTATTGCGTGCCGCGGCCAGATACAGCGGACGCGCATCCTCGACCGTTTCCAGGTTGCCGCCCAGTCGGGACAGCAGCGGCAATTGCCGGGTAAGTCCGGCGCATAGCCCGTCTATGGTCAGCACACGCAGGCGTGACGGGTTGTTCGTCAGGTCCCAGCCCTGAGCGTCATCGCGCGCCAACACCTGGCGTCCGAGCTGCCAGGTGCGGCGTTTGTGCGCTTCGTCAGGCTCGGCCTCGTGTGCCGCATGGAGCGCGCCGAGGATGCGCTGGCGCATCTCCGCGGCGGCCTTGCGGGTGAAGGTCATCGCCAGGATCTCTTCCGGCTCGTCCACCACTGCCAGCAGCCGCAACACCCGCTGGGTCAGCAGTTCCGTCTTGCCGGAGCCGGCCGGTGCCTGAACGATGAAGCTGGCATCCGCTGCCAGTGCGCGTTCGCGTTGTGCGGCGTCCGGAATGGTGTGCGGGGTGTCAGGCATCGTCTCCCTCCATGGCCCCGTCGTCGTCCATCATCGCCACCCGACAGAAGCTTGCCAGATCGCAATAGCGGCAGGCCTGGTCGGACGGCGTGGGGTCCGCGCGTCCGGCGACGATTTCTTCGGCCAACGCCGCCAGTCGGGTACGCCAATGCTGTTGCAGCGAGGCCCAGTCGGGCAGGGTGTCGCTGCCCTTGAAGGTCACGACCCCGGGCAACAGGTCGTCGCTTTCGGCCAAGCCCTTGAACCCGCCGTCCTTGTCCGCACGCACCCGGGCGATGGCCGCGGCCGCCACCGGATCGGCCTGATTGGTCGCGTACAGCGGCACCTGGGGCTCTTCGGGGCGATCCGCTGTCCAGGTGGCGGTGCGCTGCTTGCGCCCGGTCTTGTAATCGATCACCACGGTACGGCCGTCCAGCAGTCGGTCCACCCGATCGGCCTGCACCTTGAGGGTCAACGGGCCGACCTGGGCCGTGCCCCGTTGCTCCAGGCGCAACACGGTGAACGGTTGCCGTTGTTGTTCGATATCCAGCCAATCGCGCAGTAGTCGCACCAGTCGGGTCTGTTCCAGGGCGACGAATGCCGGGGTGTACAGATCGGGACGAGCGCGCCCGGTGGTTTCCAGCACCGACGCTACGGTGCGGTCGATCAACGCTGCCAGCGCCTCTTCGTTCCGTTGGCGCAGGCCCGCCAGGCTGCCCAATTCACGCCACAGCGCTTCGAGCATGCTGTGTATCTGGTTGCCGAGCAGTCGCGGGTCGGGGCCATGGCTGACGTGTTCCAGCGCGCGCGCTCCCAGGCGGTATCGGGCAAAGGCGCGGAACGGACAGGCCGCCTGATCGGCGAGCAACGGCGTACCACCGGCAAGGGTAGTGGGCGCGGCGGGTGCCAACCAGTCGTCAAGCCCCTCCAGCACGGCCCGCTGCGGTGGCGCCGGGTCGCTCAGGCCGAGGGTGGCAGGATCGCCCAAGGGGAGGTGGGCGATCAGCGGGCTGACGTCCTGCTCGCCGTCGGCATCCCGCTGCCCGTGGCTGACGATCAGCTCGTCCGCCGCACCGGTCAGCCGTTGCATGATCTGCCGGGAGAACATCAGTTCCCGCTCTGCGCTGGCATGAGGAAGACCAAAATGGCGTTGCAGGCTGGTCGGCAAAAGCGGATTCGGCGCCGGTGCCGGTGGCCACCGGGCCGCGGTCAGGTCCAACACCCAAAGATGTTCGAAATGCTGTCCCGCGGCTTCCAGTACACCGAGTACCTGGATCGGAGCGTCACTGCCTTCGGACTGGAACAGTGCGTCGCCGGCGAGCTGCTGCAACTTGGTCAGCGCTGGGCGTGGCCCGCTTGGCGTGCTGACCCGCGCCAGGGTCGCCAGTTCGGTGAGTACGTCGTCAAAGGCTTGGTGCTGCTGATACTCGTGGCTGTCGAGGCCGCGCTGGCCAGGCCAGCCCCATAGCTCCAGCAACTGGCGGAAATGATCCGCCCAGTGACGCGTGTCGGCCTGCGGAGGTTGTTGGTCCAGCAGGGAATCGATCTGTGCGACACGCGCATCCAACCCGGGGCAATGCAGGGGGCCGTCCGGGGCGATCACGCGCAGTTGCTGGGTCAGCCGCGCCAGGTTGTAGCAAGGGAATCCTCGACGTTTCAGTTCGGCATCCAGCAAGGCCCGCTGATGCGTTTCCAGTAGGCCTTCGCCGACGAAAGGTGAGCGCAACAGTTGTGACAGCTCGGCCTGGCTGAGCCCGTCCCGGTCCCGTCGGGCAACAGCGAGATTGAGCAGCAGCAGGGCGTCCCGGATCATCGGCTGATCCGCCAAGGGGAGCCCCAGGCTGAAATTGACCGGTAGCGGCCTACGGTCGGCGCCCGGCAGCAGGCTTTCCGGGGCCAGGGATGCCAAGAGGGTTTGTCGCAGCGGTTCACGCTGTCGCTGGATGTCGGGACAGACGATCCCGATGCGCGCGTCGGGGGTCGCCCGCGCCCGCGCCAAAGCCCAGTTGGCGACCTGTTGTCGCTCGTCGACAGGATCAGCTAACGCGAAACGTGTCGTCGTACCCGCTGCGCCGGCCGCGGGCAGGATCTCCACGGTAGTGCCCGCCGCGGCCATCGCATCGAGCAAGCCTTGTAGCGCCGGCGAGCATTCGTCGAACCCCGCCAGCCAAACCACACCCGGCAGTGGCAGCGCACCCTGTTCGACCGCGTCGGTCAGTAGCGCCGGTAGCCGACAGGCGGGCAGGCCGGCATGGGCGTGGCAGTGCCGCTCGAAGCGTGCGGACCACCGTGTGAAGGCTTCGCCCTCGGGAGTCGACGCCAAGTCGGGATGATCGCCCAGCGCCCACTGATGCACCAAGCGATAGGCGTCCATGGCGCTGCGTGCCGCCGCACCCGGCTGCAGCAGCGGCATGTCGCTGTCGTCGGTGGCGATGATCCTTTCCCACAGTTGTCGCTCCTGCGCGGTGCTCAGCAATGGCTTGTCGGTAAACCCCAGATCCACTGCGATGGCGTGGTTGCGCCCGAGCCAGGCGCCGAGCGGTATAATCGCCGGGGTCTGCCAGGCCTGCTTGCCTGCGCTTAGGTAGGTTGCGTGATAACGCGCGTGCAGGTATCTGGCCAGGCGATCGTTGACGGTAAGCAGTGTGCCGCCTTGCGCGAGATCGGCCACCAGATTATCGGGCAAGCGGGGGCGGAAACTTTGCATCGTGCTCGTTCTTTTGGGATCGTCGCAAGCCTATCGGAGGCGACGCGATTAGGCGAGTCCCCGCTGTAAACCTGAGCGCAAACCGGCCGCTATCCATAGCAATAACCGGCGTCGTGTCCCTGGAGAATCATGTCCCGCTTGCCGTCTGTACAACACAATAAGGTTGACGACGCATGGGAGTGTTCGCGATTGCCTTTTTCCGTCGATATGCTCGGCGGGCTGGCGGGAGGGCCAGCCAAAGCGAGGGTCGAGGGTTGGGCACACGCGGTGTCCGGGTTTGTTTCTCAGCCAAATCTATTGAGAATCGTCGCGGAGTGCAGTGTCACATGATGGCCTGCCGTTGCCATCGAGGCGTTACTTCGGCCGTCTTTCTCGCGCTGCTCGCCGGTGTCGCGTTGACGGTAGCGCTGGCCGCGTACGGCGTGAAGGTGAACTACGACAACGAGGCAGTGCGCTTCAACGCGAACGCCATCCAGTATCGTGACGGTGTCTTTCGCGAACTGACGGCCGCCCACGAATCCATCTACGGTCTGGCCGCCTTGTTCAATGCGTCAAAAGAGGTTTCGGCGGACGAGTTCCGGTTGATCTCGGCGGATCTGTTGTCACGTCTGGGTTTCATACTCCAGCTGACTTATATGCCGCGTGTCGACAAGGCCGGACGTGCCGCATTCGAGGCCGAGATGCGCGAAGATGGCCATGCGGAATTTCGGATTCATGCTGCTGACGGTGCAACAGGCGACTCCCCCATTTTTCCGGATTCGCTCTTTCCGGTTCGCTACTTGGAACCCATCGCCCCGGCAACAGAATCACTCTTGGGGCTGAATGTACTGAGCGAACCTGATTTCGCGCGGGCAGCGGACAACGCCGTTGTCACCGCAGCGGTAGCGGCACTGGCACAGGACCAAGGTGGTCCAGGTTCGACCCTTATGCTGGTCAAGGCGCTGTACCAGGGCAGGGAGGCTCCGCCCCAGCGCGTGCGGCGCAATCACGTCAGCGGTTTGTTGGCGGTGATGGTGGACGTGCCGGGCTTGCTCGCCGCATTGCCACGGGCAGCGGAAACACGTATCCGTCTTACGCTCGATACGGTGGACGACGCTCAATCACGTGTCCTGTCGGCCACGGCAGATTCGCCCACCGGGGTCAACGTGGTCAGCCTGCCGTCGTTGCGCGCCGAGTACGCCCTGGCATTTCCTGATCACACGTTTCTGATCGAATTCGAGCACACGATCCCTTGGGCAGCGGTGTGGCACGGCTCGGTGTGGGTCGCCTTGGCAACCGGATTGATCCTCACTGCCCTGTTGTACAACCTGGCGAACAGTGTCGTCGCGCGAACCCGGGAGCTGCGGGTCCGCAACCAGGTTATTGCCGATGTGGTTGAACGACAGACCGCGGAACTCAAACAGGATAAGGAGTCGTTGCAGCGCGAAGTCGAAGTACGCCGCGCGGCCGAGCACCGGTTGCGGCAACAGCAATCGGCATTGCTGACCATGGCCGTGCGGGACACCTCAATGGACAGCCATCTCGACATTGTGCTGACCGATATCTGTTGCGCGTCCGCGGACACCTTGAACGTCGCGCGGGTCAGTGTCTGGATGTATGACGTTGCTTATTCCGAATTACGCTGCGTAGCCACTGGTGCCTGGGGCGCGGCGCAGCAGACGGTCGAGGGGCGGGTCCTGTGCAGCACTGATTTTCCGGCATATTTCCAGGCCTTGGGCGCCGGGCGCGTGATCGCTGCCGACGATGCGCGAACGGATGAGCGCACCAGGGAACTCAGGCGGGCCTATCTGGAGCCGCAAGGGGTCGGCGCCTTGCTGGAGGCCCCGGTGCGGCGCGGCGGTCAATTGGCCGGGGTGGTGTGTCACGAGCACGTAGGTGGCGAGCGCCGTTGGTTCCTGGACGAACAGAGCTTCGCCAGCTCCGTCGCGGACATGGTGACCCTGGCGTTGGAAATGGACGACCGACGACGGACCGAGGCGCAGATGATCAAGTTGTCGAGTGCACTGGAGAATACCGCCGACAGCGTATTCATCACCGATAGCCACGGGGTGATCGAATATGTCAATCCCGCCTTCACAGTGACCACCGGTTACACCCGGGAGGAATTGCTGGGACAAACGCCGCGGGTGGTGCGCTCGGGAAAACATACCCCACAGTTCTACGCCCAACTGTGGAAGCGCATCCGCGCCGGCCGGGATTTTCGCGACATCCTGATCAATCGGCGCAAGGATGGCAGTCTGTACTACGAGGAAAAGACCATCACGCCGTTGCGCAACCAGCGCGGGCAGATCACCCACTTCGTGTCCACCGGAAAGGACATCACCGAACGCATGCAGACTCAGGAGCGCCTGCATTATCTGGCGCACCATGACGTGCTCACCGAACTGCCCAACCGCTCCCTGTTCATGGATCGGCTGACCCATGCCATCGACAGCAAGCGCCGCGACGGCGGCAAACTGGCGGTGTTGTTCATGGATCTGGATCGTTTCAAGAACGTAAACGATACCCTAGGTCACGAAGCAGGCGATCTGCTGTTGCAATCGGCCGCTGAGCGGCTGCTTGGCTGTGTACGTGCCGCCGATACCGTTGCCCGATTGGGCGGCGACGAATTCACCCTGCTGATCGAGGTGGCGGAAGATCAGCAACGCGTGCAAGCGGTCGCGCAAAAAGTGCTCGCGGCCTTGGCTGATCCCATCGTGGTCTACGGTCACGAACTGTTCGTCACCGCGAGTATCGGCATATCGACCTATCCCGACGACGGACAGGACGCGTCCGAACTGCTAAAGCATGCCGATACCGCGATGTACAAGGCCAAGGAAAACGGTCGGGACGGCTACCATTTTTACGCCGAGGGCATGAGTAGTCGTGCGGCAACACGACTGGCCCTGGAAGCCAATCTGCGGCGGGCCCTCGATCGCGAGGAGTTCGTGTTGTTCTACCAGCCGCAGTTGGATATTCGCACCGGACGGGTGGTGGCTGCCGAGGCGCTTATCCGTTGGGAGCGACCGGACCAGGGCATGGTGCCGCCGGATGACTTTATTCCGTTGCTGGAGGATACGGGTCTGATCGTGCCGGTGGGCGAGTGGGTGTTGAAAACCGCCTGTGCCCAGGCGCGCCAGTGGCAGCGTGCCGCCGGGGTCGATCTACGCATCGCCGTCAATCTGTCGGCACGACAATTCGCGGATGTCAAGCTGGCCGGCCGCATCGAGCAGATCCTGCAGGAGACCGGCTGCGCGCCGGCATTGCTGGATCTGGAGATCACCGAGAGCATCATCATGCAGCAGGCGGACGCCGCCGTGGCAGTGATGCAGCGATTGAGGGGCCTGGGTGTGCGGGTCGCGATCGACGATTTCGGCACCGGGTATTCGTCGTTGAGTTATCTCAAGCAGTTCCCGATACACACGTTGAAGGTGGATCGCTCGTTCATTCGTGACATCACGTCCGATCCGGACGATGCGGCCATCGTGCAGTCGGTGGTGGCCATGGCACATGCGCTGAAATTGGATGTGGTTGCCGAAGGCGTCGAAACGGATCTGCAGGAAGCGTTCCTGCGGGACTGCGACTGCGACACGGTGCAAGGGTATCTGTATGCCGAGCCGATGTCCGCCGAGGCATTTGGCGGCTACTATGCACAAGCGCGGAAACCCGTGTCCGGGTGACGGGGTGGCAATAACGGCAGAAGGCCCGCCGGAGCGGGCCTTCTGATGGCGCCGCTGGTGGCAGCGCTTAAGCGCCCGAGGGCGTGCGGGTATGCGCGGGACTGTTTCGGTCTGCCCTGACGGCTGGGTGCAGTTCACGGTAGTCAGGGTCCAGCCAGCATTGGGGCAGGCGTTCGCCGGACAGAAAGCCGAGATCGGCCTTGGTGAAATTCGCCGGTTCCGGGAGCTCTTCGCCGACATGGTATCGGCCGCTGATCTGCGCCTGGAAGGGATCGAAGAGGGCTTGCAGATCAAGCACTTCGACGAGATGGCCAGTGGTCGGTTCTTTCAGGAACATGGGCCTACCCCTCCTTACGAATGGATCAACGCGCTATTGGCAACGGCGACAAGGGTCGCTCGATTTTGCGGTGCCAGACGGTATCCGTATCGTCCCGCGCACCTTGAGTATGGCGCAGCGACGTGGTGATGCAATGGGGATAAAGACCACGTATTGATCGGGGTCAATTGGGCGGGTCAGTCGGCCGCGGGGTCTTGGAGCAGCCAGCGTTGGGCGAAATCGGCTGCGGGGAGGGGCGCGCCGAACAGCAGCCCCTGGCCGGCGCAACAACCGTGGTGTCGTAGAAACGCGAGCTGTTCCTCGGTCTCGACGCCCTCTGCGACCACTTCCAGGTCCAGCTGTTGCGCCAGGGCGATGATCGCCAGGGTGATCGCCTCGTCGTTGTTGTCGGCCGGGATGTCCCGGACAAACGACTGATCGACCTTGAGCAGGGTGATGGGCAGACGTTTGAGCTGACTGAGCGACGAATACCCGGTACCGAAATCGTCGATGGCGATGCTGACCCCCAGCTCACGCAGTTGGGCGAGGGTCCGGATCGCCTCGCGGCGCTTGTGCATCGCAAATGACTCGGTGAGCTCCAGCTCCAGCCGCGACGGGGCTACGTCTGCGTCGCGCATGCAGCGTGCAACCCGGTCGGCGAAGCCCAGCTGCTGTATCTGGGCCACGGCGATGTTCAGGCTGAGGCGGGGCAGATGTTGGCCACGGACATCCCAGGCACGCAACTGGTCACACGCGGTTCGCATGACCCATTCACCGATATCGATGATCAAGCCGATACGTTCCGCCAACGGAATGAAGTCGTCGGGAAACATCAGTCCGTAGTCGGGATGTCGCCAGCGGATCAGCGCCTCGGCGCCGATCAGCCGGCCGTCGGACAAGGCGACCTGGGGCTGGAAGTGGAGTTCGAATTCCTCCAATTCCACGGCGCGACGCAACGCGCTCTCCAGGGTCAGGCGTTCAAAGGCGGCGGCGGTGAGTTGTTCGGTATAGAAATTGAAGCCGTTGCGGCCTTCTTCCTTGGCCCGATACATGGCGGAATCGGCGTGTTTGAGCAGGGTTGGGACATCGTCGCCGTCGCGGGGGAAGACGCTGATGCCAATGCTGAGGGTCAGGCGCAGATCATGACCGGCCACGCTGAATGCCGGTTCAAAGGCCTTGAGCAGCTTGCTGGCCAGTACCGCGGCGTCCTCGGGCTCACGGATGTCCTCCATCATCACCAGGAACTCGTCGCCGCCCAGGCGTACCACTGTGTCCTGATTGCGTACCGTCGCCAGCAGCCGCTCGGCGGCGTCGCATAGCAGCCGGTCCCCGGCCGGGTGTCCGAAGCTGTCGTTGATGTCCTTGAAGCGATCCATGTCCATGAACAGCACCGCCAGCAGGGTGCCATGGCGGCGGGCGTTGGCGATGGCGTGGGTCAGCCGGTCGTTGAACATCAATCGATTGGGTAGTCCGGTGAGCGCGTCGTGGTGCGCCAGATGGTCCAGTTGCTGCTGGGTGTCCTTGATCGGCGTGATGTCGGCGAACAGCGATACGTGGTAGATCAGTTCGCCCTGGTCGCCGCGTACCGTGCTGGTGGTCTGCCAGGTCGGGATCACCTTGCCGTCGCGGCAGCGGTGCCAGATATCGCCTTGCCAGCGGCCGTGCTTGCGCACTGTTTCCCCTTGCTGGACGAAAAACGACTCCGGGTGCCGTCCGGAGCGCAGGAATACCGGTGCCTTGCCCAGCACCTCGGATTCGGTGTAGCCGGTGATCTCGGTGAACGCTGGGTTGACCGCCACGATGCGATTCTCATGATCGGTGATCAATGCGGCTTCCGCTGCGGTTTCGAACACCACCGCGGCCTGGGCGAGCATGTCTTGGGCCCGCTTGGACGCGGTGATGTCCCGTACGGCGCCTTCCACCCCGAGGATGGTGCCGCTGCTGTCACACCAATAATGCGAATTTGTCGCAACCCATATCCTGGCACCGTCCTTGCGCCGCACTTCCACCTCGAAGCTGGACAGCGTCCCGCCATTGTCCGCCAAGATCTGTAGAAAGCGAGTGCGACCGTCGGGCTCGACGTAAAGGTCGGCCAAGGGGCGCCCGATCATTTCCTCGACGCGCCAGCCGAGCAGTTCCTCCACCCGCCGTGAGACCAGCACCACCCGCCCCTCGGCATCGGTGCGATAGAAGGTGTCCGGCAGGTTGTCGATGATCTCGCGCAGTTCGCTTTCGGAGCGTCGTAGCTCCGCCTCCGCCGTCTTCAGATCGGCGATGTTTTCCACGCTGGACCAGATGAAGGTCTCGCCGTCGTGTTCGACCAACAGGCCGGACAGCCGCACCGGCACGAGGTGACCGCGCTTGTGGATGTAATGCTTTTCGTAGGGGCCATAGCTGCCGCTGCGCTGCAGGCTGTCCAGCTGTGCGGCTTCCTCGTCGCTATATCGATCCGGGGTGATATCCCAGTACGTCAGACCGAGGGTTTCCTCGATGGAACGGCCGATGATGTCGGCATAAGCCTGGTTGACCTGCACCAGTTCGCCGTTCATGCGTGTCAGCGCGAGCCCGATGGGCAGGGAGTCGAACAGCAGGTGCTGGAAGGAGTTGGCTGGCTGTGCCGGCACGTCAAATGCGCCGAGCGCCTTGGCCGCCGCCGTGGTTTGGGTGAGATGTCGTCGTTCACCCACCAGCTCGGTAACGCCGTCTGGACCTTGCACTTGCATGAAGCGGTCCCGAAACACTCGAATCTGGCCGTCCACTCCGAGCAACTGGTACTCGATACAGGTTTCCCGGTCCGGCGAGGCGTCCCGCCAGGCCGCGGCCACGGCGGGGCGATGTGCCGGCACGACGCGGTCCAACCAGAGCGCGGGATCGATGAACAGCTCGGCGGCGGGAAATCCGGTGATGTCCTCCACGGTGGCGGATATGGCCAGGGTGCGCGGCGGGTCGTCTGTGGATAGCCGGTAGCGGATCACCGGGTCCGGCTGGTCGGCGGCCGACCGGCGAATGGGTTGGGGCTTGTCGCGCATGGTAGGTTTGACGGCCGCTGCTTGGCGAATTTGAGTCCGGTTTGGTGGGTGTTCAGTGGCTGACGACCACGCGCACGGCGTCCAGGCGCAGGTGCAGCTTGCCCGCCAGCCGTTCGACCAGTTTCTGTTCGGCGGCCAGCCGGGTCAATTCATCGGCCCTGACGCCGGCGTGTCGGGCGTTGAGTTCGTGCAGTCTTTCGAGTTCCTGGCCGAGCATGCTTGCCGCCCGGTTGCGTGCTTCTGCGGCCATCGGTACGGCGGCCTGGGTGGCGATGCGTTCACCTTGAGCGAGCATCGCGGGCAGCCGTTCCGCCTGGGACTTGATCACGGCGCGCGCCAGTTTGCGGTTGCGGGTCAGGCAGGTGCCGCGCAGCGTTTCATAGGGAAACTCGCCGCTGCGTTCTTTGCCCTGCACGTCGATCAACAAGCGCAGCGAGGTGACCGGCAGATAGCGCGCCATCTGCAATTCGGGCGGTGCCGGGCATTCGGCGACGTAGAGCTGTTCCAACAGTACCGACCCGGGCTTGAGTCGGGGGTCCTGTACCGCAATCAGCGCGGCGCTACCCAGGTCGGAACTGGTGAGCATGTCCATGGCGCCGCGTACCATCGGGTGTTCCCAGGTCAGGAACTCGCGGTCTTCATGGGCGAGCGCGTTGGTGCGGTCGAAGGTGACCGTGAGGCCGTCCTCCGGCAGGCCGGGGAAGGATTCGTGCAGCATGTGGCTGCCTGGATGGAGCACGGCACTCTGCCCGGCGCCGGGCTCGTGATCCACGCCGTAGGCGTCCCAATAGCGGGTCATGTAATCGAGCACGGCACTGGTCGCCTCCTGGGCCTCGATGGCCTCGACCAGGGGGGCGGATACGGCCGGGCGGTGGGAGTGCAGCTCCAGCAAGCGGTCGCGGCCGGCCTCCAGCTCCTCGTTCAGGCGCACGGTGAGGGCAGCGGCCTCGGCCACCAGTGCACCGCAGCGGCTGGGATCGGCAAGGGTGTCGATCAAGGTCTCGCCGAGCTGCTCGAACACGCCCGGTGCCGCCGGGCAGGGTCCTTGAAAGGCCCCCAGACCCAACGCATACCAGTCGTGCAGCACGGCGCTCGGGCTGTTGCTCAGGTAGGGTACGTGGATGCGAATGGTATCGGTCTGGCCGATACGGTCGAGTCGGCCGATGCGTTGCTCCAGCAATTCCGGGTCCAGCGGCAGATCGAACAGCACCAGGTGGTGGGCGAACTGGAAATTGCGTCCCTCCGAGCCGATCTCGGAGCAGAGCAACACCTGGCTGCCTTCCTCAGGGTCGGCAAAGAATGCCGCGGCGCGGTCGCGTTCGACGATGGCCATATGCTCGTGGAAGGCCGCGGCATGGATGCCGTACCGGGCGAGCAGGGCCTCCTTGAGTGCCAGAACGGTGTCGGCGTGGGCGCAGATCAGCAGCACCTTCTCCGGGCGCAGGGCCTTGAGGGTATCCGCCAACCAGGGCAGGCGAGGGTCGTGGTCGGTCCAGCCGAGCCCGTGTACCTGCTCGGGCGTGACCAGCGCCCGGGGATCGGCGCCCAGCTCCGCGTAGGCGTCGGGCCAGGGCAGTTCGGCACTCAACAGTTCGCGCCCCGGAAAACCGGCGATGGCGGCCCGGGTGTTGCGCAGCAGCACGCGGCCGGTGCCATGGCGATCGACCAGCTTGTCGATCAGTGCGTCCGGGGATAAACCGTCCATGTCGCCGATCAGACTGACCAGCGCCGCGCGATCAGCCGCATCGATTTCGTCACCATCGAGCAGGCGGGCCGCCAGCGCGGCAATCGGGGCGTACTGCTGCTCCTCCGCGACAAAGGCCGGGTAATCGTGAAAGCGGTGCGGGTCCAGCAGGCGCAAGCGGCCGAAGTGCCCGGCACGCCCGAGCTGTTCCGGCGTGGCGGTGAGCAGCAGCACCCCCGGGGTCTGTTCCGCGAGCGCTTCGATCAACTGGTAGTCCAGGCTGGAGGCGTCCGGCGACCACGCCAGGTGATGGGCCTCGTCCACGACCAGCATGTCCCAGTCTCCGGCCAATGCGGCACGGGCGATCTCCGGTCTGCGGGTCAACAAGGCCTGGCTGCAGAGCACTTGTTGTTCGGTCTGGAAGGGGTTCGTCCCGTTGTGCTCGTCCTCGTCGCCGCCGGCGGCGTCGAAACGTGCTTCGTCGAACAACGCAAAACGCAGATTGAAACGCCGCAGCATTTCCACCAGCCACTGGTGCAGCAGGGGTTCGGGTACCACCACCAGCACCCGCTTGATACGTCCGGTCAGTAACAGCCGATGCAGGATCAGGCCGGCCTCGATGGTCTTGCCCAAACCGACCTCGTCGGCCAACAGCACCCGTGGCGCGTGGCGGGAGGCGACCTCGTGGGCGACATACAACTGATGCGGGATCAGTCCGACGCGTGCACCGAGCAAGCCGCGCACCGGGGACACGGCCTCTGCGGCGGTCTGCTGCCAGGTCTGGTAACGCAGGTCGAACCAGGTGTCGGCATCGATGCGGCCGGACAGCAATTTCTGTTGCGGGCGATTGAGCCGGGTATGGTCGTTCAGCTCGGTCTCGGGCAGGGTGACGGTCTCACCGTGCATGCCTTCGCACACATAGGTCAACAAGCCGTCGGCTTCATCGACGCGTACGATCGCCAGTTCGTTGCCGTGCTGGTCCAGGATCAGTTCGCCGGCATCGAAGCGTACACGGGTGAGCGGGGCCTCGCGGCGGGCGTAGAGGCGGATCTCGCCGGTGGCGGGAAACGCCATATGCACGCAACGGGCGTCCACGTCCTGGACGATGCCCAGGCCGAGTTCGCTTTGGGTGTCGCTCAGCCAGCGTTGGCCGCGCAGAAAGAGGGGGTTTTGCTCGCTCAAGATCGTCGGTCGCTGAAAAAGCGCTGCATTGTATCCGAAGCTCGGGCCATTGACCGGCCAAATAAGCATAGCAGCAGGGATTGCCCGTGTCGGTCAGCCGTGTAGAGTCTGCACCCCGCGCAAACGTTCCGGAGTCCTCGTGTCAGCGCCAGATTCACAACTCGACGTCCCACAGGGGCGCTTCAGCCTACAAAGGCTGCCCCGTCGTCGGCGCGAGCTGCTGCGCGCCTGGGACGCAGCGGACGAATATCTGCTGACGGAAATCGGCGATATCCTCCCGGGTCTGCGGGTGCTGGTGGTGAACGATAGCTTCGGCGCCCTGGCCGTCGCCCTGGCCGGCGCAGGTGCCGCGACGATGCAGTCCTGGTCGGACAGCTGGCTGAGCCAGCAGGCCACCCGCCTGAATCTGGCCGCCAACAACCTGCCTGAGGATGCGGTGCGGCTGATCGACAGCGTCGATGAACCCACGCCGCCGTGGGGTCTGGTGGTGATCCGGGTTCCCAAGGTAGTGGGCCTACTGGAGACGCAGCTGCGGCGACTGAAACCGCTGCTTGCGCCGACCACGCGAATCCTAGTGGCCGGCATGATCAAGGCCTTGCCGAAGTCGCTGTGGGAGGTATTGGAACGGGTGCTGGGCCCCACCGATACCCAACCCGGATGGAAGAAAGCAAAACTGATCCGTGTGATGGCGGACCCGGCTCTGCCTTTGGGGGTCGATCCCTATCCGGTGAGCTATCGCCTAGAGGGAACCGATTGGACGCTATGCAACCACGCCAACGTGTTTTCCCGGGATGGGCTGGATATCGGCACGCGATTTTTCCTGCAGCATCTGCCGACCTTGCCTGCGGCGCGTGACATCGTGGATCTGGGGTGCGGTAACGGGGTGGTCGGCTTGCTGGTCGCCCATCGACACCCGGATGCGGCGGTGCACTTCGTCGACGAATCCCACATGGCGGTGGCGTCGGCGCGACACAATGTCGCAGCGGTGCTGGGAGGCACCCGGCCGGTGTCCTTTCAGGTCGGTGACGGCCTGGCGGATGCGGTATCGGCCAGTGTCGACCTAGTGCTCTGCAACCCGCCGTTTCATCAGCAACAGGCAGTGAGCGACCATATCGCGTTGCGCATGTTTCGCCAGGCGCATCGGGCGTTGCGCCCCGGCGGGGCGCTATGGGTGGTCGGTAATCGTCACCTGCGCCACGACATCACCCTGAAGCAGACCTTCGGTGCTGTCGAGCTGGTTGCGTCGAACGCCAAGTTCGTGATCCTGAAGGCCTCGCGTCGAGCCTAAATCCCTAGTCGTGCAGCGGGAAATGCCGCCCGGATCGCCGCCGCAGCGACGGTCGCTGTGCTATGTTTGCCGCCATCGTCACCGTCCTATGTCGCGCCCATCGCCATGTCCGCCGTCGTTTCCAGCATTCAGCCGATGTATGCCAGTCAGCAGCAGTTGCTGGCCATCTATCTGCCGCGCATGCGCGAGCGCTTCAAACATGAAGTGAACCGGCTAACTGGCGGTGCCATGGCCGAGTTGTTGGGCGACCGGCCCGACCGCGACGATCTGACGTTTCTGCTCACCTATCTGTATGCGTTCCACTGGATGCAGCACGACGTTCATGTGGACTATCGGGAGCAGGTGCTGGCGACCTTCACCAATCCGGCACGTCGTTGGTTGATGGACCTGCTGTTGGTCGACGAGGCGGACGATTTCATTCGCGGCTATATCGATCACTGGCTGCGGGCGGCGCCTGGCGGGCCGGCCCAGCAGGGGCAGTTGCAGCGACTGCTGGCGGCCCAGGGCGGCGATGTCGAGCGGCTGGTGGAGCGCATTCGCAAGGTATGGGACAGCCTGGGGCTGTTCACCCAGGATTACAAAAAGGCCTACGGCGACCTCGCACGTCACGAGCGCGAGCGCTATGGCGACATGCTCAGTCCCGAGGACCTGCAACGCCTTGCCCTGGTGGACGCCCTGCCGGACCCGGGCTTCACCGGCGACCGACCGCGTCTGGCAAAGGCCGGCATCATCCCTGCCATGGGCTGCCCGCAGACCTGTCGTCACTGTATGTTCATCTGGCGGCCGTTGACCTCGGCCGAGGCCGATCCGCAACAGGTCTACCGGATCGTGGATGAGCTTGCCGACAACGTGCTGTTCACCGGCGGCGATCTGACCAAGCACATGGATGCCTTCTACAACGGCATCCGTGCCATGCGGCATGTCACCACGTTCGCCATTCTGCTGAACGGCGATTTCGCCAACGACAAGGCCGAAACCGAGCGGGTCATCAAGGGCATGGCCGATGCCGTCAAGGCCCGTCCGGGGCATTGGCCGAAGGCGAAGGTCCTGTTGCAGATCAGCTTTGATGAATTCCATCAGGAAGTCACCGTCGACAAGCACGGCAAGCTGAAGGAGCGTATCCCGGTCAGCAAGATCGCCAACATCGTCGAGACCGCGCCGCGCTACCCCGAGCAACTCCAGTTGGCCTTGTTGCACAAGCAGACGGCGCTCAATTTTTCGATGGATGTATTGCACAAGGGTGTGTTTGCCCGCTTGGTGAACGAGCTGGGTGAGCGCGGCCACCAGGTCCAGGTGCTGTCCACCGCGCCCTCGGCCCGCATGAAGCGCAACCCGCACGCGCCGGACAAGTTGGCCCCGTTGCTCAAGGACGCCACCTTCATTCTGAACCGCTTCCCGGACGCCCCCATTTTGATGACCAGTTCCACCATCGACGGCTATGGCCGCGCCGAACTGCTGGAAGCCGGTGAGACGGTGAAGGAAAAGGAACTGCTGACCGAGGTGTTGGCCAAGGGCCCGGCCGCCGGCGAGCGTTTCGATATCGATCTGATGTTCTGGTTCCACGGCTGGGCGACCCTGTTCAATGCCGTGCATATCAGCCTGGGCGATCTTTACCAGGATGGCGTGGACACCATCATGGCGCGCTTGCGCAAGGATCCGTTTTGCAAGGCACTCAATGTCTTCGATCAACGCATTCCGCAGCTGTACGCCGAGGTGCGCGATGATCTGGATCAGCTGATCGAGAAGGCCACCGGGCCGCATCATCTGTTCCATATGTTGACCGAGGAAAGCCCCGTGCGGCTGCACATGACCCGCCGTTTGATCGAACTGGACCAGACCGGCGTCGCCTGACGGTTTGCGTTCCGTCAGTGACGAACCGGGTGCCCGGCTGGCACACTGGGTTGCAGCAAAATCGATCAAGAGGTGCTGCCATGGATCTGAGTCGGTACAAGGACCTGGACCCGAACCTGCTCTATAGCCTGCTCAATTCCAAGTTGCGCAACGAATACACCGATCTGGATGACCTGGTCACCAGTTGGGAGATCGATCGGGCCGAATTGGAGGCCCACATGCTGGAGCAGGGCTACCACTACCACGACGACACACGCCAGTTTCGATAGCGTTTTGCTTGGCGTTTGGTGGCGTGAGAAAGTCCGCGTGAGCAAAGGGCGCACGACTAAGGAACCGCTGAAAAATTCAGAGGTTCTGCGGCACAGGGAGGTGCCGCCAAAATCGGTCACTGCAAGTGACTGATTTTGGAGCAAGCTGCAAACCGCGTTTGCAGCGCAGCGTGCGCTGAGAAGTCCAGGATGGACATGTTCAGCGCTTCCCTAGGGTTGATTTGCTGCCCCCACCCGCTCCACCACACGCTTTGCGGCACCGCCATTGGCGACGGATGGGGGCGGCTGTGGCTTTCGGAGAGATCTAAGAACACATATAAAATCAGTAGGTTGTGATCATTTGCTGGATTAACATAGATCACCAATCGTGTCCCTGGTGCCTGGGCACCGGAGTCCTTGTGTACCTAATTAGGTATACGCTATTATGTATACGATAGGTATATCGTCATGGAGTCGCCATTATGGCCCAGTCAGTCCCCATTAATATGAAAGCGGCCCCTCAGGTGCGCAGTCTGATCGATCGGGCTGCCAAGCTGTTGCATCAAAACCGCACCGAGTTTGTACTGGAAACGGCAATTCAACGGGCAGAGGAAGTCATCCTGGATCACCAGTTGATCTCTGTCGATGCAGCGCGTTTTGAGCGCTTTGCCGCAGCGCTCGATACGCCGCCTGCAGAAAACCCTGGATTGCAGAAGCTGCTGGCCCGCAAAGCGCCATGGGAATGATTACTGCGCCAGAACCCCTGGCGCAGCATCATGACATACACGCCTTCGACTGTGGGAAACCGACCCTCAACGACTGGCTCAAGAAAACATCACGCAAGACCCAGCGGATAGGTGGGTCTGCCAGAACCTATGTGGTTTGCGCTGGAGATGACCGGGTCATCGGGTACTGTGCGCTGGCTACCGGGTCGGTAAACCGTGACGATGCGCCAGGGAAGGTCAAACGAAACATGCCGAACCCGGTCCCTGTGGTCATCATAGGCAGGCTGGCGGTTGACGAATCCTTTAAGAAACGAGGCGTCGGGACGGGTCTATTGAAGGATGCACTGTTGCGCATAGTCAGCGCAGCTGAAGAGATTGGTATTCGAGCGGTGTTGGCGCATGCGCTGGATGAACGCGCTCGCCAATTCTACCTCAAACATGGCTTTTACGAGTCTCCAGCCAATGACTTGACGTTGATGATCACTATTCGGAATATCCAGTCGGCACTCGCCAGCCAGTCTGAGTACAAAGGTCCGTCCAGATAACGCGCAGATATTCCCCGTGAGGGCTTCCAGCAGATAACCGCGCCCCCTTGCGAACGCCCGAAGCTCAGCCGAGGGCAGGACGGTCGCCGACCGAGCCGACAAACGAAAAGCCCGCGTGCGCGGGTTTTTTCGTTTGGC
>JASBTJ010000059.1 GCA_030148485.1 Gammaproteobacteria bacterium | reverse complement strand
AGCTCTTTGCGGGTCTTGCGCTTCTTTGCCGCGTAGCTCAGTGAGGCGAAACTTTGTTGCTTCATCCGGTCGATCTTTCTGTGGCACACGAGTGAATTGATTTTGCCTTATTTGAGGGATTCAATCAGAGCTTCCCTAAGGAGGACTGGCCGTAGTTCGCCACTTCGGTCGATTTGCGACGCCCGCACTGCTTCAAATCGGCCAGTTGACGATGGGGCGATCAGGACGAATATCCAACTCGTTGTTTCTTAAGCAATAAATTTATTGGCATCGAACCTGCTCCCGATTAGGGCACGCGTTTGCCGGACAGCGGACATGGAGTCGGCTGCGGCCAGACGCCGACAACACCTAACGAGTGGGTGCACACCCAAGGAGATCGATGCCATGAAACGCTTTGCCATCAAACCTATTGCCGCTGCCTGTGCCATTGCCCTGGGCGTGGCATCACCGCTGGCTTTGGCCGGCAAGGACGAGGGCGGCTCGTCTGACGTGTGGGCGGAGGCCTCGCTGACGACCACCTACACCCTGAATCGGCATTTGAACCCGTTCAAGATCGACACGGACGTGAAAAATGGCGTCGCCACCCTGCGCGGCAGTGTCGACAGCCAAGTGGAGAAGGATCTGGCCGAAGAGCTGGCCTTGGGGGTCGACGGAATCAAGGAAGTCCGCAACGAGTTGAAGATCGCCCCGGATGACGACGACCGCACCGCCCAGCGGGACGACGCCGACGTCAAGGATGGCGAGCACCGCAGCTTCATGCAGACCGTGGAAGACGCCAACCTAACCGCCAAGGTGAAGTCCCAATTGCTCTGGAACAGCAGCACCAGCGGCCTGGCCATCGACGTTGACACCCGCAACGCCATGGTCACCTTGAAAGGTAGTGTCGACTCACAGGCCGAAGCGCAGCTGGCCGAGCAAATCGCCAAAAACACCAGCGATGTGCGGGGTGTGAACAACCAGCTGCAGGTCAAAGGCCTGCCGGCGACCGCAGCCGGTCAGATCAAGCAAGACGCCAAGGCCGCAGGCGAGGCGGTCAGCGATGGATGGATCACTACCAAGGTGAAGTCCGCGTTGATCTACAACCGTAGCGTCGACGGCAGCGATATCGACGTCGACGTCAAGGATGGTGTGGTCACCCTGCGTGGTCAAATCGACAGCGACTATGAGGGTAAGCAGGCGGTGAGCATCGCCCAGGGGATCAAGGGCGTGAAATCCGTCAAATCCGAACTCAAGAGCAGCTGAACAGGGTTTTACTAGGGATTCGCAGGCAGCCTGGCTGCGTGCCGCAAGGAAGCACTCGCCAAGGATGGCGAAATCAATGATCTCATCGCTCGATATTCTGCAGATCGCAGTAGGAGGTAGTAATGACCACGAGCAATTCGACGCAAGGTAGCAGCAACAGTAAGGCCGACTCGGGCAAGGAAGAGTCGTTCGCCCGTCGCGCGGCGGAACAGATGCACGAGCAGATCGACAAGGCCGCCGAGAAAGGCGAGAAGTTCGAACGCACGCTTTATGAGCAAAGCGGCCAAGCCAAGGTGAAGGCCCGGGACGTGAGTCGACGCATGGACGTCATGGCGCGTGAAAACCCCTGGCTGGCAATCGGCGGCTCTGTCGCCTTGGGGGTCGTTATCGGGGCTTTGATGAGCCGTCGGTGATCTGTGACAGCCTCAGCCACGCAACCGTCTGATGGCGCCGCACCGCCGCTGCGAGATGCGGCGGCGGAGTGGTTTCATGCGTCCCGCCAGCAACTGGCGGCCACCCTGAGCCTTTGCACAGCGGAAGTGCGCTATTCGGGGCTGATGTTGGTGTCGGCGCTGGCCTGCGCTCTGGTGGCTGCGTTGGCCCTGTTCAGTGCCTGGGGACTGCTGTTGGCCGCGGGCGTCATGTGGCTGATGGCGGTCGGCTTGTCTGTCGCCGGTTCGCTGGCGGTTGTCGCATTGAGCAACATCGTGTTGGTGGCTGCCAGCGTGGTGTTGCTGCGATCAGCACTGTCTCGCGTCGGCCTGGACGCCACGCGCGAGGTGCTTCGAGTGGGAAACGACGATGCTCTCTAAACGGCAAATCGCCCATCAGCAGCGCCGTGCCGTGAGCGCCAAATATCGTGCCACAGCGGCCAAGACGCAGCTGACAGCGTCATTGCGACGGTCGGCGACTTCCCCTAAGGGATTGGCGCTCGGTGTCGTTGCGGGGATCGGGGTGGGGCACTCGCTGAGATGCAGAACAGGCCAAGGAAGATTGATTAAGAATGCCTTGGGTATGGCCCGCCTGATCATGCCTTTCGCCTGGTTGATGCGCTGACTGCGAGGATTTTCTCGAACAAACAGGGACGACCATGACGGACCGAAATTCCACGCCACTTGCTGGGTCCGGTGCCGAAGGAAGCGACAAGCAGGGGGCGACATCGCTCGAACCCTTAACCCCGAAGACTGCATCGGTGTCCATTCCGCGTCGAGTTGAAGCGCGGGTAATGATCGCACTGTTGGCGCTCGCCGTGGTTTACAGCCTGGCGGTGGCGCAAAGCTTTTTAATCCCAGTTGCGCTCGCCTTTCTGCTCGGACTTGTGCTCGCCCCGTTGGTGCGATGGCTGGAACGCGCCGGTTTGCCGCGCGCGCTTGGTGCAGGTGCCATTGTGCTGACCTTCCTGGGTGGGCTTGGTTACGGGCTTGCGAGTGCACTTGACCCGGTCAATGCCTGGATCGAACAGGCCCCGCGAATGCTTCGTCAACTCGAACGCAAGATATATCCCATCAAGAAAACGGTGGAAGAAGTCAGCAAAACCGCGGAGCAGGTCGATCGCATCACCTCGGTGGGACCGAAGCCGACCGTCACGGTCAGCCGCTTCAGCGTCAATGACGTGTTGTATGAGAATGCGCGCGGGCTGGTGACGGGTCTGATCATGACCATGTTCCTGCTGTATTTCTTTCTCTCCTGGGGACAGGCCATGTGGTTGAAGGTCGCCCGGCTAATCCGCCACAGCAGGCCCAGAAACAAATTTCTGGAGTTGTCCCAGGTGCTGGAGAATGAAGTATCGCGTTACTTGCTCACCATAACCATGATCAATCTGGGACTGGGCTGCGCGGTCGCCCTCATGCTGTTTGCCTTTGGTGTACCGGATCCGCTGCTATGGGGCGCCGTTGTGGCGTTGATGAATTTCATCCCCTACGTCGGCGGTCTGGTCAGTGCCGTGTTGATCGGCGCCACCGCGCTATTGACCTTCGACAATTTGAGTGTGCCCGGCTTGGTGGTGGCCGGATTCATGTTGCTCACCACGTTGGAAGGGCAGGTGGTTACACCCTTGGTGCTTGGTCAGCGATTGGCGCTGAATCCCCTGGTGGTTTTTCTTGCCGTGGTGTTCTGGTTCTGGTTGTGGGGCGTGGCCGGCGCGCTGATGGCCGTACCGATGCTTATCACGCTGAAGTTGATCGGCGACCGCGTCACCTTTCTACGGCCCTTTGCGATGGTGGCCAGTCGATGATCAACTTGCGATGGACGGTGATAATCCTGAGCGGGACGCTGCTGGTCGGGTGCACGGCGTCGCCGCGTCTATCGGACGGCTTCACCCAACGCGATGTCACGGACGCAACCCCGGTATGGGTCGCTCAGGGGAGTCGACCGGCGAGCGAAAGCGAGTACCGCGCGTTGTTGGCTGAAAATGCGCCCGATCCAGCGCGGCGGGTGATGCTGGACAAGCTGCTGCGAGTCAGCGGTGCCATGACCGACAGGCATCTGGTGACGGGGAACACCGTGAAACCGCTGGTGGACGGACCCGGTACCTTTCGGGCCATGTTCGAGGACATCGGAGCTGCCCGCGACCACATTCATGTGGAGACCTTCATCCTTGAGGATGACCAGGTCGGACGCGCCCTGGCGAAGAAACTTGTTGAAGCGGCGCGCCGTGGCGTCACCGTACGTCTTTTGATCGATGCTGTGGGTAGCCTCAATCTCCCGGAAGCGTTCATCGAATACCTGCGTCGTCAGGGCGTGTTGATCCGCAAGTTTCATCCCATCGATCCGACCGAGGATCCTCGGATCTGGCGCGGCAATAACCGGGATCATCGTAAGGTCATGGTCATAGACGGCCGCATCGCCTACACGGGTGGTATCAATTTCGCGGACGTCTACAGCGAGTCGTCGTTGTCCATCCCGTCCGGTTCCAAGGTCACAGACGAGGCTTGGCGCGATACCCATGTACGCATAACGGGGCCCGCGGTCGCCCAGTTTCAGGCGGCGTTCGTCCGCATGTGGAACAAGGACAGGGAACGTAACGACCGGTTGTCGGCGGCGTCGGTGAGTCATCTGCCGGAGCATACTGGCGGCATGATCGCCGGTGCAGTGACCAGCGATGGGGGCAATGAGCAGGCGTCTGACATCTATTCGATCTTGATCGCGGCCATCGGTCACGCGCAGCAGCGGATTTGGATCACCCAGGCCTATTTCGCGCCCGACGACATATTTCTCGCCGCCATCAAGGAGGCCGCGAAACGGGGTGTCGACGTCCGCTTGTTGTTGCCTGGGGTCAGTGATGCGCCCCTGGTGATACAGGCATCGCGCGCGACTTACGGTGAGCTGTTGGAGAGTGGCGTGCGCATTTTCGAGCGGACCGGGTCCACCTTGCACGCCAAGACTATGGTCGTTGACGGCGTGTGGGCCACGGTGGGATCGGCGAACTTTGACTACCGGAGTTTCGTCCATAACTATGAAATCAACGCAATCATCGTCGATCACGAGTTCGCCGGTGCCATGGAGAAGCTCTTCGAGGTGGATCTGCAGCAAGCAGACGAAGTGACCCTCGCGGGATGGCGCGAGCGCCCGGTGACGCAGCGAGCCAAGGAGTTGCTCGGCGACATGCTGCGCCGCTGGTTATGATCGAGGTGCCCAGCCAATCTTAATACGGAGGCCGTATGTTGTTTCGCCAATGGCAAGACCCCGATTCCTGCACTTTCACCTATCTTGTGCATTGTCCGGAAACGGGCGAGACGGTGCTGATCGATCCCGTATTGGACACCGCGGAAAGAGACCTCGAGGCGCTCCAGACACTGGGGCTGAGGCTGACCTACACGCTGGATACCCATGTCCATGCCGATCACCTGACCGGCGCACGTCGGTTACGGGAGCTGGCTGGCAGCAAGATCGCCTTTCCGGCGGCCGATGATCTGCCGTGCGCCGACATCCATGTCCGCGAGGGGGAGGTGTTTCGGGTCGGTAACATCGCCATCCATCCGCTGTTCACGCCCGGGCACACCGATCATCATCATGGGTATCTGATCGATACCCCGAGCCACAAATTGTTGTTCAGCGGCGATGCCTTGTTGATCGATGCCTGCGGTCGCACCGATTTCCAATCCGGCGACGCGAGGACCCTGTACCGCAGTATCCACGACAAGTTTTTCAGCCTGCCAGACGACACCCTGGTGTACCCCTGCCACGACTACGATGGGCGCCGTGTCTCCACCATAGCGCAGGAAAAGACGCGCAATCCCCGCCTGGGCGGTGGCAAGAACATGGATACCTTCGTCGCGATCATGGACGGCCTGGATCTGCCGTATCCGCGCAAGATCGATTTCGCGGTGCCCGGCAATCGGGACTGCGGACGCTGCCCGGACAACGTGCCGCCGGAGTTCAGTGCCCCCTGCAAGCGGGGTGACCAGGGATAAGGGCGGCCACGGGTCGATGAATGGGGGGTGAATGACAAACGCGCAGTGGTTCCTGTTGGTAGGCGTTCTGATGCTGGCAATGGGCCTGACCGCGTCCACCATCCGGCGTTCGCCGGTTACCACGGCCATGATCTACCTGGCGGTCGGCTTGGCGTTCGGGCCCACCGGCCTGGGTGCGTTCCATTTCAATCCGCTCAAGGAGGCGCGCCTGCTCGAGGCGTTGACCGAGGTCGCGGTGTTGATCTCGTTGTTTGCCGCCGGGGTGAAGATGCCGGTGCCGGTGACCTGGCGACGTTGGCGTACCCCCTTCATGCTGGCGACAGCGTCGATGGCAATCACCGTGGCGATGATCGCCGGGTTTGCCCATCTGGCGTTGGGGCTTCCCCTGGGCGCCGCTGTACTGTTGGGTGCGGTGCTGGCACCCACCGACCCGGTGCTGGCCACCGAAGTCCAGGTGCGCCACCCCGGCGATCGTGATCGGTTGCGCTTCGGTCTCACCTGCGAGGCCGGTATGAACGACGGGTCCGCCTTTCCGTTCGTGATGCTCGGCATGGGGTTGCTGGGGTTGCACGAACTGGGCGATTTCGCACTCCGTTGGGTGTTGCTGGACGTCATCTGGGCAACCGTGGCGGGCATCGTGATCGGTATCGTTTTCGGTTCGTTGTTGGGCCGGCTGGTTTGGTATTTGCGTCACCAGCGCCCCGCTCACGGCTTGCTCGACGACTTTCTCGGACTGGGCTTGATCGGTGTGGTCTACGGTGTCAGTGAATTGTTCGCCGCATGGGGGTTCCTCGCGGTGTTTTTTGCCGCGGTCGCGTTACGCCATACCGAGCTGCGACTGGCCCGCGCCTTGCAGCCTGAACCGGAACGCCTGCAGGCTGACGAGGAGGCCGCTCCTCACGATCCCGGAGTCCCCACGGTCAGCGAGGGATCGCTGGTGTTCAAGGAGCATCTCGAGCGACTGTCGGAGATTCTGCTGATTCTGCTGGTCGGCGGGACCCTGTTCCTCGATTCGTGGAGCTGGCGAGGCGTCGCCCTTGCGTTGTTCGTCTTTCTGGTCGCGCGACCGGTCAGCGTGGTGGCCGGTCTGGCCGGGTCGCGCGCTTCCTGGCGGATACGGGGGATGGCGGCGTGGTTCGGGGTGCGCGGCATCGGGTCGCTGTACTACCTGATGTATGCCATCGTCCACGGGCTGCCAGAACCCGTGGCCCTGGAGCTGATCCACTACACCTTGATCGTGGTTACCTTGTCGATCGTGGTACATGGCATCAGCGTCAAACCGGCCATGCGCCGTTTTTGGCGCAGGGAAGCGGTGTGATGGGCTCCGTCATCCTGCACAGCAGGAGAGCTGTTTTACATCCTTGTTGAAGGTCTGGGCGCACAACTTCAGACCTTCGACCATGGTCAGGTAGGGGAACAGCTGGCCGGCCAAATCGGTCACCGACAGTTCAGCACGGAGCGCGAGGGCGGCGGTCTGGATGATCTCGCCGCCTCCGGCAGCCAGAACCTGGCATCCCAGCAAGCGACCGGACTCGGCATCCGCCACCAGTTTGATGAAGCCGCGAGTGTCCATGTTGGCGATGGCGCGGGGCACGTTGTCCAGTGTCAGGACGCGGGCGGATGGGGTGATTCCCTGTGTCTTGACCTGGGCCTCGGTCAACCCGACCGTGGCGACCTGGGGTGACGTGAACACCACCGCGGGCAGCACGGTGAGATCCAGACGGTCGTCGCCGCCGGTCATGTTGATGCCCGCCCTGGTGCCGGCAGCGGCGGCGACATAGACGTACTGTGGCAGGGTGGTGCAGTCACCGACGGCGTAGATATGGGGCACCGAAGTGCGCATCCGGTCATCCACGACGATGGTGCCGCCGGTGGTCGTTTCGACGCCGATATCGCCCAGCCCCAATCGGCCGGTGTTCGCTGTCCGGCCCGTCGCCACCAGCAACTGGTCGGCGTGCAGGGTCTGCGCATCCGTGGTGATGGTGAACCCCGTAACATCATGGGCGATTGCCGACGGCGTGGTGTGCAGTCGCACGTCCATGCCTTCATCGGCGAGCAGCGTGGCCAACGCCTCGCCGATGGCGGGATCTTCTTTGGACAACAGGGTGCTGCGGGCCAGCAGGGTCACCTCGACGCCGAGATGCAGAAAGGCTTGTGCCAGTTCCAGGGCGACCACCGAGCCGCCCAGCACCACCAGTTTTTCCGGTAGGGTCTCGGCGACCAGCGCCTCGCTGGATGTCCAGAACGGGACATCCGCCAATCCCGGTATGTCCGGTACATGGGGGCGGGCGCCGGTGGCGATCAGGACGCGATCGGCGTCGAGCGTCTTGGCGGTGCCGTCGGCACGGTCGATCTGCAGGGTATTCGCGCTCGAAAACCTTGCCCAGCCACGGACCAGGTTGATGTGCGGGTTTTGCTCCAGTACGTCGACGTATTTGCTTTGACGCAGCGTCTCCACCCATTGCTGTTGTTGTGCCACCATGGCCCGGCGGTCGATGTCCGGCGCTTGCCGCGTCACCCCAGCATAGCCGTGATGGCCTTGCTGGTGAGCGACCTCCGCGCCACCGATCATGATCTTGGACGGGACGCAGCCGATGTTTACGCAGGTCCCACCGATCATCTCCGCACCTTCCACCAGAGTCACCCGCGAGCCCGACTCGGCGGCCTTGATCGCGGCGGCGAAGGCCCCTGAGCCAGAGCCGATGATGGCGATGTGTAGCGGGGCGTCGGTTGACCGGCTGGCGTTGTCGTTATCGCTCATGCTACCGATACGGATGGGGGTCGGTTCCACGGTTGTTTACTCCGATTCCTTGACGGTGGACGGATATCCGGCATTGGCGGTTGCCCGCATCAGATCCTCCGGGTCGGTGCGACTGGGGTCGAACACCACGGTGGCCGTCTTGGTGTCGAAGCTGGCCTGGGCGTCGATGACACCGTCCACCTTTTCCAGCGCCTTGCGGATGGTGATGGGACAGAACTGGCATGTCATGCCCGGTACGTCCAGGACCACGGTCCGTTGCACGGCCTTGGCGGGATGGCCGGGGTTGGTGGCGGAAGCGGGTGCGGGCGCGCCAGCGAGCGCATGGGCGGGCAACAACCACAGCCCCGCTCCAACGATGCAGATCGAGAGGAACAGCTGCTTGAGTGTCTGGGTCATCATGGTCTCCGTGATACCTGTCGCGCGTCGGCTTATTCGAAGAAGGCCGCGCCGTAGTAGGGAAAGGTCAGTAGTGCGGTGAGCAGGATGGTCACCGCCCAGAAAGCGATACGTTGGTTGCGCAGGGTCGCGGGTATTGCGCAGACATCGTCCGGCGC
>JASBTJ010000049.1 GCA_030148485.1 Gammaproteobacteria bacterium | reverse complement strand
TGGAATCCGACCGTTTAAATCAGGTCGCCTTTTACCCAACTATCCGACTGCTGGAACATCCCCAACTGCGGCAAGCAGCTTTTTGGCAACTGGTAGTGAAACGGCATGATGATGTCGGGTGTCTTCGTGCTCAAAGGGACCACGGTTACCAACTGGGCCCGGCCACTAGGGGCGCAACTGAGTACGATGACAGGACGCCCGGACTTCACCATTTCGGGTTCCTTGAAGCCTTGAGAGAAATCGCAGAAAAGAATCTGTCCGACTCGCGGATGGACTGTTATTGGCATGCGTTGACGATCGCTCCTCAATCGATCGAGCTAGTGTACTGCAATCGCTGACGTGGTTAGTGGTCTGATCGTCAGCAAGGGTGGGTGGTTGGGTATCAAACCACGCCCACCTTCCCAGCGCGACCGCACCTCGAACACGAGGTTCGGACAGATCCGGGCCCGCTTACAGCGCTGTAGGATAAGTCCTAAGACGCCTGAGTGTTGGGCAAGATAGCCTTCAGCTGAGAACATAAAGACAATCCTTCAGAACAAGAAATCTCAGACTCCCAAAACACCATTTCCCCATGCCTCGGTAGAGGCCCGCCTAGCGCACGTACAGGTGACCCTGTTCTTTAAAAACTTGGTAAACCAACGTTCGTCGTAGACGCGATGTGGCCGCTCGATGTCGAGTTGATGAGCACATCGTGTCCACATGAACGGGCGGGTTTATGACCCGGAGATAGGGCGGTTCCTATCAGCGGATCCGCATGTGCAGGCGCCTCATGCGTCGCAGTCGTACAACCGTTATGCGTATGCGCTGAACAATCCGCTGAAGTACACGGACCCGAGCGGGTATTTCTTTAAGAAGCTCTTTCGGGCCATCAAGAAGGTACTGAAGAACCCGCTCGTCAGGGCTGTACTCGGAATTGTTGCAGGTCTATACGCATACGCATATTTTGGGATACTTACTGGTTCAAAAGCGATTGCTGCGTTCGCAGGCGGGTTCACTGGTGGGCTTGTCGCATCGGGAGGGGATCTCAAACAAGCGGCGATTGGCGGAGTCACTGCGCTCGCATTTTATGGGATAGGAAGCCACTTTGAAGGGCTGGCAAGAGCGAACGGTGGTGCGCTTTCAGGCCTCCAGAAGGTGGGTAAAGTGATAGTGCATGGTGTGGCGGGAGGCTTATCCAGCCGGCTGTCCGGAGGACGATTCAAGGATGGCTTCCTAAGTGCAGGGTTCACTCAGGCCGCATCTCTGTCGGGCAAGGTCTTCGTCGAGGGCGATAAGATTGGCAATGCGGTCAAGGCTGCGGTACTTGGTGGTACGGCCTCGGTGGTCGGTGGCGGAAAGTTCGCCAACGGTGCAGTCACTGGCGCATTTTCTCGCCTTTTCAATGATGGTCTTCATCCGACGGATAAGGCGGGAAGAACGAGGCCTGGGCCAGGGTTCGTGATTGGACCAAAAGGCTACTGGCAGATGCAGATAGGTGCAGAGACCGAGTTGCTACATGGCCCGAATTCTCAAATGACCCAAGCAGCAATCCCGGGGAATACCCCGATGTGTGAAGCGACCTGCGTGGCCGTTGGTACGACTGACGCATTTGTCAATGGCAGTGAGGCGGCAAACGCACTGTCCACTACCTCAGACGTATTGGTCAAGCATCCTAATCAAGGCGTGTCAGCTGGCGGCCATGTGATTCGGCGTTTTGTGCTGCCAGCGAAGGTCTACCATACTGCTGTCGAATTTGACTCAATCAAGAATTACTGTGCGCGTCTTTGTGGCATGGACCCATACGAGTATCAGCTGAATTTCCAGAGGAGTGACTAGTAATGCGGCTACTGCGCATAGTGTCATTCTTGCTGTGTAGCTCGATGTACGGCAGTTCGTTCGCGGGGGAGTCGCATGCCAGATGCTTGGCGATGTATGTGACGGGCCAGTACGGCGAGGCACTGTCTGCGTGTAGTGTCGAATTCAGTTCGACAGCTGATGCACAGGTAGCGTACTACATACTCGGGGAAATGCATGAGTATGGTCGTGGTCTACCGGCGAATCTGGAACAAGCCATGAAGTACTACGAATTGTCGGCAGAAGCCGGTTATCCGCCTGCCATGCTGCGCATTGCAAACTACTATTCGGATTCTGAATCCGAGAAGGCCCTTAACTGGTATGTGAAATCTGGTCGAGCCAATTGGACTGGATCAGGTTATTCGCTAAGCAGGGCGGGAGATATGCTGGTGGAGGCCGGATGTTACGCTAAGGCGGTCGGGTACTATCTTGCATCAAGCGCGCTTGGATACAAGCATGAGGTGGACATCTCCACAATTGCCGGCAGGCCGGAAAGTAGTGCCAAGTGTGATGAGCTGATCCATGAGTCTGATAATCAATAGGGCCATACTCGATTGGCCTGTGGAGGAAGGGGCGTCAGCCCCTTTTTCTTTGCCTGGGGTGGTCAATTGCAGCGGGGTGGTCAGACTTTCCCGGTTTCGGTGGCCAGTCTTTTCCAGCAGGCCGGTCAATCTGGTGCAGCGCATGCAATGTACGTGACCGGCATCGGGCGTACCGCTACACTGCCGCCATGACTGGGCTCTATCCGGATATTCGTCCCTATGCCACCCATCTTCTCGATGTGGGTGGCGGCCACCGGGTCCATGTCGAGGAATGTGGTAACCCGGATGGGCTCCCGGCGGTGTTCCTGCATGGCGGCCCCGGCGGCGGTTGTGCGCCTTGGCATCGGCGCTTCTTCGATCCCGAACGCTATCGCATCGTGTTGTTCGATCAGCGCGGTTGTGGCCGGTCGACGCCCCATGCGGCGCTCAACGACAATACCACCTGGGATCTGGTTGCCGATATGGCCTTCATCCGCCAGACCCTGGGGATCGATCGCTGGCTATTGTTCGGCGGCTCGTGGGGCTCGACGCTGGCGCTGGCGTATGCGCAGACCTATCCGGAACAGGTTTCGGCGATGATCCTGCGCGGTATCTTTCTCTGTCGCCCGCAGGAGATCCGCTGGTTCTACCAGGAGGGGGCGAGCCGGGTATTCCCGGATTACTGGGCCGATTTCGAGGCGGTGATCCCGGCTGCCGAACGGCATGACATGCTGGCCGCCTATCATCGCCTGTTGACCGGCGACAACGAGATCAAACGCATGGCCGCCGCCAAGTCCTGGTCGGTGTGGGAGGGACGTACCGCAACCTTGCTGCCCAATCCGCAGGTGGTCGATCACTTCGGCGAACCGCGCGTGGCCCTGAGCATGGCGCGCATCGAAAGCCACTACTTCATGAACGACGCGTTCCTGCGGCCGAATCAACTGCTGGACGATGCGTTGCGCCTGGAAGGCATACCGGGCGTCATCGTGCACGGTCGCTACGATCTGATCTGTCCGCTGGAAAATGCCTGGGCCTTGCACAAGGCCTGGCCCGGCAGCGAACTGCAGGTGATCGCAGATGCCGGACATTCGGCCGGTGAGCCGGGCATCGCCAAGGCGTTGGTGGCCGCGACGGACCGCTTCGCCGCGGCGTACGAACCCGGCGTTTAGGCCGTCAGGCCGTCGCCCCTACGGGCTTCACGATGGGTCGGGGTGCGCAACTGCCGCAGGCGTCGGCGGGTTGGCTCGTTCAGGGCGATAAAACGCATTTCCGCCCAACAGGTCCCGGCCTGTGGGTCGCTCCACAGGACCCGGGCGTTCACCATCATGCCCCCCTGGTCGGGCTGCTGGTCCGAGCCGATCAGTTCCAGTTCCAGCAGCTGATCCGCCTGCAATGACTGGCAGGACAAGAGTACAAGCTGGTCGGCGGACAACTCGGCTACGGTGCCCAGATACGCCCCGCGTCGTTTGTCGTAGGCCAGCACAAGGTGCCCGGCAGCATCATCCCCGCATTGCTCTTGCATGCGACCCCTCCATCCGCTTCGGTCGGGGTTCTAACGCCCCTTCTGCTTGTTCAATTTTCATGGCACGGATCGCATGCGGCGCCAAAGTAGCGCGCCGCCTGTTGCTCCGGCCGTAGGACCCTGCTGTGCTCGTGCGTTGAGCCGATCCGCTACCGATACGTCCGGCATTAAACCATACCGACAGCAGTGTTGAGGGGATGGGGCAAGCGCGGCGCGTCGCTTCGGGAGTTTACTTCTGCCTTGTGCCGCCCCCGTCGCGGGTGCCACTCGGGCAGGCGGAATTCCTGATATGGTCCGGGGCGACGACCTGCTGACGCCGCGACCGCCATGATAGGACTGATACAACGCGTAACACACGCCCGGGTGCAGATCGGGAATGACTTGGCCGGGGCGATAGATCGCGGATTGCTGGTCCTGGTCGGTATCCAAAAGGACGATACCGAGGCGGCGGCGGACAGATTGCTGCGCCGCCTGCTCGGTTACCGGGTGTTTCCCGATGCCGCCGACAAGATGAACCTGAGCCTGGCCGACGTGGATGGCGGACTGCTGCTGGTTTCGCAATTCACCCTGGCGGCAGATACCAACAAGGGCATGCGGCCGAGCTTTTCGACCGCCGCGCCACCGGCGCTCGGCGAGCGGCTGTTCGATCATCTGGTGACCCGGGCCCGGGCATCGCACCCGACCGTGGCGACCGGGCGGTTCGGCGCGGATATGCAGGTTTCGTTGGTCAATGACGGGCCGGTCACCTTCTGGTTGGAAACCTGAGCGGCGTCGGCGATGGGATTGGGTCTGACAGGCGGGCGCGATTGGCATAAAATCGCCCCCTTGGCGAACCCGTCCCGATGAGGCCCCCCATGACCCGCACCGCCCAGGTGGAGCGCAACACCCTCGAAACCCAGATCAGCGTTGAGTTGAACCTGGATGGCACCGGCGTTTCCGAGTTCGATACCGGCATCCCGTTCCTGGAGCACATGCTGGACCAGATCGCCCGCCACGGCCTGATCGATCTGAAGATCAAGGCGGTGGGCGACCTGCATATCGACGCCCACCACACGGTGGAGGATATCGGTATCACCCTGGGCCAGGCCTTTGCCAAGGCGGTGGGCGACAAGAAGGGAATCTATCGTTACGGCCATGCCTATGTGCCGCTGGACGAGGCGCTGGCCCGGGTGGTGATCGACCTGTCCGGTCGTCCGGGGCTGGAGATGCATGTGGATTTCCGTCGCGCCATGATCGGCGGCTTCGACGTGGACCTGTTCCACGAATTCTTCCAGGGCTTCATCAACCACGCCGCGGTCACCCTGCACATCGACCGCATCCGTGGCGAGAACGCGCACCACATCGCCGAGACCATCTTCAAGGCCTTCGGTCGCGCGCTGCGCATGGCGCTGGAGGCCGACGCGCGCCAGGGCGGGGTGATCCCGTCCACCAAGGGCAGTCTCTGAGGTCGTACTGATGGGCCAGAAGATCGCCGTCATCGATTACGGCATGGGCAACCTGCGCTCGGTGTCCAAGGCGGTGGAACATGTTGCCGGGGACGCCGAGGTGAGGGTCACCGACGATGTGGCCTGGATCGCCAATGCCGATCGCGTGGTGTTCCCCGGCCAGGGGGCGGCGCGCGACTGTATGGCCGCCATTGGCCAGCATCACGTGCGCCAGGCCATCCTCGATGCCGCCCGCCACAAGCCGTTTCTGGGTATCTGCATGGGCCTGCAGGTGCTGATGACCCGCAGCCAGGAGAACGGCGGCACCGATCTGCTGGACCTGTTCCCCGGCCAGGTGGTGCGCTTTGCCGCCGACATGCCGGGCGACAATGGCCTGCACCTGAAGATCCCGCACATGTGCTGGAGCTGCGTCGATCCGGTGGCCGAGCACCCGCTGTGGGACGGCATCGCACCCGGTAGCCGCTTCTACTATGTGCACAGCTACCATGTGGTACCGGAGGATCAGAGTCTGGTCGCCGCCACCACCGACTACGGCGTCCGCTTCAACTGCGCCATCGCCCGCGACAACCTGTTCGCGGTGCAGTTCCACCCGGAGAAGAGCGCCGATGCCGGCCTGCAATTGCTTAAGAATTTCGTCAACTGGCAGCCCTGAGCGCCGTTGCCAACCGAGTAAGACATCATGCTGCTGATACCTGCCATTGACCTCAAAGACGGTGCCTGCGTGCGCCTGCGCCAGGGGCGCATGGACGACGACACCGTATTCTCCGACAACCCGGTGGAGATGGCCGGCAAGTGGGTGGGTGCCGGCGGCCGTCGCCTGCACCTGGTGGACCTGAACGGTGCCTTCGCCGGAGAACCGGTCAACGGTGAGGTGATCCGCGCCATCGCCAAGCAGTACCCGGACGTGCCCATCCAGGTGGGCGGCGGTATCCGCGACGAGGCCACCATCCAGGCCTACCTGGATGCCGGGGTGACCTACTGCATTATCGGCACCCAGGCGGTGAAGGACCCGGATTTCGTGGCCCGTGCCTGCCAGGCCTTTCCCGGCCATGTCATGGTCGGCCTGGATGCCAAGGACGGCATGGTCGCCATCAACGGCTGGGCCGAGGTGACGGACATCAATGTCATCGACCTGGCCAAGCGGTTCGAGCACGACGGCGTGTCGGCCATCATCTACACCGATATCGGCCGCGACGGCATGCTGCAGGGCCCCAACGTGGAAGCCACCGCGGCGCTGGCCAACGCGGTGAACATCCCCATCATCGCGTCCGGCGGCATCACCGATATCAACGACATCCGCGCCCTGTGCCAGGCGGACACGAGCAATATCACCGGCGCCATCACCGGCCGCGCCATCTACGAAGGCACCCTGGACCTCAGCGAAGGCCAGCGCCTGGCGGATGCCTTGTCGGGCGGACAGCCGGATTGACCGCAGAGATGCGGAGCCGCAGAGCCATGACGCTCGCGCAACCGAGTGACCGCCCCCCTCTCCCCTTGGGAGAGGGGCCGGGGGTGAGGGAACGCGAGATTCGCGCTTTCGTTCAGCATCGCGCCAAAGTCCTGGTCCCTCATCCTGGCCCTCTCGCGGGGGGAGAGGGGACGTGTCTGGGTCGACCTGTCACCGTATCGCCGGCAAGCCGTATGTGTGATCCTTCAGTCATGCCAACAGCGCTGTTTTCCGCGCCTCCGCGTCTCTGCGGTTCAACCTGCTCGAGGGTGCTCACATGGGCCTAGCCAAACGCATCATCCCTTGCCTGGACGTGGACAACGGCCGCGTGGTCAAGGGCGTCAAGTTCGTGGAGATCCGCGACGCCGGTGACCCGGTCGAGGTGGCGCGCCGTTACAACGAGGAAGGTGCGGATGAGATCACCTTCCTGGATATCACCGCCAGTTCCGACGACCGCGAAACCATCGTCCACGTGGTGGAGCAGGTGGCCTCCGAGGTGTTCATCCCGTTGACCGTGGGTGGCGGCATCCACAAGGTGGAAGACGTGCGGCACATGCTGCTGGCCGGGGCGGACAAGGTCGCCATCAATACGGCTGCCGTGTTCAACCCGGAATTCGTCAAGGAAGCCGCCGACCGCTTCGGCTCCCAGTGCATCGTGGTGGCCATCGACGCCAAGCGCGTGGACCACCACTGGGAGATATTCACCCACGGTGGCCGCAAGCCCACCGGCATCGACGCCATCGAGTGGGCCAGGAAGATGGCCGACTACGGCGCCGGCGAGATTCTGCTTACCAGCATGGATCGGGACGGCACCAAGGTCGGCTTCGACAATGAACTGACCCGCGCAGTGGCCGAGGCTGTGCCGATTCCCGTGATCGCCTCCGGCGGCGTCGGTAACCTGCAGCACCTGGTGGATGGTGTGCAACAGGGTGGCGCGGACGCCGTGCTGGCGGCCTCGATCTTCCATTTTGCGGAATACAGCGTGGGTGAGGCCAAGCGGTTCATGGCGAACCAAGGTGTGGAGGTACGACTCTGATGGATACCCTGGAAAAACTGGCCGAGGTGCTGGAAGCGCGCAAGCACGCGGAACCGGACAGTTCCTACGTGGCCAAACTCTATGCCAAGGGCCTGGACGCCATTCTGAAGAAGATCGGCGAGGAGGCCACCGAGACGGTCATGGCCGCCAAGGACGGGGTGGCGGAGAAGATCGTCTACGAGACGGCTGATTTGTGGTTCCACACCCTGGTGCTGCTGGCCCAGCAGGGATTGGGGCCGCAGGACGTGCTGGCCGAGCTGGAACGTCGCTTCGGCTTGTCCGGTCTGGAGGAAAAGGCCAGTCGCAAGGGATGAAACGTCACCCGCGGGGCATGTTGCTTGGGGTATGATCCCCTACCTTGAACAAACCGACTGCGGTCGGAGAGCCAATATAACGAAAGTCGCCTGCACAAGGCGTGGAGCGAGAATCATGGGTTTCGGTGGAATCAGTATCTGGCAACTGCTCATCATCCTGGTCATCGTGTTGTTGCTGTTCGGCACCAAGCGCCTGCGGAACATCGGTTCCGACCTGGGTTCCGCCTTCAAGGGCTTCAAAAAGTCCATGAGCGACGAGGACAAGGCAGCCGAGGCCCAGAAGATCGAGCAGGCCGACGCCGACAAGAAGGACGATGTCATCGAAGGCGAGGCAAGCAAAGAGAAGGACAAGCAGTAACGTCGCCGCCCAGCGCGGACGCCCGCCGTGTTCGATATCGGATTTTTCGAACTGATCCTGATCGGGGTCGTCGCCTTGTTGGTGATCGGCCCTGAACGGCTGCCCGGTGTTGCCCGCACGGCCGGTAAATGGGTGGGCAAGGTGCGGCGGTTCGTCAGCTCGGTGCAGGCGGATATCCAGGAAGAACTCAAGACCGAAGAACTGAAGCGCATCCTGGACGAACAGAAAAAGAGCAATCCCCTGCACGAGATCATCGAGGACACCAAACAGGACTTCGAGCAGATCAAGAAGCAGACCGAGTCCGTGTCCCAACAGGCCAAGGACGCGGTGAAAGGCAGCGGTGACGATGAGCGCAAGTGACAAGTCGGGCGAACTGCCGTTCGTCTCCCACCTGCTGGAATTGCGCGACCGCCTGCTGCGCATGGTGCTCGCGGTCATGGTGTTGTTTTTCGGTCTGATCTACTTCGCCAATGACATCTATCACTTCGTCGCCAGCCCGCTGCTTGCGGTGATGCCCGAAGGCACCGGCATGATTGCGACCGAGGTGTTGTCGCCCTTTCTGACGCCGTTCAAGTTGACGCTGGTGGTATCGATCTTCCTGGCGATGCCTTACCTGCTGTACCAGTTGTGGGCCTTCGTCGCGCCCGGCCTGTACCAGCATGAACGCAAGATGGCCATGCCGCTGGTGGCGTCGAGCATCCTGTTGTTCTATCTGGGTGCGGCCTTCGCCTATTTCGTGGTCTTCAAGCTGGTATTTGGTTTCCTGGTGCAGATCATGCCCGAGGGCGTGTCCATGATGACGGACATCCGCGCCTACCTGGACTTCGTGCTGCGCATGTTCTTCGCCTTCGGCTTGGCGTTCGAGGTGCCGATCGCCACGATCCTGCTGGTGTGGATGGGTATGACCACGCCGAAACAACTGGGTGAAAAACGGCCGTACATCATCGTCGGGGCCTTTGTCCTGGGGATGTTGTTGACGCCGCCGGACGTGATCTCCCAGACCCTGCTGGCCTTGCCGGTGTGGTTGCTGTTCGAGGTGGGGGTATTCTTCTCGCGGGGGTTCGAGCGTAAACGCGACCGCGACGAGGATGCCGACACCGCGTTCGACCAGGAGGTCGAACGTACCGCCGCGGACACCGCAGACAACCCCTGGGGAGACGACGGCAGCGAGTTCCAGGCGCTGAGCGAGGACGAGATGGACGCCGAACTCGATGGTCTCGATGCCGAAGACGCCGACGACGAGCCCTTGGACCTGGCCGAGGCCGCCGACGCTGATCGCCGCGCCGCGGTGGACGCGAAGCTCGAACGGGTCATGGCGCTGCGCGAGAACATGCAGTTCGAGATCGCGCGCCGGTTGTTGCACGAGGTGCTGGTCGAAGGCGACGAGGCCCAGGTGCGGGTAGCGCGCAACATCCTGGCGCAAATGGACGAGGGTTAGCGAGGCGTCCAAAGGTGGTCGGTGGAATAAGCATTGCCGCCGGCGTGTCTTATCCAAGGAGTCCCGCCTGTCAGGAACGCCCATGCGTCTGCTTCTGAGTCTGCTCGTGCTCGTCTTCAGCCTGCCCGTGGGCGCGCTGGAGAACGTCCTCAAGGGCCACGCTTCGCCCTACCTCGCCATGCACGGCGATGATCCCGTCCACTGGCAGGACTGGAGTGATGAGGTCCTGGCGATCGCCCAACGTGAAAACAAGCTGATCCTGATCTCCAGCGGCTATTTCTCCTGTCATTGGTGTCACGTGATGCAACGCGAGTCCTATCAGGACAAGGGGGTTGCGGCCCAGCTGAACGCCCACTTCATCCCGGTCAAACTCGATCGGGAGCTGCACCCGGCCCTGGATGCCCATTTGATCGACTTCACCGAGCGGACGTCCGGGGTGGCCGGCTGGCCGCTGAACGTGTTTCTGACGCCGGAGGGATATCCGCTGGTGGGGCTGACCTATGCCCCGCGGGACAACTTCGTCGCGCTGCTGGGGCGTGTCCAGGCGTTATGGGAGCAGGAGCCGGCCCAGGCCCGGGCATTGGCGGAGGGCGCCATGGCCGAGATCGTCAAGGCGCGCAGTCATCTTGCCAAGGCAGACCCGCGCCCACCGGCTGAGCTGATCCCGGCCTTGCACCAAGAGGCATTGACCCAGGCCAACGAGCTGGAGGGCGGCTTTGGCGATCAATCGCGTTTTCCGATGGCGCCACAGATACTGGCATTGATCAACACCGTGGGTGACGACGCGCGACTGCGCGCGTTTCTGATCACCACCCTGGACCAGATGGCGCAGGCCGGTCTCCGGGATCAGTTGGCGGGTGGCTTCTTCCGCTACACGGTGGATCCGAGCTGGCAGGTGCCCCATTACGAGAAAATGCTCTACGACCAGGCCTTGCTGATCCAGGTCTTTTTGCGCGCCGGGAAGGCGTTCGACCGGCCCGATTACCTGGCCGTCGCCACGGACACGCTGGATTTCGTGTTGCGTGATATGGCCCACCCGGCGGGCGGTTTCATCGCCAGTCTGTCGGCGTTGGATGCCGCCGGCGACGAAGGGGGCGCTTACCTGTGGACCCCCGAGCAACTCGAACAGGTGCTGTCCGGCGAACAGTTGGCGCTGGCAAGGGCCCATTGGCGTATGACCGGTGTGCCCGCCACTGAAGGCGGTTATCTGCCCTTGCTGGGCAAGCCTGCGGCGGAACTGGCGGGCGGCGACGCCCCGGCCCATGTGCAGGCACTGCTCGACGATGCCAGGCAGCGCTTGCTGGCGGCGCGGGCGGCGCGCGGGTTGCCGCGGGACGAGAAGCGACTGGCCGGCTGGAACGGGCTGATGCTGCAAGCATTGGTCCAGGCGGCCAAGCAGTTGGACAACGCCCGCTACCGCGAGCAGGCGCAGCGCCTGGCGCGGTTTCTGGTCGACAGGATGTGGGACGGTAGCCGGCTCAAGCGTTCCCTCGACGGGGGGCACGCCGGGCTGGAGGATTATGCCCAGGTGGCTGCCGGTCTGCTGGCGGCCGGTGATGACACGGCTGCCGCCGTGCTGGCGCAGGCGTGGCGGCGGTTTTACAGTGCGGCCGGTTGGCGTCGCACGGACCGGGGGCTGCTGCCGGGCATGGCGGTGGAGCCGGCGGTGATCGACGACGTGTTGCCATCCCCGTCGGCCACCGTGATCCGCGTCAGTATGATGACCGGGATGGAGACGGAGCGTGCGGCGCAGGCGCGGCTGGCCGCCGCGGGGACCGTGGCGGCATCGCCATTCTGGTACGCTGGCCACACCCTGCTGCTGGCCGGCGACCCGACTCAGCGGTAACGCATGCGCGTCCCGTGTTCCAACGACAAGGCGATCTCGGTCGCCAACAATTCCTTGGGGAACAGAGTTCCTGAAACGTGGGCGCCGCGGATGCTGGCGCCGTCCAGGATGGTCTCTGACAGATCCAGGCCACGCAGGTCGGCCTGGCGCAGATAGGCCCCGGTCAGGTCTAGCCCCTTCAGGTTCATGCCCTGCAGCTCCACATTGCGCAGGTCCGCGCCGCGCAGATCGCAGCTCTGACCCGCTTCCCGGGCCTTGTTGAATTCCTCCACCTGGCCGCCGCGCAGCAGCTGGTAAAGGGGGTCGTCGATGAAGTGCGGTTTGTTCATTTTGTTAGTGCCTCCTTAACTTTGAGGAACCGCTGAAAAAGTCGTAGACCCTGAGCCTGGCGCCAGAATCCATCACTTCTTCCTTGCAAATCTTCGCAATAACCGGCTATTCGGTGCGCTTTACGCCTCGAATCGCTAGATTCCGATTGTCCATCGCTTCGGCCCGGGTTTTCTAAGAGGTACCTTCAAGATCGGCCGTCGGCAGCCAAAGTGTAGGACGGCAGGGCCTAAATCCACCAGTAACTTCAGGGCAGTCGACGGTGACTCGGCTGGAGCCGGGGGGCGGGCAGCCGTTACAATGGGTCGCTTCGTTGCCATTGGTCATCGCCATGCTCGACCCGTTTGGTCGCACAGTCAGCTACTTGCGTGTCTCGGTCACCGACCGTTGCAACTACCGTTGCAACTACTGCATGGCCGAGGACATGACGTTTCTGCCGCGCAAGGAGCTATTGAGCCTGGAAGAGCTGGATCGCTTGTGCAGTGTGTTCGTCGGCCTGGGGGTACGCAAGTTGCGCATCACTGGCGGTGAGCCGCTGGTACGTCGTGACATCCTCTCGCTGTTCCGCAATCTGTCGCGCCATCTCGACAGCGGCGATCTGGACGAACTGACCCTGACCACCAACGGTACCTTGCTGGAGAAGTACGCGGCGGATCTGGCGGCCTGTGGCGTCCGGCGTATCAACGTCTCCCTCGATACCCTCGACCCCCGCCGCTTCCAGGAGCTGACCCGCAAGGGTGAGCTGGCGCCGGTATTGGCCGGCATCGCCGCCGCCGACAAGGCCGGGCTGCAGATCAAGATCAATGCCGTGGCGCTGCGTGGGGTGAACGATCAGGAGCTGCCACAAATGGTTGCATGGTGCGGTGACCGGGGCTTTGACCTGTCCCTCATCGAGTCCATGCCGATGGGCGAGATCGGCGAACTGCGTGCCGATCATTTCATGACCCTGGACGAGGCGAAACGCACCATCGAGCAGCGTTTTCAGCTACTGCCAAGCGATTACCGGACCGGCGGCCCCGCCCACTACATGCGGGTCGCGGAAACGGGCGGCCGGGTGGGCTTCATTACGCCGTTCAGTCACAATTTCTGCGAGGCCTGCAACCGCGTCCGGCTGACCTGTACCGGGACCCTGTACCTGTGCCTGGGGCAGGACGATGCGGCGGATCTACGCGCCCCGCTGCGCGCAGGGCAGTCCGATGAGGCCGTGCGCGATGCCATCCTGGAGGCCATAGCCCGCAAGCCGAAGGGGCATGACTTCGACGAGCAGCGTCTGGCCGATGGTGCCCAGGTGGTGCGGTTCATGAGCCACACCGGCGGCTGACCCGCCCGCCCGGCAAGCCGGGTGCTGTGTCGTAACGCACAGAACACGCCGTAAACGCCCGGCAGACCGTGACCTGCCTCGCGCCACATGCGCCAATTGGCGGAATGCCGTTCCGATGTGCCCGTCGCCACCTAAGCTTGCAGAGCAGACGCGCGTTTTGACTTGGTATGTGTTTTGTGATCCGCGTCACATGGTGTAGGGTGCAAGACAAGTCGCCAGCGACGCGTGAAAGGATTTATTCGGCGGGTGTGGCGTGAGGCGCCTCGCCATAAGGGACTAAGGGGGATTGCGATGTCTTATCGGTACAAGGATGTGACCGGCCCGGGGGGCGTCCGCCCACTGACGCCGTATGGCCTGGGTATGTTCCTTCTGTTGGCCGCACCGATCGCCGGTGCGGTGGCGCTGCTGCCACAACGGATCATCGATGCACCCCAGAACTCCTGGGTGCGGCTCAACGACAATCTGTGGCCGAGTGTCTGGCCAGATGCCAGCAGGGCCGCTTATCACGGCAGTACCAATGGCGTGATACGCGCCTGGAGTTCGTTCGCCTGGGACGACAAGCGCGGCGATCTGATCCTCTGGGGGGGCGGTCACGCCAACTACAGCGGCAACGAGGTCTATCGCTGGCGTTCATCCTCGATGAACTGGGAACTGTCATCCCTGCCTACCGCCGTGGATTGCGTCGGCGCGGACTGCGTGACGCGGGACGGGCCCGCCAACAGCCCCATCTCATCGCACACCTACGACAACAGCGCATACCTGCCGGTGGCGGACCGCTTCATCACCTTTGGCGGCAACAAATACAACCTGGGCGGCAGTTTCTACATGGACGGGCATCCCACCGGCCCCTATCTGTGGGACCCGAATCGGGCTGACGGTACCAAGGTCGGCGGCTTGGATGGGTCGAACCGCGACCCCTCGGTGCGGGGCGGACGCATGTGGGAGAACCGCGATCCCTGGAATCGCCTGTCGGCTGCTACCCAACAGGCCCTGCAGCGACCGACACAGGACAGCAATGCCGCCACGGCCGTGACCACCATCGGCGGCAAGGACGTGATCTACCAATCCCGCACCAAGTACCTGATGAAATACGTCATCAATGACGTCAACAACCCCGGCCTGGACACCTGGGAGATCGCCTGGGACGGCTTCTGGCATGAAGGCATGTACGGGCAGGGCGCCATGGCCATCGACCCGGTGGACAACCTGTTGGTGCGCACCAGTGGTACCACGATCTACGGATTCAACCTGAATCGCCCCGGTGCCTGGCCGTTCAAGATCAGACCGATCGATCTTACCGGCACCTTCCCGCTGACCGAGATGAACCTGATGGGGCTCGATTACGACGCCGCACGCGACCGTTTTTTGCTGTGGCAAGGGATGGACGAGATCTGGAGCTTGTACAAGGACACGGTCAACGGCTGGGTGATCGACCGGGTGGACCCCATGAATCTGCTCGGTGGCAACAGTCCGGCCGACCTGAATGGCTTTACCGGGATTCTGGGCAAATGGAAATACGCCAAAGGCTGGGACGTGTTCATCGGCATGTACGACTGGCTGACTGGTGACGTGTTCGCCTACAAGCCGGCCGGATGGAGTCCGTCGGCGGCTGCGCTGGGTACCGCGTCGACGCCGCCGAGCGCCGCGCCCGGGCCGGGGGTTGCGGCTGTGGCACTGCCATCGAGCCTGTGGCTGGCTTTGCTCGGGGTGCCGGTGCTGCTGCGTGCGCGTAAGCCGCGGAGGCCTGGGGTAGCGGGTGTTACCCCGTGCTGATGCGGGGCTACGCGCTCAGGGTGCTGTGGGCCAGGGACGCATTGGCCAACAGGTAGTGGGTCAGCACCTCGGGCGGCAGCGGGCGGCAGTAGTAATAACCTTGCCCGATCTCACAGCCGTAGCGCCGTAGCATTTCCGCGGTCTCCACGTTCTCGATGCCCTCGGCAACCACCGTCATGCCCAGATTGTGTGCCAGTTCGATGGTCGAGCGCACGATGATCTGATCGTCCGCGCTGTCCAGTAGGTTCAGGATGAACGACTTGTCGACTTTCAGTTCATCCACCGCAAGCCGCTTGATGTACGCCAGCGACGAGTACCCGGTGCCGAAGTCGTCGATGGCAACGGAGGCGCCCCAATCGCTGAGTCGTTTGATCACCTGTTCCGCCTTTCCCGGGTCCGTCATGATGGCGCTTTCGGTGATCTCGAATTGGATGGTTTCCGGCTGCACGGAAAAGTCCCGCGCGAGTTGATCGACAAACGCCGGCAGGCTTTCGTCCAGCAGATTATTCGCCGACACATTGACGGACAGTTCGATGGATATGTGTTGTCGTTGCCAGGCCGCGATCTGGCGGAATGCCGAGCGGAACACCCACTGGCTGAGGTCCCGGATCATGCCGCTTTGTTCGGCGATGGGAATGAACAGATCCGGCGACACGAATCCGTGTTTGGGATGCTGCCAGCGGCACAGCGCCTCGGCGCCGACGATTTCGTTTCGCGTGAGATCGATTTTCGGCTGGAAATACAGGGATAGCTCGTCGTTATCCAGCGCATGGCGCAGGTCCGCCGTGAGGGCAAGTCGATTGGGGCTGTCGGTCTCATCACTGGCGTCGTAGCGCTTCACCGGCAGACCGGCCGCCTTGGCCTGGTACATGGCGATGTCGGCGTTGCGCAACAGACTTTCCGCGCTGTTGCCGTCATGCGGGAAGGTGGCTATGCCGATGCTTGCCTGCATGGCGATATGGTATCCCTGCACGTCGATATGGCTATGAAGCGCTTGGGTGATGCCGCGCGCAATCACGTCGGCAGAACGTGCCTTGCGGACTTGGGCAAAGGCCGCGAACTCGTCGCCGCCCAGGCGTGCCAACACGACGTCATCGGGGGTGTTTTCGCGAATACGCTGCGCGACCGCCTTGAGCAATTCGTCACCGGCCTGATGGCCAAGGGTGTCGTTGACGTCCTTGAAGCGGTTCAGGTCCATTAGAAGCACGGCCTGGTGGTGGGTGCCGTCTGCGCCAGCCAGCGCGTCTACGATTGTGCGTTGAAAGTGCCGGCGGTTGGGTAGCCCGGTCAAGGTGTCGTGATACGCCTCGTAGTGCATCCGTTCGCTCAGCGCGGTCGCCTCGTTGAGCGCCTGTTGTTTGGCTTGGTTTTCCTTCTCCAGCGCGGTTTGCGTTTGCGCCAAGGAATCCACCACCTGACGCAAGCGCGCGAAGGGTAGGACTTTCAACAGGTAATGGATGAGCCAGGCGGCGGCGGCGCCGATCACGCTCACCAGCAAGGTGGTGTGGATCAGCGGTTGCGCACTGGCGCGCACCTCAAGCCGCCCGACTCGTTTAGCGCCGTCCTGCAGGTTTGCTTTGACGCTCACATAGGGCCAAAGCACTTGTGCGCCGTAGCTGTATACCGGGTCGGCGTTCGTATCCGACACGGCATAGCGGGCGGTATCACGGCTCCAATCGGTGCTTCTAAGGGTGTGTTCCAGCCGGTGCTCCTGGAATTGCCACATATCCGGTTGCCGATAGATCAGCTCCGACAGGGTGTGCGCGGTGATCTCAGCCTGTGCCGTGAGCGTCTGATGGGCGTGCAGGTAACTGAGCGCGAAGTAGCCCGCCGGTATGGATACGGCGAAAATCATGGCGACTGTCGCGGACGTCAGGTTTGCGATCCGCTCCAGCCGTTCGCTGCTGTCCTTCACTGCCAAACCTTGGGCGAGACCGGCACCCGCAGGTGCCCGGTCTCATCCAGAATGCGTGCCGCGATGGGATCTGAGGTCACGAACGCGGCAAAACGCCTGGCGTGCTCGGTGCTGTCGTTGTGCAGCACCAGGTACAGGGGTTTCATCATCCGATAGCGCCCGGCGGCGAGATTCGCCGCCGTGGGCGCTACGTCGTCCAGGGTCAACGCCGTGAGCGGGCGTTGCTCCGCCAGTATCAGGGCAAGGGACGACGTGGCCACGCTACCGGGGAAGCGCTCCAACATTTGCGCGGTGTCCTGGTCCGTCATGGCGACCGGTATGCCCTGGGTCTGATGTGCCAGCCTCTGCGCCTCGACGGCCTCAGGGTAGGTTGAGCTCAGAATCTTGCTGTCCGAGTCACTGGGTGGTCGCAGTACGATCCGGATGTCCGTGCCGTCCGGCCAGGTTTGTCGTTTGCCGCGCATCACGTCGAACAGGGTGCCCGTGGAAATGGCTTGGCGGGCAGGGTGCGTGGCAGTGGCGAAAACCAGCGGCGTTTTCGCGTACAACCAGGCTGTAACGGGCAGGGCCTTTTCCTTGGCCGACAAGGGACGAGAGGTAAGCCCGATATCGAGCCGCTGTTTTGCCACCGCCCGCACGCCGCCACCGCTGCCCAGACTGTCTAGCACCCGTATCTCGGTATCCGGTTCGTGTTGCGCATAGGCGTCCGCCAGCAGCCGCATGGTGGCCAGATCCGTCCCGGAGCCGCCGACGGTCAGGAAGCGGTCAGCCTGCGCAGGTTGTTGGGTAAGAAAAAGCAGCGCACAGCAGGAAGCGAGCGCACGGACGACGACGCGCCAGGGCATGGGATTGCTCCATATCGGGATGCCTGGTGAGTGTAGCGGCGTCTTGCCATGGCTCTTTAAGGCATTCGCCGCTGGCTTGCGGCGCCCTGTTCCCGGGGCAGCGGGGCTGAATCCATTGCTGTTCCACTTGTCTGTAAACGACCGGGTGATTCCCTCTCCCCTGCCGGGGAGGGGCGAGGCCGGCATATACGGCGGGAGCCTAGCGAAATGACTTGCGGTGTGCACCCTCACCCCCAGCCCCTCTCCCGGGGGGAGAGGGGTGAAGTGGGCCCGATAGCATCAGTGGAAGTGGTACGGCGATACGGAGCACGTTCGGGCGCGAAGGACTGCGCCGGTCATCGATGCCCGGCCGCACCGTGCGCAGGTGGACAGGCAGGTGGCCGACCTGGGGATATCCGCCGGGTTATCCGGCCACGCCGAAGAGGCCGCCGACGCCGGCTGTCACCACCATTGCCAGCGCACCCCAGAAGGTGACGCGCACGGCGCCGATGAACAGCGATGCGCCGCCCGCGCCGGCGGCCACCGTGCCCAGCAGTGCCAGAAACAACAGCGAAAACGCCGCGACCAGCAGGGCGAGTGCGTTTGCCGGCGCCAGCCAGGCGACCAACAGCGGGAGTGCGGCGCCGATGGAGAAGGTCCCCGCCGACGCAAAGGCCGCTTGAACCGGGCGGGCATTGCCGTTCCCGGAGATGCCGATCTCATCCCCCGCATGCGCGCCGAGCGCGTCGTGTGCCATGAGCTGATCGGCTACTTGCCGCGCCAAGGTCGGGTCGACGCCTCTGCGCTGATAGATGTCGGCAAGCTCTTGGGTTTCGATTTCGACGTCCTGTTCCAGGGATTGTTTCTCCAGGTCCAGGTCGGCGCTCTCGGTGTCCGCTTGGGAGCTTACCGATACGTATTCGCCCGCGGCCATGGACATGGCGCCCGCGACCAAGCCGGCGACGCCCGCCAGAAGAATGCCGTCACGTGGCGTGTTGGCAGCGGCGACGCCAATCACAAGGCTGGCGGTGGAGACGATGCCGTCGTTCGCGCCGAGCACGGCTGCACGTAGCCAGCCTATGCGATGTGATCTGTGGTGTTCGGCGTGAGTCATTGATGGCTCCGTTGGCGGTAGTCGGGGCGAGCATATCGCTGCGTTGGTCCAATAGCCTATTTGCCTTGCCTCCTCAGTGGGGAGGGCGTTGCACTGTGTCACTGTCCGACGCCACCTGTTCATCCCAATCGTGCCGCAGCGCTTCGAGCCGGCTGCGGTAGGCCTCGGCGTCGCCATAGGCGACGAAGCGCGACGTCCGCTCGTGTTCGCCCGCGACCCGACGGGCGTGTTTGATCGGACACCAGAATTGCTCGGTGCGTGCGACGATCTCCCGCGCATAGCCGATTACGCCGTTGCCGTAGCCGCAGTAGACACAGTTCAACTTTTCTATCGCGTTCAGATAGGCGAGTTGATGTCGGTCGATGGCAAGATGGTCCCTGCGACGGACCCGTGGGATGCCGTAGGCCCGAAAACAGCTGTGCTGGTAGACGGTGATGGTCAGGTCGAGCAAGGCTAGCGGGAAGATCATGCCGTAGATCACCGGGGCGGTGGCGATATGGCGCAGTGGTGCCTGCTTCAAATAGGCGAACATTCCGATGCGGTGCTCGCGTTGCAGGGCACGGATGCCATGCTCGAAGCGGACCTTGCCGCGTCGCAGGGTGTATCGGAAACGGGCCTGATTGCGGGACACCAGGCGGTCGAGTTCGTCGGCCAGATCGCGCTCGGCCGCGTGCAGTCGGTCCAGGATGTCGTCGAGTCGGGAGCTGGGCATCGGGCCGGGGTTCCTCGGTGGATATGGCACGTGCCACGCAGGTCCCGGCTGCGGGGGCCTGTCAATGGCGTCGATCCTTCTTATACTCGGTGACGTTGCCGCCGTCATGTCCGGCAGTCGTACACCTGGCCCAGGCAGGGAGGCGGCGTAAAGCCTTGAAGGAGGAATCGGTACCCATGGCTTTTTTCACCAAGCGCTATCATCCGCCCGGCACGCCACCGGGCACGCTGGTGGAGGCGCCGGCGGTCGATCATGCACCGCTGCGCATCCGTCTGGTCGACTACAGCAGCGAAGAGATCACGGTGCGAGACAATCTCGACGCCGGCGAATGCGCGCCCTACCTGGCACGTGACAGTCGCACCTGGGTGCATGTGCAGGGGCGGCCCACTGAGGCGGCGCTGCAGGAGTTGGGCCGCGCCTTCGGTCTGCATGCATTGGCGCTGGAAGACGTGCTCAACAAGGGCCAGCGCCCCAAGCTGGAGCCCTTCGACGATCAGTTGTTCATCGTCATGAGCATGCCCTTGATGACCGACGGGCTGGTGGAGGTGGAACAGGTCAGCCTGTTTCTCAACGACACCTTCCTGGTGAGTTTCCATGAAGGCGACTTCGCACCCTTCGAGCCCATCCTAAAGCGCCTGCGCGACGACCGGAGTCGGCTGCGCAGCAGGGGTGTCGACTTTCTGCTTTATAGCCTGATGGATATTGTGATCGACCACGGTTTCCCTATATTGGAGAACTTTGGCCTGGAACTGGAGGAGCTCGAACACCATATCCTGGTGGCCGCCGGCAGCGAGACCCTGGAGCGGATCCACACGGTCAAGCGCGAACTGATCCTGCTGCGCCGCATGTTGTGGCCGCAGCGAGAGGTGGTCAACCAACTGCTGCGCGACGATCACAGCATGGTGCAGGACGACACGCGCGTTTACCTGCGCGACTGCTACGACCACACCATACAGGTGATGGATCTGCTGGAGACCTATCGCGACATGACCGCCAGCATGCTCGACATCTACCTATCCAGCATCAGCAACCGCATGAACGACATCATGCGGGTATTGACGGTGATCGCCACCATCTTCATCCCGTTGACCTTCATCGTCGGGGTCTACGGCATGAACTTCGACCGCAGTAGTCCCTGGAATATGCCGGAGCTGGGTTGGCCCTTCGGCTACTTGGCGGTATGGGGCGCGATGACCGCAATCGCTGTGGTGATGTTGGTGTTTTTCCGGCGTCGGGGATGGATCTGACGCCTGCGTGCTATGCGATGGCAGCTACGAGTATGGCGCAGTGCCCCTTATGAAGTCGGGGTCGCCTTGTACCAACGGCTTCGTCAGATAGTCATTGTGTTAGAAATCGGCTCATGTAAGAAGACCGAGCGTCGCGTAAGATCAGTCAGACGACGCACTCTCTCGCTCATACCAGCCCTTTGTCGCATTCACGATTCTGACCACGGACAACATCACTGGCACTTCCACCAACACACCAACCACCGTCGCGAGTGCCGCGCCGTAGTTGAAGCCGAACAGCGCGATAGCCGTAGCGACCGCCAGTTCAAAGAAATTGCTCGCACCGATGAGCGCTGATGGCGCCGCCACGCAGTGTGCGACCCCTAAGCGGCGGTTCAGCAGGTAGGCCAGTCCCGAGTTGAAATAGACCTGGATCAGGATGGGTGCGGCCAGCATCAGGATTACCATGGGCTGGTTCATTATCTGGCTGCCCTGTAAGCCAAACAGCAGTACCAGGGTGGCCAGTAGCGCCGTCAGCGATAAGGGATGAAGGATCGCAAGGGTCTTTTCCAGAGTTGCCTTCCCGCCCTTACGCAACAAATGTCCACGCCACAGTTGAGCAAACACTACAGGGATGACGATGTACAACACCACGGACAGAAACAAGGTGTCCCAAGGTACGGTGATCGCGGACAGCCCGAGTAAAAGGCCAACGATTGGCGCGAAAGCCAAAATCATGATGGCGTCGTTCAGCGCTACCTGACTCAGGGTGAAATTGGCATCACCATCGGAAAGCCGACTCCATACGAACACCATGGCGGTACAGGGAGCGGCCGCCAGCAGGATCAGCCCGGCGATATAAGCGTCCAACTGGTCCGGGGGCAAGTAGGGCCCAAATACTTCACGTATGAAGAACCAGCTCAGCAGCGCCATCGAAAAGGGCTTAACCGCCCAGTTGATGAACAAGGTGACGCCGATGCCGCGCCAATGCGCTTTCACCTGGTGGAGTGCTGCGAAATCGACGTTGAGCAACATGGGGATGATCATCACCCAGATCAGCATCGCAACCGGTAAGTTCACTTGGGCGACTTCCATCTGGCCAATCGCCTGGAAGGGGGCCGCCAACACATGGCCCAGGCCGATCCCCGCTACGATGCACAGAGCGACCCACAGGCTCAGGTAGCGCTCAAACACGCCCAAGGAACTGCCGGCTGCGCGCTTGGCCGTTACTTCACACTGGGCACTCATGACTCATTGGCTTTTGATTTGTTGTTTGTTGCCGGTGTCGGCTCTGGCCTTGCTGGACCATAGACTGTGCGATGCCCGTGGATGAACACGCCAGGCCGCAGGGCTTCGCCGTTGAGGAAGGCAATCCGAAAACTGACGACTCGACTGCGGGGACGTACGCCTAGTGTCGCAATGCCGACCAAGGCCCTCATGCGACAGGCTCCTTCAAATCCGCAAGCGTTGTCCGGCCGATCTCGTCCAGCCGTTCCTTCAGCCGTAGGCTGTCGAGCGACTCGAAGGGCAGATTGATAAAAATGGCGATGCGGTTCTGCAACTCGGCGAAGGCCGTGCGGAAGGCTGAGCGGCGCGCTATCTCGCTGCCCACCACCGCCACAGGATCCGCGATTCCCCAATGGGCGGTCATCGGCTGGCCGGGCCAGACCGGACATATCTCGGTGGCAGCCCGGTCGCAGACAGTAAAGACAAAATCCATCTTCGGTGCGTCCGTCCCCTCGAACTCCGACCAGTCCTTGCTATGCAGCGCGCCGGTCTCGAAGTTGTTCTTGGTCAGGATTTCCAGGGTCAGCGGGTGCACTGCCGGCTTGGGGTGGCTGCCCGCACTAAAGGCGCGGAACTTCCCGCGCCCGAGACGGTTAAGCAGGCTCTCGGCGAAGATGCTGCGCGCCGAATTGCCGGTGCATAGAAACAACACGTTGAATGGGTCGCGTGCCACGGGGATTCTCCACACTGGCGGATGATGTGGAGAAATAATATTCGCGTAGACACATATGCGCAATAGCGAATATGTTTGGCGTGGGCTGCAGAGAGTTCAGCTACAGGGGCTGGTGCCCACGTCGACGCCGGCAGAGTCTGCGCGCCCCCCGTTCGGCCCCTCGGTATCGGCGCCCTCGGCAAGCCCCTCGATCACGGCGTGCGCCCAGGCCGGCATGGCCGTGTTGAGGCGATAATGCACCCACTGCCCTTCACGCCGATCCGACACGATCTCTGAATCACGCAGTGTCTTCAGATGGCGGGATATCTTGGGCTGAGCCAAGCCCAGATAGTCCTGCAGATGACAGACGCACAACTCCTCGTATTGCTGCAGCAGCAGCACGATGCGTAGTCGGGTGGGCTCTGCGATGGCCTTCAGCAGGGTGTCGGGCGACAGGGTGGACACGGGTTACGGGACTCCGGGACGGCAAGCGCTTCAAGTTAGCGACTTGCTACTGGCGATACAAGGATGGCATATACTGCCGCTGATGGCCGACCGAGTCGGTAGTGCTCGCTGATCAGACAAGTCTGGGAGAAGCCCGGATGTAAAACCGTTCGTTCAGCTCCAGCAGGGTCTGGGTGATGACCATCACGGCAGCCAGGGGCTAGGCCTCCGGCCGGGCCGACGCCGAGGGGGGCAGCAACCCGAGAGTTGTGCGGCGCGAGTGATGAAGGCCGGCGCGCGCCCGACGGTGGTTTTTGGTCGACGGCAGATTCAACGAGTTTTACCCGCCGCAGAAGTTGCTATGTCGGGGCGGCCCGATCAAAGATCGTGCCTTTCCGGCCCAGGCGTAAACGTCTTTGGTAAGCCGGTTTTCGGTATTCGTTCATGGATCGCTACCCGGTCAGGCGATTATCCGGTAAACCACTCACGGGCGATGCCCTCGAAACTTTCCTTGCCAGCTGGGGATGGCTTGCGGCGTGGTTTTCGCGGGCTTTCTAGAGGCTGGCTTAGAAGTAGACTCCAAGGGCGGGTGTCCGCCTTCTCTCAGCGTAGCAGTAGTCCATACGCCAGGACCTGTGTGCCTTGGTCGTGTATAGGTATAGGCCGTCACCGTCTGCCAGCTTGAGCGCCTTGTCCTTTGGCTTGGCGTTCTCTACTGCCTTGTTCGTCAGTGGAATGAGGGTATCTCCCTGAAGCAAAGCCCGTATACCGTCAGAAATACCGTCAGGTTTGCTGGTATGTCGAGGGATCGCGTCGGACGGTGTCGGTTATGGGAGATAATAAAAAACCCGCAAAGACACGGGCTTGTGGGCTCTATTGGATTGCGATGGATGGGTATTTGGTGGGCCCTGCAGGGTGAGGGTGTCCGTTGGTAAAGCGCAGCTTTGCAGGCGGCCGAACGCCGGAGCGTAAGCGGAGGCCGGGATAGTCCGCAAAGGTCCAGCGCGAGCGCAGCGAAGTGGTGGGCCCTGCAGGACTCGAACCTGCAACCAAGGGATTATGAGTTTTTTGATGAGCTATTGACTTACGATCACGTAAGCGAACGTACGCGAACGATCCCAGTGCCAAATTGCCAACAAAAACATAACTTTAAATAACATTGGCACACTATGCGAAACCTTCGCGCTGTACCGTATGCGTACCGTTTAGCAGACAGCGCGATGCCTTCCGTTAGGATGCAAGCACGCCTTGAGTTTGGCTGAGTTAGCGCCGAGATCTGTAGGGTAGTCGTCGGGAAATTTTAGCGGCTAAAAGGCTTCAGCTTAATGGCGCAATCGCACTGGCTAAAGTTAACCAAAGTCGATACGTTGGGTGAATGCGCGGTGGAAGCGCTGTGCGTTTTAGCCGCTAAAATTTGCTCGCTAGACCGTCGGGTCGTCGTCGGGAGCGTACACCGGGCACGACGCATCCTCTGGGAGAGGTGTTTCGGTCGTTTCGTTATGACCGCGGTTTGCACGTCTACGCTTTAGCTCGGAACGCATCCATGCGGACGCCTGTTCCATCTCCGTCTTTAGGCGCACAAGTTCTTCCGGCGTGAGCCAGCGAGCACAATGGTCTGAAATGCGCGTAACCTTCTTGGGCATACCCTACGTGCTCGTAGCCACGACTACAAAATTTCGTCTTGCCTGAGACCAAAATCGTCTTCGAGTCGACCGGCGAAATACTCATCGAATGATCGCTGCCTGCTGATAACCGGCGTTCCAGGTTCGGCGCTGTCAGGGCGAGGAATCAGGCTTAGTACGATGCTGGTCACGGTCTCAAAAATACCATAATCCCGAAGGATCATATGGGCTGGGCAGTCCTCGTTGATCAGCCGTTGAAGGTAGTCTCGCAGTCTGGTCTGGTAGAGCCCCGCGCCTTTACGAAACCATCCGAGTCTGTAGGCAGCGAGCAACGCTGCCAGATCTTGAATGCCAAGAAGTCCCTGTGAGTCATGAAACCGCTCCTCGTAGTAAGCGGTGAATGCTGAGAGATATCGTTGTGTCGAGGCCGTTCGAGTGGGCGGAATCTAGTACCAAGCGCACCAGTAGGGCATGAGTGGCGGGCACTGTGAACCCGGTTGGTAGGATGGGGTTGTCGAAGCACCATCCGAACCGGAGTCCACAATGCCCTACCAGCATCTTAATGCCGCAGAGCGG
>JASBTJ010000015.1 GCA_030148485.1 Gammaproteobacteria bacterium | reverse complement strand
GGTGGTGAAGGTCGCCGAGGACCTGTACGTCAGCGAGCTCTATCACGGCCCGACCCGGGCCTTCAAGGACATGGCCTTGCAGCCGTTCGGCGTGGTGCTGTCGTCGCTCGCCCAGCAGCGTGGCGCACAGTATCTGATCCTGGCGGCCACCAGCGGCGACACCGGCCCGGCCACCCTGGAAACGTTCAAGGATCGCGCCAACGTCAAGGTCGCCTGCCTGTATCCGGACGGCGGCACCTCCGACGTGCAGCGTCTGCAGATGGTTACCGAGGACGCCGCCAACCTGAAGGTGATCGGCATCCACGGCGACTTCGACGATGCCCAGAATGCGCTCAAGCAATTGCTCGGCTCCGATACCTTCCGTGCCGAGTTGAAAAAGAAAAACACCCTGCTGTCCGCCGCCAACTCGGTGAACTTCGGGCGCATCATCTTCCAGCAGATCTACCACATCCATAGCTATCTGGAGCTGGTTCGCCAGGGTGCCATTGCGCTTGGCGACAAGATTTACCTGGACGTACCGAGTGGCAACTTCGGCAACGCCCTGGGCGGTTACTACGCCATGAAAATGGGCCTGCCGGTGGAGAAGATACTGATCGCCTCCAACCGCAACAATGTGCTCACCGAGCTGATCAACACCGGCCGCTACGATCTGCGCGAACGCGGCGTCGTCGCCACCACGTCGCCGGCCATGGATATTCTTAAATCGTCCAACATCGAACGGGTACTGTTCGACCTGTTCGGCGCCGAACGCACCAAGGCGCTGATGCAACAGCTCGACACCGAGCGTCACTACCAGTTGACCCCGGCGGAACTGGACCGGCTGCAGGCGATCTTTGCCGCCGACTACTGCGACGACGCCGAGGGGAAACAATATATTCAGCAGGCGTTCAACGACGGTTATCTGATGGATCCCCACACCGCCACCTGCTTAAAGGCCTATGACACCTGCCGCAGCCGCCCGCTGGTTACCGTCGCCTATTCCACCGCTGAATGGACCAAGTTCTCCCCCACCATTGCCAATGCCCTGACCGGCGAGGTGGACACCCATGACATCGACGCCCTCAAGTCCATCGCCGCCCGCGCCAAGGTGCCTATCCCGGCACGCATCCAGGCCCTGTTCGACAAGCCCGCCGCGCAGGACACGGTGATCGACAAGACGCAGATCGAGCAGACGGTGCTGGCATTTCTCTGACAGGTGCAGCCAGGACCGGAACCCGGCAATTAGCCATACAATTCAAGTGGTTATTTACCCCAAGGTTACTTGACTTAAGTCAATACCACCCTGGTAGGCTCTGCACATACTGGCCGTGCGCGTCACCCCAGGCGCGCACAGGGAACAGGACCCAGTGTGAACAAGACGACCGCCCGAAACCCGCGTTGGATGGCACGACTACTGATCGTGACCATGCTGCTGTTCGCCAATCCAACCTCCACCTTCGGGCACGCCGGCTGGCGCGCCGACAACGCCCACCATGCGCATGACTGCGACAAGGGCAACGCGGCCGCGGTAAGCGACCACCAAAGCCACTCGTCACAGCACGGCCATGAATCGGCCGCCCAGAATTGCAGTTGCTGCGACCAGTTGGATAGCTGTTCGGACTATGGTGCCATCTGCGATCACGCCAACGGCACCGCGTTGGCGTTTCGGGGCAGCGCCCCGCCGACCACAATGGTCTCGGATCGCTGGCTGCATGCCGCCCGCCCCGCCCCGCTCGACGGCGCGCCTCAAGCGTTTTTCCGCCCTCCTAGATCGTAGTTCGCTGCGACGCGCTGAACGCCGTCGCCTCACGTCCGCCGCAGTCCCGCCACCGCGCTTGACCGCATGGGGGGTCTTTGTGGCCCGAAGACAGCCGTTTGCCCGCAGCGGGCACGGCCGAGACCAGAGGATTACAAAATGAACAACCCACTACCCGCCGTATCCCGGCTTGCCGCCGCCATTGCCTTGGCGGCACCCACCGCCCTATTGGCGGCCCCCTCAGCCGACGATCTGAGCCGCCAGATCGAAGTGCTGCAAAAACAACTCGACGCTTTGCAGGCACAGGTCGCGGCGCAACGTAAAACGTCTGATGCCATACAGCAGCAAGTAGCGAAAAATACCGCCGAGTCGGCCAAGGACGAGAAGTTCGCCGACTCGGTGGTGCACCTGGCCGGTTACGGTTCGGTCGGTTACACCGACAACCGGGACACCGCCGGGCGCTTCAGCCAAGTGCAGTTCTCGCCGATTTTCCACTATCAATATAAAGACCTGATGATGCTCGAATCCGAACTGGAAATCCGTGTCACCCCTGAGGGCGAGACCACAACCGAACTGGAATACCTGAGCCTGGACCTGTTCCTCAACGACTATGCGACCTTCGTCGCGGGCAAGTTCATCAGCCCCATCGGCCAGTTCCGTCAGAACCTCCATCCGGGCTGGATCAACAAGCTGCCTTCAGCGCCACCGGGATTCGGCCACGACGGCGCCGCACCGGCCAGCGAGGTCGGGATCCAACTGCGTGGCGGTTGACATCTGGGGGACATGCGCGCCAACTATGCGGTGTACGTCGGCAACGGCCCGGAACTGGAAGCTGAAACCGACGGCACCGAGGTGGCTCTGGAAGGCATCATGGCCGAAGGCCGCACCGCTGACGCGGACGGAGACAAGGTGTTCGGCGGTCGACTCGGCCTGTTGCCGATGACCGGTCTGGAGATCGGCCTGTCCGCGGCCACCGGCAAGGCCGCAGTCACCATGCTGGATGGTGCAGCCGTCGCCAACCAGGCATCCCGGGACTACGAGGTACTGGGCGCGGACATGGCCTGGCGCTGGGGTGCACTCGACACCCGCGGCGAATTCGTGCAATCGAAGGTCGGCGCAGACGGCAGCGCCGGCGCGACCGCATCCTCCTCCGCCCGCTGGCGCAGCTGGTATCTGCAAGCCACCTATCCGTTCGGCTCGACCGGGTTTGGGGGCGTGGTCCGCTATACCGACTTCGATGCGCCCCATGACAATTTGGACCAGCGGCAATGGGCGCTGGGCGTGAACTACCAATTTGCGCCGAACATCATCGCCAAGGCGGCCTACGAGTTCAATCAGGGTCAAACGGGCGCCAAGAGCAACGACGATGCGTTGTTGTTGCAACTGAGCTACGGCTTCTGATCGGACATTGAGGACAAGACCATGAACAAGTCATCCATTCAAGCTGCAACCCTGTTCGCCCTGTTGCTCGGCGCCGCGTCGACCGTGCAGGCCGACAACACGACCAGTGATCAGGGAGATTTCGCACGCGGCGCGCGCGCCTGGGCGGACAACTGCATGCGTTGCCACAACGCACGTTATCCGACCGAGTTTCCGGACCGACTCTGGAAACCCATCGTCTACCACATGCGCATCCGCGGAGGACTGACCGGCCAGGAGACTCGGGACATCCTCAAGTATCTGCAGGAATCGAATTGACTCGATTTCCTAACTTCCATCCTGGCCAGGAGCATTGTCATGAAACGCCTCAATTCACCCCTACATGCGCTGGTGCTGGGAATCAGCACCGCGCTGGCCGGCGCGTCGTTTGCCGGTCCCACCCTGTACGTCGCCACCGGTAGTGGCAACGAAGTGGTTGGCATCGATGTCGCCACCGCGGCGATCACCAAACGCTTCAGCGACGTCACCAACGCCCATGGCCTGACCGCCACACCGGATGGTGAATACTTGTTGGCCGGCAGCCTGACCCCGGACGCCAAACCGGCGGATCCCAAGTTGGCGGGCAAGCTGTTCCTGGTGCACCCGGCGCACGGTCACGTCATGGCCACCATCCCGGTGACCGACTGGTCGCATCATCAAGGCATCAGCCCCGATGGCCGTTACGTGGTATCCACCCACCCCGCCAAGGGCGGCGTGTCCATCGTGGACACGCTGCAGCAAAAACAAATCGCCTTCGCCGCCACGGGACCAGCGCCCAATTACGGCATGTTCTCCGCCGACGGCCAGCGGCTGTATGTCACCAACACCGGCAATGGCACCGTCAGCGAGATCGCGGTGGCCGATTGGTCGAAGCAGCGCGACCTGCCGGCCGGCATGGCACCCGGTCACATGGCGGCTTCCAGCGACGGCGGCAGGCTGTTCGTCGCCAACCCTGGCGTCGGCACGGTTAGCATGATCGATATCAAACAAGGCAAGATCGCCAAGACCTTCACCTTCGCACCGGGCCTGCATGGGGTCGCCATCAGTGACGACGGCTCCCGGCTCTACGCCACCAGTAAACAGAAGGAGTTGCTGTTCAGTGCCGCCGTTGATGGCGACGAGGTGACACAAAAGTCCCTCAAACCTGCGCCTTACCACATGGAAGCAGTACACGGAAGTGGACTACTCTATATCTCGAGCGCCAACACACCGGCAGTATGGCTGGTCGACCAGGCCACACTGAACGTGATCGGCAAGCTGGATCTTGGCAAAGGCGAAGGTCACCAGGCCGTGGTCAGCGCCGAGTAAACAACTCTTCCCATCAACCAGGAACCCCCATGACCATCCAACTGTTTTGCACCCGCAACTGTAGCCACCGACCTAATCTGGAGCGGGAACTGAAGGATCTGGGCATCGATTACCAAGTGGTTTTCGTCGAAGACGAGCCCGACCTGGCAATGCGACTGCACATCCGTCACTCACCCAGCCTGGTGGAGAACGACCGTCTGTTGTGCACCGGTCAGCCGACCGAGCATGAACTGAAGGAACTGCTGGCCGCGCGCAACGCGTCAGCCTGAACGTCAAGCCTCAAGGAGAGCACTATGAAAACCACTGTAAGCCTGATCGCAATCACACTGGGCAGCGCATTGAACGCCACCATCGCCATCGCCAATCCTGAACACGGCCATGCGCCGGATGCCCGCTACGCCAGCCAGGACCGTATGGGC
>JASBTJ010000014.1 GCA_030148485.1 Gammaproteobacteria bacterium | reverse complement strand
AATGATGGCGATCGCCAGGGGCTGCTGCATGGCTGACCCCTGGACCAGCGCCAAGGCAAGTGGCAACAACGCGAGGATGGCGGCCAGGGTGGTCATGGCGATCGGCCGCATACGGTTGCTGCCGGCCAGGATGAGTGCTTCGTGGCGGTCGGCGGTATGGTGACGGATATCGTGGTATTCGGAGAAGTAGAAGATCGACACCTCGGTGACAATACCGATGATCATGGTCATGCCCATCATGGCCGTGATGTTCAACTCGACGCCGGTGACCCACAGTCCGACGAACACCGCGGCCACCGCGAACAGGGGTGCCAACAGGATCGACACGGCCGCGGAAAACTGCTCGTACAAAAACAACAGCAACAGGAACACCAGGGCAATGGCCGCGACAAACACGGCAATCAGACCACGGAAGGCGATCTGCTGTTGTTTGTACAGGCCACCCAACTCGTAATACATATCCTGGGGCAGCATGCCCGGCTGGTCGAGCAGCTGTTTGACGTCGCGGAGGGTCGACCCCAGATCCCGGCCGCTGATACGCCCGGTGACGGCGACCATGCGTTTGAGATTGTCACGCATGATCTGCGGCTGGCCGTTCTGTTCTTCGACATGGGCGATACGCTTGAGCGGCACGCGATGTCCGTCCGGCGCCCGCAGCCAGATCTGTTCGATGGCAGTCAGGCGGTCGCGCATGGCCGGGGGCACCCAGACGCGCACACTGACCAGCTTGATGTCCTGCTGCACCTGGGTGGTGACCAGGCCACTGAACCAGGCTTCCAGCTGCCGGGTAACGGTATCCGGGTCCACGCCTTCGAGCGCCGCCTTGTCACGGTCCACCACGATGTTGACCGCATCGCCGGCCAGCACGATGCCGTCCCGCACATCCACCACGCCATTGATCTTGCCGATGGCGGCCGCCACCTTGGGCGCGGTCTGCATCAGTTCATCCAACCGGTCGCCGTACAGTTTGATCTCGATGGGCTGGGGTACCGCGGTCAGGTCACCGATCAGGTCCTCCATCAACAGCGCCATTTCCACTTCCAATCCGGGCACCTGGGTCTCGATGCGCTGCCGCACCTCGCCCATGACCTGGTCGATGGGCGCGCGCGGCAAGGGCTTGAGACGGACGAAGAAGTCGCCCTCGTTGGCTTCTGTCAGGCCACCACCCAACTGGGCGCCGGTACGTCGGGAATAGGTCTCGACGGCGGCAGTGGACTGCAGTATCCCTTCCACCTGCCGCAGCAACCGGTCGGTTTCGCTCAACGAGGTGCCCGGTGGCGCACGGTAATCGAGAATGAACCCGCCCTCATCCATATGCGGCATGAACCCGGACCCCACCTGGTGATAGGCCAGATAGCCGCCGGCGAGCAAAGGCAGTAGCCCCACCAGCACCAACCAAGGCTGCACGAGCACGCGCCGCATCACCCCCCGGTAGGCGGCTTGCAGGCGCCGAAACAACGGCCCGGTGTCCTCCTGCTCCGCGTCCTTGCGGCTAAGCAGATGCTCGGCCAGCAGGGGCACTGCCAGCCAGGCCAGCAGAAAGGAGATGATCAGGCTGCTGGCCATGGTCAGCGACAGCGCCTTGAAGAACGCCCCGGTGACGCCACTGAGGAAGGCCAATGGCGCGAAGATGATGATGGTGGCGGCCGAGGAGCCGGCCAGCGGCGGCGTGAACTCGATGGCGGCTTCACGGATACTCAGCGCCAGGTCACCCGTGCGTTGGCGCAACCGGCGGATGATCTGTTCGATCATGACGATGGCATCGTCCACGATCAGGCCCACCGCCGCCGCCATGCCGCCCAGGGTCATGATGTTGAAGCTCATGTTGAACACGCTGAGCAACAATACCGCGCTGGCCAGCACCGCCGGCACCACCAGGATGGCCACCAGGGTGATCTTCAGGCTGCGCAGAAACACCAGCAGAACCAATGCCGCCAAGCCGACTCCGATGGCAATGGCGTCGCGCACGCTGGTCGCGGACTCGGTGATCAACTGGCTCTGGTCGTACCAGTTGGCCAGCTTGACGTCGGCCGGCAGCTTGCCGCGGTAGTCGTCCAGCCGCTGCTGGACGTCACGCACGATCTGCACCGTGTTGCTGCCGGGTTGCTGATAGATCTGCAACAGCACGGCGTCCTTGCCGTCGGCCGTCACCCGAGTCCATTGCGGTGCCGGTTCGGCACTGATCCGGGCGATATCCTCCAGCCGCACCAAGCCGCCACCGCCGCTCCGTAGCACCGTGTCGCGGATATTGGTCAGCGAGTGGATGCGGGTATCGGACAGCATCAGGTAGAGCTTGTAACGGTCCTCGATGCGCCCAACCGCCTGCAACACATTGCTGGCCGACAGGGCAGTGGTGACATCGGCGAAGGTCATGCCGTAGGCGGCGAGCTTTTCCGGATCCACGTCGACCCGGTATTCCGCAAGCTCGCCCCCGACCACATTGACCTTGGCCACACCATCCACAGACGACAGCAGCGGCACCAACCGATATTCCCCAAGATCGCGCAACGCAATCTGATTCACTTGAGACGAGGTCAGGCTGTAGGCGGCGACCGGAAACACCGTCGGATCCATGCGTCGCACGCCAAAGCGCGTACCGGCCGGCAGCTCGGGCAGGATCTGATTGATCGCCGACTCCACCTGCAGCATGGCCGCGACCATGTCCTCACCCCAGCGAAAGTTGATCGACAACTCCGCGCTGCCGCGGCTGGTGGTGGAACGCAGGCTGGCCACCCCAGGCACGGAACGCACCGCTTGCTCCACGGGACGCGTGATGGCGATCACCATCTGGTCGGCGGGACGGTCCCCGGCCTCCAGCGACACCACCACGCGGGGGAAGTCCACGTGCGGGAACAGTGCTACCGGCATCTTCAGACCCGCAGCGATCCCGGCCAGGGCCAGCAAGGCGGCCAGAAACAGAATCGAACGCCGGTGCCCCGCCGCCCAATGGGAGACATCCATCAGGGCGCCTCCCGCACAGCCATGCCGTCGCTCAACTGGTAGTTGCCGGTGCTCACCACCGGGTCGCCGGGCTTGATATCGCCGATCACCTCGACCCTGTCGTCGGCGCTGCGCAAGCCGGTCCGCACGTCATGCCTGACCGCATGGCCGTCACGCACCACGAACAGGTAAGCCTGTCCCCGCGCCGACAACACTGCGCTGCGTGGCACCACCAGCGCCTGGCGACGGTCAAGTTCAATTGCGCGCCCGGACCCGGCTGCCCAGCACCAGATGATCCACCGCGGTCTCCGGGATGGGTGCCAGCACCTCCACCAGGTGGGTGGCGGGGTCGATCATGGCGTGCACCTCACGGACCCGCGTGACAATGCTGACACCCGGGACAAACACCGACTGCAACTCAACGGGGGCGTCCGGACGGATCCTTCCCAGGTCTTCCGGCTCCACCCCGAGCCTGGCGACCAGCCGACTTTCGGCGGCGATCAGCATGGCCGTGGTGTCGGCGGGAACCCGCTGCCCCAGGGTGACATCCAGCCGCGTCACAATGCCGTCACGCACGGCTCGCAAGGTGGCTTTTTGCGCGCCGACACCCCGATCCTTCAGCGCCGCGAGGGCCGCCTGGGCGTCATCCAGGGCCTTGCGGGCGGCCTCCACCTGCGCTTTGGTCGCTAGTTGCTCGCTCAGCAGGCGTTGGTTGCGTTGCAGGTCGCGCACCGCAAAATCCACCGCACTTTGTGCCTGCAGAAACTGCATATGCACCTCGGGCGCCGTCACCACCTCCACCAGGGCGTCGCCCCGCTTCACCCGCTGACCCAGACGAACCCAGACGCGGCTGATCAGACCGGCGTGGGGCAACGACAGGCTGAGCACCTGATCGGGGTCCGGCTCCAGGGTGCCATAGGCATGAAGACTGTCGGCGACCTGCGCCTCGGCGGCCGTCGCAGTGATCACGGCCACACTGGGCTGGCTGTCCGCCCAGGCACCGCCGGCGGTCAACAGCATGACGACAAGAAAGGGCAACACGGCGCTACGGTGGGACATGGAACGGCTCACGGTGACGGATTGACGGGCTCGACAGGCGCCTCGTGGGACGGCAGGTCCGGTGAGGCGAGCAATACGTCGAGTGCGATACGGTTGGTCCACGCCGCCTCGATCAGACTCAATCGCTCAAGGCGTTTGTTGAGCAGGGTCGATTCCAGATTGAGGAAGGTCAGGGCATCGATGTCCCCTTGCTGGTAGGCGTTGGCACTGCGGGTCACCAGCCGGTCCAGGTGCGGCAGATAATCGTCCAGCGCGGCAGCCATCCGCGCGACGAGTGTGAGCTGTTGCAACAGGCGACTGACGTCGGTCTCGGTACCGGCCAGACGCGCACGGTATTCGGCACGGAGTTGTGCCCGGGTCGCGCGCTCAATGGCAATATTGCCGCGATTGCCGCTGAACAACGGCAGACTCAACGACACGTTGAGCCCGGTGGTACGCACGCCACCGGTATCGCTAGCGCGGCTGAAACCGATGTTCAAGGCCGGAAACTGTCCCAGGATCGCAGCGCGCACCGCCGCCTCCTGGCTGCGGTAACCGGCCGCCAGCGCCTGCAGGTCCGGGCGGCGCTGCGCCACGTCGCCAAGCGCCATCCGCACCGCGTCGGCATGCAACGGCGGCAGTTCAGGCAATGGCGCCAAGGGCAATGCCACGTCTGGCGCCAGCCCCAGCAAACGGTTGAGATCGGTGCGCGTCTGGGCGTGCGCCTGTTCCAGTTGATGGATCTGACTCAGCACGTCGAGCAGAGCCACCAGATCGGTACCATTGACGGCCAGGGTGATGTCGCCGGCCGCCAAGGCCCGGCTGGAATGACGGTAACGTTCGATGAAGCGGTCACGCATGCGCCGCATCAAGGTCAGACGCTGATCCTCCAGCACGGACCTGACCGCCAGGCTGCGCACCTGTTGGATGGTCTGCCACTCCTGCCTAACACATCGAGCCGGACTTTTTGCTGCGCCTGTTGCGCCGCATCCAGCCGGACCTGGCGGGTGACCAGCGGGACAATGTCGTAACCGATACCCGCCGACCAGGCGTTCATCAATCCCGGCGCATTGCTGGTGGGGTGATCGCAGGTCAGGCTCAGCTGCGGATCAGGCAGCAACCCGGCGGCGAAGGCCTGGGCCCCGGCCACCGCCAGCTGGGCCCGCTGTACCTTCAGCTCGGAATTGTTGAGCACAGCGAGCATGCCAAGCTCGGTCAGGTCCAGACCGTCCTCAAGGCTCAGCGGGTGTGACGACGGCAACGCTGCAGCCGGCGTCACCCGCAAACCGGCAAGGTCCGGGGCGAGCTCGCCGGAACGCGGCAGGGACAGCGGCTGAAAACCTGCGCACCCGGCAAGCCCCGAAAGGACACCTAACAATAGCACCGTGCGCGCGCGACGCTGGGGCTTCAAACAGTGCACCCAGTTGCCTTCAATCATGTCCGGTCACCCATACCCTCCCCTGGCGCTCCTGCTGCCTGCGCCGATCAAACAACGGCCCGGGCAAAGGCCCGCCATGGCAACCGGGACGAGCGCGCACATCCCGCACCGCTGATGACACCTGTAGGCGAGCACGTCTGTATAGCCGCACTATAAAACATTACCAAACGACAACCTGCGCATAACGCGCCGCTACCGGCGCGCCCGTACCGGTATAGTCATGGAACATCTCCGAGCGCGGCCGGACCAAGGGGATCGTCGGCAACAGGAACAAGCGTCCATGACACATCATGACGTGCAAAGCGCTTCCAGCGACGCCCCCCCTCATCATCGAGCAAGCGCATCGCCTTGGTCGCCGCACTGGGGGTGGTATTCTGCGACATCGGCACCAGCCCGTTGTATGCCTTGCGCGAGAGCTTCGGCGGCGTCGGCGCCACACCGCTGGATCGCCCCGATCTGCTCGGCGTGCTGTCGCTGATCCTGTGGTCGCTGATGCTGGTGATCTCGCTCAAGTATCTGGTGTTCGTGCTGCGCGCCGACAATCGGGGCGAGGGCGGCATCATCGCCCTGGTGGCATTGCTCAACCCGTGGCGCGCGACATCCCGCCACCGCAAGTACTGGCTGATGCTGCTCGGGCTGTTCGGCGCCTGCCTGCTCTACGGCGACGGCACCATCACCCCGGCGATCTCGGTGTTGAGTGCGGTGGAAGGATTGCGCGTGGCGGCGCCCTCCCTCGATGCCTTCGTACTGCCGCTGACCGTCGCCATTCTGATCGCGCTATTCGCCGTGCAGCGTTTCGGCAGCGGCCGCATCGGCGGATTGTTTGGGCCGGTCATGCTGGTGTGGTTCCTGGTGCTGGCCTTGCTCGGCCTACGCGGGATCGTCATGGCGCCGGAAGTGCTGGCGGCCTTCAATCCCTATTACGCGGTGCTGTCCTTCAGCAACAACGGGCTGGCCGCCTACCTGACCCTGGGCGCGGTGTTCCTGGTGGTGACCGGCGGCGAAGCGCTGTACGCCGACCTGGGCCATTTCGGCGTGTCGCCCATCCGCCGCGCCTGGTTCCTGATCGTCTTCCCGGCGCTGATACTCAACTACCTGGGGCAGGCGGCGCTGTTGATGCGGCAGCCAGAAGCGATCACGGCACCGTTCTTCCACCTGGCGCCGGACTGGGCACTGATTCCGCTGGTGATACTGGCAACGATCGCCACCATCATCGCCTCGCAGGCGGTGATCAGCGGCACCTTTTCCCTCACCCGCCAAGCCATCCAACTCGGGCAACTGCCGCGCATGCGGGTGGTGCTCACCCAGGCCGACGAGTCGGGGCAGATCTATCTGCCCACCGTCAATTGGCTGTTGATGATCGCCTGCGTCGGGCTGGTGCTGGAGTTCGGCAGTTCCGATGCACTGGCGTCGGCCTACGGCGTCGCCGTGTCCCTCGATATGGTGGTGACCACATTGCTCGCCATGGCGGTGGCCCGACGCTTCGGCTGGAACGCACGACTCACCGTGGTGGCCGGCGCGACCTTCCTGCTCATCGACACCGCCTTTCTCGGCGCCAACCTGGTCAAGGTGCCGGACGGCGGCTGGTACGCCCTACTCATCGCCGGCGCCATCTTCCTGCTGATGTGGAGCTGGCGCAGCGGACGGGCATTGTTGGATCAACGCTTGGCGCAACGGGCCATCTCGCAGGACGCCTTTTTGGAGCAACTGCACGTCGATCCACCCTATCGGGTCCCCGGCACGGCGGTGGTGTTGACCGGCCACGACGATAACTGCGTACCCGCGTCCTTGACCCACCACATGGCCTGTACCCACGTGCTGCACGAACGGGTCATCTTTCTGACCGTGATCACCGAGGATCGTCCTCATGTACCGGCAGCAGAACGCCTGGATGTCGGGATGCTCGGCCAGGGCGTGGTACGCATGCGGCTGCATTACGGTTTTTCCCAGCCGGTCAACGTACCGGTGGCATTGAAGCTGGGTGAACACATCGGCATCCCCATCGACACCGGCGCGGTGATCTACCTGCTAAGCCGCGAGACCGTGATCCCACATCAGGACATCCCCGGCCTGCCCTACTGGCAGGAGTGGTTGTTCGCCTGGCTGGCGCGCAACGCCGGCCGCGCCACTGCCTACTACCGTCTGCCGGAGGAGCGGGTATTGGAGATCGGGCTACAGGTGGGACTGTGAGCTTGGCGCACGCCAACCGTGTCAGGTCGGTCCCGGATCCGGGGCGGCCGCGACCGGGACCTGCAACACACCTTGAGCCGCTCCTACTCATATCGTCAGCCTCGCATACAGTCGCGGCAGTTCCCTGGGCAAATCCGACGGGCGGCGGATAACCACGTAGCCGCCGTTACCGAACAAGTAGGGCAGATAGTCGTTGCCGCGATCATCGATGGTCACGCAAAAGGGCTGCAAGCCGGCACGACGGGCCTCAATCACTGCTTGGCGGGTATCTTCGATGCCGTAGCGGCCTTCGTACTGGTCCAGATCATTCGGCTTGCCGTCGGTGAGCAGGAGCAACAGACGACGCCCGCCCGGCTGCGCGCTGAGTAGACGACAGCCGTAACGCAGGGCAGCCCCCATGCGGGTGTAATAGCCCGGCCGGATGGCGACGATTCGGCCGCGCACATCGCTCCCGTAGGGCTCATCGAAGTCCTTGAGGGTATGCACGCGCACAGGATCGCGCTTACGGGAGGAAAACCCATAGAGCCCGAAGCGGTCACCGGTGGTCGCCAACGATTCGGCGAACAACAGTAGACTGTCCCGAATCACGTCGATCACACGGTGCCGATCGCCGATCCAACTGTCGGTGGACAGCGACAGGTCGGCCAACAGCGCGCAGACCAGATCACGCGCACCGTCGTGCTGAGCCCGATACAGACCCTCGGCCCCGACGCCGCGACCCGCGGCGCGATCGCAGGCGAAACGCAGGTAGCCATCCAGGTCGATGTCCTGTCCATCCGGCTGGGCACGATGCCATACCCGGGACGGCGCCAGGGCCTGAAACTGGGCGCGCAGCCGGCGGGCGGTGGGGCGCAGGTGCACGGGCAAGGCGCAGGCGATGGCATCCGCTGACAGCATAGGCACAATACGGCAGTGCTCAGGCTGCAAGCGACGGCGCTTCCAGTCCCACTCGGGCAATAGAATGCCGGCACCCAACACATGATCGTCCTGCCCGGCGGCCGGCAGGTCCAGGTCGAACTTCAGACTGAGCTTGGCGCGCTTGGCATCACGGCTGACGGCCAGCTGGTCGAGATCACGGGCCACCGCCTCGGCCCGCCCGGGATCGTCCTCATCTTCACTGCCCCGATCCACCTTCACAAACTCGCCCCAGGTGAAGATATTCTCCATCCGCACGGTAACCAACCCCCGGTCGCCTTCCGGCGCTTCGACCCGTTCGGCGCGGCGGCGCAGCGCTTCTTCGGTCCGCCGACTGTCGCCCGACATCCCATCGGCGGGATCGTCGCTGTTCACTGCCCTCTGGGCAGCCTGTGGCGGGTGCGGGTGTAGCCACAAAGGCACCGGCCTGGGCCGATGGCGGGCCGCGGGCAAGGTGCGCGAACTACCGGGATGCAGCAGGGCCTGGCGCACGGCCTGCTCGGCCCGCGCTTCGTCGGCCGGTAAATCCCCCGGCAACGGTCGCGTCGCCAGGTGCGCAACCATCAGTCGCCGATAGCGGCCCTCCATGCCCGGGAAGTGCGCCAGCGTTTGTACGACCCGGCGCTGATTGTCGACAAACCAGTCGGAATCCGGCACCTCGGCAAGGGACGCCGATGCGGCCAACCACAGGTACAGCTCGCGGTTGAGGCGCCTTTCCGGCAGCCAGTCGATGCTGGGCGGCAGGCGTAAAAACTGGGCGTCACGCCACGCCAGCGACAGTTTCTCGTGGCCACCGGCCAGACGTTGCAGCCAACCGCGGCGGGCACCGTGGGCATCGGCCTCGGCACTGGTGATCTGGAGGCCACCGTCGCCGCCGAGCGCGCGGAACAGGATACCCACGCACCGCTCGACCTCCTGCAACTTTACGCGCGCTGCCGGATACCCGCTGTGTGCAAGATGCGTTACCAACCGATGCCAAAACTGGCCGACGTGTTCTTCCATTCAGCGCTCCCCCCGGACCGACACCGTTCCACCCGATGTCCGAGCGCGCGCCGCAGCCGCGCACCGCTTCGTTGGGGGATGCGTGGTCGGTGCTGCCTTGGCGGCGCGACCGGTGATCACGGGCAAGGCGTCGCTACCCGCCACCCAACGCAGCAGACCGGACGTGGCATCGCCCTGCACCTGATCGCATGCGGAGACACAAGCGGCGCATTCGGTGCAGGTGAACATCTTGCGCTTCAAGGTGCGCGGTTTAAGACGCATCGGGCATGCGTTGTCGCAGGCGTTGTTGCAGGCGCGGCATGTGTCCGCGCGCCGGACATCGAAGCCCACCACCATGGCCTTGTCATTGCTCATCCAGGCCAGGCTTTGAAACAGGCCGACAGCGCAGGCGAAGCGGCAGAACAGGTGGCGGGCCAGCAGAAACTCCACGCTGAACAGGGCGGTAGCGACACCCAGAAAGATGGCTTGATTGCGCGTCAATGTGCCACTGATCAGGTTGCCGTAAACCTGCGTCGGCGGCAGCAGATAACTCAGCAACACCACGGCCCAGATAAAGGCGAAGCCGGCCACCGCCAGCAGCGTCGGGAGCCAAAACCAACGACTGACGTGCAATAGCGTACCGTCCGGTTGCAACCGCGGAACAGGATGGCGGTCCCACAAGCTGGGACGACCGATCGCCCGCCGCATCAGATCGTTGATCAACTCCACTACCGAGAAATGCGGACACAGCCAACCGCAATACAGGCGACCGTAACGCCAGGCAACCCACAACAGCAGCCCGGCGCCGCCGAACAACGGTAGAAAGCCGCGCCACAGGAGATTGCCCAACGCCGCGCCGACCCCCGCACGTCCGGCAACGAACTCGTCGATCCCCAGCGTCCAATCCATGCCCAGCAACACGGCGTGACCGCGCGTCAGATCGATACGCAGGATATCCAGCACAGGCGCCAGCACGAACAATGCAAAAAAGCCGGCCTGCACCCAGGCACGGCGCTGCTGCAAATCGGTACGCGCCATCCCTCACCGCTCCAGACAACCGGCCGGTAACGGCCGACCCACCAGGGGGAAACGCCAGCACTGTCCGGCCATGGCCTTGGCCAGGCCATAGGCACCGAACAACACCAACAAGGAATGACAAAGGGTGAAATAAGTGATGACCACTACCCAGACGTGCGGTCCGCGATATCCGCCCCATAACAGAATCACGCCGTTGACGAGCAGCAACAACATACCGGCCCATACACTGCCGGACAGGGTCTGAGACAGGTGTGCCGCCACCAGCGGCGGCGCATCGTTCCGGCGAGCGGCCCACAACCAGAGCAACAACAGGAAGGCCAACCCCGGCAACAGCAACAGGTTGATCAGATACAGCGCCTGTGCCGTCACCGCCACGCCCACCCCGGGCAACGGCTCAGCCAAGGGTGGCATCGACCACTTCCAACAAGGCCTTCAGGGTTTCGTCGTCATCGGTCAAAGGCTCCACCAGCGCAGCACGGCAGGCATCACGGACAGCGTAGCCGCCCTTGATCAGCGTCGCCGCGTAGACCAACAGACGGGTCGAGGCGGCCTCCTCCAGGTCATGATCCTTGAGCGCCCGCAACGCGTTCGCCAACCTGACCAACCGCTCCCCGAGCGCGCTGTCGATACCGGTTTCACCCTGCAGCACCGCCAGCTCCAGCTGGGGTTCGGGAAAATCGAAGCTCATCGCCAAAAATCGCTGTCGGGTGGAGGGCTTCAAGCCCTTGAGCAGATTCTGATAGCCGGGGTTATAGGACACCACCAACATGAAATCCGCCGGCGCGCGCAATGTCTCGCCAGTCCGTTCCAGCGGCAGGATGCGTCGGTCGTCGGTCAGCGGATGCAGCACCACCGTGGTGTCCTTACGCGCCTCGACCACCTCATCCAGGTAACAGATAGCGCCTTCTCGGACCGCACGGGTCAACGGCCCGTCGGACCAGTAGGTGCCCTGCTCGCCAATCAGATGACGACCGACAAGGTCGGCAGCGGTCAGGTCGTCATGGCATGACACCGTGTACAGCTGCCGACCCAGCCGGTCGGCCATGTGCTGGACAAAGCGGGTCTTTCCACAACCGGTCGGCCCTTTGATCAGCACCGGCAACTGATGGCGCCAGGCGTGCTCGAACAAGGCGATCTCGTCACCCTGCGGACAATAAAACGGCCGCTCGACAGTGGTCGCGGACGTTTGTTGGGCCTGCATGCCGTTCATTCCCGTCTCCCTGCGCCGGCGGGCACGCCGCCGGCGCTGTCATTCAAGGGCGGGTCGGCCACGCCGGCCCACCTTGCGGCACACTCAGGCGCCGACGTCGGCTGTGGTAAGCGTCGCCTCCGGCTCCTGGCGGCCGACAAAGAAGCTGGCGATGTAGGTGATCAACCCCACCAGGAACACCACGCCGGCGACTTCACGCATCCAGTAGAACAGCGCGATTTTCTCCTGCACGACCATGAACGGCTGCGGATCGGTTCCCATACGTTGCAGATAGACCTGCAGGATGCCGGCACCGGTCAGGAACAATGTGATGAACACGATCGAGACCGTCATCAACCAGAAGGACCACATCTCCAGCACCTGGGAACGATTGCTGTTGGCCGCCGCACGCCCGCGCAATATCGGCATGGCATAGGAGATCATCGTCAGCACAATCATGACGTAGGCCCCGTAGAAGGCCATGTGCCCATGCGCCGCCGTGATCTGTGAGCCGTGCGTGTAGTAGTTCACCGGCGCCAGGGTGTGCAGAAAACCCCACACGCCGGCACCCAGGAAGGCCATCACCGCGGTACCCAGCGCCCAGAGCACCGCCACCTTGTTGGGGTGACTGCGACGACGGCGATTGACCATGTTGAAGGCAAATACCGTCATCATGAAGAACGGTATAGGCTCCAAGGCGGAGAACACCGACCCCCACCACTGCCAATAATCTGGCGTGCCAATCCAGTAGTAGTGGTGGCCGGTGCCGATGATGCCGGTGATCAGGGTCATGGCTATGATCACGTAAAGCCACTTCTCGATCACCTCACGATCGACGCCGGTGGTTTTGATCAGCACGAATGCGAGGATCGACCCGAGAATGAGTTCCCATACGCCTTCCACCCAGAGATGCACAACCCACCACCAGTAGAACTTGTCCTTTACCAGGTTGTCTGGGTTGTAGAAGGAGAACAGGAACATCACGGCCAATCCGACCAGCCCGATCAGCAGCACGAGACTGACCACGGTCTTGCGCCCGGACAAGATCGTTGCGCCGATGTTGCTTACGAAAGATAACGCCACCACCACGATGCCCAACTTGGTGACGGTAGGTTGTTCCAGGAACTCGCGCCCCATGGTCGGCAGCAAATCGTTGCCGGTCATTTGCGCCAGTCCCGAGTACGGCACCAGCAGATAGCCCAGGATGGTCAATGCACCGGCCACCAGAAACACCCAGAAGGTGATGATGGCAAGTTTGGGACTGAACAGCTCACGCTCCGACTCCTCGGGTACCAAATAATGTGCGGCACCCATGAAGCCGAACAGCAGCCACACGATCAACAGATTGGTGTGGACCATACGGGCCACATTGAAAGGGATGGCCGGAAACAGGAAGTCCCCCACCACGTATTGCAGGCCGATGATCAAGCCGAACAGGATTTGTCCGACGAACAGGCCGATTGCCGCCACAAAGTAAGGCTTGGCGACCGCTTGGGATTGGTATTTCATCGTATGCTCCTAACCTGCTCAGCCTTGGATGTTCGGCGGCCAGTTCGCCGCGTCGATCTCCGATACGTATTTCAGGAACTCGGCAAGGGCCTCCAGTTGCTCGTCATCGAAATTGAACTGCGGCATGCTGCGACGGCCGGGGATACCGGCCTTGGGGCGGCTCATGATGAAGGCCTTGATCCCCTCCTTTCCTCCAAGCCGCTGATAGGCGTTACCCAGCTCGGGCGCGAAGTAGGCGCCTTCGCCCAACAAGGTGTGACAGCCGATACAGTTGTTCACCTCCCATAAACGCTTGCCCATCGCCACGGTTTCGGTCAGGTTCTGACGATTGTCCCGCTTGGGGATGGCCGATTCGGTATCGAAAGTCAGGGCGAGGAACAGCAGGACGAAAAACACGCTGCCGCCGTAGAAGATGTTCCGCGCCATGGCCTTGGTAAAAGCCTGTGACATGATGCAGCCCTCTGCTGAGTGAAACGGGGTGAGTTCATTGGAGTCCGCGACATCTCGGTAAACCTTGATATTTGTCAATCCGCCGCCGCGATAGGGCTACCCCCCTGACTTACAATGATCCTGGGCCCAGTAGCCTCAGCCACGAGCGGCGCATGATGAAAGAACAACTGAAAAGCAGTTTTCTGTTTGCCCGATTGAGTGACGAACAGTTGGCGCGGGTTGCACGCCATGCGGTGCGCGTGCATCTGGCCGAGGGGGAATCGCTGTTTGAGCAAGGAGACAGCGCGGATCGTTTTTACCTGGTGCTCAGTGGGCAGATAAAGTTGTACCGCTTGTCACCGGCCGGTAACGAGAAGGTCATCGAGATCATCATGCCCGGCAGCACCTTTGCCGAGGCGCTGGTGTTTCTTGAGCGTCCCCACTACCCGGTCGGCGCTCAAGCGCTGGAACCCGCGGAATTGGTCAGCATCGACGCCCGGAACTTCGCCGACATGCTCAAACAGTCGGTGGATACCTGTTTTCTTCTCCTGGCCGACATGAGCCAACGTCTGCGCGGTCTATTGCGTGAAATCGACGAACTGAGTCTGCATGATGCGCGCTGTCGCATCGCCGCCTACCTGGTGCAACGTACGCCCGCAGGGCAGGCCAGCTTGCAACTTCCCATCGCGAAACAGGTGCTGGCGTCACGCCTGTCCATCAAACCCGAAACCTTGTCGCGCATCATCAAGAACCTGAGTGACTCGGGCATCATTACAGTCCAAAACAGCCAGGTGCACATCCACGACTGGGCCGCCCTGCAACAGGCGGCCAACGTGTGCGCGCAGCCTCAGGACGCACTGCAGTCCACCTTCCTCTACCCTTGCCCACCCGCCGACCCACCGGCCTGAAGCGCCCCGCGCGCTAGTGACTGGTACCGGAAGACCGGGTGATCTTGTTGTACACGTTGTACTTGCCGGACGGTTTGACCATGGGCAGCCGCTTGACCGGGCTCAACGTCGCGGCATCGTAGACGATTACCGCACCGTCCATGTCCCAGATACTCAGCAGCGCGTGACGGCCCTCCTTGTCGAATTCCACATGGGCCGCCGTCTTTCCCGGCTCAGGCTGCAAGGTCCTGACGATGCTCAAGGTGCGCTTGTCGATGACATGAACCTTGTCCCGGTTGGGGCCAAAAAACACATCAACCCATGCATAAGGCGTGTTTTCGTGACTGCGCATGAAAAATCCTGGGCCTTCGGTGGGGATACGCTTGATGGTCTTCCAGGTGGTCATGTCGATGATACTGATCTCGCTCTTTTTCAGATTCGGCGTGGCAAGCACGGGCCTCCCTTGATATTGCCAGGTGATCCCCGAACCCAGATGCGGCAGACCGTCCAACTCCAGATCGGCGATCTTACGACCCAGGTCAAGGTTGACCACCTGGCCGTTGCGGGCATTGCGCGCCGCGCCGATTAGCAGCCGGTAGGACGGGTCGAAAAAGAAGTCGTCCAGGTAGTCGTCCAGCACGATACGACGCACTGGAAAGCGCCCTGGCTGGCGCGCAACACCTTCGTCCATACGGTAGTCGTGCATTGGACCGTTGTAGACCGGCAGCGGGTGGTCACTGTATGGAATTTCCCAGACTTCCGGGATGTCCTTTAGCGCGGCGACAAAGCTGGCACGCGGCGCGGCGTCATATACCGCGCTGACCCGGGAAGACCTGCCACTGGCGTCCCGCACGGGAATCACGCGGATAAGCGACAGATCCGCGGCGTCCAGCAATACCAGATCATGCGGCAGCGTGTTTGCAACCATCACGTAGCGGCCGTCACCCGATACCGCCAGGTTACGGGTATTGATGCCGGCCCGTACCTGCGCGAGTGTCTTTAGCCCCCACATGTCGAACTTGCTGATCCAACCGTCCCGTGAGGCGAAATAGACGAAGCGCCCGTCGGGCGAATATTTGGGTCCGCCGTGCAGCGCGAAATGGGTCTTGAAGCGATGGATGGGTTCGAAAGTGTCACCGTCCAGAATGGTCGCATGATGGTCTCCAAGTTCCACCACCACGAACAGATTCATCGGGTCGGCATGGTGTACCGGCCGCGCAGGCAACAGTGCGGTCGGCACCAGCACCTGATGGGTAGCGCGGATACGCGACGCTCCCCACACGGGCACAGACGGCAACGGGGTGTACACGTATTTGGCCAGCGCTTCGATTTGATCAGCTGCCAGCCGGTCGCCAAACCCCGGCATCTGGGTCGCCGCACGGCCCGCTGAAATCACCTTCCGCGCCTGCTCGGGACGCAATCGCCCGAGATTCTGCGGCAGCAGTGCCGGCCCCATGCCTCCCAGCCGGTCCGAACCATGACAACTCGCGCAGTGCTTGTCGTATAGCTGGGCAACACCGGGCTGCGCAGCGGCGGATATACCGCCGACGAGCCAGCCCGCCACGAGAAAGGTACACACGACGTAGCGATTCAACATGATGATAAACCGACCTCCGTTAGGTAACCTCTGAAAAATTCAGAGGTTCTGCGGCACAGGGAAGTGCCGCCAAAATCGGTCACGGCAAGTGACAGATTTTGAAGCAAGCTGCAAACCGCGTTTGCAACGCAGCGCGCGCTGAGAAGTCCAGGATGGACTTACTCAGAGCGCCCGTAGGCCACCTCTGAAAGATTCAGAGATTCTGCGGCACAGGGAATCGCCGCCAAAATCGGTCACGGCAAGTGACAGATTTTGAAGCAAACTGCAAACCGCGTTTGCAACGCAGCGTGCGTTGAGAAGTCCAGGAAGGACTTTTCCAGAGCTTCACTTAGCCTGGTCCACGGCTTCTGCCATCAATCGACTTGCGATACATGACAGGAGCATCCGAATGCGCCTCGCCGCGACGTGGACAAGGCGTGACCGGAACACGTTCGGGCAAACCGGTGACACCGATTTCTTCATCGGTCAGATAACAACCGGGATCCTCGGACCAGGGGTTGCCGGTCAGCTGCCAGGCGCGGGTACGGCTGTTGCCGCCACAGATGGCCAGCTCGCGGCATTCGGCACAACGCCCCAGCAACGGACGCGGCGACTGCCTCAGCCCAGCCATCAGCGGGTCGCTGGTATCCGCCCATATGGCCGAGAACGCTCGCTCCTTGACGCTGCCGACGGTGTAGTCCCACCACATGGTATCCGGGTGGACATTACCGACGTTGTCGATGTTGGCGATATTCACGCCTGACGCATTGCCTCCCCAGCGTGCCAACAAGGAACGTAATCTGGATTCGGTACCCGGTAGGTGCTTACGCGCCCAGTGCAGCAGATACACACCATCGGCGTCGTTGTTCCCGGTGACGAACTCCTTGGGGCGACCGCTTTGGATATGTTGCCAACAGCGCGCGAATATCAAATCCATTGCCTGGCGGGTCATGCGGCAATGGGCATCTTCGACACGGTGCTTGTTACCGCGCCCGGCATAGTTCAGATGCGACAGGTAGAACTTGTCCACGCCCTCGGCGTCCATCAACGCCAACAGACCCGGCAGGTCGGCGGCATTGTCGCGGGCCAAGGTGAAACGCATGCCAACCTTGATGCCCGCCTCCAGGCACAGACGGATGCCACGTAACGCCTCGTCAAAAGCGCCCTCCCGCCGGCGAAAACGATCATGGGTCCGGCCCAGACCGTCGAGACTGATACCGACGTAGTCGTACCCCACCGCTGCGATGTCACCGATATTGGCGGCATCGATCAATGTGCCGTTGGTGGACAGGCCAACGTAAAAGCCCATCGCCTTGGCACGGTGCGAGATGGCGAGGATGTCCGGCCGCAGCAGGGGCTCACCGCCGGACAGGATCAGCACCGGCACGCCATAGCGCTTCAGGTCATCCATCACGGCGTATACCTGCTCGGTGTCGAGTTCCCCCGGAAAATGCTTGTCCGCCGAGGTGGCATAACAATGCTTGCAGGTGAGATTACAGCGGCGCACCAGGTTCCAGATCACCACCGGACCGGAGGGCGCCGTCGGCAGCTGGCGGTCGGTTGGCCTCCCGGGATCTGTCAAGGCCTGCAGGTAGCGGTTAAGGCGGAACATGACCTACTCCTCAGGCCGCGATACGCAGGCCCGTTTTTTTCAATACAGCACTGCTGAACAAGACCTCGTGAGCGCGACACACCGGAGCCAACTCGGCCTTCAACCGCTGGGTCTTGACCAACACCTCGGTGCGATCACGGCCGTGCACCATGGCGAACAGGTTGTATCGCCACACGCCCGGATGGCGAAGCCGCTGGTAACAGTGGCTGACACAGTCCAGCACGCCGATGCGCGAACCCAACTCGTCCAGCCGATCATCCGGCAGATCCCACACGGTCATGCCATTGCCACGCAATCCCAGCGAGTAATGATTAGGTACGGCACCGACGCGACGGATGACCCCGTTGGCGTACAACGCGCCCAGACGCTTTATCACCGCCGCCTCGCCGAACCCCAGCTGCGCCGCAACAGCGGCATAGGGTGTCGGCACGAGCGGCAAGCCCGCCTGGGTGGCAGCGATGATGCGACGGTCGAGTTCGTCGAGCGCCGCCCCGGGAAGTCTCTGGCTCTCGCGGACCGGGACGGTTTCGACACCCCCGTTGTTGTCGAGATGCAGCCGCAGACCCAAATGGAACTCACGCTGTTTGGGAAAGTCGTACACCGGCAGTCCACTTCGCCGTTCGATTTCAGCCAACATCTGAGCAGCGCTGTCCTTGGAATCGGCGGCCACCACAAACCACATATTCAGCCGATGCTCCCGACGGTAGTTGTGCGCTACACCATCGAACGCATTGACCTGCGCGGCCACCGCATCAAAGTCCGGCTCGGGCACAGCCATTGCGGCAAGTGTCAGGGCACCGCCGAACCGGGCAGCATCATAGAGCGGGCCGAAGCGACTCAGATATCCATCCGCCAGCAGCCTACGCACGCTTTCAAGCAGGATGGCTTCCGTGGTGCCGAGCTTTGCCGCGACCTCGTAGAAAGGTCGCCCGACCATCGGGAAGCCACCCTGGAACTGATTGATGAAGGCACGCTCGAGGGGCGTCAGGGCGTTCATCTCGGATGTTCCGTCGTATGCACGCACGGTGGCTGATAGCGTGCACCGCACTGTTTGAACCGGCGTCGGCTGAACAGAGCAAGATGCGGGACTGCATCCAGTGCGCAGCTGTCCACCAGCTCGGAAATCCGTGCCAACACCTGATTGCGATCGCGGCCATGGATCATGGTGAACAGGTTGTACGGCCAGACCGGTGGCCGACGCGGTCGACGGTAACAGAGCGTGACAAAAGGAAACCGTGCCAGGCAGGTGCCCAGCTTACTCACCTGCACGTCGGGGATATCCCACACCACCATCGCGTTGGCGTCATAACCCAGTTCGCGATGCCTGACCACCACGCCCAGGCGCTTGAACACACCCCGGTCTCGCAGGTCCCGCAAGCGACCTATGACCTCGGCTTCCGTCAAGCCGATGCGATCGGCAATAGCGGCAAAGGGCCTGGGGACCAGCGGCAGACCCGCCTGGACGGCCGCGACCAGGGCCTGTTCATGATGGCCGGGCATTGCCGGGAAAGGTGCACTGATCATGCCCATTGCAGGGGAAATCCCAGGTCGATGAAGTAGTCTTCGAGCATCGGCAGTTCCAACGGCTCCAAATCCGTCGCTCTGGCAATCTCATCCAACACACCGCGCAAATGTCGGGTGTCCGGTGCCGTGACGACAAACCAAAGATTGAATTCGTGTTCACGCTCGTAGTTGTGGTTGACTTCAACAAACGCGTTGACCTGCTCAGCCACCTCGGTCAAGCGTGCCGGCGGCACCGCCAGTGCCGCCAGGGTGCTCACGCCAACGCGATTGGGTCGAAATACCGGGCCGACCCGACTCACAACGCCTTCGTCCTGAAGGCGCGACAACAGCGACAGCACTTGCTGCTCGGTCACCCCCAGCGAATCGGCCAGGCGGGCAAAGGGACGCGGCTCCAACGGCATGTCGTGCTGGAAATCATTGAGCAGCCGTTGCTCGATGCTGCTCAGTTGTCGTTCTGGCGTACCCATGCCGCGCTCCTTTTACAGACCGATCCGATGCGCCCGGGCGCTCATGAAGATGCCACTGGGCTTGGCCGCCGACAGCGTGGTGCGTAGCCGGGCGCTGGCGGTGTCGTAGACCTGTACCTGATCCGCATCTCGCACGGACACCCACACCTCTTCGCCGCGCGGTTCGAATTCCATGTGCAGGACCCCTTTGCCCGGTTTCAGGGTGTTGACCACCTGTAGCGTGTCGGTATCGATCACCTGCACCGTGTCATTGCGCGGATGGGCGAAGTTGACCCAAACCTGTCGGCCATCCGGGCGGGCCATGACGAACACCGGCTGACCGTGCACCGGGATACGGCCGACCTCCCGCCAGTCATGGGTATCCATCACCAACACGGCGTGATGTCCGACGGCTGGCACGAAAGCGCGCTCGCCAGCCACCGCCCAGCCTTCAAGATGCGGCATCTTGTACACCGGCAATACCTGTTCGCCCTTGCCGTAACCCGATAGAACACGTCGCACGCCTCGATCCGGATGCCAAAGATCCAACAACGCCATCCCGTCCTCGCCGAACAACCCCGCAATGTAATAGCGACCATCCGGCGTAATCAGTCCGTCATAAGGATGCTTGCCAATATCCTTGAATCGACGAACCACCGGCCGGTTGGGCTCACGCATGTCCGCCATCCAGATCTCACCCGCGTCCCACAGGCTGAAGACGAAGCGCTGCCCGGGCGCGTCCACCAACCCGACAACCTTCGAGAGCCGACCAGGGGCGTACTCGGCGGCGATATCCGCGACCGGTGCCAGCGATGTCGCGTCGAACACCCTTACCCCTCCCGGCTGATAGTTGGACACCGCCACCAATCGACCGTCCTGCGAGATGGCGCCGCCGATACCGTTGCCCGACTGGATCACCCGCTTTACCAGACGCTGCGTGAGCAGATCCACCTTGCTCAGTCCGCCGTCACGGCCAAACACGTACGCATAGCGTTGATCACGGGAATACACCACCGACGCATGAGACAGGTCGCCTAGCCCCCCCACCCGGCCAACGGCGCTGTTGCCACTTGTCTCGACGATCTGCACAGCACCACTGGTCCGCTCCACGATGACCGCCAGGTCGCCACTGCCGCGCAAGGTCTGAGCCGCCTGGACGAAGGTCGCGAACCCCAGACCGAGCAGCATCAGCAGAACGACGGCGACGACCCGCAGCTCCTCATGGATCTGGGTGCGCAGCCTATGCCGTTCTCCTGACGACACATTTAGCCGAATCGTCTCGATCTTCATCCCGCTATTCCTTTCCGGCCAGCAGCCGATTCACCATCCAAGCGATATCCGCGTCACTGAGCAACGGCCCCCACGGCGGCATGGCGGTGCCGGCCCGTCCATCACGGATCACCTGGGCCAACATCGCGCGCGACTTTCCCTCAAGGCGGTCCGGCAGCAGTGCCGGTCCCAGTCCGCCGCTGAGACGTGAGCCATGGCACGACCCGCAATCCTGGATCAACAGGTTATCCAGTTCCGCCTCGCGCGCAGCTTCAAGCGGTCCTGCCTGGCCGATCAGCGACCACAGACTAAGCCCGCACAATGCGATCAGGTGCCGCATGAACCTGCTCCTCCGATGTGAGATACCAGTCCAGTTCGTCCGCCAGGGAAACGGTCCGGCCGATCACGACCAGCAGCGGCGCACTCAAGCCAGCCGCCGCGACCCGTCGTGGCAAGTCGCCCAGGGTGGCAAGCAGACGCTGCTGCACAGGCGTGGTCCCGCTCTGCACCGCCAAGGCCGGGGTACCCGGCGCCAGCCCGGCGGACAACAACTCATTACTGATACGGGCCAGATTCGCCAACCCCATGTAGATAACCAAGGTGGCGTCCGGGTCAGCCAGTGACGGCCAGTCGAGATCGATCGGTTCGTCATCGCGGAAATGGCCGGTCACCATTTGCACACCCCGACTCAAGCCGCGATGGGTCAGCGGCACACCGGCGTAGGCGCTACAGGCCACCGCCGCGGTGATCCCGGGCACCACCTCAAAGGCGATACCACGACGACGCAGGTGCAAGGCCTCCTCACTACCGCGACCAAACACAAAAGGATCGCCGCCTTTCAGTCGAACGACGCACCGGCCACGTCGCGCCAAACTGACCAGCAGCTCGTTGATTTCGTCCTGGGTCAAGCTATGCCGACCGGCGGCCTTCCCGACGCTGATACGGGACACACCGCCAGGAATAAGCGCGAGTACCGCTTCCGAAACCAAGCGGTCGTAGACCACGACATCCGCCTGCTCCAACAAGCGCGTCGCCTTGAGCGTGAGCAGTTCCGGATCGCCCGGGCCCGCACCCACCAGATAGACCGTGCCGTTCTCATGCATGTCTTCGCGCTCCGGTCGAATGGACCCGAAGACGTGACACCGCCACGCCTCGGGTCGGACTTCAGTAGATATCGTGCATGGTGTTGTAGACGTTGAACTTGCCGGTCGGCGTGATCAGTCGGCTGTCCTTGATCACCGTTTTCAGCGCGCGCGTCTTGTCGTCGACGACCACCAGTGCCGATTCCTGGGTCTTACCGTTCCATACCGAAAACCACACCTCGTCGCCGGCCTTGTTGAACTCGGGCTGCACCACCCGCTTGGGGCCATCACCCAGCTTGGCCCAGTCGGCGATGGGCAACACATCGAACCCCTTGTCGAGCGCCGCGATGTTGAACACGGCAACCGACTGGCTGACCTTAGGGTCCGGATTCAGCGCTGTATCCACATACAGATTTTTGGATTTGGGATGCGTCTTGATGAACAACGATCCGCCCCCCTGCCCATTAATCGACTGCACAAGCTTCCAGGCCTGCTTCGGGTGCCCCTTGGGATCGGTCCCGATCAAAGCAATGGTCATATCGCCCAGGTGACTGGTGGCCCAAACCGGCCCGAACTTGGGGTGCACGAAATTGGCACCGCGCCCGGGATGAGGGATCAAACCGACATCCACCAGGGCCGTCAGCTTGTCCTGCTTCGAGTCCACCACGGCGATCTTGTTGGACTTATTGGCAGCGGTCATGAAGTAACGTTGGGTCGCATCCCAGCCGCCGTCATGTAGGAAACGTGCTGCGCCTATGGTGGTTATCTTGAGGTTATCGAGGTCGCTGTAGTCGACCATCAGGATCTTGCCGGTCTCCTTGACGTTAACGATGAACTCCGGATGTTCGTGAGAGGCGACGATGGCCGCCACGCGTGGCTCCGGGTGATATTCCTGGGTATCCACGGTCATGCCCCGGGTCGCGACGATCTTCAGCGGCTCCAGGGTCTCACCATCCATCACCACGAATTGAGGTGGCCAGTAGGTGCCTGCAATGGCGTATTTGTCCTCCCAGCCTTTGTACTTGGAGGTCTCGACCGAGCGTGCCTCCATACCGGCCTTGAGTTCAGCCACCGTGGCCGGTTCCTTCATCCACAGGTCTATCATGTTGATCTTGGCGTCACGCCCGATCACAAACAGGTAACGACCAGACGCGGACAGGCGCGAGATATGAACCGCGTACCCGGTTTTGATCACCGAGACGATCTTCTTGCTGTCGCCGTCGATCAACGCAATTTGTCCCGCGTCCCGCAAGGTGACCGAGAACAGGTTCGCCAGATTCAGCTTGTTCATCTGCCTCTTGGGGCGCTGATCGGGCGGCACCAGCACCTTCCAACTGGCCTTCATCTCTTTCATGCCGTACTCGGGTGGCTGCGGCGGCTCGTGCTGCAGATAGCGCGCCATCATGTCCACTTCTTCTTCGGACATGTCACCGGACGTCCCCCAGTTCGGCATCCCGGCCGGCGACCCGTAAGTGATAAAAGTTTTTAGGTACTCGGTGCCCCGCTCGCGGGTGATGTCGGTGGTCAGCGGCTTACCCGTGGCACCCTTGCGCAATACGCCGTGGCAGCCGGCACAGCGTTCGAAGAATATCCGTTTGGCATGATCGAACTCGTCCTTGGTCATGGCTGGGCCGTCAGTGTTAACCATGTCCTTGGCCTGCTTGGACGACATCCCCGTCGGCGCGCCCTCGTAACGTAGCGACTCCTCCGGTGTACCCGGGTGGCCACTGGGGGTCTGGGCAATGGCGGTGGTCATGGCCAACGCCAGCGAGGACAACACAAAGGCACTGGAAAACAGTTTTCGGGAGTTCATGAACTGATCCTCCTAGGCCGGCACGATGCACGGACTAGCATTGGTGAGTCGCGGCACCTCCGATACTAGGCTTCGCAGTCACCACGCCCTTGACCAATATCAAGCCAAGACTTTTCTTGCCGATCGATTGATACCGATCAAACACTGCTGTCCCCCGATATCCGTGTTCTCCGCTGTGCCTTCCTGCGCTGCTCCACCAACGGCGGACATTTATACGCGTCCCAATAGGAGACCTGGCAATCCAAACAGTAGTGGCACTCGTTTTCGATGATCTCGCCGGTGGGACGTATGGCCCGAACTTCACACTCCCGAGCGCATATCTGGCAGGGACGCCCGCACTCCTTGCGGCGCCGCAGCCAGTCGAATATCCGGAACCGACCAGGAAAGGTCAGCGCCGCCCCGAGCGGGCACAGATAACGGCAATAACACTTGCGCACCAGCAGACCAACGGCCAGCAAAGTCACGGCATAGGCGACATAAGGCCATTCCCGCATCAGTCGCAACGCGAACACGGTTTTGAACGGCTCGATCTCGACCGCCTGCTCCACCGCGCCCAGCGACTGTAACGACAGGCCGAACAAGCCAAGCAGCAACACGTATTTGATTGCCCACAGGCGCTCGTGCACCACTGCCGGCGGCTCCCACTCGGGCAGACCCAGACGACGCCCCACCCGGAACAGCAGCTCCTGCAGGGCACCGAAGGGACATAACCACCCGCAATACACGCCACGCCCCCACAGCAACACGGTGAAGGCCACGAACCCCCAGAGCAGAAATATCATCGGATCGAGTAGAAAACCCTCCCAGCGAAAGTCGCGCAACAACGCATTGAGGAAGGTGAACACGTTGATTACCGATAACTGCGCCATGCCGTACACGCCGATAAACAACAGGGTGTAGACAAGATAGGCGGTTCGTAGACGTTGCAGCAGCGTCGGGTTGCCTGCTAGCCAGTCCTGCACCATCAGGATCAGCAGCAGCGTGGCCAGCCCCAGGCCCAGGATGACCAGGTCCCACACCCGATCCAACCACAGCTTGGTCCACAGCGGCTCGGTCGACACGACGTGCTGTTCGTTGCCGTTACCGACAAGTAGGCCGCGGGCGGCGGCGACGCGTCGCACGGCCTCCGTCACAACCCGGTTGATCACCATCACGGTGATGGTCGCGCCGCTTATGCCATCGATGACGTCCCGCCCCGACCCGGCGGGACCTCCGACACGGATGTCGTCGCCAACCCTGAGGCCATGGTACTGACGGGTGTAACGGGCCAGGTCTCCTTCGGAAACCCCCACCATCAGGATCGGTTCCTTATGAGCTACGATCCGCACGCCGCGAATCACACCTTGAATATCAAAGCCCACCAAGCTGTCGATCGGCTTACCGGAATAGGCGGGGATGCGCAGTACATCGTCGGTCAACAGTACGTAGCCAAGCACGCCGTCCGGCCCCAGCACCGCCGCTGAGGCCGGTGTACCTTCGGTTGCCCCCACCGCTGTCGCTTCGGGAAACATCAGCCGGATGTGCGGCCAGTAGCGGGCATAGCCCTCGGGCGCCCCCCCGGCAGCCACACCGATTTGTAGTAATACGAAAAGCCACACCACAAATCGGCAACCAAGGCGCACGATGATTGGACCGTATCCCATGACCGGGGACACTGCTCGCCGAGGCGTGTCGACGCCTTGATCAGCATCAAGCGGTGTCTATCGGCTGTCCGATATGAGCGCCCCATCGAACCATGGCACTTGGGACAGGCGGTACCGCGACTGGCGCGACGCGACCAGACGCCATCGGCGTCGACGCATGCTTGTCCAGTAGCGCCGGTCCACACCACCCACCGACCGGAACCCGCGACAAGCATCGGTCCCGACAAACGGTGTCCCGCACTGTGCCTCTACCCCCAAGACCCGTGCTCGGGATGGGCATTACCGACCGCCATCGGCGCCACGCTTGACAATCGCCCCTTGGAAAGCCGGAGAATAGTCCTCCTCCCAGCAGGCTTGCGCCGGCTGGACCGCTGGCCTCATGGCCGCGTGGGGCACCCCTTGACCCGGATCCCGCCTGTCTAAACAACCGCAAATGTTCTCCGCACTCAAAGCATCTATCCAAAGCAAACCCAACGGCCACGAAATACGGTCGAACCTGCTCGCCGGCCTCACCGTAGGTGTGATCGCCCTTCCGCTTTCGATGGCCTTGGCCATCGCCAGCGGTGTGGCGCCGCAATTCGGTCTCTATACAGCCATCGTCGCTGGTATCGTCATCGCGCTGTCTGGCGGATCACAGGTCAACATCTCCGGGCCCACCGCGGCGTTCGTGGTCGTGTTGGTACCCATCGTCCAGCAGTTCGGCATCGGTGGGCTGTTGATGAGCGGGATGATGGCCGGGATCGTCCTGGTGCTGATGGGCGTCGGCAAACTCGGCAGACTCATCACTGTCGTTCCTTATCCGGTGACGGTGGGCTTTACCGCGGGCATCGGGGTGGTGATCGCCACCTTCCAGATCAAGGATTTTCTCGGCCTGGACATCCAGTCGCTGGACGGGCATTACCTGGACAAACTTCAGCTTATCGTTGCCGCGCTTCCGTCCATCGACTGGCGCGAGGCCTTGATCGGCATCCTGACGCTGACAACATTGCTGATATGGCCAAGGCTACGTTCCAAGGTGCCCGGTCACCTGGTGGCATTGGCTTTGGGCAGCGTGGTCGCATGGCTTCTAGCCAACACCGCGCCGGACTTCTCCGTCGCCACCATTGGCAACCGTTTTAGCTTCGATATCAATGGCGTCATCGGCCACGGCATTCCCCCCATTGCGCCTTCATTTCAATGGCCTTGGGACCTACCTGGCGCCGATGGCGCTCCGATTGGCCTGAGTTTTGAGTTGATCAGGGCACTCCTGCCTGCCGCCATCACCATCGCCATTTTGGGGTCGCTGGAATCGTTGCTGTGTGCGGTCGTCGCGGACGGCATGACGGGGAAAAAGCACAACCCGAACGACGAACTGATCGGCCAAGGAATCGGCAACATCGTCGCGCCCTTTTTTGGCGGCATACCGGCGACAGCGGCGATTGCCCGCACCGCTGCAAACGTCAAGTCCGGCGGAAGCCTTCCTCTTTCGTCGGTCACACATGGGTTTTTCATACTGCTGAGCATCCTGGCGCTGGCTCCACTGCTGTCTTACATCCCCATGGCATCCATGGCGGCACTACTGCTGATGGTTGCCTGGAACATGAGCGAGGCACGGCATTTTGTGCGCATGATAAAAATTGCGCCTCGACATGACATCGTGATCCTTTTGTCGTGTTTCTCCTTGACCATTGCATTCGACATGACCATCGCCGTCGCAGTGGGCATGGGGCTGGCCGCGATACTGTTCATAAAGCGCACCATCAACCTGACCGGTTCGACCGTAGTACGGTATGACCACGAAGGTTATGAGCTTCCGAATGACATCGTCGTATACGATATCAACGGACCGTTGTTCTTCGGTTCAGCCCAAAAAGCCTTGAGCACGGTCGCCGCGGTACGTCCGGATGTCCGGGTCGTGATCCTGGACATGACGGAAGTGACGATGTTGGACGTCAGCGCGATCATCGCCATGGAGTCCATCTGGCATAGTCTCAGCAAACGCGGGATCGCCATGGTGGTGAATGGACTGGAACCGCGCATGGTATTGAAACTACGACGCGCCGGCATCCGCAAACAGCGCGGCAACATCGCGTTCAGCAAAAACATCACTGCCGCAATCACAACCGCCGAAGGCATGCTGCCGCCCCCGCAGCACGACCTCGCCGAAGCGGCTGACGACAGCCGACCGGGACCCGGGGATCACACCCCGCCGCCCGGGTGACCCCGGCCTGGGCGACAGGCGGTCAACCGGGCGTCGCCACATACCTGCGAGTAAAGTCCTCCGCAGTCAGTGCCGTGTCGTAATAGTAGCCCTGAACATAGTCGCAACCGATCGAGCGCAAAGCCATAAGCTGGTCGCGGCGCTCGACACCTTCGGCGATCACTTCGATGCCCAGCTTCGATGCCATCACGATGATCGCCTCGGACAGCGCAAGGTCGCTGCTGTTGTTTGCGATCTCATCAATGAACACCCGGTCGATCTTGATGAAATCGACGACGAATCTCTTCAGGTAGGAAAACGTCGCGTAGCCGGTACCGAAATCGTCTATCGCCACACGGAATCCAGCGCCCCGAAACTGACGCAACTGATTGTGTACCACGGGATCCTGCTGAACGATGACACCCTCGGTCACCTCCAGCACGATGTCTTCGCGTGGCACGTCATGCTCCGAGGCAAATCTTATCCACTCGTCACAAAGCCCCGCGGACAAGAGCTGCACGGGCGACACGTTTAAGCTGACCTGGATCCGATAATCGTAGTCGATACGCCAACGACACAACTGCTTCACGATGGTCCTGAACACCCAATCACCGATCTCGTTGATCAAGCGGGTTTCCTCGGCAATGCCGATGAATTCGTCCGGCGATATCTCGCCTTCCCCGGGGTGAATCCAGCGCAGCAATGCCTCCATTTTCACCACACGCTCCGTCTCGACGTGACAGATCGGTTGATAACGCAGCTCGAACTGGCGGTCGGACAGTGCGTGTCGTAAATCGTTTACGAGCTGGGCGCGACGCTCCGTCAGGCGCAACATGTCGGAGGTGTAGTTACTGAAACACGCGCCGCCTTTTCGCTTGGCGTAATACATGGCCTGGTCGGCGTTTTTGAGCAATTGCGACGCGCTTTTTCCGTCCCCAGGGAACATGGTCACCCCCACGCTTGCCGACGAATAGAATGCACCGCCGCCCAGAGGAAACGGCGGTTCAAAGCAACCGAGCAATCGCGCGGCCACAGCGTCCACGCCTTCGCGGCCTTTGCCGTGGGATATCAGGAGCGCGAATTCATCGCCGCCGATTCTGGCCAGGATATCCGAGGGCTGGACCCGCTGCTTAATCCGCTTCGACACCATGACGATAAGATCGTCGCCGGTGGCGTGGCCCAAGGTGTCGTTGATTTCCTTGAAGTTATCGATGTCGACATAAAAGAGGGCAAGGTCCTGATCCTGTTTCTCTGCCAGGCGGATTACATCGTGTAACCGCTCCACGAACAACCGCCGGTTCGGTAACAGGGACAACGGGTCGTAATTGGCCTGCTCCCAGATAAACTGCAGTACGCGCCGACTGAATAGATAGAAGACGAAGAACACCAGAAACGCCACCGCCGTGGTCATGGTGGCGATCTGCGTCTTGAGGGTACCGGAATACCGGGAAATCGCCGCCGCCGGAATCAGGGTCACGACACGCCAGTCCAGCGCCGCGTTGATCCCGAATCTGGCGAGATCCGCATACCCGGCCATCCTCCGATCCTCCCCGTCTGCGGCCAACCGCGTGCTCCCCACCGCCTCGTGGGACGAAAGATCATCCAACAACCCGGGATGCATGTGGACGACGGACAGACCGTTCGCTGATGGCCCGATACGGTTGGTCGCGGCAATGACCTCGCCGCGCGAGTTCACAATGTATACGGCGCTGAACGGCGATCCCATGCGCTGACCCAGAGTCGCCATTTTCTGTTCCAAAATCGCAACGCCAATGGGGAGCACCAGCAGTTTGATCACCCGGGCATTGGACTCGTCGGTAACCGGAGTGACCATGAACACGGACGAGATACGGTCCTCATCTGCGATCACGTCGGAAACCACCACCTCTCCCTGTCGCGCCGAACTCGCGGCACGGAGGTAAGGCATCAAGGCCTCGGGCAGGGGGTGCGACTCCTCGCGGCCAACCGCCCTGGCAATGACCTGGCCATCCAACGACACCACGACGATGTCTTGCAGTTGGCCGCTTTCAATGGTCAATTCAGACAGGTAATTGCCAATGGCGACAGGACTGTCTCCTTCGAGCACATCTGCCTGCGAGATCACGCGTATATCCGTCACCCGCTGCGCGTAAAAGGCGTTCAACTCGCTTGCCACCAGGACGGACTTGTCCTTCAGCTCGTCGAGGATGATCTCTTCCAGGATCTCCGACGCACCGCGACTTGCGAACACGTACAAGGCCAGCATGGGGAGGAACGAGATAATCACAGCCAAAATACCGAAATAGCCGCTCATCCTTTTCTCGTGGTGCTTTCCGTAAATTTTCATCACCCTGCAAGCTACTCGTATTGGTGTGAATGGGGGACATCAAATCGACAGCATGATGCCGGGACACAGCCCAGCATAAGGATAGCCAAGGGAGCGTACATCTCTTTATGTCCCCCTCTGGCCGGAAAACACACTGTGTACCCGGTAACGCCGCCTTGGCATGGCGCCAAGCCCAGGGGGGCGCGATGGTTCCGCCCGGATATGGGCGAACCGCTTGTGGGATCGGCCACAAGCCACCCAGTGCCACCGCACACCCGCAATGGCTAGAATGCATCACCGGTATCTCACCAGGAGCATGGAGTGAAACAGTTCGTCATCGTCTATCTTGGCGGCAACCCGCCGACGAGTCCCGAGGCAGCGAGTCAACATTTCGACAAATACGTGGCGTGGTTGAACGCGCTGGGGGATGCCGTGGTGATCCCCACGATCCCACTCAAGGACACACACACAGTAAGTGCCGATGGCACCACCGAGCAGGGCGGAAGCAGCGCCATGTCGGGCTTTACGATCGTCAAGGCGGAATCGCTGGATGCCGCACTCGGCATGGCCGGGTCCTGTCCCTTCCTTGAGATCGGCGGCTCGCTTGAAGTGTCGGAGATGATGGAAGTACCGGTTCAATAACCGGCGCATACGGGTACGACTACACGCCGTCCCCGCGCCTCGGTCCGCAGCATGGCGCGGCGAACCAAGCTGGCGCCACCGGCCGGGGTTTGATCGTCCGGGTCGACGGCATTCGCCTGGACGGATTCGAGCAGTTGGATCAGTGCTTGCCCGGGGCCAGCGCCACACCACGCCGTTCCTGGGTGATATAGGCCTGCAGCGCGATCATGCGCGGGTCGTCCGGTTGCAGGTCCTTGCCCTCCAGCGGGTTGCGGATACACCAGTTGATCATTTCCCACATCACGGCCACCCGCCCCAGCTGCTTTTGAAACTTCGGGTAGGTCTCCGGATGGGTGTTGGCCGCATTGGGATGGCACTGGGCACACACCACGCCGTTATTGCCCAGCTTGGGGTCGGTGAAGGCATCCCGCCCGGCCGTGACGACCTGGTCATAGGCGCTCTGCCAATCGCTCAGATCCTGCTTGGTGAACGGGTCCGCCGCCCCGACCACCGGGACGATGGCGAGTATCAACCAAGCGGCTTGGCGGACTCGGGATAGGCGCGACATGATCGATTCCTCGCTGCGGGTTCAAAAGTGCTGCTGGGGCGGTATCCGGTCGTTCTGGTAGACGGTGTCCTCGGGCCGGCCTGTCTTGGGATTGAAGGCCACCGTACGCGGCTGGTTCTCGGTCAGGCTGTAGTGCAGGGTGGCGTTGCCGCTCCATACGTCGACGAACTGCCAGCCGGTGGCGTCCCGTTCGAAGAAGGGGTCCGCACGATTCATCTCCACGGTCAGTTTGGGCAGCAGGCTGTCCACCTGGGCATAGGTCTCGGGATAGGGCCAAGCCCAGGCGGTGGCCATGGCGGAGTGGAAGCTGATGTTGCCGATCTGGTTGTACTGGATCTGGTGCACGTGGCCGTAGAACACCGTGACCTTGTCGAACGGCTTGAGCAGGACCTGCACCTGTTCGGCATCTTCGGTCCAGAAATTCCAGTTCTTGAATATCTTCTGCAGCGGCGAGTGGGAGAACACCACCACCGGCGTGGTCTTGGCGATCATGGACAAGTCGTCGCGTAACCAGTCGCGCTGCTTTTCGCCGACCATGAACGGCGAGCCGCTGGGATTGTCCAGGCCGGCCATCACCGCCATGCGCTCCTCGCCCGAGGACCAGCGGTTGTGGGTCCATTCGTCGTAGGTTAGGACACTGTTGAGCACCACGAAATGCACGCCCTTGTGGTCGAAGCTGTACCACTGCGGACCCAGCTGACGCTCCCAGTACTCGCCCAGATCCAGATAATAGTCGTGCTCGCCCATCACGTAGTGCACCTTGTCGTGGCGCAGCGCGGACATCAGCTCCAGCCCATGGTCCAGCTCGGCCTTGGTGCCGAGCTGCGCGAGATCGCCGCCGTACATGACGAAGTCCGGCCGGGGATCCATCAGATTGGCTTCGCCCACCGTCCGGATCAACCCACGGTCCCAATTTCGAACGAAATCCTTGCCCTTGATGTGCTGGATATGGGAGTCCGAGATGTAGGCGAAGGTGAAATTCTGCTGTTCATCGGCAAAGGCCAATTCGATCAGGCTCAGCGGCAGGGCACTGCCGGCGATCAGGCCGCCGGTGCGACGGAGAAAATCACGACGGTTCATGGCGGACATCTTGGGCTCCTTTATTTGGACTTGGCGTAGGCCGGGCTGGTCAGGGCCTCAAGAAAGGCCACCAGATCCGCTTGCTGCTTGTCCGACAGGCCCAACGGGCGGATGCCGCTGCTCTGATAGGCGTTGATCGGGTCCTTGTCCTTGACCCGGCCGCCCTTGCTGTAGAAAGACACCACATCCTTCAGCGTCTTCAGGCTGCCGTCATGCATGTAGGGCGCGGTCCTAGCGACGTTACGCAGCGTCGGGGTCTTGAACGCACCCATGGACCGCCATTGGTCGTTCACCGCATAGCGTCCCAGCTCGGACAGATTGGCGTTACTCAGCACCGCCACGTCCACGTTACCGCCCGCGCGCTTCGATTTTTCGAAGGCGGCGGTCAACTTCGGCAGGCGACCGGCGATACGCTCAAAGCCGACATTGAGGTTGTTAAAACGGTTGTCGGTGAACAGGGCGTGATCCTCGGCGATGGTGTGGCAGGACACGCAACGGCCCTGCTCCATATACACCTTGAACCCTCTTATCGCCGCCTCGCTCATGGCCTTCCTGTCGCGACCAAAATACCAGCGGTCGAAGGGCGAATCACCGCTGATCAAGGTTCGCTCGAAGGCGGCGATGGCCTGCTTGACGTGTTCTATCGTGATGGCGTCACCGGACACGCCGAACACCTCCTTGAAGCGCGGCTGGTAATCGGGATCGTCGCGCACCACGGTCAGAATCGGCTAGTAATCCTTGAGTGCCATCTCCACCGGATTGAGGAACGGCTGCCCGGCCTGGCCCTCCAGGTCCGGCTCGAGGCAGTCCCAAAACATGCTGTGCATGTAGGCGGCATTGATCACGGTGGGGGCATTGCGCGTGCCGGTGAGCTTGTTGATGCCTTCGGACACCTTGAGCGGGCTATCGGTGAAAGCCTTGCACGGGCGTGACAGGTAGCGCAGCTGACCTTGCCGGTGCTACTGAAACGCTGATCGTGGAACAGCTTGTCGCCCAGTGCGATCTTGGCGGGGGTTTGCGGATTGTCCGCGGGAATCGGCACCGGGGGAAGACCCAATGGCTCGGCGAACACCGCCCCGGCCATGAATACCCCCAGAACGGCTGACACGCCCGTCGACAGACACCTCATGACCCGCTCCTTAGGCTGCGGCTAACGTCTTCACGCGCTTGGCAGGATCCTTAACTACCACCGACCCCGACGCCCGGCGATACGGCCGGCTTGACGAACGGCCCGGCTTGACAGCAAAGATAGACGAAAACCGCGCTTCTGGTATGGGTTGCGGATCACAAAAGCAGAGGGGCGGCGCCCGGTAGGGTAACACCGGGGCAGGAGGTAGCGTGCCGTGATCGCATGCGGCAAGAATCAACTCACACTGGCCCAGTCGCGCCTAGGACAGCATCGATCAGGCCCGGAAAGCGGCTGTCCAAATCCTCCCGCCGGAGCGAGTTTATGTATTGCGTTCCTTCGGCCCGCATCTGAATGACGCCGGCTTCGCGAAGCACTCTGAAGTGATGGGAGGCCGTGGACTTGGCAACCGACAAGCCAAAAGTCCCACACGGCTGTTCCCCACGAACGGCAAGACTCCGTACGATGGACAGACGCACCGGATCGCTCAGTGCATGCATGACCTTCGACAGGCGCAGGCTCTTTCTAGTGGGGTGGTGCAGCACTCGCATCGTTTCAGTATCGCACAGCCCGGCCATATTGAACTATTGTTCTAGTTATATCGAACAATAGGGGGTGCATCATGCAAGCCTTTGAGTTACGCGACGTAAGCAAACCGAACGCGTTGTCACTTGCCCAGCGCCCGGACCCGTCCCCGGGGCCCGGTGAAGTCCTGATCCAAATGCGGGCGGCATCGCTTAATTACCGTGACCTGTTGGTGACGGAAGGGCTCTACCCGAACATGCGTTTGCCGCTGGTCCCACTCTCGGACGGGGTGGGAACCGTCGTTGCTGCGGGCAAGGATGTCTCCCGCGTGCAACCCGGTGACCGGGTGGCCGGCATCTTTGATCAAAACTGGTTATCCGGCTCCCCTCCGGAAATTCCCTTGAGCCTGGGCGGACAGATCGATGGCGTTCTCGCGCAATATGTCGTGCTTCCCCAGGACGGCGTCGTGCCTGTGCCACCTCATCTCACGGACGAAGAAGCCGCGACCTTACCCTGTGCCGCGGTAACCGCGTGGAATGCCCTCATGGTGCATGGCGCGCTTAAGCCAGGATCGACGGTGCTCGTGCAAGGCACGGGAGGCGTATCTTTGTTTGCTTTGCAGTTTTCCCGTATAGCGGGCGCGCGCAGCATCGTCATAACCGGCAGCGACGCGAAACAGGAACTCGCCCTCCAGCTTGGCGCGGAGACGGTCATAAACTACAAAAAAACACCCGACTGGGATGACCAGCTACTCGCTCTGACTAACGGAAGGGGCGTCGACTACGTCATCGAGATCGGCGGCGCGAGCACCCTGGCCCGGTCGATCAACGCCGTCCGGAAAAACGGCCGAATCAACTTAGTAGGGCTGGCGGATTCAAGTTGCAAGTGCACCACGTAGGGCTTCCGCAAAGACATCGTATGGGGCCTGATAGCCGAGGCACTTTCTTGGACGCTGGTTGATCTTCAATACGACCGCCTCCAGCGTCTTATCGCTGACCTTATCG
>JASBTJ010000011.1 GCA_030148485.1 Gammaproteobacteria bacterium | reverse complement strand
CGTGTATTCCCCTCACCCTAACCCTCTCCCGGAGGGAGAGGGGACAGGACAGTGCTTGCTAATGGCAAATCCAAGTCTCGATCCCTTGCGGCCACTCCAAACTCAGCAAGGGTGGGCCTTGCAACCACGATCACCAGAAATAAGTGGGACAGCAGTGATGAAACCCCGTCCATGCCAACGGTGACTATCCGTGCAGTTCGCTACATCCACGTACCCGCCTGACTATACCGCGCAGCCCGACATCGGCCACGCCATCCAGCAACAGCCATTGATTCAGGATCGGATCTTCAATGGCCAGCAGCCGACGAAAGGCCGACTGATCGGCCGACGAGGCCTGTCGGTATTCACGATCCAGGTATGCCAACAGGATTTCGTCCAACTCCAGCATGCCACGGCGGCATTGCCAGCGTAGACGGTCGATATCGGGTGAGCGCGTGGTGGTTTCCGGCATCCGGGGCCGCCGTTGTGTCCGTGGTCGGTCAACGCTAACGCACCTTGACGTGGCGCGAAAGCGGTGTCGAGGTCGCGCCGTGCAACCAGGCCGACGCTGCACCATCGATTCGGTCAGCGCTCCGCGGACGGGGCGCCGCCAGCGCTGGTGGAAAACCGCCTGACCACGGGGCCCAGTGTGATGCCTTGCACGAGTATCGAAAACACCACGACCACATAGGTGATGGTGACCAGTACGTCCCGCTCCGGCGCATCCGGTACGGAAAGCGCCAGTGCCACCGAGATGCCGCCACGCAGGCCACCCCAGGTCATGATCGGCACCACGCCCTGGCTGAAGCCACGGAAGCGGCTCATCAGTGCGACCACGGTGCCGACACTGGTCCAACGTGCGAACAGGGTGATCACAATCGCCGCGCTACCGGCCAGGATCAATTCAGGCGTGAAAGGAAGAATCAGCATCTCCAGCCCGATCAACAGGAACAGCACGGCGTTGAGCACCTCGTCGACGAGTTCCCAGAAGTCATCCAGGCGCTTGCGGGTGGTGTCGGACATGGCATAGCTGCGCCCATGATTGCCGATCAACAGTCCGGCGACCACCATGGCGATGGGGCCGGACATATGCAGCCGATCCGCCAGCGCGTACCCGCCACTCACCAGCGCCAGGGTGAGCAATACCTCCACCTGATAGTTGTCGATGTGTTTGAGCAGTTTGTAGCTGACCCAGCCCAGCAGCAGCCCCAGTACCGCGCCGCCAATGGCCTCTTGAGCGAACAGCACAACCATATCCTGGGCGCTCTGCGCCGGCGATACATCACCGGCAGCCAGTTCCAGCAGAATCAGGAATACCACGACGCCCACGCCGTCGTTGAACAAGGATTCACCGGCGATCTTGGTTTCCAGTGATTTCGGTACGCCGACGCTTTTCAGTATCCCCAACACCGCGACCGGGTCGGTCGGTGCGATCAGCGCGCCGAACAGCAGGCAGTATATGAATGAAATACCGACACCCAGGGCGTCCAGCAGCAGCCAGGTCAGCCCCCCGACGATGACGGTGGTGGCGAGCACGCCGCCGGTCGCCAACATCGCGATCATCCATTTCTGATTACGCAGGTCGTCCAGGTTGACGTGCAGCGCCCCGGCAAACAGCAGGAACGACAACATGCTGTGCAGCAAGGCCTGGTTGAAGTCGATACCCTTCAACATCCGGGCGATATCCGCTTGGCCGATGCTGACACCGAAACTGTTCAGCACAATCAGCAGCAATGAGAAAGCAAGGGCCATCAACATCACGCCAATGGTGGTGGGCATGTGCAGCAGGCGATAGTTCACGTAGCTGAACAATGCCGTCAGCACCAATAACACCGAGACAATCTCGAACAGCGTCATACTCGGAACCCGCTGGATAGCCTGTCGTCACTGCCGCGGAACGGCGCTGTCACGGCTGGCGTGTCGAAACGGTGGGCGTTCATGTCGCCGCATCCATGCCAAACCGCCCTCGTCAGCGTCAGGCGTGTCGATCCAGGAGAAGTTCCCGGGCATCGGCGATGCGTGTCGGCGCGCCGCTCGATCAAACCGGCGAAACCGATTCAAGCCATCGCGTTGCCGGCGGCCGCTTCGCTCACACCGAGTGCTTCAACATCAGGTTCTTGATGTGGCCGATGGCCTTGGTGGGATTAAGTCCCTTGGGACAGGCCTCCACGCAGTTCATGATGGTGTGGCAGCGAAACAGCTTGTAGGGGCCTTCCAGTGCGTCCAATCGCTCGTCGGTGGCCTGATCACGGCTGTCGGCAAGAAAGCGCCAGGCGGTGAGCAAGGCCTGGGGGCCATGGAACTTGTCCGGATTCCACCAGAAGGACGGGCAACTGGTGGAACAGCAGCCGCACAGAATGCACTCATATAGTCCGTCCAGTTGGTCACGCTCCGCCGGGCTTTGCAGGGTCTCCTGCTCGGGCAAGGGGTCGTTACGGATCAGCCAAGGCTTGATCGCCCGGTACTGCTGATAGAACTGGGTCATGTCGACCACCAGGTCACGGATGACGGGGCGGCCGGGAAAGGGGCGGACTTCCACCGGTTCCTTCAGGTCTGCAACCGGCGTGATACACGCTAGCCTGTTCTGGCCGTTGACGTTGACCCCATCCGAGCCGCATACCCCCTCCCCGCACGAATGTCGAAAGGCGAAGGTCTCGTCCTGCTCCTTGATCATGAGCAAGGCGTCACGCAGCATGGTGCCGCGCGGTGCGTCCACGTCGAATTCCTGCATCGAGGGTTCGGTGTCGGCGTCGGGATTGTAGCGGTAGATGCGAAATTTCATGCCGTGCCTCAGTACACCCGTGCCTTGGGTGGAAAGCTTTCCACGGTCAGGGGCTTGGTGCGCACCGGTTTGTAGTCCAAGGTGTCGTCCTGCTTGAAGTACAGACTGTGTTTGAGCCAGTTCTTGTCGTCACGATCCGGGTGGTCCGGTCGGGAATGGGCGCCGCGGCTTTCCTGCCGGCGCGCGGCGGACAGCGCGATGGCCATGCCCACATCGATCATGTTCACCAGCTCGAAGGCTTCGACCCGGGCCGTGTTGAACACCCGCGACTGGTCCTTCAAGCGGACATCGTCAAGCCGTTCACGTAGTTGTTTGATCTTCTCGACGCCATCGTCCATGACGTCCTGCACGCGGAACACGCCGGCGTGGTCTTCCATGCACTTGCGGAATTCGTTGCGCAGCTCGGCGACGCTGATGCCCTCCCCGCCCTGATCGAAACGCTGGAAGGCGGCCATCGCCTTGTCGACACTGGCGGTGTTCATGGGGCGATGATTGGCGTTGTCCCGCAGGTAGCTGATCACGTCCAGGCCGGCGGCGCGACCGAACACCAGGATATCCAGCAAGGAGTTTCCGCCGAGCCGGTTTGCGCCGTGTACTGACACGCAGGCGCACTCACCTGCCGCGTACAAGCCGGGCACTGCTTCCTCAGGGCCATGGCGTGCCGGGATCACCACCCGGCCGTAACGATCGGTGGGAATGCCGCCCATCACGTAATGTGCGGTGGGGAACACCGGAATCGGCTCCTCCACCGGGTCGACCCCGGCGAAGATCCTGGCGCTTTCACGGATGCCCGGCAGGCGCTTGGCGACGATCTCTTCACCCACGTGGTGGATCTGCAACAGCACGTGATCACCCTGTGGACCACAGCCGCGGCCTTCCTTCACCTCGGTGACGATTGCGCGGGACACCACATCGCGACTGGCCAGATCCTTGGCATTGGGTGCGTAACGCTCCATGAAGCGTTCGCCATCCTTGTTGACCAGAAAGCCCCCTTCGCCGCGGACACCCTCGGTAATCAACATGCCCTTGCCGGCAATCCCGGTGGGGTGAAACTGGAAGAACTCCATGTCCTGCAGCGGCACGCCGGCACGGAGCGCCATGGCCATTCCGTCACCGGTATTGATGTGGGCGTTCGAGGTGGTGCGGTACACCTGTCCGCAGCCGCCTGTCGCAAGCAAGGTGACCTTGGCCTCGATGAGCAGCGCTTCGCCGGTTTCGATTTCCATCACCAGAGCACCGAGCACAGCGCCTTCATCGTCGGTGACCAGTTCGATGGCGAAATACTCATCGAAGAAGTGGGTGCGCGCCCGCAGATTCTGTTGATACAAGGTATGCAGGATGGCATGACCGGTACGATCCGCCGCGGCGCAGGTGCGCGCCGCCTGATCGCCGCCAAAGTTCTGCGACTGTCCGCCAAAGGCGCGTTGGTAGATCTTGCCGTTGTCCAGCCGGGAAAACGGCACGCCGTTGTGTTCCAGCTCGTAGACCGTGGGGATGGCCTCCCGGCACATGAACTCGATGGCGTCCTGATCACCAAGGTAGTCGGACCCTTTGACGGTATCGAACATGTGCCAGTGCCAACTGTCAGGCAGCACGTTGGCCAGCGCGGCATTTACCCCGCCTTGCGCTGCCACGGTGTGGGATCGGGTGGGGAACACCTTGGACACCACGGCGACACGGGCATCCGCGTTGGCCAGTTGGATGGCGGCGTTCAATCCGGCGCCGCCGGCGCCGATGATCAGGGCGTCAAAACGCCGTTTGTTCAAGGGCATGTCAGGCCAACCTCGCCAGAATCAGAATTTGCGCAGCCCATAGGCCACAAGCCAGCAATGTCAGCGCCACCAGGCTGAGCAGGGTGGCGCGCACGGCAATGGGTTTGACATAGTCCATCAGCGCATCGCGCACACCCACCCAGGCGTGGAACAGCAGCGCCACGATGAACACCATGAAGCCGATACCCACCACCGGGTCGGCCACCCACAGGCGCCAGTCCAGCTGATCGGCCGGTGGCCAGATCATGAATTTGACGAGCAGAATCGTAAAGAAGATCGCCAGATAGATGGCGGTAACGCGTTGGATGGCCCAGGCGCGCAAACCCGACGCACGACGGCTCACAGCAACACCCCGGCGACCACAGCCGCCACCAGCGGCGCGGCGATCAGTACCACCCAGGCGGAATAGCGGTAATAGGGTTTGTCCACCCCGATATGCACGTCCAGCAAAAGATAACGGACGCCGGCGAACAGGTGGTGCAACAGACTCCACAACAAGCCGAACAAGGCAATGGTGCCCAAGCCGCCATGCAGCAACTCGCCTGCCTGGGCGTAACCGGCTGCACTGCCCAAGGACAGGTCCAGCAGATAGATGATCAGCGGCGTGGCCAGGAACATCAGCAAGCCGGTGATGCGATGCAGGATGGACAGCACGCCCGCCACCGGCAGGCGTATTTGCAACAGGTTCAGATAGACAGGTCGGTCGTGGGCGCCGTGCATGGGTCGCTTCTTGTTCAGTTCAGGATACGCACCAACTGTAGTACGCCCAGTTGGCATCGGCCAGCCGGCCGGTTGCTTGAAGTCGTCAATGACCGCTGATATCACGCAGGTAACGGAACAGTTTTTTTGCCGCGCCTGCCGGTTTGCCCTCGGTCTGTTCCCGCTGCGCGGCAAGAATCATCTGGCGTAGTTGTTGCCGGTCCAGATCCGGATATTCCGCCAGCAGCGGGCCCATGGCGTCCAGCCCTTCGGCAACCAAGCGATCGCGCCAGCGTTCCAGGCTATGGAACACCCGATTCGCTTCCAGTTGCTGGCTGTGGCGATTTTCCAGAAAGGCGTGCGCGGCGGCCAAGGCGTCGTCGTCCAATATCTTCGACAGGTATTTGATCTGCCGATTGCGCGCGCCGCTGGGTTTGATCTTTTTGCCCTCGGCCAAGGCCTTGCGCTCGCGTTCGTCGAAACCCAGGCGTTCCCACTCGCTCGGTGCCAACGCCAACACCCGACCGATCAAGGCCTGGCGTTCCTGCGCCTGGCGTTTCAGCTCGCTACGCGACGGGCCCTCGGGCAGATCGTCGTCAAGGATCAGTTCATCATCGTCTTGCATCAGGCAGATTCCAGGTGTTCGACCCGCAATTGCAGGGTCACGTTGCCGCGAAATTCGTTGGCGTCCACACGATAGGCGATGCGCAGCCGTGTCGGCAGCTTGGGGTGCAGCTCGACCTGATTGAAGGCGATCGCGTCAATCAGGGTGCCGCCATCGGCGGCGCGCAGTAGCAGTTTGTAGTGCTTTTCGCCGACCACACGGTGATTGATGAGCTCGAACTCACCGTCGAACAGTGGCTCGGGAAAGGCCTGACACCAAGGGCCGCCGGCCTCCAGCTGATAGGCCAGATCCAGCGTCAGGGCGTCCGCCGGCACCTCGCCGTCGGACAGGATGCGCGCCTGCAGGGCATCCGGGTCCAATTGTTCCCGCACCACGGCGTCGAACGCATGCTGGAAGTCGTCGAACCGATCAGCGGCCAGCGTCATTCCCGCTGCCATGGCGTGACCGCCGAACTTGTTCAGCAAACCCGGATGACGGGCCGCGACGGCATCCAGCGCATCGCGGATATGCAGTCCGGCTATGGAGCGGGCCGAACCCTTGATCTCGCCATCATCGGCCGGCGCAAAGGCGATCACCGGACGGTGGTAACGCTCCTTTATACGCGACGCGAGGATGCCGATGACGCCCTGATGCCAGCTGTCGTCGTACAGACACAGGCCCCAGGGGAGCGCGTTCTCCTCTAGGGCCATGTGCTCCAGCAGTGCCATGGCCTGCTCTTTCATGGTGTCTTCGATCTGGCGCCGTTCGCGGTTCAGCGCGTCGAGTTCGCCGGCGATGCGCATGGCGGAATCAGGATCATCCGTCAGCAGGCATTCGATACCGAGCGACATATCGTCCAAGCGGCCCGCGGCGTTCAGGCGCGGCCCCACCGCAAAACCCATGTCCGACGCCTGGGCGCGGGCTGGGTTGCGCCCGGCCACCTGCAGCAACGCCGTGATACCAGGGCAGCAGCGACCGGCGCGGATACGCTGCAGCCCCTGATGGACCAGGACACGGTTGTTGGCATCCAAGGGCACCACGTCGGCAACGGTGCCCAACGCCACCAGGTCCAGCAGCTCGGCCAGGTTCGGTTCGGCGATCCCGCGGCGGTCGAACCAGCCGTCGCTGCGCAGCCGAGTGCGCAACCCCAACATCACGTAGAAGATCACGCCCACGCCGGCCGCCGCCTTGCTGGGAAAATCGTTACCGGGCAGATTGGGATTGACCATGGCGGCCGCTGCGGGCAGTTGCGCCCCGGCCAGATGGTGGTCGGTCACGATCACGGGAATGCCCGCGGCACTGGCCGCCGCGACACCGGCGACACTGGAGACGCCGTTGTCCACGGTCACGATCAGATCCGGCGACCGCTCGACGGCCAGGGCGACGATCTCGGGGGTCAGGCCGTAACCGAACTCAAAGCGGTTGGGCACCAGATAGTCCACCTGGGCCGCACCCAACGCGCGCAAGGCCCGTAGCGCCACGGCGCAACTGGTGGCGCCATCGGCATCGAAATCGCCGACCACCAGGATGCGCTGTCCGACCTGAACGGCATCGGCCAACAAGGCGACCGCCTCGTCCATCCCGCCCATAAGTGCCGGCGGCAACAGGGCTTGCAGACCTTTTTCCAGTTCCTCCGGCCCCTGGACGGCGCGATTGGCGTATACCTGACGCAGCACCGGGTGCAGCCCGGACGGCAGTGTGTTGCCGGGTGCGGTGGGGCGGCGAACGATACGGGATTGCGGCGAGGCGTGGGGCACAGGGTGTAACCAGCGGGTTCGGGGCGGCCAATCATAACAGCCGCGGTCGGGGCGCTGGGCTGTTACCATCTGCTCAATCCTATTCCGCCGCCCTCGCCCGTGTCCGCAATCATCCCCTGGCAGCCTGTTGTTGCACCCCCGCCATTGACCGCAGATGCCATCCACATATGGCGGCTGCCAACGTCGCTTCCGCCGGAAGCGGATCGCTGGCTGGACGCGGCGGAGCGCGCGCGGCTTGGCGGCATGCTCCGGGAGGACAGCCGCCGGAACTGGTTGTGTGCCCGCGTCGGTTTGAAGCGGGTGCTGGCCGGTTATCTCGGCACCCGGCCCGAGCTGATCAGGTTCACCGTGATGGCGGGCGGAAAACCCCGCTTGAGCAACGGGCCCAGCTTCAATCTAAGCCATACCGGGCCCCTGTCCCTGGTGGCGGTATCGCACCAACCGGTGGGTATCGATGTGGAACGCCGGCGCACCATCCCCCGTGCCCTCGCCATCGCCCAGCGGGTATTGGGGGCGGACGATATCGCCCATCTTCAGGCCCTGACCGGTACGGCACGGGATGACGCCTTTTTGCACGCCTGGACAGGCATGGAGGCCAGCCAAAAGTGCCTGGGTGAAGGCGTTTTCGGGCGCCGCATCGATACGTCTCGAATCGGCAAACAATGGTTCTCACCCGACCCGACCCACATTGCCGCGCTGGCCTGGGAGAAACCGGAAGCGACGCCGGTCACACAGTGGTTGACGTTTCGGTCATGAAGCGGCCACCCGGTGCCGGTATGATCGTCGTCGAACTGGATAGCACGGAAAAAGGATTCGCAGAACAATGAACAAAGGAACCATCCTGGTCACCGGCGGCGCCGGTTATATCGGTAGCCACACGGTGCGCCAACTGGGCGAGCGCGGCGAGCGCATCGTGGTGCTGGACAACCTGTCCAAGGGGCACAGAGAACACGTTCTGTACGGTGACTTCGTTGAAGGCGACACCGCCGACAAGGCCTTGGTCAGCGGGTTGTTGGCCGATCACCGGGTGGAAACCGTCATCCATTTCGCCGCCCACACCATCGTGCCCGAGTCGGTGGCGGAGCCGCTCAAGTATTACCGCAACAACACCTGCGCCACACGCAATCTGTTGGAATGCTGCGCCGAGGCCGGTGTCAAACACTTCGTGTTTTCTTCAACGGCAGCGGTGTACGGCATGCCCGATGTCGAAAAATGTTTGGAGGACACCCCGACGGCGCCGATAAACCCCTATGGCATGTCGAAGTTGATGAGCGAACACATGCTGCGCGATCTGGATGCCGCCAGCCCGATGCGGCACGTCATCCTGCGCTATTTCAACGTCGCCGGGTCCGATCCGCAGGGCCGCATCGGGCAATCCACCCCCGGGGCCACCCTGTTGGTCAAGGTGGCGGCGGAACTGGCGGTAGGCAAGCGCGATGCGTTGTATATCTTCGGCACCGACTACCCCACC
>JASBTJ010000039.1 GCA_030148485.1 Gammaproteobacteria bacterium | reverse complement strand
ACTTTGGAGTTGAATCCGCGGGGCCCAATGGGGTCAGACGCCGTCGAAAGGACACATTATTGACGCATCAATCGAGTCTGACCCCATTGATTTACCATTGATTTTCTACGGTTTCGTGTTTTCAATCAATGGTTTGTGGCGAACTCATTGTATCGAAAAGCCCCATGAAACCGAGCTATTTTTGTCCGATAAGTGGGACAGCAGTGAGTCTGACCCCATTGGTTCGTGTTGATTTATTGATTTCACGTAAATGAGAGTTTATCACCTTCTTTCAGCTCAATTTGGTATAACAAATATTGCGTTATCGAGAATAAAGATATCTCGATATGATGATCTTAATGATCCATTTGAACTGCTGGCAGGTGAACTCAGTGAGAAGGAACTTAGAGGCGCAACCTCAGAAATGAAAAAGGAATTCAATGAAACAAAGGGGTTAATTTGCTTTTCCAAAAACTGGGAAAACCCAGTTCTTTGGAGTCATTACGCCGACAAACATCATGGAATGGCACTAGGGTTTGACATACCAGACAAATATGCCAGCGAAGTGCATTACAGCCGAGATCGTATTCCCGTTGAATATGTGGGTGGCAATAAGTTAAATGGTATCGAACCATCGTATGTACAGAAAATCACAAGCACTAAATATAAGCACTGGGAATACGAAGATGAAATACGTATGCATGTAGGCCTGGATGAAGGGACGTGCGAAGGTGGCCTATATTTCATGCCATTCTCTAACGAGCTAAGACTGCGCGAGGTTGTACTAGGCCATTCTTGCCCAATTCCAATTTATCAAATCAGAGCGCTTCTTAAGGAATTGCATCCTGAAGCCAAAGCAATAAAGGCACGATTGGCTTTTAAGTCTTTTAGAGTTGTTACAAATCAGCGGAACGTAGAAAAATGAAAAAACGTTTAGCAAGCAGGTCAACTTGGACGCTCCGTGCGTCGCGCCAGTCACCTGAATGTTAAGCGCAAAACGCACCCCAGACGATACATGGCAACCTTTAAATTGCGATTCCGGTTCAACATATCTCACAAGGGGATGATAACGGGCGATGACAAGGAGTATGAATTCGCCCTCCCAAATGGCCACCCTGCCAAGCTGCATTGTATCGATGCGGAAAAGTTTGGCGAATCTACTCGGTTTGCTCTAACTTCGGGTAGCTACCAGTCAGAGGAAGAGGCTCTTGATTACGCCCAACAAATCAAGGAGTCTACCTTGTGTTTTGGTGCAAAGCACCGCATGGGGATTGATGCAGGTAAAGACAAAGCGAGTGGCGGATTTACTAGTTTCATGAAAGAAAAGATTCTTTCTGAAAACGGCTTACGCGTGATAGACGATGTCCATGGCGTGACGGCATATAGCGAAGACATCCCTACTTCATGCGTCACAGTCTCTGCTACAGAACTGCTACGCCCTAGGGGACGTGAATTCTTTGCCGATGAGATTTGTACGATCCTAAGCGAGCCTAGATGCGTAAACAGTAAGACAAAACTTTCCATGGAGCTGTTGACAGCATCTTTTTTCGAAACATCCCCTAGATCTAGATTTTTAACTCTTGTTCTAGCTGCGGAGTCCGTCTTGGACCCAAATAATCGCTCAGAATCGGCTAGCAGTCTCGTAGATCACTTGAGAGGAATAACTAAATGTGCGGATATTCCAGATGACGAGAGGCTATCCATTCTTGGGTCTTTGAACTGGTTAAAGAAAGACTCCATATCCCAGAGCTTGAGAAAGATGGCTGCAGAACATCTCCCGGATCACAAGTACGATGGCCTTCCCTCAGAATCCTTCATTAAGAAGTGCTACGAGGCAAGGAGCTACCTCGTACACACAGGAGAAGCTGACGAGAGAAAATACAACATAGGTGGGTTGGCCGCCAACCTTGAAGTCTACATGAGAGATATGTTGGTAAAGTTGTCGCTTGGAAAAGGGGAGACCAATGGAGTCAGACTCCTTTGAAAGCACATATTACTGACGGATCAATCGAATCTGATCCCATTGATTCATTTATTTCCGTCATATTCGATAAGGCGATAGTCCGTAAATGACTGTACTTATCTACGAAGAGGCGACCACCGCAGACATTCCCCGAATTGTTGAAATGAAGTTAGCGATGTTTGAGGAAGCGGGTTATTCGCATTTACTTGCACGTAATGCGGCGTCTTTGGTGTTGGACGATTATCGAAGGTTGTACCAGGAGAAGCGCGCTATTCACATGGTTGCGCGCTCACGAGACAAGATCGTCGCGTGCGTGGGGGCTTTTTTAAAAAATGACTTACCGTTCCGCTATTTCGATCCACCTCAATATGGATTCCTGGGCGATGTTTACACCGACTCACATTATCGGGGGCGAGGCATTGCCACTAAACTGAGTAACAACGCGATTGACTGGCTACGCGGTCATGATGTGAAAATGGTGCGCCTACTCGCCACTGAAGCCGCCTCTTCCCTCTACGACGAATTGGGCTTCAAACCCACCGATGAAATGATGCTGGAGTTAGGAGCATAGCGCGCCCGCGTAGCCCGCGTAGGGCGCAATAAGGCAAAGCCGCATTGCGCCGGGCATCCCCCGACACGCCCCACTACAGACTGACGTACGCACCCACCCGACCCATTCTTCTACAGCGCTGCACGGCCGAATGGGCTCGACGCAATCGTGTCGTTGTGGGCGCCCCACGATCACCGTTGGTACTCAGAAAATAAACCGGGCACCCTACTCCGCCGCCACGGCGACTACACAGGCGCGGACGACGACTGGGGCTGACCAGCCCGTGCGCGCAGGTAGGCATCGAAGTCGGCCGCCGGCATCGTGCGGCTGATGAAATACCCCTGGGCTTCGTCGCAGCCGAGTTCGCGCAGCCTGTCCAGGTGCACGGCCTCTTCGACGCCTTCGGCGATCACCCGCAGGCCCAGGCTGCGCCCTAGAGACACCACGGCCGTGGCGATGTTGGCGTCGTCGAGGTCGCGGTGCATGTTGCGGACAAAGGACTGGTCGATTTTCAGCGCGTCGATGGGAAAGCGTTTCAGATACGCCAAGGACGAATAACCGGTGCCGAAATCGTCGATGGCCAGTTGTACGCCCATACTGGACAGCTTCTGCAAACGACGAATACTGCTTTCGCCGTCGCTCATGATGCTGCCCTCGGTGATCTCCAGTTCCAACAGCTCAGGTGCCAGGCCGGTCTCGGTGAGTACTTCGGTGGCGGTGGACACCACATCGGAATACAGAAACTGATGGGGCGCGATATTGACGGCGATGCGAATGTTGCCCAGCCCGGCATCCTGCCAGGCCTTGGCCTGTCGACAGGCGGTACGCAGAATCCATTCGCCGACCGGCACGATGAGTCCTGAATCCTCCAGCAACGGGATGAATTCCGCCGGTGGCACCAGACCGAGTTCGTCGTTCTGCCAACGGACCAGCGCCTCGGCGCCCACCACCTGCCCAGTGCGCACGTCCAATTGCGGTTGGTAGTACAACACGTACTCCTCGCGCTTGAGAGCACGGCGGAGCTTGCTGTCCAGTTCCAGGCGTTCGATGGCGGCGGCGTTCATGTCCTGGCTGTAGAACTGATAGGTATGCCGGCCGCGTTGCTTGGCCTGGAACAGCGCAGTATCGGCGTTTTTGATCAGTTCGTCCGCCGATTCGGCGTCGGCGGGATAGAGGGCGATACCGATACTGGCGCCGACGAACAGTTCCCGTTGTGCCAGCTCAATGGGATGGGAGAGCGCGTTGATGAGATTGTGCGCCACCTTGCCCACGTAGTCGGTTTTCTTGATGTCACGCAACAGCACAATGAATTCGTCACCGCCGATCCGGCACACCACATCGGTATCGCGCAACATGTCTTTCAGCCGGGTGGCGATGATCTTGAGCAGTTCATCGCCCACCGGGTGCCCGAGGGTATCGTTGACCTTTTTGAAATGATCCAGATCGACATACAGCACCGCCAGTTCAACCTGACAGTCCGCAGCGTGCTCGATGGCGTCGCGCAGCTCCATATTGAACCGGGGCCGGTTGATCAGCCCGGTAAGGGTGTCGTGATGGGCCATGTAGTGAATGCGATCTTCGGCGGCCTTCTTCTGAGTGATGTCGCTGAAGATGCCTACGTAATTGCTGACGCTGCCATCGTCGTTATAGACCACACTGAGCGACAACCACTCGGGATAGATATCCCCACACTTACGCCGATTCCAGATTTCCCCCTGCCAGTGGCCTTCCTGAACGACCGCCTTCCACATTCTGGAATAGAAACGTGCGTCGTGCCGCCCGGACGACAACAGACTCGGCTTGCGACCGATGACCTCATGACTGGGATAACCGGTGATCCGTTGGAACGCGGTGTTTACCCGCAGGATGCGGGTCTGGTCATCGGTGACAACGATGCCCTCGCTGTTGCTCTTGAAGATCTTTTCGGCGAGCCGTAGTTGTTCGTCCGCTTTGCGCCGTTCGGTCACATCCCGCACGATACCGACGTACTGAGCCTGGTCCCCGATCCGCATCCGGGTAACGGTCGCCTCAAGATGAAACAAGGTACCGTCCTTGCGTCGTGCACTGATCTCCCGGCCGGTATTCGGCGTGACGGTCGTGGTATCCAGCGGTGCGAGATTGCGCGCCCACTCGCGGTGTGGGTCCGCCACCTCCGTATCCAGCAGCGTCCCGAGATCGCTCCCAATAACCTCGTGGGCGTCATAACCGAATATGCGCTCTGCTGACGCATTGAACGACAAGATCCTGCCGTCCTGATCCGTGGTGATGATGCCGTCCGCGACGTTGTCCAGGATGGCGCGATTGTTCTCCTCGCTGGCACGCAGTGCCCGGGCAATCCGTTTCCGCTTGGTGATATCCCTGACATACATGGCGATACCGTCATCCATGGGTGCCAGATGACATTCCAACCACAGGCCGAGCGGTGCATAGAAGGCCTCTGCGGTAACCGGGTCGCCAGCGGCGAGCAGGTGTTGCACCGGCTTTTCCAGATGGCTGCCCAGTTCCGGACACAGATCCCAGAGCCTACGCTGAAGAAAATCCGCCGAAGGCGTGTGGAGCAGTCTTTCGGCGTTCGAGTTGACGAATGTGAAGCGCAGATCACGATCGAGCGCAAAATAGGCGTCGCTGGTGTTCTCGAGGATGGAAATGATCTGCCGGCTCTTCGCCACGGACTCGTCTTGAGCGTGACGCAACGCCAGAAACTGATCGTTCAGCTCGTCCCGCTGGTGCCGGATGGACTGCCGCATGGCGCCGAACCGTTGAATGAGCTGGGCGACCTCATCACGGCCATGGGGGGGCAGACTGGTGTGGAAGTCCCCTGCTCCCATCCGTTCCGCTACCGTCGCCAAGCGGGTCAAAGGTCGACGGATGGTGACCTCCACCACGCCGACAGCGACAACACCCAACACCAGCACGCCGCCGAACAATGCGACCAACAACTCCAAACGCTGTTTCTCGATCTGTCGGTGACGGTCGGAGAAATCGGCAAGCACCTTCAGTTCGCCCAGCAAAACGTCTTGGTGCCGCAGTTCGCTGGTAACCGGCTGGACATGCTCGCTATGCGGGACGGCGGCAGCCTGCAACGGGTATAGACGCCGCCCGTCGGCATCCAATAATTGCAGACTCAGCCACTGAGGTTGTTTGGCTTTGACCGCGTCCAACGTCGGATAGATGGCACCGAGATCGCCGTCCAGCAGCAACGGGGTGATGCCGTCACCGATGCTTGCCAATTGCGAATCGAGCAGGCGCTGATAGTCCGCGGTCATCAGACGCAGATTTTCCGGCAGCCAGACCACGCTGAGAAAAGCGCCACCGATTAACGACGCCAGCAGCAAGGGAAAGAAGATTTTCAGCTTCAGCGACATTGGGTTGATCAGCGGCTCGCGGGGCCCGCGGCGGCGGTCTCGACATAGTGTTCCAGGCCGCGATATTCCGCGGTCGATGTGGTGACCGGCGCTGCCATGGCGATGGCGTCAAGCAACGCCTTACCGTCGCTGGTACGGGACAGTGCCATGAATGCCCGAACCACCCCCGAAACCACCCCAGCATTCACCCGGGCATGCGCGGCAATGGGGTGCGGCTTGACGGCCTGGGTGCGGTGGATGACGCGCAGGCGTTCACGGACCGCGGCGGACTGTTGCAGATAGGTGCTGACCACGCCGCCGCCGACCCTGAATCCGCCGGTCGCCACTTGCAGATACACCGAATCGTGGCCGCGTACATAGCGCGGTTGCAGGGTAACGCCAAAGGACGTGCGCAGGTCCTCACGGACCAGTCGGGTGGCACCGAATGCGCTCGCTGTCGGGAATGCCGCCTCAAGTCCCTGCAACTGCTCGACACGCTCCAACTCGCTGTCGCGGCCCACCACCACGATGCCCTGTAACGCCTGTTGCCCGTCACGCAAAATCGCACGGTAGTCCTGCAGACGGGCGGCGGTCAGAAACTGTGTCGGGCTGGCATAGACGAAATCGTAGTCACCGGAATTGAGGCGTCGCTCGAAGGTCTCGATGTCCGCACTGCTCCGCAGTGAGAATCGATAACCGGTTGCCTGCTCAAGATAAGCCAGCACAGGACGCCACCGGGCATGCAGCGTTCGTGGGTCCAACTGCGGCACCACGGCGAAGGCATAAGCGTCGGGCAGATAATCCGCACGGGCGGCGATACCCGCCTGCAGCAACACACAGGCAAGCAACAGACGACGGACCAGCGCCTGCTTGGAACCTGGCGTGAGCGGGTTACGTGGATACAACATGGACCCCTTTGTTCTTTCTCAGGCAACGGCGTTGGGCCGTCGAATGGTTAGCGGCCCTATACACACATTCTTGATGTGGTATTGTCCGGGCTGTCGCCGGTGGCGGCTCAGCCGGGCCGCTTGGCTTGGGTGTAGCCCGTTCCGGGCAGTGAGGGCACGGACTTTTGCAAGTCGTGGCCGTATACCGGCGCGTCGATACGTTGCCTCGGGACGCCGGGCAGCACCGTTGGGCGGCAGAATGAAGATGACCAAAACCGCCCTGCTCCACGGAGGGTGGCCGTGATCGGGGGTGCGGTATGGCAGGCATTGTCGCAGCCGGCGCCGCGACACGGGCTGACCTGGATCAAGGGCCGGCGCGAACCGCCCAGAGCGGCTTGTTGGCTAAGGAAGCGCTGAATAAGTCCATCCTGGACTTCTCGGCGCGCGCTGCGCGGCAAATGCGGTTTGCAGCTTGCTTCAAAACCAGTCACTCGCCGTGACCGATTTTGGCGGCACCTCCCTGTGCCGCGGAACCGCTGAAATTCTCAGCGGTAGCTAGCCCGCCAAACGCGATGGAGGCACCGTATCGTCCGGCCGCAGCTCCTGGATGTTCTCCGCTAACATCTTGCGATACTGCTTGACGTAATACGCGATTGCGGCCGCCTCGTTCGCCGAGTCGCCGTCGGTCAGGAAGAAGTTGTGGGCGTTGAACCGCGATGCCGCATAGAGAAACACCGCGCTCAGAAAGGGCTGGGCCCAGTCTTCGCTCAGTTCATTGGCGAAATTGATGAACTCTTCGGCCACTTCGTAAAAGTCGGATTCCTGCATTTCGCCTCTCCCAGGGATTCAAGACAATGACGTCACACCGCCGAGGCGTGTTCGGCGGCACGCGCGCGATCCCAAAGCTTTTTGTAACGCTGATCGAGCACGGCCAGGCTGGCGTCCAGGTGCAACAGTTCATCGTTGCCGGGAAAGCGCAGGTGACCCTGAGCGTACCAGGCTTCCATTTGTGCCTTGAGTGCGCCACGTCTGGCAAAAAGTGCACTGATGGCCGACTTGAGACGGGCGGTTTCGTCCTGTCGAAGGTCTACCAAGGCATAGCGGGCGCCGGTATCGAAGATACGGCTACCGCCGCCCTCGGCCACGGTGCGTTGCAATGCGCGGTCGTCGCGCAGCGTGACACCGGCCAGATAATCGATGTCGTAGTCACGCAATGCCGCTAGCCAAGGGGTTGTCGGACCCAGCAGCACCGTGGTGGCGGCCGCGGACAGTTCCGCCAAGCGCGGAAACGTCTTATCGATGATGCTGGCGGCACTTAGAAAAACCCAATCGGCATCGCCAAGCCGATATTCCGCGGCGGATGGCGGCAAGGCGTCGTTGCCGGGATGGACGTCGATGACCGTCACGTCGGCCACGTCCCGCAGCGCGGCGACGCCCGGCGTGCGCCCGACCACCACGACCCGCTTGTCTCGCAGGCGCGACCGGAAATGATCGAACACCGGATGGCTGGCGACGTCGTCGGCGTAAAGCGGCGTGGCACTGTCGACCAAGGGGCTGCGCGCATTGAGCAATGCATTGAGCGCCGCCATCCCGGCGCTGGCTTCCAACGCAGACCAACTGCGCACCCAGGCGGCCACGTCGACGGCGAGCCGGCCTTGCAGGGCTTCCGCCCACATGGCGCCGGGGCGTGCCCGCTCCGGACTCAGGGCAATCCCCAGGCCGTTGTCCACCCGGGCGAGGGTCCAGATCATGCCGGACACAAACCCGGCAATGCGGGCATCCGTCGGCAGGTCGTTCAACAGCAGGTCGTAGAATCCGCCGGGGTCGCTGCGGGACCGGTCGGTTCGCCATGGCGTCGCTTGCGGCATGTCAGTTCGCCATCGGTAGCAGTCTGGGTTCGGATTTGATGGTGGCATCCCGTCCCCAGGCAGTTACCGCTTCGACAAAGAAGCCCCGCCTGCTGGGATGCTCACGAATCACATCGTGTTCGGCAAAGAAGCTGCCGTCGGCATGAAAGATCAGCTCGCCCAGTTTGATGCCGTGGTCGTCGCGCCATTCGCCAATCAGGCAGGCCTCGCCCGACGCGGTGTCGTTTTCCAGACGGAACAATGCCTCGGCGATGTCCCGTATCGGCACTTCGGACTGGGGAAAGCCCAGGCGATGGACTTCGTCACGCAGACTGTGACAGACCGCCACCAACATCGGCGTCAACTGATCCAGCCGCTGGCTCAAGGCGCTATCGTTCATGCCTCGTCCTCCGACCCGTCCATCAGCTCCTCAATGACGGACCCGCCGACCAGATCCACCGGGTCGAGCACCTGCAAGGCCTCAAGAATGCCCGCGGCCTGCAAACGATCGCGGCTGCGCAGGCTGATGAACGCCAAGGCCTTGAGCGCGTAGAGATAGTAGCGCTGCGGACTCTCCGCTTCTTCGCGTCCGGCCAACGGCGCGTCATGGACCGTCCAGTCCCCATCGAAGCCACCTTGGGTGGCCGCGCTCGCCAGGGTCTCCCGTACCACGGTCTCGGCTTGGGCCAGCTGGCCGCGATAGAAGTAGAATTTGTAGCGGGCAACGTTGACCGCCAGCATGCCCGGACTCAGTGCGGCGGCGCGTTTGAGCAATGCCTCCGCCTGGTCTGACTGCGGTGTGGCCGCTGCCTGCTGCAGACAATGGTTGGTGTCCGCCGGTACGTTGCGGGCGAACAGCACGCGGTCCTCGGTCAATGGCGTTACGGTTCCCATTATCGCGCTACCTCGTCATCGAATGGGGGTCAGCCCCAGAATTCGGGGGCCATGAACAGCCGTTGCACCGGTTCGCCGCCGACCAGATGTTCGTCGAAGACCGTCGCCACGTCGTCTTTTCCCAGCCCGCCGTACATCACCCCCTCCGGATACACCAGTACACTCGGGCCTTCGCTGCACGGTCCCATGCAGCCGGTCGCCGTTACCTGAACCTTGTCGAACAGATTACGGCGCTGCAGCTGAGCCAGGAATTCCTCGAACACCTCGGCACACCCCTTTTGCGAGCAGGACGGCCGCGGATGTCCCGCTGGACGGGACTGGGTACAGACAAAGACGTGTTTTTCCGGTTTGGGCATGACTACTTCTCTACAGATGGACAACAGGTTCCGATGTCATATCGAACGACATCCTGGTATGGGGCCGGGTCGCCGACCGGGCGCGGTTGCGTTCATGCGGCCGCCTGAGCGGGTTCGTGACTGAGACATTTCTTGGGACAGACCTTGGAACAGGCTTGGCAACCGATGCAGTCCAAGGCGTTCATCAGACTCATGACCATGCTGGTATCGTCTGAAAATCCATCCTCGTCATCGTCGTCGTAATCATCGTCGTCCAGGTCGTCGATGTCCTCGCGGTCCACCAGTTCAAAGACTTCCCGTGGACACACCTTGTAGCAGCGCCCGCAACCGATGCAGTTCTGTTGGTTCAAGGCATTGATGAAGGCCGGCGTCCAGGACTCGCCACCGCGGGTTACGCCAGTGATCAGTTCGCTCATGATCAGACTCCTTACGCGGTGGCGGCTTCCGCCGCCTTGAGCTTGGCAGTGGCTTCGGCCCAGGCAACACAGGCGTCGTAGCACTCCTGGGAAATGGTCGGAATCTCGGCGTAGGCGGCCGGCAGACGATCCTCGACCAGGTCATGCAGTTCGCCGGCCTTTTCCGTGGCGATGCGCTTGGCCTTCTTGACCGCTTTTTGCAGTGCCTTGAGCTCCTCGTCGGTCATAGTCGCTAGCTCGCTCATAGTCCGGCCACCTCGGGATGCTTGCCGACGATTTCCAGGGCGACGGACAGCAGCTTGTCCGACTCGTCCTTCATCTTGGACAGCGTCGGGAAGCTGAAGCGATGGACATCCCGCAAGGTCTTGTCCATGACCACCAGCTTGCCGACGGTGATGATGGCGCGACCGAAGCCTTCATGGCTGAGATGGATCATCGGCACGGCCATCAGCCCACACTCGGATTCGACCATGGCCGAGATGGCGTTATAGAACGCCTTGACCCGCGCCATGACGATTTCATCCGGGTCGCCGACGATGGGGATCTCGCGCTTTTGCTCCTTGGTCATGATGAAGGGCGCGAGGATCTTGGCCGTGGACCAGTCGTCATAGCTGCCGTAGGTATCGATGGCCCGCATCTGCCTGACCATCTCGGTGGCAAAGGCGGTATCGAGGACCGGGTCCTCTTCGGCGATGGCAAGGGCGGCTTCGGTCATGTCTCAATTCCTCGGTTGAATGGGATATTCGCGGCAACGAACGACGGTGCGGCGCGGCGCAGCATGGTCGGGCAATACGCCTTGCGACCGGCGGCGCCACCGGTGACGCGGTTCACCAGCCACAGCGCGCCAGCGAAACCGGCCAAACCCAGCAGACCGCTGGCCTCCTCGCCCACACCGACAAACTGGGCCACTGCAACGACTGCGATAAAGCCGAGCAGTGGCGCGATATAGGCGAGCGCCGATGCCTTGAGCAGCAGCGAGTTGGAGATGCCGACCACCACCTGTTCGCCGACACGGGCGTCCAGCAGGTTGTCCAGGCGCAACAGGTTTTCTCGTTCGCCAAACAATTTGGCGACCATCGCGGTGCCGCAGTCGCCGCTGGATCCGCAATGCCCGCAGGCGTTGCGTGAGCGGATGCTGACCCAGGCTGAGCCGTGCTCCACACGGACCACCTCGGCGGTCTCTTCGATCATGGCGCTCATTCTTCCCACCCCTCGGCTTCCATTTCCTCGAAACGGCTGTTATCCCGTGGGGTTTGCTGTTCGATGGCCCGCGCAAGCCAGGCACTGGGACCGGCGCGTAACTCGTCCTGCAGCGCCTCGATCAGTTCCTTGATGGTGGCGCCGGCAGTGACCTTGACCGCCTGCACACCGGCGGTCTTGAGTTGGTTTACCGCCGACGCGCCGGCGGCATTGGTATAGACCGCGACACAGCCTTCCAGCACGGCGATCTTGGCCGCCAGCTTGTCTTCGTTACCATCCTGTTTGAGCTTGCCGAACTCGGTTGCCTCCACCAGCTTGGCGTGGTCCATGTCCACGGCATAGATGGCGACCGACTCGGCAGAGCCGAAGTGTTGATCGACTTCGGTCATGTTGGTCGTGGTAAACGCCACCTTGATCGCCGTTGCCATGAAGTCGTCCTCAGTGCTCGATTCGAGCACTCTGAGCTGTCGTTCCGTGCTCATGAGTCGCCTCCTGTGCATATTCCGGCTTCTGCGCGTAGATGGAGTGGTATGGCTCGATCTCGCCCTTCTCCAGATGCATCATCATGTTGGCCAGCTCGAACAGCGTCTGTCGGGTCCCGCGATAACCGATCCAGGTGCGCTGGTAGCCACCGAGCAGGTCGTACTGGGGAAACCCGGCGCGCAGCAGCGGCACATCCAACCGATAGGCGGTTTCCTGGGCGTGGGAGTTGCCGATCAGGATCTCGGCACGGTGCTCCCGTGCCGCAACCTCCAGATCTTCCAGGTCCCCGATCTTCACTTGAGCGCAGCGAACCTTCTTGAGTACCGGCGCGTTTGCCGGCGCCACCGCGGCGACGGTGTCCGCGCCCATGCCGGCCAAAAGCTGGCTGAAGCCGTTGACCAGATCAGGGTCCGCGGCGATTGCGAAACGTCCCATGCCCAACATGAAATGGGTGTCGAGCATCGCGTCCTGCAGTTGCGCCCGTTGGCGTTCCAGCTTCATCGGCACCGGTTCACCACTGATTTGGTGCAGCGCCTGTACCAGGTCGTCCACTGCCTGCAGTCCCATCAGGTGGTCGAAGTGAAAATTCGGCACGCCGGTCTTTTGTTCCAGCACCTCGGCCGCACCCTTCATGGATGCACCGATCACCAGGGTGGCCGTGGAATCTCCGGCTATCGCCAGCTCGCCCACCGGGGTGCCGCCGATGGTCAATGGGCTGAATTCGTCCTCACCCAGATGACCGTCCAGGGAATCTGACAGATCAGGCATCACCAAGGGCCGCAGCCCGAACAGTTCGATGATGTCCTTGAGCTCCTCGATATCACCCGGTGTCAGAAAGGAGGCGACCAGTACATTCACCTGACGCTTGCGCCGTCCCGGTCGGGTCGAACCGGCATCGGCGGTGGGCACCAGCTGCTGGATCACAGCCTTGGTGGCCGCAGCGAAACCGCTCTCCATACAGCCGGTGAAGTCCGGCGCCGACAAGCCCACTACCGGGATGCCGGCGAACTGGGGGTATTTCTGGCGGAACTGCTTTACCGCCATAGTGACGTCCGACCCCTGGGTCTCCGCCAGTCCGGTGGTGGGCACGCCCACCAGGGCCGGATCGTGCTTCTCGCAGATTGCCTTCAGACCTTCGACCACATTCTCTTCCGAACCCATGACCGCGGACACCTGATCCATTGCCGTGGTTTGCAGCGGGACCGGTTCACGGAAATGTCGCACGAAGAAGACCTTGCCGAAGGCGGTGCAGCCTTGCGATCCGTGCAGCATCGGGATCGCACGATGAAAACCCAGAAAGGCCAGCGCCGCACCGATGGTCTGACTCGCCTTCAACGGGCTGACGGATAGCGCCTTTTTACGCTTGATGATCTCAGCCATGTCGGACCTCCCCTGCCGGACCCTGGCTGACTATTGGACGCTCGATGTCACCCATTGGCCGCCTCCTGCAGCTTGGCGGCGGCTGCCCAGGGGGCATGGCGACGCACGTCATTCCAGACCGGGCTGTTGATGGTCAGGCACAACTGACGCGCAAGCTCGATCATCCCGGTGTAGCCTTCGTAGCCGAAGTCCCGTTCCTGGTTGATATCCAAAAAGGGAACCCGTGCCTTCAGCGCCGTATACATGTTGCGACCGCCGGCGATGAGCACGTCCACGTCGTGTTCGCGCACAATGTTGATCAGCGCGCGGGGGTTGCCGTCCTCGATCATCACGGCATCCTTGCCCATGAGTTCGCGGATGCGGGCCTTGTCCTCTTCGGTGGACTTCTTGGTGCCGGTGGCGACCACCGTCATTCCCAGGTCCTGCAGCGCGGAAATCACCGACCAGGACTTGACGCCGCCGGTGTAGAGCAACACCTTCCTGCCCCGGAGCTGTACCCGCCAGGGTTCCAGCGCCTTGTCGATACGGGCCATCTCGCGGGTTATCAATGCCTCGGTGCGCTGCGTCAGGTCTGGGTCGTCGATCAGCCGCGCGATGTCGCGCAGGGCATTGTTCATGTCCTCGACGCCGTAGAAGCTGCCCTCGAACCAGGGAATGCGGTATTGCTCCTCCAGCTTGCGCGCGACGTTGATCATCGCCTTGGAGCAGACCATCATGTTCACGTCGGCGCGGTGCATGGTCTGCACCTCATGGAAACGCGCGTCGCCGGACAGTGTGCACAACACGCGGATGCCCAATTCGTCCAACAGCGGCAGCACATGCCACAACTCGCCGGCAATGTTGTATTCGCCGATGAGATTGATGCTGTACACCTGGTGGCCGTGGGCCAGTTGTTCCGGGGTCAGCTCGTCGGGCTCACGACGCCCCATTACATGCTTGACCATGGCCTCGCCGGCAATGCGGTTACCCAGGTTCTTGGTGCCATAGAATCCGGCGGCATCCACCGGCACCACGGGCGTGCCCCAACGCTGCTCCGCTTCCTTGCATACTGCCTCCACGTCATCGCCCACCAGTGCCGGCACGCAGGTGTTGTAGACAAACACCGCAGCTGGGCTGTAGCTCTCCACCGCTTGTTTGATGGAATGGAACAGGCGCTTCTCGCTGCGTCCCATGATTACGTCCTGTTCGGTCAGGTCCGTGGTCATACCGATGCGATACAGCCTTGGGCCGGACGACCGCGTACCGCGGTTGTCCCAGGAACTGCCGGCGCAGGCGATGGGCCCATGCACGATATGGGCGACGTCGGCGATGGGCAGCAAGGCGATCTGTGCGCCATCGAAGGCGCAGCCGCCTGCGGCGGTACCCGGCTTGGGTTTGGCGCAACCGGACTTGGATTTCTTGTTGTGGGAGCAGGCCGGCTCGTCGAGCAGTTCCGCGATGTCCTTCTGTTTCATGGCGTGCCACTGCGGTCAGTTACGGATGTTCATCACAGTGCAACCGCTGTGCCATGTTGCAGGGCTTTGATTGGCCGGCAGTTTTGAGCCAAAACCCCTGTCGCAAACACGACAATGGCGGGAATCGGCATTGCGGCATAGACGACAAGACGCGTGCGTCAAAGCGCTCCGCAACAGTCGTCACCGGGCCAGATGCGCCCATCGCCCGCACCGGGCTCCAATCACACCGCGTACCGCTTGTTTGCCCAGCCGGCCAGGATCAAGGCGTCGCGTGGGGGCAGGTAATCGAAGTCGTCGGCCAAGTCGGCCAACACCGCCTCGGCCAGATCGAAGGGCACACAAGGCCCGGTCAACATGGCGAAGAACCAGGCAAAGGGATAACCGACCTGCTGATCGAAACGACGGATATCGTCAAGCAATGCGACGCCACGCCGACCGTCATAGGGCGCGAGTCCCGGTGACGGTGCCGGCATAGCAGGAATCGGCTTGGCTGACACACGCATCTCACCGTCGCTGCCTTCGACGTCGCGCAGGGCGAGCACCCAGTGACGCGAGAAAGACCGGTGCTTTCCGGCACTGCTGGCGGCCCAGTCGTAGATGAATCGTCGCAACGGTGCCAACTTGGACCCACCGGCCGTGAACAGCTCGGGGATCACGCGATAGCGTCTGACCTCGAATTGCGCGCGTCCGACAGGTTCCGGCGGTAGTGGCGAGCGCTCGAGCGGATCCAACAGATCCTGCACATCGTCCGGCACCCAGCCGTCCGGTAACAGCACCCGATCCGCGACTTCCCGCAGTTCCTCCACCTCCAACTGCACGAAATCGTCGGGCGCGTCGCCGATCACCGCGGTCAGATAATGCGTCCGCCCTTGTAGCCGGGTGGCGACCAGCCCGGCGTTCTGGTAACGATCGAGGAAACCATCGATATCGTCAGCGACCTGATGTTCAAGCCAGTCGACCAAGCTATCGCTGACCCGCTCGCCATCCTGGTTCAGCAACCCGCCAGGCCGGTACCAGCCACCGCGAGTCAACACCGGCTTGAATGCCAGGTCGGACAGACCGGACGCCAATCCCTGCACACATTCATCCAGTGACAACGCCGGCTTGGCATCAATGCGAACCGGCGCCGGCCCGATCTTCGCCTTTTTACCGATAAACGAATCCATGCCTCAACGCCCCAGGTCCGCAAGGCGGTCCTGTGCCACGGCGCTGACGTCCTCATCATCGTCGTCCACGAGTCGGGGCAGTAGCTCAGCCGGTGCCCGGGATGCCACCACCAGGCGCACCCGCCAGTCGGGGTCGCCCATCAACGACGCCAAGGAAGACGGGGCAATGCGCTCGGCGACCTGTTGACGGATCTCCGGTTCGGGGTCATGGATCATCAGCCCCAGGCTTTCGGGCGGTAGGCGGCTGGCGACGGTCTTGCGCACCTCGCGCTCGTCGTCAACGATCAATCGGAACAAGCGCCCCACCGGTAACCGCTTGGAAACGTAATGGCGTACCAGGTAGTCGGGATCTTCCGCCATCTGCTCCAGTTGCTCCGGCGGTAAGCGATCGGCCACGGTGATGCGCACCTCGCGGTCGGGGTCCTTGACCAGCGCCTGCAACTGGTCAACCGGCAAGCGGTAGGCCAATACCCGGCGTACCACCTCGTCCGGATCGTCCAACATGGTCAACAGGCGCTTCTGGGACAGGTAGCGCGCGGCAATGGCACGGCGCTCCCAAAAATCGTCACCCGCGTACCCCTCGGCCAGATCGGGATTCACCCGGAAGAAGCGTTCGATCTGTCGCCCGCTCATCGCCTTGACGCAGGCATCACCTGGTTTACAACGGCCGGTGGTCAAACGATCCACCCGATGCGGACAGGTGGCGCAATGGGTGCTGTTCATGACCTTGGTTCCGTCAGCGTCACCGGCTTGCCGCTGCGAGGCGGCATTCACTCCTCCGCCTCGACTTCGGCCAGCACCACGCCGGTGGCGATATCGGCACTCTGGGTGAACGCCAGGCAATGCTCACGCGCATCCACCAGATAGATATTGAAGCCCTCCGCCTGCATGACCGGCTTTGGCCCGCACACGTCGTCATCCATGCAGTAGATGAAATGAATATCGGGAAACCGTTGGCGCAACCCGGACACCACGCCCTCGTCCAAGCCTTGTTGCTGCACTGCGGTGGATATCTGTTCGATCTGATCCGTTGCTATCATCCTTCGGCCTCCATCTCGAAACGCACGCGATCCTCGGGGGCCTTGCCCATCGCCTTGGCCAGCCAGGGCGGTGCGTTTTCGCCCAGCACCTGTTGCAATTGCAATGCGCGTTCGCGCGCCGAACCGCCTGCCGGATATTTGATCGGATGCAGCCCGGCACGCACCGCCTTGGCGGCGGCAGGTCCGCCGATGGACATCACGTACAGCACCTGGCAGTCGTCTATCAAAGCGGCGCGTGCGGCGTTCTTGTCCTGATCCGAACCAATGCCCTTGATCAGACGCACATCGACCAGTCGCACCTCGTCGGCCGACACCTGGTAGACCAAAAAACGTTTGCAACTGCCGAAATGGCCGTCCAGATTCTCCGCCGAGTTGGACGCACAGGCGACACGCACCGAATCGGGCATGTCTCCGTCGGCATAGGGCTCGATCTCCGGCAAGGGCTCCAAATCCGACTCGCCCTTGAGGATGGTCAGCAAGGCGTCCAGCTCATCCGCCGGCAGTTCAGCCAGTTCGCCACCGGCCGCAACCTTCAGGTCCTTGCGACTGAGACTGTCGAGTTTCTTCTTGGTCGGCGGCATGCCGACCAGATCCTCCAGGATACGCAGGATGCGGCGGGCGTCCGCGTCGCCCAGGGCGCGTACCGCCAGCCCGAGGCGTAACGCGACATCTCTCGAGATCGGCGCCTTGCTCGCGCCGCGCTCGTGTTCAACATGATGGGGACTGTTCATCGGCCTGTCTCCTTGTGACGGCACGTTATCCAACGTGCAGGCAGAGACGGGGCAATGCCAACGAACCGCGGCAATCGACAGTCCAATGACATCGCCCCGAACGGGTCAACACTGTGATCAGCTCAAGCCGGGATGATGCAATCGTCCTCCATGCAGACATCCAGGCATTGGGGCACGTCGAAGTCCCCCTCGCACTCCGTGCAGGAGTCGGCATCGATGGCATAAACGCCTTTGAACGGCTTGATTGAGTCGGTCGGACAGACCGGTTCGCAGTCTCCGCAGGCGGTGCAGACATCTCTAACGATTTGCAGAGCCATGGTCGTTACCTCGCTGTAAGCTTCACGCTTTTTTGAAGCGCAGGGTGGTGGGAAAGCGTGGCGGCGGACTGATGGGATCGATGTACCACTTCGAACCATCGGTCAGCGCCACTTCACCGCCCCACTCGTCTTCGGTGTCGCGTTCAACACTGGCGATCTCGTCTTCCTGGTCCTTCTTGGCGATATAGAAGAGCAAGTTGCCATTGTCCTTCACGCGAATCATCACACTGGGCATGTTCACCTCCTGAACAACCGCGCCTGCCCCCGCCACGTGGGGGCAGGCCGAACCGCTTAGCGGATCAGGTCGTAGTTGTAGTCGGTGGTTCCCATGCCTCGGGTCTCCTCGTCCAGACGCTCCAGGACGGAGTTGACCAGCATCTTGAGCATGTACATGGCGCCTTCATAGCCCATGGTGGTGTCTCGATGCATGTGATGACGATCGAAGATCGGGAAGCCGATGCGGATCAGCGGCACCTCGAACTCCTTACCCTTGGTGACGGTGTCACGCTGGATGAACTTGCCGTAGGAATTGCCGATCATGAAGTCCGGCTTGTTGGTGAACACCAGCGAACGCATGTGCCACAGATCCTTGCCGATGTGCACTTCGCAGTCCTTGCCGTACGGCGACTCGGCCAGCATCTTTTCCACCGCCTTCTTCCAGCGCTTGTTGGCATGGTGGCAGAGGATGTGGGTCGGCTCGGCGCCCAGTTCGAGCAGGAAGGCCACCATGCCCATGACGAAGTCCGCGTCACCCCATAGTGCGAACTTCTTGCCGTGCAGCCAGGCGTGGGAGTCGGTGATCATGTCCACCAGACGGCCGCGCTCCTTTTCCAGCGATTCAGGAATCGGTTTGCCGGTGATCTCGGAGATCTTCATCAGGAATTCGTCAGTGGCCTTCAAGCCCATCGGGATGGCAAACTCGGTCGCCGGCTGCTTCCAGGTGTTCTTGATGAACTTCTTGGTCTTCACCGACTGCCAGGGTTGCAGCAACACCGTATCGATGGCGTTGGGCGCATCCTTCACCTCGTCCATGGTGGTGCCACCGGCGTACATGCGGAACTCACCGTCGGCCGGCGTATCCAGTACTTCGGTAGGGTCGGACATGAACGTGTAGTCGACGTCCATTTCCTTCAACATGCGCTGGATAACGCGGTAGTTGCCCAGGTAGGTCTCAAAGCCCGGCACGATGTTGATCTTGCCATTGCTGCCGACCTCTTTCCCTTCCATGTGGTTGAGGGTGAAGTAGCGGATGATGCCTTCGAACATATTGTCCCAGCCGGTGGTGTGGGAACCGACAAAGCTGGGCGTGTGAGCGAAGGGCACCGGGTAGTCGTCCGGGACGTGACCTTCCTTGCGGGAGTTTCCGATGAAGGCGTTCAGGTCGTCACCGATGACCTCGGCCATGCAGGTGGTGGATACGGCGATCATGTCCGGCTTGTACATCGCCTTGCAGTTTTCCAGGCCGTCGAACATGTTCTTCTGACCACCAAACACCGCGGCATCCTCGGTCATCGAGTCGGATACACAGGCCACCGGCTCCTTGAAGTGACGGTTGAAATAGGTACGGAAGTACGCCACACAACCCTGCGAGCCGTGCACATACGGCATGGTCTTGTGGAAGCCCAGGGCACACAGTACGGAGCCGAGGGGTTGGCAGGCCTTGGCCGGGTTGACGGTCAGGGCCTCACGCTGGAAGTTGAGCTCCTTGTACTCTTCGGTGGTGGTCCACTCGAAGGTCTTCATGATCTCTTCCATCGGAGCACGCTCTTCGTACTCCAGCTTTTTTGCCAGGTTGTCCTTGTACTCGGCATCGCGGAACAAGGGATAGCTGGGCTTAATTTCGTCTACATTCTGAGCCATGATCTTTCTCCTCCCACGCCGCCAATCTGCGGACGCGGGCCAGATTGAAACAAGATGGATCCGGTCGGGCGGGACTCACGCCCCGCCCTTGCGGGTATCAGGCGCCGGCGGCAACGGCCTCGTCTTCGACGGCTTTCTTCTTCCAGGGAACCTGCACCGACTCCCAACACGGGTTGTTCAGTGTCATGTCCATGTCCCGGGCAAAGATGGCGAAGCCGTCATAGCCGTGGTATGGACCGGAGTAGTCCCAGGAGTGCATCTGACGGAAGGGGATGCCCATCTTCTGGAAGATGTACTTCTCCTTGATGCCGGAGCCGATCAGATCGGGCTTCACCTTCTTGACGAATTCCTCGAACTCGTAGCCGGTGACGTCGTCATAGATCAAGGTGGCGTTGCCCATCTCTTTGATGGTGCGGTCGTAGTCGTCGTTATGGCCGAACTCATAGCCGGTACCAACCACTTCCATCCCCAGGTCCTCGTAGGCACCGATGGTGTGCCGGGGACGCAGGCCGCCGATGTAGAGCATCACGCGCTTGCCTTCCAGACGCGGGCGGTACTTGGCGATAACCGCGTCGTACTCGGCCTTGTAGCGCTCGATGACGCGCTCGGCACCTTCCTTGATGGTGTCGTCGAAGTAACTGGCGATCTTGCGCAGCGACTCGGCGATCTTGGTCGGGCCGAAGAAGTTGTACTCCACCCAGGGAATACCGTACTTCTCTTCCATATGACGGGAGATGTAGTTCATGGAACGGTAGCAGTGCAGCAGATTGAGCTTGACCTTGGGGGTCAGCTCCATCTCCGACAAGGTACCGTCACCAGACCATTGGGACACAACGCGTAGGCCCATCTCTTCCAGCAAGGTGCGGGAAGACCAGGCGTCACCACCGATGTTGTAGTCACCGATGATGGACACGTCGTAAGGGGTGGACTCGAAGCTGTCGTCGTTGTCGCGCTTGTCCAACACCCAGTCACGCACGGCATCGTTGGCAATGTGGTGGCCCAGCGACTGGGACACACCGCGGAAGCCTTCGCAACGAACCGGTACAACAGTGGTCTCGTGCTCTTTGGCCTTTTTCTTGGCCACGGCCTCGATGTCGTCACCGATCAGACCGATCGGGCACTCGGACTGGATGGTCACACCCTTGTTCATCGGGAACAGGGTCTGGATCTCGTCGATCATCTTGTCCAGCTTCTTGTCGCCACCGAACACGATGTCCTTCTCCTGGAAATCGGAGGTGAAGTTCATCGTGGTGTAGGTGTTCACACCGGTCACGCCGATGTAGTAGTTGCGACGGCCGGCGCGGGAATACTGGCCACAGCCCACGGGACCGTGGGAGATATGGATCATGTCCTTCACCGGGCCCCACACCACGCCTTTGGAGCCGGCGTAGGCGCAGCCACGGATGGTCATCACGCCCGGCAGAGACTTCCGGTTTGAGGTGATGCACTTCTTGGACTGTTCGATGGTTTGATCATTGACCGCAAGGTGCTTGGCGCGATCCTTTTTGGCCTTTTCGGGGTAGACCTCCAGCACCTCCTGGATGATGGCTTCGGTCTCTTCACGTGACATTGCTGCCATTTTGCTTCTCCTGGTTGCCGCCACCAATCTGTGGACGGATCAAAAGGAAAATGTCCGTATTGGGCGCCGGCCCATAGGCCGACGCCCGGTACCGTCTTAGGCGCCTTCGGCCGCAGCGGTCTGGCCGACGATGCTCTCGTCTTCCTCTTCCATGATGCCGAACTCCATCAGCAGCTCTTCCAGCTCGTCCATGGTGCAGGGGGTCGGGATCACCAGCTTGGTGTTGTCGATGATCTTCTGCGCCAGGTCGCGGTACTCTTGAGCCTGCTTGGCGCTCGGGTCGTACTCGATGACGGTCATGCGACGGATCTCAGCGCGCTGCACGACGTTGTCACGCGGCACGAAGTGGATCATGTGGGTGCCCAGCTTGGCAGCCAGGGCCATGATCAGCTCGTCTTCACGATCGGTGTTACGGCTGTTGCAGATCAGGCCAGCCAGACGCACGCCACCGGAGTTGGCGTACTTCACGATGCCCTTGGAGATGTTGTTGGCCGCGTACATGGCCATCATCTCGCCGGAGCAGACGATGTAGATCTCCTGGGCCTTGTTCTCGCGGATCGGCATGGCGAAACCGCCGCAGACCACATCGCCCAGTACGTCATAGAAGACGAAGTCCAGGTCTTCCTCGTAGGCGCCTTCCTCTTCCAGGAAGTTGATGGCGGTGATGACGCCGCGGCCGGCGCAGCCGACACCGGGCTCAGGACCGCCGGACTCGACGCACTTGATCTCGCCGTAGCCGGTCTTGAGGACCTCTTCCAGTTCCAGGTCTTCCACGGTGCCCGCTTCAGCGGCCATTTCCATGATGGTGTTCTGCGCCTTGGAGTGCAGAATCAGACGGGTGGAGTCGGCCTTCGGGTCGCAACCGACGATCATGACTTTCTTGCCCAGTTCGGCCAGACCTGCGACCAGGTTCTGGGTGGTGGTGGATTTACCGATACCACCTTTTCCGTAAATCGCGCATTGACGCAAACCCATGGCGAATTCTCCTATTGCTCTCGAGTGAGGTTGTCGATGTGGACGCCGAGCGTCCGGCAACAGGGGTTGAGCAAGCGGCATGCCAAAGCCGGGATACTGACCTAAATGCCGGATTTTTAGTGATTTTCCAGACTAGCCAAGGCTCGCCTTGTTGGTCACAATCCCAACAAAGCCCTACAACACGTACGGACAAGGACAACGTGATCCGCGACAAAGCCCCCCAGGCCCGGGCGGAGGACCTGCCGGCGCAGACCTGTCTGCCCATCAACCGCTGCAATCTGCCCTGCCACGTTCTGGCGGGGCTGTCATTCCAGCGCAGCCCCCAGCCGCTCCAACTGGACGGCGTGCACGTGTTGCACCATCAGCTGTTCGACGTACTGCAGCGCGAACCGGACCCGCGACACCGGGCTGTGTTGTTTTCGCATCATATGCGCGCCGGCTTCCAACTCGATGAAGCGCCGACACCCACCATTCGGGAGTCTCGCCCAGGACGTGCCAAAGCCGATTACCGGCAGCTGTTACGCGGCTGGCTATTCAACGCGGACGGGCGCGAAGGCGCGGTGATCAAGGCCTGGGTGGAATCCCGTTTCGGATTGCAGACCCGCTATCACGGCGAGCCACTACCGGACCGCGACAGTCCGGCTTATCAACGCTATCTGGCCGCGCAATCCCACGGCCTGTACAACACCAATGCGCTGCATGCCCAACTCGATCTGCTGTACAGCTATTGCCAATTCGAACTGCAACAGCAGGACCGGGAACAGGTACATCGCACCTTGTTTCGCGGTCTCAACAAACTGCATGACACCCCCATCTTGGCCGACGCCGGCGAACGTCGGCGCGTGCTGCTGCTGAACAATGTGAGTTCCTTCAGCACCAGCCGGGAACGGGCCGACGAGTTCGGCGACCAGGTGATCAGAACCCACGTACCCCACGCCAAACTGTTGTACGTGCCCGGGCTGATCCCTGGCGCGCTGAACGGCGAGGACGAGCATCTGGTGATCGGCGGCCTGTACGAAATCGAACTCCTCTGACCCGGCGTTCACCCGTATCCGCCCTGCCCCGCACAATGTCCGAACCGAGGCTGTCGCGTTCCCGACAATCTCCTTGGGGTACTGTTGCAAGCCGTTGATTACACGCTCGATAGCATCCTGGCCCACCTCTTGCACCGACCCTGGATGAATCCCAACCTTCCCAAAAGGAGTCGAACGGTGAGCGAGCCCAACTTGACTGAACTGCTGGCGGGCATCCGCAGCGGCCAGGTGGTCCCCTATCTGGGCCCGGGCGTCCTGGCGGACGTGACCCACACCCGAACAAGCGCTGCCATCCCGGCCGACAGCGAAAGCCTGATCCTGGCCATGAACGGCGGCAAGCCGATGGCGCCCCGGTTGATGTGGGAGTTCGCTCGCGCCGCCATGGATGTGGAATTGAAGCGCGGCCGCAAGGCAGTGAACACTTTTCTGACCGACACCTACGGCAACCAGGCATGGACTCGCGCCGCCTTTCACGACTGGCTGGCGGACATCAAGCCGCCCTATGTCATCGACATCAATCGCGACACCCAGCTGCAGACGAGCTATAGCGACACGCCGCACATCCTGGTGCGCGGCATCGCCCGCACCGCCGGCACCGACTACCGGTTTGTGCTGCATCACTATGATGGCGGACAGTACACGGAGATCGATCAGGATGCCGTGGACACCCGGCTGCCGGTGTTGTTCAAGCCTATGGGCACGCCGGTGCCGGACCCGACCTTCATCGCCTCCGACGCCGACTACGTGGATTACATCACGGAGCTGATGGGCGGCTTCGCCATTCCGTCGTTCCTCAAGGAATACCGGCGCGGCAAGCAGTACCTGTTTATCGGCATGCGCATGCTGCGCGACACCGAACGCATGGTGCTGTCGGACATGATCTACGGCGCAGGCAACCCTCCTGCCTGGGCATTGATTCCCGAGCCCACGGCGAAGGAACGTCGCTTTTGCGGCAACAAGGGCATCCAGATCATCGAGGCGGATATCAAGGATATGATGTCGGCCGACGGTCACACCCTACCCACCGCAGTGGGCGCCGACGTCGGCTGCTGACGGTGTCCACCTTCAACCCGTGCCGAGGCAAAACGACCTGCGTGGAACAAGGCGATCGGTGCATTACCTGCGGGCGAACCCTGGATGAGATCGCCCACACGCGCCGGCTCATCGAGGCGCTTGCGGAGCTCGCGCTGGACAGGGATTATGACAACGTCGACGACTTTGCCACCTACGTCGGCAACAAGCTGAGCAAGAAACTCCACCACCGGCGGGACAATCCCCAATGACTCAACCCGATCTGAAAGCCCGCTACCAGACCGACCTGCTGCTCGGTGATGTGGGCATGGACCACATGCACCAGGAATTTCTCGACCTGCATGCCCGCTTGTTACAGGCCAGCGGGGCCGCATTCGTCGATGGCTTCGCCGAACTGGCCGCCCACACGCAAAAACACTTTGCCAGCGAAGAGATCATCATGCAGGCGACCGGGTTCCCGGCCACCACCGAGCATATCGCCGATCATCAACGCGTCCTCGGTGAGCTTGACCGGTTCGGTCAACGTATCGCGAAAGGTTCCACCGCCATGGCAAAGGCATGGATCAAGGAGCAGTTGCCGGACTGGTTCGAGACCCACGTGCGCTCGATGGACAGCGCGCTGGCCGCTCACATCAAAAACCGCAGCTGACAATCCTCACGCGGACTCGGGCCGCGCCAGCTCGGTGAGCACGTCAAGCGCAGTCTCCCCCGGCACGACGTCGTAGCCCAGGTCCTGGGCGACGTGCGGATTGGTAACCTGGCCAAGCGATACATTCAGTCCGCCGAGCAACCCGGGATCGGCACGCAGAGCATCCACCACACCCTTGCCAGCCAACGCACGGACATAAGGCAGCGTCGCGTTGGTCAGGGCCAGGGTGGCCGTGCGTGCGCAGGCGCCCGGCATGTTCGCGACACAGTAGTGAACCACGTCGTCGACCAGATAAACGGGGTCCGCATGGGTAGTGGGACGAGCGGTCTCGGCACAACCGCCTTGGTCGATCGCCACATCAACCAGCACGGCGCCCGGCTTCATTGCACCGACCATCTGTCGCGTGATCAGCTTGGGCGCCTGTTTTCCGGGGATGAGTACGGCACCGATCACCAGGTCGGCGACGACGGTGAGTTCGGCCAAGGTGGCCGGATCGGAATAACGGGTCTTGAGCGTCGGGCCATATACGTCGTCCAAATGACGCAGCCGATCCAGACTGTTGTCCAGGATAACCACATCGGCACCCAGGCCCATCGCCATCCGGGCGGCCTGCGTACCGACCACGCCGCCGCCGATCACCACCACCCTTGCCGGGGCCACCCCGGGCACCCCGCCGAGCAGCATGCCGCCACCACCATTGGCCATCTGCATGGCGGTGGCACCGGCCTGGATGGACAGACGCCCGGCCACCTCGCTCATGGGGATCAACAACGGCAGGCGACCAGCGGCGTCGGTGACGGTTTCATAGGCAATGCCGATGACCTTGCGCTCAAGCAGTGCCGCGGTCTGCTGTGGATCCGGCGCCAGATGCAGATAGGTGAACAGCAGTTGCCCTTCCCATAGCAGTGGATACTCGGCGGGCTGAGGTTCCTTGACCTTGACGATCATCGGGCAGGCGTAGACCTGTTGCGCGGTATCCACCAAGGTCGCACCGGACGCCGAGTACGCCGCATCCGAAAAACCGATACGCTGCCCCGCCGTGCGTTGCACCACCACCTGGTGACCTTCCGCAACCAAGGCCGCGACGCCGGCCGGCGTCAGACCGACCCGATATTCATGGTTTTTGATCTCCTTGGGCACACCGATCCTCACGATACCTGCCCTCGCATCAACGGGTGATTGGCTGCGGCGCTGAGCGCGAGCAGCGCCCCGGCCTGTCGCTCGCAACGCTGCGCCACGTCACTATCCAGTACGTTCAACCAGCGTATCGGGATACCTTGGCGACCGTAGTGCGCGCCGGCGATCATGCCCAGGATGGCCCCGGTGGTATCCGCATCACCACCGCGATTGACCACATCGATCAGCGCCGCCTCGAAGCTACCGCCTGCAATAAAGGCCTGAAATACCGCCACCAGGGTGTCAACGATGAAGCCGCTGGGGTGCTGCTGTCGACCGTGGTAGCGGAACGCCGGCAGACGGCTCTGGAATTGATCGATAAGGGCCCCCAGCACCTGCCGGGATGTGCCCGACAACGCGGCTTGCGTCAGCTTGACCACAAACAGCGAACCGTCGTCTGACAGGGTGTTGTGGTGAGTCACATGCGCCTGGTCCAGGACCGCCCGGCGTATCCGCTGGTCCGGCTCGCCCAGGGTCGCCAGGGCGACCGGCAGCGATCGCATGCAGGCGCCGTTGCCCGCACCTTGCTCGTGATACGGCACGTGGGGTTCACCGCTGTGCCGATAATGAACAATGCCGCGCCGCACCGTGTTGCCGATATCCACCGGCTTGCTACACATCCAGTCGCTGAACGCCTGCGCGACCGCGGCGGGCACCACGTCGTCATGGGCCAGGATGCTGTCGCCCAGCGCCAACGCCATCTCGGTGTCGTCGGTGACCGCGCCGGGGCGAAGCTTGAGCCAGCCGCCGCCGACAATACGGTCGTGCACACCATGGACCGACGCGATTTCCGCCGGCGTCATGAACTCCACGGTGGCGCCCAAGGCGTCGCCCACGGCCATGCCCAGATAGGCACCTACCGCGCGATCATGCAGGAGGCTTTGCGAGTCCACCGGCCGCTCAGTCTTCCGAAGCGAAGCAGGCCTGGTAGTCGACGCACACCTCACAGGACGGCGACCGGCAGGTGTAGATACCCTCGGCTTCGCATAACTGCTTGTATAGATACTTTTTCCACTTCATGTTTTTTTCGTTGCGCAAGGTGGGAAAGTTGCGGTTCATCAGACCGGTCAGATCTGGCCGCGACCACAGCCCCAGGTCCTGCCAAAGATGGTCGCTGCCCATGCAGCCGAAGGCGACGATCTTGGCGACCCATGCCTCCGACACCGACTGGTTGGCGCGGTGCATGACCATCAACTTATATAACTCGTCGACCTCGTCATGGCGATCCACGGGCACGGCGTGGCCTGCCTCGGGATATTCGTACGGGACGCCGGGAAAGTGATGATTCATCATCACCTTGAAGTCCTCGGGGCACAGGCCCATCCAATCCGGCAAGGCCCCACCACCGCTTCGCCAGGTAGCGAACATACAGGCCAGCGGGTCGTCGTTGACCCGCCCATGGGCGTAGGCCATGAGATGGGAATGCACCCCCCGAACCGTGGCGTCCACAATATCTTTACTCATCGCCGCGGCGTACACGGTCAGTACTCCACCAGAATGTCTTCGTCCCGAGGAATCATCTGGCAGGCCAGACGCCATTCGGTGGGCAGATCGGTGACGGCCATGGTGTCGATCTCTTCCTTGCTGATCTTGCCGAGTCCGCGCAGCACGTCGATTTCCTTGGCGGTCAGCGGACCGCCCATACGGGTTCGTTTGGCTTTGTCGATACTGCCGACGTGCACCAGGCAGCTGCCGCATTCGCCGTCTTCACAATCGAAGCTGAGGGGGATCTTGTTGGCCTTGGCGATCTTGAGGACGGTCTCGGTGTGGCTGCCGGCCACGGCGTAGACCGTCTTGTCCTTGTATTCGTTACTGGCAAAGGTGATAAGGGCCATGGTTCTGCTCCTTCATACTACGCAGGTAAGGTGTGGGGTCAGGTGGGCTTCACGACACAGTCACCGATGACTTGGGCTTGGCAGGCCAGGCGGTCGTGCCGCCCGGCCATGTTTTCCTTGAGTACCTTCTGCTCCAACACGGAGGGTTCGCTCAGATTGTTCCAGCCTTCCACCACGTGCATCATGCAGGTACCGCAGTCCCCCTCCCGACAGCCGTAGATGATGCCGGCGCCAACCTTCTCCGACACCTCGATCAAGCGGGTGCCGGCGGGCACATTGACCGTGGTATCGATGTCTTCAAACGTCACTTTTCCTTTGGCCATGTCGACTCTCCAAGTTTTCAATGCAAAATTCGTCAGGCAAGATCGGCCATGTCGACCACCTTGCCGCCCGCGCGCTGCCCGGTGAGTTCCAGCGCGAATTCGCGCCCAAAGGTGTCGCACACGGCCAGCTCTTCGTCGCTCGGAATCAGCTTTACCCGCACGCCCTTGAGCGGCACCCGCATCTTCAGGCCGCGCATTCGATCCTCGATCATGCGCACCGCCTCGCCGCTCCAACCGTAGCTGCCAAAGGCGCCGCCGAGCTTGCCCACCAGATTGAGTACCGCCAACGACGACAACAGGTCCCACACCGGTTTCACCGCGTCGCCATTGATGGTGGGTGAGCCGAACAGCAGGGCGTCGGCCTCTTCGATCAGGTCCACGAAAGGTTCCACCTCACCACCTTCCAGGTCGTACAGCGAAACCCGCACGCCCTCGACCTGCTCGGCACCTGTAGCTATGGCCTCGGCCATGCGCGCGGTGTTTCCATAGGAGCTCATGTAAAAGATGATCAACGAGCGCTCGTCGTCAGAGATACGTCCAGCCAGACTGGAGCTGGACAACTCTCGGTAATGCGCTACGTAGCGGCGTGGCCGATCACGCAGGATGGGCCCGTGGGTCGGCGCGATCATGTTCAGCTTCAGCGGTTCGATGATGGCCAGCGCCTCAAGCACCCATTGCTTGAAGGGCCGCATGATGTGCGCGTAGTAGTAGTCGAAGGAAAAACGAAAGTCGCCCACCTTGTCGTTAAACAACCGCGCATCGCAGTAATGACAGCCGAACACGTCGCCGGAGAACAACACACCCTGCTCTTCCAGATACGTGCACTGGGTATCGGGCCAATGCAGGAAGGGCGTGTGCAAAAAACGCAGGGTTCGATCGCCCAGGCTGACCGTGTCTCCGGTACCCACCGTGGTGTAATCGAACCGCTCCCCGTCGGGCTTGAGCAACGCCTTGAGCATGGAAGTCGCACGAGTGGATATGTAAAGCTTCGCGTTGGGCGCGCGCCGCATCAGCTCCGGTAGCGCCCCGCTATGGTCCGGCTCGAGGTGATTGAGCACGATGACCTTGACCTCATCATAAGACGCCACTGATTCGAGCCGCGCGAAGAAGTCTTCTGAAAACGACGCCTTGACCGTATCGACAATGGCCACACCTTCACTGCCGCGAATCAGATAGGCGTTGTAGCTGGTGCCATTGGCCGTCTTGAGGATGATGTCGAAGGTGCGTAGGGTCGGGTCCAGCGCGCCGATCCAATGCACCCCGGGGGCAAACTCGATGGCATGTCCGCTGTTCAGGGCGGCGGGAGGTTCAGCCATGTTCCACCTCTACGACCGCATGACCGTGGGGGCAGGTCTGCAGGTCGGTCTCCGGCGCTTGCCGAACACCCAGATCACGCAACAACGCGCAGTCGTCAAAGCCTGCCATGCGCAGCTGATCCACCTGCATCAATGGACGACGTATCAACAACGGGTCGGCACACATCAAGGTCAGGGCCTGTGTCTCGGTCACCTGGCAGGGGTCGATCTCGCCGGACTTGATACGCGGCGCACTCGGATTCAGCCATGTCCGCACCGGCAGGTCAGAAAAAAATGGCCGCAACCGCTCGCCGGTCCACAGCTCGGCGAGCAGATTACGCGCCACCACCGTGTGGCCCAGTGCCTTGAGCAGCGCCTTCTGCTTGGTGTTATTGATGCAGCCGGGCTTTTCGTAAAACGTCACCTTGGCCATCAATGTCCACCCGAATCAACCTCGTGACGAAAGGTCAACATGGCCGAATGCCTGCGCCACACCCGATCCGGCACATGACTCCAATCCGGATTGAGCGTATGTCGTGGACGACGCCACGCAAGACGCCGGAACCAACCTTTCAGCACGGCACGGCGCACGCCTTTGACCGGCGCATGCACGGCAGACAACAACACCTGGGTATGCATCGGATCGCCTCCTATCGGGCCTGGATCTCTGCCATGGCGGCGGCAAGCCGCTCCGGCGGGATGCCGGTCAGGGAGCCGGGCGGATTGGCCCACGCCTTGAGCGGATTGAGAATGGCCCCCTCGATGGGGCAGATGCTGGCGCACTGGGCATCCGCGTAATCGCCTTCGCACTCGGTGCACTTTTTCGCGTCGATCACGAAATGCGCCTTGCCGTGCAAGGTGCCCGGCGAAATCGCGCCACTCGGGCAGACACCTTCACAGGCCCAGCAGCTGACGCAGTTGTCGATGATTTCATAAGCCATGGGATGCTCCTTCAGGCACCGGCCTGGGCGGCGATCTGCTTGGTGGGCGCCGGTTTTTCCAACGCGCCGTTTTCCGCCATCTCGGCGTACACCGCGGCCACCGCCTGTTCGATATCCTCCATGGCGTGCTCGCCGTTGGGCATGATCCCGGCGGCCTCAAGCAGGTCCCACGGCTCGTAGCCGATCTTGGAACACAACACGGCCTCGCAACCGGACAAGGTCTTGATGATCTGATCGAGCACCGATTCGCCGTCGCCGCAGGTATCGCCACCACCGCAGTACAGCTCCACCTTGCGATGGCTGATGAACCGCACATCGGTGGCGTTGGCCTCGTAGATCAGGAATTCCTTGGCATGTCCGAAGTGTTCATTGATGATGCCGCCGCCACTGGTGGCGACCGCCATCAATACCGGACGCAACTCCTTCTTCTGCACGCTCAGGCCTTCCAGGGCGACCAGGCCGGCCTGCTTCATCTTGCGTTGCTTTTCGATGTCGTCCTGCACTTGCTTGCGCCGCTCCATGGCCGCCTCGTAGTCGATGTCCATCACCTCGACCTTGTCCATGGTGAACTCGTCGCCGCGATCTTCACCCAGCAGGCCGACCGCATCGGCACGGCATTGCCGACAGTGGCGCATCATGTTCATATCGCCGGCACAGGCGTCCTGTAGGGCCTGTAGTTCGTCGTGGGTGGGACCGCGCTGACCCATCACACCGTAGAAGGTGCCGTGTTCGGCCTCGGCGATAAGAGGCATCACGTTGTGCAGGAAGGCGCCATTGTCCTTGACCACCCGGCTGACTTCCTCCAGGTGCTTGTCGTTCACACCCGGGATCATCACCGAGTTGACCTTCACCAAGATGCCCCGGTCGGTGAGCATCTTCAGGCCCTTCTGCTGCTGCTCGATGAGGATCCTGGCGCCTTTCACACCCTTGATCCGACGGTTGTTCCAATACACCCAGGGATAGATCTGGGCACCGATCTCCGGGTCCACGGTGTTGATGGTGATGGTGACGTGGTCGATGTTGTGCTTGGACAACTCTTCCACCTGCTCGGGCAGCGCCAGACCGTTGGTGGAGACGCACAGTTTGATATCCGGCGCCTTCTCGGTCAGTTGTTGGAAGGTCTCGAAGGTGCGTTCCGGATTGGCCAGGGGATCGCCCGGGCCGGCAATGCCGAGTACCGTCATCTGGGGGATCTCGGCGGCCACAGCCATGACCTTCTTGACCGCGTCATCCGGGCTGAGCAGTTCCGACACCACGCCAGGCCGCGACTCGTTGGCGCAGTCGTATTTCCTGTTGCAGTAGTGGCACTGGATGTTACAGGCCGGCGCCACCGCCACATGCATGCGGGCGTAATGGTGGTGAGCCTCTTCGGAATAACACGGGTGGTTGTGTACCTTTTCCCGGATATGATCGGGCAGATGGGATAGCGAATCGCTGTCGCTGCCGCAGCCAGAAGAACTGCACCCACCCTCGGCTTCGATCGTGGCCTGCTCGGCCGGCTGACCCAACACTGTCAGTTCCATCGGACATCCTCCCGCTTAAGGTTCCGCTGTGATTCGGTTACGGGAGGGACTATGCAGAGAGCGTGCCCGCTTACGCGGAAATCTCAACCTACTGATATTAACTGGTTATTTTTTTCCGTCAGGACCAATTGTCGCAATCGCGACAGACCACGCCGAGGCCGGTGTATGACACGGCACAGGCTGCCCACCTGCCGGGACGCCGCCAGTCCTGGCAGGAAAACAAGCCGACAGCCATCCTGCGCACCGCGGCTGCGCCAGTGCGCGCCCGCTCAACCCCGCCGGCTGCGCCCGTCAGGTCCGGCTCCCCCGAGCCGCTGGACCAACCAGCGCACCGCGAAGAATACGGCCAGACACACGACGCCCGCCGTACTCCAGATGATCACTTCAAAGGGCCACAGGTTGTGGCCCGTCGGGGTCATTTGGAAGCTGATGAGCAACGCGCCAATCCCCAACGCCAAGCCGGCCGCAGGCAGGCAGCCGATCAATTTCCAGACCAGGCTCGCTTCCATCCGCCACAAGAGGGCGGTCCCAAGTACAACCACGAGCAACAGTGCGCCGATGAGAAAAAACATCACAATGCCAGACACCCCGGAGATCGTTCCGACCAGGCGAACGAAGGAGCGGGATACATAAATTCCTTGTACCTAAATCGTACGTGATAACCGGCTGTTACGGCGACACGAAGCAACGCGAGGTGGACCCGGGTCGGCGGCGCGAAGGGCAGGATGTCGTCAGCACGGCTCTGGCCCCAGGGCGGCGGTTTCACTGGGCATCCCTCGGCTGCCCCCCCGTCAGCAGGTCCATCGCTCAGACCTGGGCAAAGGGATCAATGGGCGTAAGGTGCAACAAGGCAAAGCCGCATTGCGCCGCATGCATCGAATCAAACCCTGCGCAAGCATAGAGCCGCACAACCCAAGGCCTGGTGCCGCTGCGCGGCGGACTGGATTCGGCGCAATGCCCTGCGGTTATTGCGCCCTACTATAGCTAGGCAAAGGCGCCAACGGGCGTAGGGTGCAACAAGGCAAAGCCGCATTGCGCCACATGCATCGAATCAAACCCGGCTCAAGCGTTGAGCCGCACAACCTAAGGCCTTGTGCCGCTGCGCGGCGGACTGGATTCGGCGCAATGCCCTGCGGTTATTGCGCCCTACGATAGCTGCATCAATCGAGTCTGGCCCCGTCGGTTCCCTGGTGACCAGCGGCGCGGAGATGCAGCCGCTATGTCAAATCTGTCGCACCCGTATCCCCAAGGTCTGGATGCGATACGCGATCTGCCGTGGCGTCATGTTCAACAGTCTGGCGGCCTTTGCTTGTACCCAACCTGCCTCTTCCAGTGCCGCGATCACCCGTTCCTTTTCGTCCAGGTTGGGATCGTTGAGATCGACCTTGCTGTTGGAAAGGCCTGTCCCCATCCCTGGCTGGAGTTTGTCCTCCAGCCCGGTCAGATTGATGACGTCGCGGTCGATGGTGCCGTCGCGGCTCATGACCGCGGCACGCTCCAGGCAGTTTTCCAGTTCTCGGACGTTACCGGGCCAACCGTGCCGCATCAGAACACGGATGGCACTGTCGGTGATGCCCAGTTCCCGCCCCTGAGCTTTGGCGATCTTGTTGACCAGGAAGCCGGACAGGTCCGGGATATCCTCGGCCCGCTCGCGCAGGGCCGGCATGTAGATGGGCATGACGTTGAGTCGGTAGTACAGGTCCTCGCGGAAGCTGGCGCTCTGCACCTCGGATTCCAGATCACGGTTGGTGGCGGCGATGATGCGCACGTCCACCTTGATGGTCCGCGAACCGCCGACCCGCTCGAACTCGCCTTCCTGCAGGATACGCAACAGCTTGGCCTGGAAGGCGGGCGATATCTCGCCGATCTCATCCAGGAACAAGGTCCCGCCGTCGGCCTCTTCGAAACGGCCCTTGCGCATGCTGACAGCACCGGTGAAGGCGCCCTTTTCGTGGCCGAATAATTCGGATTCGAGCAGATTGTCCGGCAGCGCGGCGCAGTTTAGCCGAACGAACGGACGGCTGGAGCGTGCCGAATTGTAGTGTATGGCGTTGGCAACCAGTTCCTTGCCGGTGCCGGATTCGCCGCGGATCAGCACCGTGGTATTCCACTTGGCAACCTGCCGCACCTGGTCGAACACCACCTTCATCACATGGGTGTGACCGACGATGTTGCTAAAGCCGTGTTCACCCTTGACCTGGCGCCGCAGATTGTCCCGCTCGTCCTTCAGTTCCTGCTGCTTCTGCGCCACGCTGCGGCCCAGCCGCACCGACTGGCCGATCAGGTTGGCGACCATCTCCAGAAAGCGCGCGTGACGGGACAGGGTGAAGTCACCCGGTGACGGCTGGGCGGCAAACACGCCGACGGGCTCGGCCTCGCCGATACGGATCGGCACGCCGATGAACGGTAGATCCGGATTGTAGACACCCAGGCGATCGAGAAAGCGCGGCTCGTCGCCGATACGCGGCACGATCCACGGCTCGTCGCGGGTCAGGATGGTACCCACCACGCCTTCACCCGGACGGTAGCGGACCTTTTCGAAGGGTTTGACGTCCTGTTCATGAATGGCGCTGACCAGCAATTCGCCGCTGTCCTGGTCCACCAGACACACCATGCCGTAGTGCAGCCCACCGATGTCGTTAAGAATCTTCAGCACACCCCACAGGGTCTCGCGGAAGTTCAGCGAATGGCTGAGCACGCGACTGACCGCGTACAAGGCATTCAGCTCGTCCTCCAGCAGTTCCACCAGGTCGTCGGCGTGCTCCTGGCCCCGTGTCGGGATATCTTTGCGTACTTGCGTCATCACGATCTTGTCAGCCCTCCCCGGCCGGCAGCACTACCCGCACCAGGCAGCCACCCTCGAACTCGGTGTCTATCTCGACCTCGCCACCATGGCCGTTGGCGATCTCCTGGGCCATCGCCAGGCCCATGCCGGCGTGACCGCGCTTGCGACGCCAGTTGCTGTACAGCGGCTCGAAAACGATTCCCCGGTCCGCGGGGGAAATGCCGGGCCCGTTGTCCTGTATCTCCACCACCAGGTCGTTTCGCTGCTGACGGGTACGAATGGTCAACTCTCTTTCCGCTATTCGGCTTTCGCCCAACGCCTGGATGGCGTTGTCGATCAGGTTCTTGAACAGGCCGCGCAACTGCTGCTTTTGTGCGATCACATGGGGCAGGATTACCGCAGGTTGCCAAGTCACCACCACCCCCCGGCCAGCAATGCGTCGGTAGCCAGATCCAACAATTCGCGCAGCAGCGCGTTGACGTTGACCGTCTGGCGCGATTCAGGAAGCTCTTCCGGTAAGGCCGCATTGAGGGAGTCGAAGGCCTGCTGGGCCGAAGCGCCGATCTGTTCGAGCACCGGCAGCAAGGGATTGTCGCCGCCGGTGCGCGAGATCATGCCAATGGCGGCATTGACCAGATTCAACGGCTTCTGGATCTGATAGGTCGCGGCGGCCAGCGCCTCGCGCATGCCGCTTACCCGTTGCTGCTCGGCCAGGGTCGCGCTCAGGTGTTGGATCCTTGCACGCTCGGTCTCGCGTCTGTGCTGGGTGGTGTCATGGGCCAACAGCAACAGGTTGCGCGGCTTACCTTCCGCGGTGTCGAAATACGTGCTGGCCGTCACGTCGGGGGCTGCCACCCAGGTACCGGAACAACTGTACCAGCGCGGCCCGGTGGCGCCGGTCGCATCCAATCTGACCTCCAGGTTGTGAAAATCCTGGCAGCCATCGCGGACCTGAGCCAGCGACAACCCGGCCTGCTCGCTCAGCGCCTGCAACAGCAGGCTTGCCGGTTCCCCCAGTTTGAGGTCGCTAAGCAGTTTCTTGTATTCCTGGTTGTCCAGCAGCACCTGTCCCTCGGCGTCCATCAGGACCACTACCACGGGCGCGGTGTCCAGCACCGACTCGATCAGGGCCATCTGATGGGCGGACTCCCGCTGCAGCCGGTGCTCGTCACTGACGTCGCGGTGCATGCCCAGAAAATTGGTCAGGTTGCCGGCGTGATCTAGCACCGGGGAGATGGTCAATTCCGCCAGATAGGCCTCGCCGTCCTTGCGGCGGTTGACCAGGGTGCCGGACCAACTGCGCTTGTTGGTGATGGTGTACCACAATTCGTGATACACCTCGGGCGGCGTCGCCTTGTTCGATAGGATGGATTCGTTCTTGCCCAACACGTCCTTGAGGCGATAACCGGTAAGCCGCTGGAATGCCGGATTGGCATACAGGATGTCCGCCCGTGCATCGGTGATGGACACGGCCACCGGCGCCTGCTCGACGATTTCATAGAACAGCTGCGGCGACAGCGGATTGCCCACCTGGGTGCGGAACATGCCAAACGCCTCGATCACCGCGGCCGGGGTGCCCGCCGGCGGCGACTTGAGGAACTCGCCCAGGGCATCACTGACGAGTTCCACCGATGGCTTGGTTGGCTTTGCGCTCACGTAACCTCCTGGGACTGACCGTATTGGCGGTTTGTCGGGTATGTCCGATCCGCTGCGTGATCCTCTGCATTAAGCAGGCCAATTGACGCGGGTTGCCGCCGGGGCACTGGTCCTGGCGATGTCGCGTTCCCGCCAAGCAGTCCGTGCCAGGCCGCGGATTTGTAGGGATTGCGACAACACCCCGCCATCGACTTTCGACCTTGTCGCAAACCTGACAGCCGCTAACACCCCCGTGTGGGACCCTGACCTGGAGGCGCCGAAACGGTGCAATTATTGTCCACTGCACTAATAAGGGCTTTATTGGCCTTGATCTGAGGCGTTTATCCCGCGGGTCGGCGCTCGCTCGCACATGCCCCTGGGCACCCACCGGGGCTGCGGCCTGCCCCGTCCCGGAATTGGTGGCATACAAGATGCTTTGCCTCTGGTGTGACTCACCTGCTGTCGAGGCTGTTCCAAGATGGGTGAATACCTGCTGTTAATCCTAGGCACCGCTCTGGTCAACAACGTCGTGCTGGTCAAGTTCCTTGGCCTGTGCCCTTTCATGGGCGTGTCGGGAAAGATCGATTCGGCACTCGGTATGGGCTTTGCCACCACCTTCGTACTCACCCTGGCCGCCATCTCCAGCTGGTTGCTCGAACAATACGTATTGGTGCCGCTGGACCTGGGTTATCTGCGCATCCTCACCTTCATTCTGGTGATTGCCGCCGTGGTCCAGTTCACCGAGATGGCGGTACGCAAGATCTCGCCCGCGCTCTATCAGGTGCTGGGCATCTTTCTGCCGCTGATCACCACCAACTGCGCCGTGCTGGGTGTGGCGCTGCTCAACGTGCAGCAGGACCACTCTTTTTTCGAAAGCCTGCTGTACGGGTTCGGTTCGGCGTTGGGTTTCACACTGGTGATGGTGTTGTTCGCCGGATTGCGCGAGCGCTTGGCGTTGGCCCAGGTGCCCAGGACCTTCGCCGGCACACCCATCGCCTTCATCGTCGCCGGGCTGTTGTCGCTGGCCTTCATGGGCTTTGCCGGCCTGACCAAGGCCTGATTTCGGAGAACTGAGCATGCACGGGATAGTGATTTCGGTACTCGCGTTGACCCTGCTGGGCGGAGTGCTCGGCTGGCTGCTGGGCGTGGCGGCCCGCTATCTGAAGGTTGAAAGCGGTGCGCTGGAGGCGGATATCGAGGCAATGCTGCCCGGCTCCCAATGTGGCCAATGCGGCTACCCCGGCTGTGGCCCCGCCGCCGCTGCGCTGGCTGCCGGACAGGCGCCCGTGACCTTATGTCCGCCAGGCGGACGCGCACTGGCGGAGGACCTGGAGGCCAAGCTCGGCGTCAGCGCCGACCTGTCGGGCATGGAGGACAAGCCACCCCAGGTGGCACACGTACATGAACACCTGTGTATCGGCTGCACCAAGTGTTTCAAGCGCTGCCCGACGGACGCCATCGTCGGGGCGTCGAAAATGATCCACGCGGTGTTTGCCGACGCCTGCACCGGCTGCGAGAAATGTTTTGACGTGTGTCCCACCGAATGCATCGAAATGCGTGTGGTGACGCCGTCGGTGCAGACGTGGTACTGGCCCAAACCGGACCTCGCCGCATGAGGGGTGACAGATGAAATTGTTCCGTATCCGTGGCGGCGTCCATCCCGACGATTGCAAGGCACTTGCGGCGGAGCAGGCCATCGTCGACCTGCAGATGCCCGAGCTGCTGCACATTCCGGTGCAACAGCATATCGGCGCGGCGGCCAAACCGGTGGTGCAGCGGGGCGATTCGGTACGCAAAGGCCAACTGCTGGCCCACAGTCAGGGCGCCATCTCGGCCCCCGTCCATGCACCGACCTCGGGACGCATCGTCGGGATCGGCAATTACCCCGCGCACCATCCGTCCGGTCTGCTGGTACGTACCATTACCCTGCAACCGGATGGGGAAGACCGCTGGTGCGACGATCTGCCGCCGCCGATGGATCCCTTCAACAGTACGCCGGACGCCATCGCCGAACGGGTGGCACTGTCCGGCATCGTGGGCATGGGCGGCGCCACCTTCCCATCATCGGTGAAGCTGAATCTGCGCAATCGCTATCGGCTGGAAAAGTTGGTGATCAACGGTGCCGAATGCGAACCCTACCTGACCTGTGATGATCGGTTGATGCGTGAACACGCCGACCAGGTGATCGACGGCATTCGTATCATGGCGCATGCACTGGGCGTGACCCACACCGTGATCGGCATCGAGAACAACAAACCCGACGCACAGCGCTTGCTGCACGAGGCCTGCGCACGCTTTGGCGACATCGACGTGGTGGGACTGCCTACCCGTTATCCCATGGGCTCGGAAAAACACATGGTGCAAACGCTCACCGGGCTGGAGACGCCCGCGCGTGCGCTGACCGCCGACATCGGCGTGGTTGTGCACAACGTCGCCACCGCTCATGCCGTGCATCGCGCCGTACGTCACGGTGAACCGCTGATATCCCGGGTGGTGACGGTGAGCGGTGGTGCCATCGGCAAGCCTGCGAACCTACGCGTCCTGATCGGCACGCCGGTGGAGGATCTGATCGATTACTGCGGCGGCCTGACATCCACGCCTGAGCGCCTGATCAGCGGTGGGCCCATGATGGGACAACTGCTGCCCGGTACCCGAGTACCGGTCGTCAAAGGCAGCAACGGGGTCCTGGCATTGACCGCCACGGACGTGGGCATCGCGTCGGAGATGCCCTGCATCCGATGCGCTAGCTGCGTGGACGCCTGTCCCTGCGGATTGCTTCCGGTGGAAATGGCCGCCCATGCCCGTGCCGGCGACCTGGACGGCACGGTTCGCCTGGGTCTGACCGACTGCATCGCCTGCGGCTCCTGCTCTTTTGTCTGCCCATCGAACATTCCACTGGTGCAGTACTTCAATTACGCCAAGGGTGAACTGGCGTCGCGCCAGCGCGCTCAACACAAGCAACTGGAAACCAAGCGATTGGCGGAACAACGCACGGCTCGCATGGAAGAGATCAAGCGTAAGAAGCGCGAGGCCATGGAAAAGCGCAAACGGGAGATGGCGGCCAAGAAGGCCAAGGCTGCCGCCGCACCGGCAGAGCGGAGCGCCCAGGCATGAATGCACCCCTGGTCAGTGGTCCGCATACCCATCAGGCGCGCAGCGTATCGCGCATCATGGCGTTGGTGATGCTCGCGTTGCTGCCGGCCACCTTGCTTGGTTTCTACAACTTCGGCTGGCCCGCCATCACACTGTTTGCGGTCACAGTGCTCACCGCGGTGTTGGCAGAAGCCGGGTGCCTGCTGATTGCCGGAAAACCGGTACGGCCCTTTCTGTTGGACGGCTCAGCATTGCTGACCGGTTGGCTGCTCGCCATGACGTTGCCGCCTTGGGCGCCTTGGTGGCTCGGCGTGGTGGGTAGTCTGTTGGCCATCGTAGTGGCGAAACAGGTGTTCGGCGGCATCGGCCAGAATCTGTTCAATCCGGCCATGGTGGCGCGGGTGGCGCTGCTGATCGCTTTTCCCCTGCAGATGACCACCTTCGTCGGGCCGCAACCGCTGTCGAGCCCCAACGCCCCGAGCTTTCTGGAGGGCGTCGCCATCACCTTCGGCGATGAGGCGAAGCTGGACGCGGTGTCCGGCGCGACACCCTTGGGGCATGTGCGCACCGAGCTCGACCGCGGCACCGAACTGACTCAGGCGTTGAACGGCTACTACGCGCCATTGAGCGCATCGCTGGGGGACACCTCCGGCAGCCTGGGCGAGACGTCCGCCCTGTTGATTCTGTTGGGTGGTTTGTTTCTGTTGTTCAAGCGCGTCATCAGCTGGCATATCCCGGTTGCCATGCTCGCCACGCTGGGATTGCTTGCGGCGGTGTTCCATGGCTTTGACCCGACCCGGTATCCCGGCGCGGGCTTCCATCTGCTGTCCGGTGGCGCCCTGCTGGGGGCCTTTTTCATCGCCACGGATCTGGTCACCTCCCCGGTTTCCGCGCGCGGGCAACTGGTGTTCGGCGCCGGCTGCGGGATGTTGGTCTATGTCATCCGCACCTGGGCGGGGTACCCGGAAGGCGTGGCCTTTGCCGTGATGCTGATGAATGCCTGCACGCCGCTGATCGACCATTACATCCGACCGCGAATCTACGGACGCGACCGCGCCGGTCAACCCATGGTTTACGACGTGCAAAGCGGAGAAAAATCATGACCACGCCGCTGGAGCCGAGTTACCGCCAGCGCGCCGGCTATCAGGCCGGATTGCTCGGTGGTTTTGCCACCATGGCCGCGGTGCTGCTGGTGATGAGCAACCTGATTACCCGGGAACCCATCGAGGCGCGACGACGCGAAGACCTGATGGCATCACTGGTACAGGTGATACCGCCCGCCTTGCATGACAACGACCTGCTCGCCGATACGCTGACAGTGCCCGTCGACGGTTCCCAGCGGGTGATCTATCGCGCCGTACGGGATCACGCCATCACCGCCTTGGCTTATCAGGTGACCGCCAACGGCTATGCCGGAGACATTGATGTGCTGATGGGAGTCGACCCCCAAGGCGAGATCCTCGGCGTGCGCGTGTTGTCCCATGCCGAAACCCCCGGCCTGGGCGACAAGATCGAAACTGCCAAGGGCGACTGGATTCGTGGGTTTGAAAAGCTGTCCCTGGACAACACGCCCGACGCGGCCTGGGCGGTGAAAAAGGATGGCGGGCGTTTCGACCAGTTCAGCGGTGCCACCATCACACCGCGCGGCGTGGTCGCCGCCGTCCACTTGGGACTCGAATTCTTCCAGGCCAATCGTGCCCGCCTGCTGGCCCTGGAGGTCCCCATCGCCATATCCACCAAGGGAACCACACCATGAGCACCGACTATCGCCGCCTTACCCGTGACGGACTCTGGGACAACAACGTTGTGTTCTCCCAACTGCTCGCCCTATGCCCGCTGTTGGCGGTGACCGCGAGCGCGACCAACGGCCTGGGGATGGGCCTTGCCACCACCGCTGTACTGATGGCGTCAGGCGCGACGGTCGCGGTGTTTCGTCACTTCATCACGCCGGCGGTGCGTATCCCGGTGTTCGTTCTGATCATCGCCACCATCGTCACCGCCGTGGACATGGCCATGAATGCCTGGGTACATGATCTGCACAAGGTGCTCGGGCTGTTCATCCCCCTGATCGTCACCAATTGCGCGATCCTGGGGCGCGCGGAATCCTTCGCCTCCAAACAGGCGTTGGGGCCTGCGCTTTACGATGGACTGATGATGGGGCTGGGTTTCACCCTCGCCTTGGTGGTGCTCGGCGCGACCCGCGAGATCATCGGCAGCGGCACCTTGTTCGCCAACGCCTCGTTGCTGCTGGGACAGGCCTTCTCGTTTCTGGAGCTGCGACTGATCCCCGACTACCACGGTTTTCTACTGGTGACGCTGCCGCCGGGCGGATTTCTGGCGCTGGGCTTTCTCCTCGCCGCCAAGCGCCGCCTGGATGCGAGGCTGGCGCGCCGTGCCGAAGCCCGCGCGCTGGCAGTGGCCGCGGCCGAGTCCTGAGGAGTCATCGCTGTGCATATCGGGGTCGCTTACGCGGATCGCTTCAAACAGGTTTGGCTCAAGCTGGACGTACCGGACGGTTGTTCGGTGCGCGAGGCCATTGAACATTCGGGACTGCTGGAACAGTTCCCCGAGATCGACCTGGCGCAGCAGAAGGTCGGCATATTCGGCAAGCTCACCAAATTGACAGCAAAACTGTCCGACGGTGAGCGGGTGGAAATCTACCGCAACATCACCGCGGATCCGGAAACCGTCGAACGGCGCGACATGCCCGACGACGATGACTAAACCGGCGTCCGTGAAAAGACGCCCTAAGGAAGCGCTGAGCAAGTCCGTCCCGGACTTCTCAGCCCACCCTATGCTGCAAACGCGGTTTGCTGCTTGCTTCAAAATCGGCCACTGGCAGTGACCGATGTTGGTGCCACCTCCCTGTACCGCGGAACCGCTGAACAATTCAGAGGTTCCCTAGCGCCGGAAGTAGTCCTGTAACGCCGGTTCGATTTCTTCCCAGGCATAGTCGGCCACCGCTGCGATACCCCGCGCGGCCAGCTTCTCGGCCGGTCCGTCACCGATCTTGGCGACGAACACCGCTTGGCAATCGGCCACCGTCTCCAGGATATCCGCCAGGGCGCTCTTGTCGCCACGATTGCCGAGACAGTAATGACGTACTTCGCGGTGCGCCAACAACCGGCAGCCAGCCGCCGATACATCGAACACCTGAAACGACTTGGCGTGGCCGAAATGTTCGCTCACCGCCCGGCCCTCCTTGGTGGCCACCGCCACCCGTATGCTTGCCTTCGTCATGATTCCTCCATCCGCGGTACAAAGTCCGGGTCCAGCTTGTCGGCAATGGGACAAAACCCACTGAGCAGGCGCCATGCCCGCCCCGCTCATGCGCTGACCTGGGACACGAAACCACCGCCACAACAGGCAGTTGACCGGGAATCGAAAGGTGCGCCCGGACAACCCGAGACATTGGTTTGGAAATTGCTCGGCAATCATCAAGCAAGGGGCTTACCAGTCTGGTCCGTCCCGGCAATTGTCCACCCTGACGGGAGAGCGTCATGAGCAACCTCTGCATCAGTATGAAAACCCCGAGCCGCGAGCTGGAGAAAAGTCCCATCGATCGCGCCATCACCACCCTGGCGATGGGCTTGGCCAAGGAGAAGCGCTACAGCGATCTGCCCGAAGGCCCTGCCCTCGATCTTTCCTTCCTGCTCAGCAGCCCGGCGGACAGCCCCAACTTCAGCGGCATGCGTATGGGGGGCTTTACCAGCGACGGCCATACCTTGTACTTCGAAGTGGCGGTGCCCACCGCCATGGGTTACTCGGTGCAGGCGCCACGCTATGTCGCCGCCGTGGTGCAGGACATGGTGGACAACGCGGCCTCGTATTTCGAGACCTTGGAGGTCCCTTTCGACGCCCAGCAATGGCACCAGGCATTGACACCCATGCTGGCCGCGCTGAGCGGCACCACAGCACTGCATTGATCGGCCTATCCAGAGCAAAACAGGAGAGCGCGTCATGGCAAAGATCGGACTGTTCTATGACTCGGACACCGGCAACACCCGCAAGGTGGCCAAGATGATCCGCAAGTATTTCGACGAGGCCGACATCGAATTGAAAAACATTAAAAAGGTGGAGCCGGCGGACTTCGAGAAATACAACGCCTTCATCCTGGGCACCCCCACCCTGGGCGAAGGGGAGCTGCCGGAAAACTGGGATGCGTTTCTGCCCGAACTCGACGCACTGGACTTTAGCGGCAAGACCCTTGCGCTGTTTGGCCTTGGCGACCAGGAGACCTACGCCCATGAGTTCGTCGACGGCCTTGGCATCCTGTACGAGAAGTTCACCGAACTGGGCGCCGAGTTCACCGGATTCTGGCCGCTGGACGGGTACGAATACGAAATCTCCCGAGGTGAGCTGAACGGCGAATTCGTCGGCTTGGTGATCGATCAGGACAACCAGTCTGCACTGACGGCGGAACGCATCGATACCTGGATGACTCAGGTCATGCCGGTACTGCTCGCGGCCGCAGACGACGCGCAAGCCGCCTGACCCGACCTTTTGCCTAAGGAGACCCGTGCGATGAAACTGACGGACATCCCCTTCGCCGACGAGGCGTTCAAGACCTGCATACTGGCCACCGGGGCCGAGCATGCCGAAGACATCGTCGAGCTACGCTGTAGAAAGCAGGGTATCGAGGATGCCGGCGGCATCCAACACCTGGTCAACTTGAAGCTGATCGATCTGACCCGCAACGAACTGACGGAACTGGATCTGTCGCGCAATATCCGGCTGGAAGAGGCGTTCCTGGGCAACAATCAGCTCACCCGCCTCGATGTCAGCGGCTGCGCGGTGCTGACTCATCTGGAGGTGTTCATCAACGAACTGGAAACCCTCGACCTGAGCGGCAACCCGTTGTTGGAAGAGATTTACGCCAACAAGAACGACCTGGAACAGCTGGATCTGAGCGCCAACAGCGAGCTGGTGGACCTGCGCTTGGCCGACAACGCGCTATCCGGACTGGCCCTACCGCAGACAGTCAATCTCAAGCGGCTCGATATTGCGGACAATCCCCTGGATGACGCCACCCGCCGCCTGGTCGACTCGCTGGTAGCCGGGTAACGATTTGCCCGGCTAAGCGGGCGGTGTCCTGTGGGTCGGACGCCAGCACGTCGTGGCAATCATCCCGACGACCCGTTCGGCTAACTGTTGCTGGTGGCCACCTTGCCGTCGTCGTCCGAATACTCCCGGGTCACCGGGCAATCACCGGTCACCGCCTGTTCGGTCACCGAGCAACGCTTTACCCCGTGCTCCGACGGCACTTCGAACATCGCCCGTTGCAAGACTTTTTCCAGCACGCTGCGCAGGCCCCGCGCACCTGTGCCACGGGCGATCGCTTGGCGGGCAATGGCGAGCAAGGCTTCGTGCTCGAAATCCAGCTCCACTCCCTCGAAGGCGAACAGCTGCTTGAATTGACGCACCAGGGCGTTGCGCGGTTCGGTGAGAATGGTCACCAGGGCCTCTTCGTCCAGCTCCTGCAACGCGGTAATGATGGGGAAACGCCCGATGAACTCCGGGATCAACCCGAAGTGTTTCAGGTCCTCCGGGTGTACCTGACTGAACAGGGTTTCCTTCTCGATGGGCTCGCCCTCGTCCTTGGGATCGGAATGGAACCCAATGCCGCCGCGCTTGGGTTTCAAGCGACGTTCAAGCAACCGTTCGATACCCGCGAAGGCACCACCGGCGATGAACATGACGTTGCGGGTGTCGACCATCTGACCATCGCCCTGCTCCTTGCGCCCCTTGGCTTGAACCTTGACCTGGGTACCTTCCACCAGTTTTAGCAGCGCCTGTTGGACACCTTCACCCGAGACATCCCGCACGCCCAGCGCGCTCTCGCCCTGACGCGCCAGTTTGTCGATCTCGTCGATATAGACGATGCCCCACTCGGCCAGCTCCTTGTTTCCGTCGGCCATGTCCAGCAAACGACCGAGAATGCTCTCGACGTCCTCACCCACGTAACCTGCCTGGGTCAGGGTGGTGGCATCGGCGATCACAAAGGGCACACCGACGATCTTTGCCAGGGTGCTTGCCAACAATGTCTTTCCGGTACCGGACGGGCCGAGCAACAGGATATTGGACTTGTCGATCTCGACCCGGTTTTCGTCGTCGGGGTCCAGGCTCGGATTGCTGTCTTCGGTGGAAAGTCGCTTGTAGTGGTTGTACACCGCTACCGCCAGGGTTTCCTTGGCTTGCTCCTGACCCACGATGTATTGATCCAGGTGCTCTTTGATCTGCTTGGGCAGCGGCGGTTTCTGTAATGGTGTCTGCAAGGCACGCTTGCGTCCCCAACTGCTGACCACCTTGCCGGCCAGTTGCACACAGCTTTCGCAGATATGCCCGCTGACACCCGCGATCAATGGCGTCTCGTCGGACTGATGGGTGCCACAAAACGAACAGCGGTGCGCGACTTCGGTCATGACAGCTCCTTGTGCCCGTGCTTGGTTCGGCGCAACTGCGCCAACCAGTTTTTCTGACAGTTACGCCGTTTACGCTCCTCGATCAGTTCGACGATACGCTCGCGGGCCTTGCTCAGGGGGATGAAACGCGACGCTGCGATCTTCTCGCACCAGAGGATGTGAAATCCCATTTCGGACTCCACCACCGGACTGATTTCGCCTTCGGCCATGGCGAACAACGTCACGTCCAGTTCAGGGAACAACTGACCGCGCGGCACCGTTCCCAGCTTGCCGCCCTCCAGGGCGCTGGGGCACTCGGAGTGCTGACGCGCCAGGCTGGCGAATCGATTGGGTTTGCGGGCCAATTTGTCCGCCAGTGCCTGGGCACGTGCCAAGGCCGCTGAGTGGGTGTTCTCGACGAACTCCGGATTGACGGTGATCAGGATATGACGGGCCGTACGTTGCTCGGGCACACCGAAACGATCGCGGTGCAGTTCGTAGAACAACCGTACGTCCAGGTCGTCGACAGCGGGTGCCTTGGCCGCGACCCGCTGCATCACGCCGTCGAAGATCAATTCGCGCCGCAGCGCACCGCGCAGCCCGGCCTCGTCCAGGTCGTTGTGTCGCAGATCCTCACGAAACGCCTCGGCGGTTTCATAGCGACCCGCGACCTCGGCAAAGGCGCTGTCCACCTGCGATTCGCCGACCACCACGTCCGCGGCCTCGGGCGCGCCAAGTACCAGTGATTCGACTTCCCAGGACTTCTCCGCCTTGTCGCGGGCCTGCTTCAACTGATCCGCCGGCAACTGTGGCGGTGGCTTTTGATAGCTGTTCAGCGCCACCTTCAATAGATGGTAGGCGTAGGCGGGTTTATCGTGCTGGACAAAGGCTGGCTGTGTGGACATGACTCAGGCCTCGTCTTCCGCATGCAGCGGATCAAGTGCGGTCTCCGGGACCTGCAGGGTCCGCCCGGGCACGCGCACGTGGTAGGCCACGCCGCCCGGCTCATCCCGCAGCACTCGCAGGATCTCCGCCTCCACACCAGGCTCGGCGATCACCTCGCCACCGATCGCCAGCGGGATGCGTGGTGTCACCTTGTCGCGGAATTCGAAGCGACTCGGATTCCACGGGTCATCAGCCGCCTGCAGCTCTTCCTCGCGGCAGCCGACCATGACCTGGTCGTCGAAAAAGTGCACCGCATAGATGATCTGATCCTGCAGATAGGTGCCGACATCCTTGACGAACCCGGTCGCACCGCGCAGCACCAGACGATCACCGACCTCCTTGCCCGGGAAGGTGCCGTCGTTACGCACGGTGCGCAGCACGCGCACCTCTTGTTCGAGCTGAAACTTAGGCACCTTTCACCTGCAGACCGATATCACCGAGGGGTACGAACGCCGTCTGGGGTTCGTGCATGTGAAAAACCTTGAACACCTTTTCGGTGACGGCATCGGAATCGACGAAGTCCTGATAGGCCTTGGTGAGATTCACTTTGTAGAGCTCGAATCGGGCATCATCGGTCCCGGGCATCTCGCCTGCCTTCGCCACGTAGTCGTGGAAACGCTGCAGGATATGCAGTCGATTGACATGTACCACCGAAGGCTCATAGGCCACGTCGAAATAATCGAGAAAATCCTCGGCACTGCTCAACTCATCCAGGTCGAGGTCCAGTTCGCTGTCGTCACTCATGAAAGATTCCTCTGTGGTTATGCCGCTGCCATGGACGCGCTGCGCTGTTCGTCCATGGCCTCCAAGGCAAGTTCGAGCAGCGCCTTGGCGCCGATCCGGTCGGAGGTGTCGATATCGACGATCTTCTGCAACCGGTCGCGGGCCTCGGCCAGGTCGCCGATCCGCATGTTCAAGTAGCCGGCACCTTTGAGCGCGTACAGATAGAACCGCATTAGTGCCATCGAGTGCTGCACGCCGTACGCCAGGTCGGTGTCGCTCAATTGACGCCAGTCGCGGGTGATACCCAGCAGACCGGCGGTGATGTCGATCACCCGATCAGCAATCAGCAAGGCGTCCTGGTAGCGGTGCTGGTAGTAGAAGTACCGGTACAGCGCCACCAGGACAGTGAAATTCTCCGGCTCCAGGAAATACGCCTGCAGCAAATCCCGCTCCGCCGTATCGCTGCCATACCCCTCTGCCGCTCGCGCCAGCAGGCCGGCCACTTGATCCGACAGGGGTTGGTCGAAATAGAGCTCTTCGCCGGTAAAGTCCAACAGGTCCATAAAACTTACCTCGTTGACAGCGTTCAGCTGCCGTAATGCCGTTCGGGGGGTTCGCACACGTCACGGGCGTCGCAATCTGTGCATTCGTCGTCCGCAGAGACGCCGCCGGGGATACAGCCGTGGCTGCCCACCGCCTCTTCCAGCAGCCGAATCCGGTCCAATAGACAGTTGATGGCCGATGCCACCGGGTCCGGGATCAAGTGGTGGTTGAGATCGACGCCATACGGATTGAGGCTGGCGATCTTGTCCACCTGCACCACCTTGGCGGGAACACCCACCACCGTGCGGTCATCCGGAACATCTTTGATGACCACTGAATTGGCACCCACCTTGCACCCGGTACCGACCGTGACCGGGCCGAGAATCTTGGCGCCGGCGCCCACCACGACCTTGTCTTTCAAGGTCGGGTGCCGCTTGCCCTGGCTCCAGGACGTGCCGCCCAAGGTGACGCCGTGGTACAGGGTGACGTCATCGCCGATCTCAGCGGTTTCACCGATTACCACCCCGGTTCCATGGTCGATGAAGAAACGCCGACCGATGGTCGCGCCTGGATGAATATCGATGCTGGTCCATACCCTCGCCAGGTAGGACAACAGTCGCGGCATGTAGCGCCATCCCCTGCGCCAAAAACGGTTGGCGACGCGATAGAGCATGATCGCGTGTACGCCCGGATAGGTGGTCACCACCTCAAAGGTGGTGCGGGCCGCCGGATCACGTTGGAATACGCAGCGCACGTCCTCCTTCACCCGCGCCCAGGTGCCGTTACCCTTAGCACGCCGTACCGGTTCCATGACGTTGACATCCACCGCCAGCTGCTCCTTCATGCCGCGCCTCCGGTGGCGTACAGCCCCGCCTGGTGCTGCAGTTCATCGAGAAAACGACGCAGGTCGACCCGTCTGGGCGCCCGTTTGGTTTCGCTGACGTAGTCGCGTACCCGCGCCAGCAACTGCGCGGCCTGCACGGCATCCAGCTCGACACCCAGTTCGGCGAATACCTGGCGCACCGCGTGGCTACCGGAGTGTTTGCCCAATACCAGCCGGTGGGCGCGACCCAGTTGCGCCGGGTCGACGCCTTGGTAGTTAAGCGGATCCTTGAGAAGACCATCCACATGGATACCGGACTCATGGGTGAAGGCGCCCTGCCCCACCAGGCTCTTGTGCCACGCCACCTTGCGTCCGGACGCCTTGCTCACCAACCGTGACAATGCCCGATAGCGCGTCATGTCCACGCCGGTGTCGATGCCATGGCAATGGCGCAAGCCCATCACCACCTCTTCCAACGGGGCATTGCCGGCGCGCTCACCCAGCCCGTGCACAGTGGTGTTGACGTGGGTAGCGCCGCCGAGCACCGCCGCCAGACTGTTCCCGGTCGCCATGCCCAGGTCGTCGTGGGCGTGCATTTCGATCTCGATGTCCAGCCCGGCGCGTAATGCCGCGATTCGCTCCCGCAGCCCAAAGGGCTCCATCACGCCCAGGGTATCGGCGTAACGAATCCGTCTGGCGCCGGCCCCCTGTGCGACCTGGGACAACTGCAACAGAAAGTCGGTGTCGGCCCGGGAAGCATCTTCCAGGCCGACACAGACCTGAAGGCCGGCATCCAAGGCCTGGGGGACCACCCGGGCCACGGTGGCGAGTACCCAAGCCCGATCCTTACCAAGCTTATGGGCTATCTGCTGATCGGAGGCCGGAATCGACAGATCCACCAGATCCACGTTCAAATCCCGGCAATGGGCGAGATCGTCCGTGCGCATGCGACACCAGACCATCAGCTTTGCCGCCAGCCCAAGCCCGGCAACGGCGCGAATGGAGTCGCGCTCGTCGTCGCCCATCGCTGGAATACCGACCTCCAGTTCAGGAACCCCGAGGTCGTTCAGCGACCGTGCGATGGCGACCTTCTCGGCAACCGAGAAAGACACACCGGCCGACTGTTCGCCGTCGCGTAACGTGGTGTCATTGATCGTGATGTCATCGGTTGGCTGATGCATGGTGGCTCGCCCTCTTTGATCAGTAACAGAGCAACGCCTGTGCCAACCGTGTTTTTAACGTCATTTCAACCGTTTGCAGTTCATGTATCACTGCATTTGGGCGACTTGCGACATACCGAAAATCGCACCTTGTCGGTGATGCGACAAAGCCATGGAACAGTGCGCATAAAAAAGGCCGCCGGAAGACGGCGGCCAACAGCGCTCACAAAGGAGGGTGTTACGCATAGGTTGGCGCAAAGGCCTTTTCCGGTTCCTCCAGCGGACCCTCGCCGTCCCAGTAGGGCGATAGCTTACGCAGCTGCGCCACGATGGGCGGTACCGCTGCAATGACTTTTTCCACCTCTTCCATGGTGTTGTAACGGGAGAACGAAAAACGCACCGTGCCGTGTGCGGCGGTATAGGGAATGTCCATGGCACGCATGACGTGCGACGGTTCCAACGACCCCGAGGTACAGGCCGAGCCACTGGACGCAGCGATGCCCATCTTGTTCAGCAGCAACAGGATCGCTTCGCCCTCGATGTATTCGAAGGCGATGTTCGCGGTATTCGGCAACCGGTTGTCGGGATCACCGGTGACAAAACAGTGGGACACGCTGGCAAGGATGCCCTCTTCCAGCCGGTCGCGCATGGCCTTGACGCAGGTGTTCTCGTATTCCATGTGCTCCATGGCCATTTCAGCGGCTCGACCCAAGGCGATGATGGACGCTGCGGCCTCGGTACCGGCACGACGCCCGCGTTCCTGATGGCCGCCGCGTAACAAGGGCCGGAAACGCACACCGCGCTTGAGATACAGCACGCCAATGCCCTTGGGCGCATGCAGCTTGTGGCCGGACACGGACAGCATGTCGATCGCGCTTTCCTTGAGATTGATGGGTACCTTGCCCACCGCCTGCACGGCATCGGTGTGAAACATGACACCGGCGGCCTTGGCCATGGTTGCCATCTGTTCCACCGGGAAGAAGGTCCCGGTCTCGTTGTTTGCCCACATCACCGAGACAATGGCGACCTTGTCGCTGAGCAGGTTCTGATAGGTGTTCAGGTCCAAGCGCCCCTTGTTATCCACCTTCAGGTAGTGGACCTTGTAACCTTCCTTTTCCAGGTACTCGCACAGGCTCAGCACCGCCGGGTGCTCCACCACGGTGGTGATGATCTCCTTGCGTTCCGGCTGCGCCTTCAACGCCGACAGGATGGCGGTGGAGTCGGACTCGGTCCCACACGACGTGAAGATGATCTCCGAATCATGTTCAGCACCAAGCAACGCCTGTACCTGTTTACGGGCCTTCTTCAGTGCCATGCCCACCTTGTTGCCAAACTGGTGAAGCGACGACGGGTTGCCGAACTGCTCACTGAAGTAAGGCAGCATGACCTCCACCACCGTCGGATCGACCATGGTGGTGGCATTGTTGTCGAGATAGATACCTTGATCGCTCATGACTCATGCCCCCACGGCAGCAAGTTGGGCGGCGCTGGCCGGCACCACCTTGACGAACTCACCCAGACCTTCCACCAGGCGGGTTTGGATGCCGTCCAGGGTCGCGCTGGCCATCTGACAGCCGGAGCAGGCACCGGTCATCTTGACGAAGATGTTCTTGCCATCGACATCAATCAGCTCAACGTCGCCGTGATCGCGCTGCAACTGTGGGCGGATCTCGTCCAGGATGGCCTCGATTTTCTTCATACGCTGGAACGGGCTGAGCTTGACCGGCTCACCGGCTGGCGTGGCCGTAGCAGCGGCCGCGGTCGGATCGAAGTCCTCGCCGGCCTCGGCAAGGACCATCTCCAGGATTTCTTCGATCCCCTCGTGGCAGGACGAACAGCCGCCACCGGCCTTGGTGTAGTTGGTCACCTCTTCGACAGTCTTTAAACCGTTGGCACGAATGGTGTCCTCGATGAGCACCGCGTCCACGGCAAAGCACTTGCACACCAGCGCGCCCTCTTCGTGATCGTCCGACCATTCCTCGCCACGGTAATTGGCGACTGCGGCCTGCAGGGCCTCGCGCCCCATTACCGAACAGTGCATCTTTTCCGGCGGCAGCCCGTCGAGCTCATCGGCAATATCCTGGTTGGTGACCTTGAGTGCATCGTCAAGGCTCATGCCCTTGATGATCTCGGTAAGCACCGACGACGACGCGATGGCCGAACCGCAACCGAAGGTCTGAAAACCGGCATCTTCGATGGTCTCGGTGTCCGGATTCACCTTCAGGGTCAGACGCAGAGCGTCGCCGCAGCTGATGGAGCCCACGTCGCCTATGGCGTTGGCGCCGTCCACGGCACCGGCGTTCTTCGGGCTGAAGAAGTGTTCCTTAACCTTGTCCGAGTAGTCCCACATGGTCGGTCCCCTATAACTTGTGTCAACTGCTGTCAGGCAGAGAAGGAATTGCCGCAGCCACAGCTATTGGTGGCGTTGGGGTTTTCGAATTTGAAGCCGCTGCCGTCGAGGCCGTCGAGAAAGTCCACGGTCACCTCGCGCAGCACCGGCGCGCTCAGTTCGTCGATGAATACGGTGACGGGACCGCATTCGACCACCACGTCGGTGGGCTCCTGCTCCTCCACCAGGTTCATGGCGTACTGCAGTCCCGAACAACCACCGCCGGTAACCGCGATACGGAGCCCGACGACCTTGGTCTCGGCGCTATCGATGAAACGGCTGACCGCCTGCTGGGCGTTTTCGGTCAAGGTCAACATGGCTGCAATCTCCTGGTGGCAAGTGTCTTGCTTGAACTTGACTGAGCCGAAGCAAGGCCTATGCCACGAGAAATATCACCAGATTTTCAAGCAGTTATTTCAACCTGCCTGGATCACAGGTGGATTTTTGTAGGGATCGGCACACGACGCACCGGCAGCGCTTGAAGCAAACCCGACAATGGCGGGACACCGCCCCATCATGAGGAACACGACTTGGATATCCGACAACTGGAACCCGGCGACATGGTGTTCGCCGCCACCGCCATACGTAACGACGGCAGCCATCCGGCACTTGCCGAAGACAGTCTCATCGCCGAGCCCGGGGACCGTGGCGTGATCATCAACGTCGGCCATCTCGAGGAAAACCCGGCCAAGACCCTGTTCCTGGTGCGCTTCGAAAAAAACGGCGGGGAACTGGGACCTCCCACCGGCTGCTGGCCGGAGGAACTGAAACCTGCAGACCTCAACTGAGCGCTGTCGTGATGACAAAAGGTCGCGCGTTGATGTCGCGGATACCACACAAGCGACGCGTGTCCGGCACCGCCTATACCTTGTATGGAAGCGGTCAGCGCGTCCCGATGGCGTGGCACAATTGCTGCTTCAGCCCGGCGTATCCATCCCACACCTTAATGAGGTTGATATGCCGCTGGAACGATTCAAGGCCGAGGGCCTGCTGTTCAACACCAATTTCCTGACCGCCACGAGCGAAGCCGGCATGACCGCCTATCGTGGCGAACTGGTACTAATCGAAGGTGGCGTCGCCGATGCCAAGGGGCATACCAAGCCACCGGTGGAAGTCCTGCGCGGTGCGGTATTGCTTGGCGGTGAGAAGATCGAACTATTGATCGGTGCCGTCGATGAAGTCACCTCACTGACCACCCTGGCGGACAAGTACAGCGACGACTTCTCGCCACACATGAAGGCCGTCTTGTATGTGGTCAATCTCAAGGAACCGGTACAGGTCGCGCTGGACGGCGTGACCTTCGTACTGATTCCGCTCGTACAGGGCGTGCCCTGGAACGAGATCATCGACGAGCTGGCACTGGAAAAGAGCGACTTCAAGGGACAACCCGCGGCCGACAAGGTGCTGACCGTGTATCGGGAGCTGCAAGCCTACCAGCCCAAGTACCCCATGGTGGCGTTGGAGGCGGCGCTGGCCAATACCACCGATGCCAAGCGTGAGGCCTGGGGCGCGGTCTGACCATACATGCCGTCTGGCCGAACGACATGGCCAGGCGGTCCGATCAAGACGCGCCCGGAATCAATGGCCGTCATCGACGTCACGGCCATCCTTGAACATCCGCCAGCCACTGATCATGGTGCTGACCATGGACTGCCTGGACATGATGTCCTCCCGTATCGCCACGTAAATGTGGATGATGACAAAGCACACCAATACCCACATCACCAGATGATGCCAGGTATGCACGTCCTGGCTTTGGCCGAACAACGGGATCACCCAGCTGCTGAACAGCAAGAACTGCCAGCTGTCCATTCCGGCGCCCTCACCGTACAAGGCGAAGCCGGTGATCAGCATGAACACCAGCATCCACAAGAACAGAACGTGCATTACCAGCACCGCCAGCGGGTTGTGCCCGACGTATTTGCGCGGTTCCCTGGCGGCAAAGGCATACCACTTGATCTCATGCCACACGCCACTCCAGAACCCCGCACTGAACAGCGGCGGCAGGAACAATTGCCGGGCATGATGGTTGCCGACGATGGCCCAGTAGATGCGAAACAAAAAACCTATGCCGAGGATGTAACCCGCGGCGAAGTGGGTGAAGCGGATATAGCCCATCAGAAAATTCGCGCTGGCTTCGCCCGGTTGGGTGGGCAGCGGGCTGGCGATCAGATAGCCGGTCACCGCCAGGACCACGATGGCCAGCGCGTTGATCCAATGCCATAGACGCAGCGGCGCCTCATAGACATAGACCGCTTGTCGATTGATGTCGGCCTGCATGTTTAGCGCTCCTTGTTAGGGACGATCCCGGACTGCGGTATTTTCACGCACCCAACAGAAGGCCGCCGCCGATCAGACCAGTGACCAGACCGAACACCCGCAGCAATCCGGGGCGGTTTGCCAGCACGCGCCCGCTCGCCAGCCCGGCCAGATGCAGCATCAGGCTCACGGCCAGTACGCCGCCGAGAAACGGTACGACAGCGCTGCCGGCAGGCATCTCCAGTCCGTGCGCGCTGCCGTGCAGCAGTGCCGCCACGATAATCAACCCGGCGGCCGGCGGTGTCACCATCGCCCGCTGCATGGCGATCACCATGCCGATCACCAACACCGAGGCGGCTATGCCGGCCTCCAGGCCAGGCAGCCCCAGACCGGCCATACCCAAGCCGAACCCCGTTGCCAGGAACCCCAGGAACAGCAGCGGCATGAGCAACACGATCCGACCCGATCCGAGGCGCGCGGACCACAGGCAGACGCCGAACATCACCAACAGATGATCTAGCCCGGTGAAGGGATGCAGCAGGCCGGCGGCCAGCCCGCCGTGGGTCAGCGGGCCGGTATGCGCCATGGCGCTGCCGCTGAGCAGCAAGCCGGTCGCCAGCGCGACACGGGGCAACAATTTGCTTTGCATGATGTGTGTCCTCTGTGAATTCATCGCACCTTCACCTTGGTCAGTTCCTCACCGTCCTCGCTCATCACATGGGTGGAACAAGCCAAACAGGGATCGAAGCTGTGCAACGTGCGTAGGATCTCCACCGGCTCATCCGCTCGCTCCACCTTGGTATTCATCAGCGAGGCCTCGAAGGCACCGATGTTCCCCTCCGCATCCCTCGGTGAACCGTTCCAGGTGGTAGGAACCACGCACTGATAATTGTCGATCCGGGTGTCCTTGATCCTGATCCAGTGACCCAAAGCGCCGCGCGGCGCCTCGGTGAAACCCACGCCCTTGGCCTCCTTGGGCCAGGTCGACGGGTCCCAGTTGGCGACATTGGCGGTGGCGCTGTCGCCGGCCTTGATATTGGCCAGCAGCTTGTCCATGAAATAGCGCATCTTGTCCGCTGCCCAGGCCGCCTCCAGGCCGCGGGCCGCGGTGCGCCCCAGGGTGGAAAACAGCGCCGTCACCGGCACATCCAGGGTCTTGAGCACGAAGTCGATCTGCTCGGTGATCTCCTTATCGCCCTGGGCGTAACCGATGACATAGCGGGCCAATGGCCCTACCTCCATAGCATGACCGCGCCAGCGCGGCGCCTTGATCCAGGAGTACTTGGCGGTCTCGTCGATCTGTTCGATATGGGTCCGCGAGCCTTTTGCCTTGGCGCCCAACGCATAATGCGGCTCGGTGATGCCGTCCCAGGGGTGCAGGCCGGTCACGCCGTCGGGATAGCTGTACCAGGAATGCGGGACCTGCTCCTGTATCTCGTCCGGATCAGTCAGATCGACCTCATGCACTTGCTTAAGATTGCCGTCAATGATGGCGCCACGCGGCATCATCAGGTTGCCTGCCGAGTAATCGTTGGCGTGATCGGGTATGTCTCCGTAGGACAGCACGTTCATACCGGAGATGCCGCCGCCGTAAAGCCAGCCCTTGTAGAACCGGGCCACCGCCAACAGATCCGGGATGTAGACGTTGTCGATGAAGGTCTTGGTCTGGTCGATGATGCCCGAGATCTGATTCAGGTTGACCATGTTCAAACCACCCACGGAGCCCACGCCGTCAACGTTGATGGGGCAAGGCACACCACCCACCAACCAGTTGGGATGCGGATCCTTGCCACCGAGGATGGCGCGGATCTTCATGATCTCCTTCTGGAAGTCCAACGCCTCCAGATAGTGGGTCACCGCCATCAGGTCCGCTTCCGGAGGCAGCAGATAGGCCGGGTTGGTCCAGTAGCCGTTTTTGAACGGGCCCAACTGGCCGGACTCGATGAACCTTTTGATGCGATTCTGTACATCGCGGAAGTAGCCCGGTGATGATTTGGGATGATGCGGCGAGGCCTGCTTCTGCAATTCGGACGTCGCCTTGGGGTCGGCCTTGAGTGCGTTCACCGGGTTGACCCAGTCCAAGGCATGCAGATGATAGAAGTGCACCAGATGATCGTGGGCCTGCAGGGTGAGCTGCATGATGTTGCGGATGGAATTGGCGTTCTCAGGGATCTGGATCCCCAGCGCGTTTTCCACCGCACGCACCGACGTCAGCGCATGGGTTCCGGTGCAGACGCCGCAGATACGCTGTGTGAACGCCCAGGCGTCGCGCGGGTCGCGGCCCTTCAGGATCACTTCCAGACCGCGCCACATGGTGCCAGTGGAAACGGCGTTGCGGATGATGTTGTCCTGGTCGACATTCACCTCACAACGCATATGGCCCTCGATGCGCGTCACCGGGTCCACCACCACGCGGCGGCCGCTGTCGTCCAGCTCGAAACCGTTCGGGGTTTTGCTGACGCTCATTCCTGGCCTCCTTTGTGCTGGGCGCGTTTCACCGCGCTCACCGCCAGATGGGCGGCGGTGGCGGCACCGACCGCGCCGGCGGCAGCCATGCCGACCTCGTCGGCGTTGCCCTCGATACCGAACTGGTTGATGGCGGTCAGGCGGTTGTAGAAGCCACCCTTGTCCCAGAAGCCGTCTTCCGAACATCCAATGCAGCCGTGACCGGCCTGGATCGGAAAAGACGTGCCGGCGTTCCAGCGGATCGTGGAACAGGCGTTGTAGGTGGTCGGTCCCTTGCAGCCCATCTTGTACAGGCAATAACCCTTGCGCGCGCTGTCGTCGTCCCAATGCTCGACGAACTGGCCGGCATCGAAGTGCGGTCGGCGATAGCACTTGTCGTGGATGCGCTGGCTGTAGAACATCTTTGGCCGCCCTTGGCGGTCAAGTTCGGGGAAGCGCTCGAAGGTGAGGATGTAGGTCACAACCGCAGTCATCACCTCGGCGATGGGTGGGCAGCCGGGGACCTTGATAATGGGTTTGTCCTTGACCACCTTGTGTACCGGCACCGCCTGAGTGGGGTTCGGCTTGGCCGCCTGGACGCAGCCGTAGGAAGCGCACGATCCCCAGGAAATGACCGCCTTGGCGTGTGCCGCGGCATGGGTGAGCTGATCGAGGAACGGCCTGCCACCGATGATGCAGTACATGCCGTCCTCGTTGAGCGGCGGATTGCCCTCCACCGCCAGGATGTAGTTACCGTCGTATTTTTCGATGGTCTCCGTAATGATCGCCTCGGCCTGATGTCCCGCGGCGGCCATGATGGTGTCGTCGTAATCCAGCGAGATCATCGACAGCACCACGTCCTTGGCCAGCGGATGGGCCGAGCGGATGAAGGACTCGGAACAGCAGGTGCATTCCAGGCCGTGCAGCCACAGGATCGGGATACGCGGCTTGGTCTCCATGGCATGGGCGATACGCGGCACGAAGGCCGGCCCCAGACCCAGGGCCGCGGCGGTCAGACTGCAATACTTGAGAAAGCTGCGGCGGGTGATCCCCTGGCGCCGCATCACCTCGTAGAAGGTCTCGGTCATGCTCCTCTCCTGTGACGGGTCGGCACCGGCGTGCCTTTTTTGTAATGACCAGCATCGATTCAGCAAGGAACTTGCCAAGGCGGATTAGTCCCGCTTGATCAGTTACTTAATACGGATGGTGAAACACCCGCACCGGCGCCAACCGCTAATCTTCTGCCGGGCACCGGGTAGAGAACGGAAACCTGCTTTGCAGCCAGGACACGCTCGCCGCAGGCAACGGCTCGACATCCGGCCAGCAGAACAGCCCTACAAGTGGTAAGTTTATTTACAGTACGGTGAGCGATTCGTAACAAAACATGCCATCTACGACGGACGTTTTGCACGGGACCGACTATTTCCGCTTGGTTTCCAGTCCCTTGCACAACATTACGATCAGGCACGCTAATTGCGGACCTGCTGCTGACCTGGCCATTGAGATTCGGGAGCAAGCATGGCGCGACCGACGGTTACCATCCTGGGCATCGGCAACCTGTTGTGGGCCGACGAGGGCTTCGGCGTGCGTGCCGTCGAGGAACTACACCGTCGCTATGGTTTCGACGACAACGTCACGCTGCTGGACGGCGGTACCCAAGGCCTGTATCTGGTGCAGCACGTCCAGTCCGCCGACCTGCTGTTGGTGTTCGACGCGGTGGACTACGGTTTGCCGCCCGGCGCCATCAGATTGGTCGAGGACGAGGCGGTGCCGAGCTTCACGGGGGCCAAGAAAATGAGCCTGCACCAGACCGGCTTCCAGGAGGTACTGAGTACCGCCCAGCTACTCGGCGATTACCCGCGCCATATCCTGCTGATCGGCGTACAGCCAGAGCAGTTGGAAGACTTTGGCGGCAGCCTGCGCCCGGTGGTGAAGGCGCAGATCGATCCGGCCATCGACGCCGCGCTGGCATGGCTGGACCGCCACGGCATCGGCTACCGGCGGCGCAGCGAACCGCTGCCGCCGAGTGCCGATCTCGGCACCGGACCGCTGACCTTGGATCGCTACGAAGGCGACCGACCCGGCCCAGACCAGGCATGCCGCAGCGGCGATGCCCGCGTGCTGCGGGATGCCCGCCTGCGTTTCGACCCAAAACCCGTGGCGTTGGGCGAACAGCCGATGTCCGTTCATATCGACCATCGCTGGGACAGCTGATGTGTATCGGCATCCCCATGCAGGTGATCGAAAGCCATGACTTCCACGCCGTTTGCGACGACGGGCAACAGCGTCAACTGGTGGACACCACCCTGCTGGTCCCGGTGGCACCCGGCGACTGGCTGCTGGTTTTCCTGGGTGCCGCCCGAGAGATGCTCGACGCCGACACCGCACTGGCCATGCGTGACGCCGTCGCCGCGCTGAGCCAGGTGATGGCCGGAGACCACGGGGTGGACCACCTGTTTCAAGATCTCGTCGAGCGCGAACCCGAACTGCCGGAGCATCTGCAACCATGACCCCGATGCTGCAAACCGAGCCACCCGCAGACCTCCCGCCGCTGATCCGACTGCTGCTCAGCCGCCCTGGTTGCGACTACCTGGATGCGCTCAACCTGGATCGCGTGCTGACCCGCGCCGGCACCATGGCGTTGTTTCTCACCGAGGACCCCAAGCGCTATCCCGAGACCAACGATGTCGCCGTGGTACTCCCGGAACTGATCGCCGCCCACAACGGGGCCTTTCGTGTCGCCGTGGTCGACCGTGAGTTGGAGAAAAGACTGCAGGAGTCATATCAGATCACCATCTGGCCCAGCCTGGTGTTCCTGCGCGACGGCCGCTACCTGGGCACCATCGCCAAGATGCGCGACTGGTCCGAATACATGACGCTGATCGCCGGGATCCTGCAGCGCCAACCCACCCGCAACCCAGGCATCGGCGTGCCTGTGGTGGCCGAATAGACAAGGACCCACGTATGGACAAGCATCCGCCGATCCCCCGTCACGTCGGTCCCGGCAGTCAGCCGGGCGAGGACCCCGGTGAACTGGCCATCCTGTCCATGCCATCGGGCATAGAGACCTTCACCCAGCCGACCATGCCGGAACCCGAAGCGGTAACCCACCTGACCCTCGGCCTGACGGTACTCGAAGATATCCTGGTGGCACTGCAACGATACCGCTCCAGCGAACCGGCAAAGCAGATCGATCTGACCGGTCTGGATGAACAAAACCTGGCCCTGGTGGATCAGACGCTCGGCGAGGGTGAGGTGGGCGCCGTGTTCGCCGCCCCTTCCCCCGTCAAGGCACAGGAATCGGTGTTGGCCGGGGTATGGCGGGTGCGGCACTTCGACCGACACCGGCACGTGGTGCATAACAGCGTGGAGATCGGTGCCGCGCCAGCCATGGTGCAAGACACCTTCAGCCGCGCCGATCTGAGCCTGGATACCCGCTTCGACGCCGCCGATCCGGACATCCAGAACGCGCCGGCGCTGCTGGTGGAACTCGCCGACAGGATTGCCACCTACCAACCGGGTGATCCGGCCCATGTCATCAACCTGACCTTGCTGCCGCTCAGCGACCGCGACCTGGCGCTGCTCGGCGAGCGCCTCGGGGTCGGCCCGGTGACCCTGCTGTCGCGCGGTTACGGAAATTGCCGCATCGGTAGCACCAGCAAGGCGAACACCTGGTGGATCAAGTATTACAACTCCCAGGACCTGTTGATCCTCAACACCATCGAGGTCGTGGACCTGCCCGCCGTGGCCATGGCCGCGCCCGAGGACATCGCCGACAGCGCCGCACGGCTGGACGAGATGCTGGCGTTGTATCGATGAGTACCTTCGAAGGCTCCTATGGCGGCGATGCGGCCCGGCTGGCCGATCACACCCGCCTGGAGTGCAGCGTCTGCTGGCACGTCTACGACCCCGCCGCCGGGGACGCCAACTGGCAGATACCGCCCGGCACACCGTTTTCCCAGCTGCCGGATCACTGGCGTTGCCCCCACTGCGACGGCGACAAGAACGACTTCATGGTGGTGTCGGAGGACTGATGGACGCCAAACTCGCCGCCATGCTCGTCACCCTGGAGAACCACTTCCGCAACGTGGCGGACACCGGCATGGTGGGCCTACCCATCATCAATCCCGCCCTCGCCGTCCAGGCAGTAGGCTTTCGCGCCAGCCCGCACGGCTGGTTGGGCGTGCTGATCACACCCTGGTTCATCAGCCTGGTGTTGCTGCCCAGGGACGCCGACTGGCAGGACCATCCCCTGGAAAGCCGTCAGCGCCATGTGTTTCCGTCCGGGCGTTACGAGTTCCTGGTGGCCGAGGCCGACGGGGTGGGTCGTTATCAATGCTGTTCGCTGCTGTCACCGGTGCAGGAGATTGCCGACCAGGCCACTGCCGTGCAGTTCGCCCTCAGCGCCCTGTTGGCGGTGCGGCAGTCCCACTATCGCGACGCTGGATCGCACCTTACCGACGACCACCCCGACAGCCGCTCACTCAGTCGGCGTGACTTTCTGCGTCGTTGCCTGCCCCACGACCAGGGGGAAAGCTCGCCATGAGCATGCCCGCCGCCTCCGTCGAAGGTCATCTGGTGATCTCCCTGCGCCGCTCGGGACAGGGCAACCGGGTTCGGTTACGCTCTTCCCGCCCGCTGCTGGCCAGCCGGTTGTTCGAAGGCAAGCCCAGCGCTGAGGCACTGCGCAACGTACCGCTGCTGTTCAACGTGTGTGGCCAGGCTCAGGGGGTGGCCGCGGTGCGCGCCGTCGAATCGGCCCAGGGCAAGCCGGCCTGCGACCCAGTCGAACTGAGCCGGGACCGGCTGGTTCGCCTAGAGACCCTGAGCGAACATCTGTGCCGGGTGCTCACCGACTGGCCGCGCTTCATTGGCGACCCTCCAGACCCGCAGCGGCTCGCGGCGCTGCTGCAAGCGTTGCGCGCATTGCGTGACCGCCTGGACCCCGACGGGGCGCTGACCCGCACCCCCGGCCTGACGCGGGCCGCGGAAAGCCCCGATCATGAGCCCCGTCGTCAGGCACTGCAACGCCACATCGCCCACGACTTGTACGGCTGCCGGCTGCAGGACTGGTTGGGTTTCGATGCCAGCGCCATGTGTCGCTGGATAGCGGCTACGGACACGCCGGCAACCCGCCTGCTGCGCCACGTGGTGAATCACGGTTGGGCAAGTCTCGGCTGCATCGACTCCCAACCCATGCCGTGGTTGGACAACGACACCCTGATCACGTACCTGGACGGCGCTGGCGACGACTTCATTGCCCACCCGCACTGGCACGGCGCGAATGTGGAAACCGGTCCCAGTGCGCGGCTGGCCGCCCACCCACTGCTGGCGGAGGTCCGCGAGCGTCACGGCAACGGCCTGCTGGCGCGCTTGCTGGCACGACTGATCGAGATCGCACAGTTGGCGATATATCCGGATACACAACAGACCGTGCGCACCAGCGCGAACGGCCTGGGCATCAGCCAGCTCGAAGCCTCCCGCGGTCGCCTCTGCCACCGCGTGATCCTGGACGGCGGCCGAGTGACACGCTATCGCATCCTGGCACCAACCGAGTGGAACTTCCGCCCGGACGGGCCAGCGGCACAGGCACTTGCAACCGTGGACGCGCATGACCACCCGGGTGCCCGGCGGCAAGCCGAACTGCTGATCCATGCCGCCGATCCTTGCGTGTCCTTCCAACTTGATACGGAGTTCGCCTGATGCACGAGATGTCCCTGTGCGAGAGCATCCTGCGAACCCTGGAAGAGCAGGCGTTGGCCCAGCGGTATAAAAGGGTGAAGACCGTATGGCTAGAGATCGGCCAGTTGGCCTGTGTGGAACCCTCCGCCCTGGCCTTCAGCTATGAAGTCGTGACCCGCGGGACCCTGGCCGATGGCAGTCGGCTGGAAATCGTCCCGGTGGCAGCCAGCACCTGGTGCATGCAGTGCAGCGCCGAGGTCCGGATCGACGCATTGGCACAGCCCTGCCCCCACTGCGGCAGTTATCAACTACAGGTCACCGGTGGTGACCAAATGCGGATCAAGGAACTGGAGGTGGAATGATGTGTACCGTCTGCGGATGTGCCGATGGCGAAGGCCGCATCGAAGGTCATGCCGCGGGGCATGAGCACGACCCTCATCACCACGACCACGGCAACGATGCATCGTCGTCTCCCCCTGCAGAGGACGCGGCGATACGGGACGCGACGCACCGTCACGATCACGTGCATGCCGATGGCGACCATGTGCACTACGGCCGGGGACCGGCCCGCGCCCATGCCCCTGGGTTGAGTCAGGCGCGCATGGTGCAGATCGAGCAGGACATCCTGGGCAAGAACGACCAGTACGCCGCTGCCAATCGCCGCCTGCTGGTACAACAAGGCGTGCTGACCCTCAACCTGCTGTCCAGTCCAGGCTCCGGCAAGACCAGTCTGCTCACCCGCACCCTGCACGATCTACAGCACGAATTGACGATGACGGTGATCGAAGGCGATCAGGAGACCAGTAACGACGCCGCACGCATTCGCGCCACCGGCGCCCGTGCCATCCAGATCAACACCGGCAAGGGCTGCCACCTCGACGCCCACCAGGTCGGCCACGCCATCGATCAATTGCAGCCGGAACCCGGATCGGTGCTGTTCATCGAGAATGTCGGCAACCTGGTATGTCCGGCTGCCTTCGACCTGGGCGAGGCATGCAAGGTGGCCGTCCTGTCCATCACGGAGGGTGAGGACAAACCCCTCAAATACCCGGACATGTTCCGCGCCGCCGACCTGTTGCTGCTGAACAAGATTGATCTGTTGCCCCACCTGCGGTTCGATGTGGAGCGCTGTGTCGACTATGCGCGGAGGGTGAATCCGGGGCTCCAGGTGTTCGAGCTGTCCGCCATCAGTGGTGAGGGTCTGAACGACTGGTACGCCTGGCTGCGCGCCACCCGTGCCGCCCGTCTGGTCGGCCACCCGCTGATGCACGAAATGGCGGAGACCCCAGATGGGCGATAGCCTGCCCGGCGTGCTGGTGGTGGACGACGAACCCCGCTCGTTGGAGACCCTGCGCCGCACCCTTGAGGACGAATTCCAGGTGCTGACCGCCGCGAACGCCGCGCAGGCCGAAGTGGTGCTGGAACGCGAGTGGGTACAGGTGGTGCTCTGCGATCAGCGCATGCCGGGCGAATCCGGTGTGGATTTCCTTGCCCGGGTACGTGAGCGCTGGCCGGAGGTCATCCGCATCATCATCTCCGGTTACACCGACGCCGGCGATCTGGTACAGGCGATTAATCAGTCTGGTGTCTACCAGTACATCAGCAAGCCCTGGCACCCGGACAAGCTGCTACTCAAGCTGCGCAACGCGGTGGAGTTGTTCCACTTGCAACGGCAAAACGCCCTGCTCGCCACCGAACTCAAGCTACGCCCCGCCACCCTGGCCGAAGCGCTGCGCCACAAGCGCGCCGTGCTGCAGGAACGTTTCGACTGGAACGGCGGCATCGTACGCGGCGACGACAGCTGCATGAACGACGTCTGCGATCTGATCCGTCGCGTCGCCCCCTATGATGTCAGCGTGCTGATCGGCGGCGAGTCCGGCACCGGCAAGGAACTGTGCGCTCGCGCCCTGCACTACAACAGCCTGCGCCGCGATGGTCCCTTTGTCGCCGAGAATTGCGGTGCCCTGCCGGACGAATTGCTGGAAAGCGAACTGTTCGGCCATAAACGCGGCGCCTTCACCGGCGCCAGCGAGGACCGGGTCGGACTGTTCGAGCTGGCCGATGGCGGCACCGTGTTCCTGGACGAAGTCGGCGAACTGTCACCGGCCTTTCAGGTGAAATTGTTGCGCGTACTGCAGGAAAGCGAGATTCGCCCTCTCGGCAGCAACCGCCGCCGCAGCGTGGACGTGCGGGTGATCGCCGCGACCAACCGCGATCTGCAGACCGAGGTGCGGGCCGGTCGCTTCCGCGAAGATCTGTACTACCGCCTCGCCACCTTCACCCTGGCACTGCCACCGCTGCGCGAGCGCAAGAACGATATCGCGGTCCTGGCCCAAGCCCTGCTGCGGGATCTGCAACAACAACTGGGTAAATCGGTGAACGGGATCAGCCACGAGACCCTCGCCTGTCTTGAGTCCTATCACTGGCCCGGCAATGTGCGCGAACTGCAAAACGAGCTCAAACGCATGCTGGTACTGTGCGAGGGCGACACCTTGGACGCCGACCTGCTGTCCGCACATATCGTGCACGGCGTCGGCGACGAACAGATCGAAGAATTGGGCGTGATTCGTCAGGCACAGGGCGGCCTGAAGGAGCGCGTGGCGACGCTGGAGGCGCGCATCGTCAAGGAGACGCTGATCCGCCATCGCTGGAACAAGACCCGGGCCGCCGACGAGCTGGGGCTGTCCCGGGTCGGGCTGCGCAGCAAGCTGGAGCGTTACGGGCTGGAGCAAATCGACGGCATGGCCGAACTGGAGCACAAGGCCACATGAACGCGGCCAGGGAACCCATCATGGACGACGGCATCAAGACACTGCTGCGCGGGGTGAGCGCGTCGCCCGACGCCATCTCCAACGAATCCGCCTGGATCGAAGTGATCCAACGCATGGACGAAATCTACGCGGATATCGTGCGCTACCAAGTGCAGTTGGAAGAAAAGAACGCCGGACTGGAAGACGCCCAGCGCTTTATTCAAAGCGTCATTTCGTCCATGAGCGACGTGCTGGTGGTGGCCGATACCGGCGGATCGATTCAACAAGTCAATCGCGCATTGGAATCGCTCACCGGCCGGACCACCGCAGAGCTGGTCGGACAGCCGTTGGCCGCGCTGTTCAGCGCCGAGTATGCACCCAAGGTCGAAGACTTTGCCGAACACATCCGCACCGCGGCGATCAGCGACTGCGAGGTCGAGTTGCTGGATGCCAACCGCCGCGCGACACCCATTGCCATCAACTGCACACCGCGCTTCGACCACCATGGCCGCCTGTCCGGACTGGTGATCACCGGCCGCCCGTTGGGCGAGTTGCAGCGGGCCTACGACGACCTGCGCGACGCCCACCATCAACTGAAGACCACCCAGCAACAGTTGGTACAGTCCGAGAAAATGGCATCACTGGGCCAACTGGTGGCCGGCGTGGCTCACGAACTGAACAATCCCATCAGCTTCGTGTTTGGCAACATGCATGCGCTCAAACGGTACGAACAGCGTCTCCACAGCTATCTGACCGCCATCCATGACGGTCTGCCTGAAGACGAACGGGAGCAATTGCGCAAGAAACTGAAGATCGACCGGCTGCTGGCGGACATCGCGCCACTGATCGACGGATCCCTTGAAGGCGCCGACCGGGTCGGACAGATCGTCGAAGACCTGCGCCGTTTCTCCACACCCGCCAACCAGCAGCAGTGCCAGGGTTTCGATCTTTGTCGCGTGATCAACACGGCCGCCGAGTGGGTGATCAAGGCGCGCCGCGTACGCCCTGTGCTGGACATCCGCATCCCGGCGACGCTGACCATCACCGGGTACGAAGGCTATGTGCACCAGATATTGGTGAACCTGCTGCAAAACGCCGCGGACGCCCTCGAAGACGTGTCGCAACCGCTGATCAGGATCCGTGCCGGCATCCAGCACGAGCAGGCCTGGGTGACGGTACAGGACAACGGGCCGGGCATCCCGTCGCCGCAGCTGCTGCGTATCTTCGACCCCTTTTTCACCACCAAGGGGGTCGGCAAAGGCACCGGCCTGGGTCTGTATATCAGCTACAACCTGGCCACCGAACAATGCCGCGGCTCCCTCAAGGCTGACAGTGACGAGGGCGGTGCGCTGTTTACCCTGACCCTGCCGCGGGAGCTGGCGCCGTGAGTGAGCCGTTGCGTGTGCTGTGGCTGCAATCGGGGGGCTGTGGCGGTTGCAGCATGTCGCTGCTCAACGCCGAGTCGCCCGACCTGTACCGCACCCTGTCGCTGACCGGCGTGGAATTGCTTTGGCACCCGTCGCTCAGCGCTGCCGGCGGCTCGGACTTCATCGCTCTGCTGCAGCGCATCGTCGACGGTAACCAGCCGCTGGATGTCCTGTGCCTGGAGGGTGCCGTGATGCGCGGCCCCAATGGCAGCGGACGTTTCCACCAGTTGGCCGGTACCGGCCGACCGATGATGGACTGGCTGCGCGTCCTGGCTCAGCGCGCAGGTCATGTGCTGGCCATCGGAAGCTGTGCGGCCTTCGGCGGCGTCACCGCCGGCGGCGACAATCCAGGCGAGGCCTGTGGACTGCAGCACGACGGCGAACGGCCCGGTGGCCTGCTGGGCGGCGACTGGCACGCCACCGACGGACTGCCGGTGATCAACGTGGCCGGCTGCCCGGTACACCCGGGCTGGGTCACCGACACCCTCGCCCAACTGGCGGCCGGAACCCTAGGTGCCGAGCAATTGGACGAGCTCAATCGACCGCGCAGCTATACCGACCACCTGGTCCATCACGGCTGCGTCCGCAACGAATTCTATGAATTCAAGGCCAGCGCCGAGCAGCCCGCACAATTGGGCTGTCTGATGGAGCACCTGGGCTGTTTGGGCACCCAGGCCCACGCCGACTGCAATCGTCGCCCGTGGAACGGGGAAGGCTCCTGTATCCGCGGTGGCTACGCCTGTATCAACTGCACCGCGCCGGGCTTCGAGGAACCCGGTCACCCGTTCAGCGAAACCCCCAAGTTCGCCGGCATCCCCATCGGTCTGCCCACGGACATGCCCAAGGCCTGGTTCGTCGCGCTGGCCTCGTTATCCAAGGCCGCCACGCCGGAGCGACTGCGTATCAATGCCAGAGCCGACCACATTGTCGCCAAGCCGGGCAAGGGCACCAAACCATGAGCAAAGCACGAACACGCCGGCTGCTCGGCCCATTCAACCGGGTTGAGGGAGATCTGGAGGTACAGGTCGAGGTGGTCGACGGCAAAGTCTCGGCTGCCTGGGTGAACTCGCCGCTATACCGCGGCTTTGAACAGATCCTGACCGGCAAGGACCCGCGGGACGCCCTGGTGTACACACCGCGTATCTGTGGGATCTGCTCGGTGGCCCAGTCGGTGGCGGCGGCGCGGGCCCTGGCCCAGGCCCAGGGCATGACACCCATGCCCAACGGTCAGCTCGCCGGCAACCTGATCCTGGCCTGCGAAAACATGGCCGACCACTTGTCCCATTTCTATCTGTTCTTCATGCCGGACTTTGCCCAACCCGGATATGCCGACCGACCCTGGTACCAAACCACCGCCGCACGTTTCGCGGCGCAATGCGGCACCGCGTCCGAACAAATGCTGCCGGCCCGCGCCCGGTGGCTGCATCTGACCGGGATCCTGGCAGGCAAATGGCCCCACTCACTGGCCCTGCAACCCGGTGGCACCAGTCGCGCCATTGAGGCACACGAACAGTTGCACCTGCGGGTCATCGTGCGCGAAATGCAGGATTTCCTGGAACGCGTTCTGTTCGGCGATCGTCTGGAAAACGTCGCGGCCATCGACAGCGTGGATGCCCTGCGCGACTGGACAGCCAAACACACGGACACGGACTTCGGCCGTTTTCTGACACTGGCCGACGCCCTGGGTCTGGAGCGACTGGGCCGCGCCGTCGACCGCTTTATGAGTTACGGCGCCTATCCCCAAGCAAGCGACGATGATCCCCCGTTGTTCGCCGCCGGCAGCTGGGACGGCGGCGCCACGACGCTGGACACCGATGCCATCACCGAGGACATCAGCCATAGCTGGCTGCACGCCCAGCGCGAGCCCAGGCATCCCTACCAGGGCACCACGCTACCGGACGCCGATGCGCCCGACGCCTATAGCTGGTGCAAGGCGCCGCGCTACCGCGGCCAGGTCACCGAGGTGGGCGCCCTCGCCCGCCAGTTGCTGGACGGTCACCCGCTGGCCCTCGATATGGTGACGCGCAACGGCGGCAACGTATGCAGTCGGGTGACGGCGCGCATGATCGAGCTGGCCCGGATGATCCCGGCCATGCTGGATTGGATAGACCGGTTGCAGTTCGGTGAACCTTTCTGCGCCCAGAGCGACTTGCCTGACGAAGCGCAGGGGATGGGTCTGGTGGAAGCCGCGCGCGGCGGTCTGGGCCACTGGCTGCGCATCAAGCACGGGCGCATCCTCAACTACCAGATCATCGCGCCCACCACGTGGAACTTCTCGCCGCGTGACGCCCAGGGGACGCCTGGGGCGCTCGAGCAGGCGCTGGTGGGCATACCGGTGGAGGACAGCGCCGCGGATGCGCTCGCCATCCAGCACGTCGTGCGCTCTTTCGATCCCTGCATGGTCTGCACGGTGCACTGATATGGCGAACACCCTGCCCAAGGACATCCCGCTGACCTACCGGCTGCGTATCCACGGCCTGGTGCAGGGAGTGGGCTTCCGCCCCATGGTGTGGCGGGTAGCAAACGCATCGGGATTGCATGGACAGGTCCACAATGATGGCGACGGGGTGAGCATCGCCTTGTCCGCAACCAGCGCCCAGTTGAGCGCCTTCATCTCGGCGCTACGGGAAAATTGTCCGCCGCTGGCGTGCATCGATGCCATTGAACAGGCACCCGTCGATATCGCCGTCCCCGACACAGGCTTTCATATCACACCCAGCGACGGCGGTGCGATCCACACCGGCATGGTGCCGGACGCCGCAACGTGTCCCGAGTGCCTGCGTGAGCTCAATGACCCGACAGACCGGCGTTACCGTTACCCGTTCGTCAACTGCACCCATTGCGGGCCTCGGCTGTCCATCGTGCGCAGCCTACCCTATGATCGGGCGAATACGGCCATGGCGGACTTTCCGCTCTGTGACGACTGCCAACGGGAGTATGACGACCCGGCGGATCGCCGCTTCCACGCCCAAGCCACCGCCTGTCCCGCATGCGGTCCACGGATATGGTTGAGCGACGCCAGCGGCCAGGTGATCGATTGCGACGATCCGATTGACGCCGCGGCGGCACAGCTCAAGGACGGTGCCATCGTCGCCATCAAAGGTATCGGCGGCTTTCATCTGGCCTGCGATGCGCGCAATGCCGCCACGGTCGCCGAGCTCCGCCGCCGCAAACGGCGTCCGCACAAGCCGCTGGCGCTGATGGCCCGCGACCTCGAGCAGATCGGTCGCTACTGTCATGTCGATCCGCAGGCCGCCGCCAAGCTGACCAGCCCGGCCGCACCCATCGTGGTGCTGGACGCCCTGGACACCGCACGACTACCGGCCGCGATAGCGCCCGGCCAGCGCCAGTGGGGTTTCATGCTGCCCTACAGCCCGCTGCATCACCTGCTGATGACCGCGCTGGACAGCCCCCTGGTGTTGACCTCCGGCAACCGTTCGGACGAACCCCAGTGCATCGCCAATGCCGATGCGCTCGACCGCCTGGGCGATATCGCCGACCTGTTCCTGCTGCACGACCGGCCCATCGACCATCGGGTGGACGACTCGGTGCTGCGCCCTATGGACGACGTGCTGCAGCCGCTACGCCGCGCCCGTGGCTTCGCCCCGGGCCGGATGACGCTACCGCCGGGCTTCGCGTCTGCCCCGCCACTGATCGCGCTGGGCGGTGAACTGAAGAATACCTTCTGCCTGCTGCAACACGGCCAAGCCATCCTTTCCCAACATCTGGGCGATCTGACGGACGCGCGCACCTATCAGGACTACCGGTACGCCGTCGAGCTTTACCTGGCGCTTTACGAACATCGCCCCACCGCGCTGGCGGTGGACGCGCACCCGGACTATCTGTCCAGTCAGTACGGTTCAGCCTGGGCGGCGCGCGACGGGTTGCCGCTGGTGGCGGTGCAACACCATCACGCGCACATCGCCGCCTGCATGGCGGACAACCTTATCGCACTGGACGACGGCCCGTTGCTGGGCATCGCCCTGGACGGCCTCGGTCTGGGCGCAGACGGCGATCTGTGGGGCGGCGAGCTGTTGCTGGTCGACTATCGGGATTGTCGCCGCATAGCACACCTCAAACCCGTGGCCCTGCCGGGCGGCGCCCAGGCCATGCGCGAACCCTGGCGCAACACCTTGGCGCAACTGGACGCGGCAGCATTGCCGACGGATCACGTGAGGGTGCTGCGCGACAAACCGTTGGAGCCACTGCGGCACATGATCAGGCAGGACCTGAACTCGCCGCTCAGCTCGTCGACCGGTCGATTGTTCGACGCTGTCGCGGCGGCCATCGGCGTGGCCCCTGAACGGCTCAGTTTCGAAGGCCAAGCCGCCATGGCCTTGGAGGCGGCTGCGGCTACCCCTGCCACCGACCACCGGCCGCCCTACCCTTTTGGTTGGGACGGCAACGTCATCGACCCCGCACCCTGCTGGCAGGCGCTGCTGGTGGATATCGCCGATGGGGCTGAGGTCGCCACCATGGCGGCACGCTTCCAAGCGGGCTTGGCTAAGGTGCTGGTGGACGCGGCAGCCGAGCATGCGCGCGCCCTGGGCATTGATCGCGTCGCCCTGAGCGGTGGCGTATTCCAGAATCGCAGCCTGCTCCGGGCGGTGCGGGACGGGCTGCTCAGGCGCGGTTGCCAAGTCCTGGCACACTGCCAGGTACCTGCCAACGACGGCGGTCTGGCGCTTGGACAAGCCGTGGTCGCCGCCGCAAGATCGATACAACAGAGGACCGCCTCATGTGCCTAGGAATCCCCGGTCGGATCGTCGCGATCACCGACCCAGAGGCCCGTACCGCCACGGTGGACGTAGCCGGCGTGCAACGACCGGTGAATATCACCTGTGTGATCGACGAGGACCATCCGGTGGACGCCTGCCTGGGCGACTGGGTGCTCGTTCATGTGGGCTTCGCCATGAGCCGCATCGACGCGCAGGAGGCCGAAAAGACCCTGGCGCTGCTAGCCGAGCTGGGCGAAATGCAACAGGAATTGGATGCCATGCAATCGAATGGAGGCCAAGGATGAACCAGCCACTACACCTGATCGACGAGTTCCGCGACCCCGCCAAGGCCGGCGCGCTGATCGACGACATCCGCCGATTGCTGCCGCGGATCGAGCGGGCGCGGCAAAGTCCGCTGCAACTGATGGAATTCTGTGGCGGCCACACCCACACAATCTTTCGCTATGGCCTGGAACAACTACTCCCCGAGGGCATCGAGTTGGTCCACGGTCCGGGTTGCCCGGTCTGCGTGTTGCCCCGTGGCCGGGTGGACGCCTGTGTGGCACTGGCGGAGCGGCCGGAGGTGATCCTGGCAACCTTCGGCGATGCCATGCGCGTGCCCGGCTCGCACAAGAGCCTACTGCAAGCCAAGGCCGAAGGCGCCGATGTGCGCATGGTCTACTCGCCGTTGGATGCCCTGGCGTTGGCGCGCAAGCATCCCGAGCGCCAAGTGGTGTTCTTCGCCCTGGGGTTCGAGACCACCATGCCCAGCACGGCGCTGACCGTATTGGCCGCCGCGCACGAGCAAATCGAGAATTTTTCGCTGTTCTGCAATCACATCACCACGGCACCCACCATCCAGGCGGTGTTGGATACGCCGGGCATGGTGCTGGATGGCTTCCTGGCACCCGGCCACGTCGGCATGGTGATCGGCACCGGGCCGTTTCGGTCAATCGCTGAACGCTACCGCAAGCCCATGGTGATCACCGGCTTCGAACCGCTGGACATCCTGCAGTCGCTGTGGATGCTCATCAAGCAGATCGCCGCCGGTCGCGCCGAGGTGGAAAACCAGTACCAGCGGGTGGTCCGACGGGATGGCAATGCACCCGGCCTGACCGCCATGGCGACGGTGTTCGAGCCCCACTCGACATGCCAGTTGCGCGGCCTGGGCAGCATCGGCGAATCCGGCGTACGTATACGCGACAGCTATGCACGCTTCGATGCCGAGCGTCGCTTCAAGGTGCCCGACCTGACGATCGCGGACCCGGCGGCTTGCCAGTGCGGCGAGGTCATCAAAGGCGCCATCCGCCCCTGGCAATGTCAAGCCTTCGGCAACAGTTGTACCCCACAGGCACCGTTGGGCGCATTGATGGTTTCCAGTGAGGGCGCCTGTGCCGCCTACTACAACTACGGCAATCTGCCTGAACTGCTGGCACGTCAGCGACAGGCGCAACAGGGAGCAGCGGCATCATGAATCGTCCGGCCGATAAACCCGGGCAGCATCTGGCAGCGGACACCATCACTCTGGCCCACGGTGCAGGCGGAAAGGCCATGCGCCAGCTGATCGACACGGTGTTCGTCGCCGGCTTCGCCAACAACCTCCTGTCGCCGCTGGAGGATCAGGCGCGGCTCGATCTGGACGATCTGCTTGGCGAAGGCGACCAATTGGCCATGACCACCGACTGCTACGTGGTGGACCCGCTGTTCTTCCCCGGTGGCGACATCGGCAAGCTGGCGGTGGCCGGCACGGTGAACGACCTGGCGGTGGGCGGTGCCATACCCCGTTACCTCAGTTGCGGCATGATCATCGAGGAAGGCCTGCCGCTGGACACGCTGAGGCGGGTGGTGGCATCCATGAAGTCCACCGCCGACGCCGCCGGCGTGCGGATCGTCACCGGCGATACCAAGGTGGTACACAGGGGCGCCGCGGACAAATTGTTTATCAACACCGCCGGCATCGGCGTCATCCCGCGCGGCATCCACATCGCCAGCCAGCGTGCCCGGCCCGGCGACGCCATCCTGATCAACGGCCATATCGGCGATCATGGTGCGGCCATCGCCGACGCGCGCGGCGAGATGTCTCTGCACACTGATATCCAATCCGACTGCCGACCGCTCAATGCACTGGTTCAGACCATGCTCGCCGCTTGTCCGGACATTCATTGCCTGCGCGACGCGACCCGGGGCGGCGTGGCCACCGTGCTGAACGAGTTCGCCCAAGCCAGCGACGCCTGCCTGCGTATCGACGACACCCGGTTGCCGATCCGCGCCGAGGTGCGCGGTCTTTGTGAACTGCTCGGCCTGGACCCGCTCTATCTGGCCAACGAGGGCAAATTGCTTGCGGTGGTGCCCGCTGACGCGGCCGACGCCGTGCTAGCCGCCATGCGCGCCGATCCCGCTGGCGAGCACAGCGTCTGCATCGGCCATGTGGCTGAGGCCCCGACCGGCAGTGTGATACTGCAGACCGGGTTCGGTGGCGAGCGCATCATGGACATGCTGGTGGGCGAACAATTGCCGCGAATCTGTTGAACCGGCGACGCGACCCGCTCGACGTCAGGCGCTGCCCGGGGAGGTTGGCCGATACAGTTTGATGGACCCGACAGGACACGGGCCCACACAAGCCCCGCAGCCGCTGCAATTGTCGAGCACCACCGGGCCCTGCCCGCCGGTATCGAAACGGATGGCGAAGCTGTCGCAGAAATCCTGACAGGTGCGACAGGGCTCGCCCGCCCTGGCCAGGCAGTCGGTGCCGATGGCGATGGCAAAGCGAAACGCCCGGGTGGTCGAGCGCAACTCACGGCGCAACGCACCACGGTCGCACGCAGCCAGGCAAGCGCCGCAGAAGTCGCAGCCGCCGAAACGGAAGTCCGCCTCGACCAGGCCGTCGGCGCCTCGCTTCAGCACCCCTTCGCGGCAGGCCCGCACACAGGCCTGGCAACCGTCACAGCGCGCCGCGAACGCCCACTCGGCGATGGCCCAGGGTGGGCGCAGGGGACGGATCGTATCGGCTGGATCGTGTTGCTGTAGGTCAGCGGGTAACTTCATAAGGTCGTTCGGGTTGCATTCCGAATGCGTGTGCAAGTGTATAGGCCGGGTCCGGGGCGGACGTTGATCTGCGACAAAGCCATCCGGACGCGCTCACCATACGCCTCCTCCGCGCAAGCGGAACCTGACAATATTCAGGGTATCCGGTCTGGGGACCCGGCGAGTCGCGGTCCTAAAGCCTGGCGCCGAAAACCCGCATGTGTTCGTGGTCATCCTCCACAAGCGGGGACGGACATGCGCGACTTGTGCTGGAACTGCCGCATGATGATCAGCGATGTCTTTTGCCTGCCTCCCTTTCTCAGCCGATGCGGTTGAGCCCGTACAAGGCGGCCACCCGGTAAGCCTCTGCCATGGTGGGGTAATTGAAGGTCGTATCGGCGAAGAACTTAATGGTATTTGCGCCGCCGTGCTGGGCCATGATGGCCTGACCGATGTGGACGATCTCCGACGCCTGCTCGCCAAAGCAGTGGATGCCGAGGATTTCCAGCGTTTCACGATGAAAGAGGATCTTCAGCATGCCGGTTTCGTGACCGGCAATCTGGGCCCGGGCAAGATTCTTGAATTCCGCCCGACCGACTTCGTATGGCACGTTGTCTTCGGTCAATTCCTTTTCCGTCCGCCCGACGGAACTTATCTCCGGGGACGTGTAGATCCCCGCCGGCATGCTCGCCATCATTTTCCAATCGCACTCGCCCAGCGCGATCAGTTGGCCGACAAAGCGCCCCTGATCATAGCTGGCACTGGCCAGGCCCGGCGGACCGGCGACGTCGCCGACGGCATAGATGTGCGGTACCGCCGTCTGGTGGCGGTCGTTGGTCTCGATCTGTCCCCGTGAATTCAGCGCGATGCCGATCCGGTCAAGGTTCAGCTCATCGGTATTGCCGGTTCGGCCATTGGCCCACAGCAATACGTCCGACTTGATCACCTTGCCTGACTTGCAGTGGATCCGGACGCCGGCATCGTCCACGTCGATGCGTTCATAGGCCTCGTTGTGCATGATCAACACGCCCTGGTCCCGCAGGTGATAGCTGAGCGCGTCAGTGATCTCCTCGTCCAGAAAGGACAACAATCGGTCTCGGGTGTTGATCAGATTCACCTTCAGATCCAGGTTGGCAAAGATCGAGGCGTACTCACAACCGATCACTCCGGCACCGTAGATGGTCATGCGCCACGGTGTGTGGTCCATCTGCAGCACGGTATCGCTATCGAGGACGCGCGGGTGGCTGAAATCCACACCCTTGGGGCGATAGGGCCGCGACCCGGTGGCAATGACGATGTGGCCGGCGGACAGTTTTTCCCGCTGTCCATTGCTGCCTTCCACCACCACCGTATTGGCGTCTGCCAGAGTGGCGGTGCCGTGATACACGGCAACGCGATTGCGCGTGTACTGTCGATGGCGCATGCCGACCTGCCGGTCGATCACCCGTCTGGTGCTCTGCAACAACTGCGGCCAGGTGACATCCATGGCGGACACCGTGTGCGCAAACAGCGGGTGGTGTCGATAATCGGCCAACAACTGGACCGAATGGCGCAACGCCTTGCTGGGGATCGTGCCCTGATGGGTGCAACTGCCGCCGACCTGTGCTTGCCGCTCCACCACCGCGACCCGTTTACCCGCCTTGGCCAGTCGCATGGCGGCACCCTCGCCTCCCGGACCGGAGCCGATGATGACCACGTCGTACTGCTGCATAGAACCCCCGCCCAGTGGACACGTTGGATAACGCCGAGCCATTAACTTAGCATTCACGAGCCATGCGCCGCATCACGACGCCACGCTGATCTGGTGCGCGATCAGCACAACGCGACGTGTCCGAATCGGTCGGCACAGTAGTGGCCCGCAACGTGCCAAGGGCAGCCCGGCACGGGGCCGGCACGGTCTGTTAACATGCCGTCCTCCAAGACCGAACTGGCATCCGCTGCCCGGCCACCCTACCCGTTCGCATTCACATCGCCGGATGGTTCCGCCACATGCCGCACTTCGACGACAACCCGCTCGCCGCCCTGGCCATACAAGCCGGCGAGGCCGACGCCGAACTCGACCTGCGTGGGCAGGCCGTGGACTCCGCCATGGCCCGTATCGAACAACTGCTTGCAGGGACGGCGCCCGAGCGCACCGCACATAGCTACCGCATTCGCTTCGACGCAGCCCGAGGCGATGGTGCCGAGACCCTCTTTCAGCCGCTGGGCAGACGCCTGTTGCAAGCCCGGCGCGACGGCGTGCTGATCCGCTGCCTGCCGCTGCCCGAAGGCGATGCCTACTTCGTCGTCTTTGCCGACTGACTGACCTTGCCAACGCATCGCCACAGAGAAACAAAGGGATAGACAAGTTCTCCGATTGTTCTATACTGGCCTGGAAACAGAACCAAACGAAAACCTTTGGCCAACCAGAGGAGAACGCCATGGCACCGCCCAGCCTCACCCGCCGCCAGCAGGAAATCTACGACTACCTGCGTACCCATCTCGACGATTTCCCCCATCCGCCGACCTTGGACGAGTTGTGCGACGCACTGGGGCTCAAGTCGCGCGGCTCCCTGCACAAACAGATCCAGGCGCTTATCGAGGCGGGCCTGGTGGAACCGATGAACAATCTGCGCCGCGGCATTCGGCTCGCCGACCACGACCCGGTCGCCACCGCGCCCGATGAATCGGACGACAACCAGTTGCCACTGTATGGTCGGATCGCCGCCGGCCGTCCCATTGAGGCGATCAGTAATGACGAGACCGTCATGGTGCCACCGCGACTACGCACCAGTGGCCGCTGCTATGTGCTGGAGGTGAAAGGCGAGTCGATGATCGACGAAGGCATTCTCGACGGCGATTGGGTGGTGATCGAACAGCGCGACCATGCCCGTAACGGCGAGATCGTCGTCGCCCTGGTGGATGGCGCCGAAGCCACCCTCAAGCGCATTGAGCAAACCCCGGGACAGGTGGTGCTGCATCCAGCCAACAGCACCATGCAGCCAATGCGCTATCTCCCCGAGCAGGTGCAGATCCAAGGGATTCTGGTCGGGCAGATGCGCAGCTACCACTGACAGATACCCCGGCGGCACCGTCCGTCCATGCCCCTCTCCACTTCGTCTGAATCGGACATCGGAACGTCCCATCGCGCCTGGTGTCAAACGCTGTCGATACCGCTGGATGCGGGCGGAGATGTCCGACGACGCGGGCACATCCCGCGATTTTTGCAGCACGATGTTTAAGGAGAGGTAACGCCATGGACGACGCACAACATACGCACGGCAACTACGGCAAGTTCTTTGCCATGATCGCGACCTCGATGGTGGCGATGTTCTTCCTGATGTATCTCAACTCGTACCAGATCCTGGACCACGCCTGGTTCAGTGAGACCCGTTTTTACATGACCCTCATCATGGGCGGCGCCATGATGGCCATCATGCTGGCATTTATGCTTAGCATGTATCGGAACAACGCCGTCAACCTGGGCATCTTTGCCGGCGCCGCCGCGCTCCTGATCGCCGCGGTTTGGTTGGTGCGCAGCCAGGTCACCGTGACTGGCGTCGACTATATGGAAGGCATGATCCCGCACCACTCGATAGCGATTCTTACCAGCGTGCGTGCGCAAATCGAAGATCCGCGCGTGCGAGACTTGGCAGACGAGATCATCAAGGCGCAGCGCCGCGAGATCAAGGAAATGGAATGGCTCATCAGAGACATCCGCGCCAATGGCATCGCCGCCACCCCTGGCGAAGCGGCAACCCGGGCGGTGCCGAAATTCGACTCGTCGCCGGAGTAGCAGCCGGTCGGCGAGCCTACCGGCCCGCTGACTGGCCGAAGCCGCGACCCGGTCCCGGCCGGGGCCGCACAACCGGGGGTGCGCCCTGCGTTGGGCCAAGACGGCCACACTTTCCCATTCACGGCGCCGGGGGCGGCGGGTGCGGTCCGGCACAGCGGGTATCGACCATACAAACCGCGTCCGAGACGCCGAATGCGGGATACTGCAAATGACCGCGGCCCGCGACCCTGGCGGCATCTATCGCCTGGCGGTGATATTCAGCATGCTCTTCGCGCTGGTCGGTTTCTCGTACAACGTGTGGCGCATGGAGGTATCCGAGCGGAACAACAATACCCGCACCGCCTGTTTCGAGTTGTTGCTCACCCTGGCCAGCCTGGAGCAACTGGTATACCGCGCCCACTACGATCAGGACCCGGTGGAAGGCAATCCGCGCAAAGGCTGGGTGCAAGTCGGCCTGATCGTCGACCTGAGCGCCATGACAACCCCCGACGTGGAAGCCGCCGCCCGCGAACTGCACGCCAGCTGGTCGCAGCACTGGCAGACCCTGCCCACGGAGCGATCGGCGGCGGACGCCATCGTCGTCCGGATCGATGACGTTCGCGGCCGCATCAAACAGGTCCTGGCGACGTTGGAATAAGACCCTTGCGGGGTCCGCCCCCCGTGCGGACACTACCGTCCCCGGTTCCGCCTCTTCCCAGGCGGCCGCCCTGTCCGCGTTGGAGACTCACGAGCATGTTCGAATGGATCGCCTCACCCGAGGCGTGGATCGCCCTGGGCACCCTGATCGCCCTGGAGATCGTGCTGGGCATCGACAACATCATCTTCATTTCCATCATCGTCGCACGGCTGCCGCGGCAGCAGCGCGACCGCGCAAGGCGGCTCGGGATCGCCCTGGCGATGCTGTCGCGCTTGGCGTTGCTGTTCAGCCTGACCTGGGTGATGAGTCTGGTCGACCCCTTGTTCTCACTGTTCGACGTCGCCCTATCCGGCCGCGATCTGGTGCTGATTCTGGGTGGGCTTTTTCTGTTGGCGAAATCCACCCACGAGATCCATAACAGTCTGGAACTGGTGGAAGACGAGACAAACGATCCTAAGCCGCAGGGGATGCTGCTAATATTGACCCAAATCGTCATCCTGGACGTGGTGTTCTCGCTGGACTCGGTCATCACGGCTGTTGGCCTGGTCGATCACCTGAGTATCATGGTGATCGCCGTGGTCATCTCCGTCGCCGTCATGTTGTTCGCCGCCAAACCCATCGGTGAATTCGTCGACGCCAACCCGACCATCAAGATGCTGGCACTGTCGTTCCTGATCCTGATCGGTTTCACCCTGATGGCCGAAGGCTTTGACGTTCACGTCCCCAAGGGTTACATCTACTTTGCCATGACGTTCTCCTTCGTGGTGGAATTGCTCAACATTCGGCTGCGCCGCAAACGGGCGCAGACCATTCGCCTGAGCAAGAAGATGCCGCTCAGCGACACCGTTAGCGAGATCATCGACTGACCCATGACCCGACATGCCTTTATCACCGGCGTCAGCAGCGGGCTTGGCCACGGCCTGGCTGAATATCTCGGCCAACAGCAGTGGTCCGTGCATGGCTGCAGCCGCAGAGACTGCGATCTACCGGCGGTACATCACGCCCGCTGTGATCTGACCGATTACTCCGCCCTGCCCGGAGCGCTGGAAGGATTGATCGGCGATCTGCCAGCGCTTGATCTGGTGGTGCTCAACGCCGGCGTGCTCGGCGAGATACGCGATATCAGCTCGACCCCCATGGCCGACATGAAACAGGTCATGGAGATCAACGTCTGGGCCAACAAGGCAGTGCTGGACTGGCTGCATGCCTGGGGTAGGCCGATTCGGCAGATCGTGATGATCTCCTCCGGCGCGGCCGTCCTCGGCAACAAGGGTTGGGGCGGCTACGCCCTGTCCAAGTCGGCCCTGAACATGCTGGCAAAGCTGTATGCCCATGAGTTCGCCGGGACACACATCAGCGCCCTCGCGCCCGGTATCATCGACACCGCCATGATGGATCATCTGTGCGACGAGGCCGACGCTGATGCCTTCCCGGCGTTGCGTCGCCTGCGGGAGGCGCGCGGTACCGAGATCATGCCCGGCCCGCTGGGCGCGGCAGAGAAAATCGTCTCGGTGCTTGCGTCCCTGCGCGAGCGCCCGAGCGGTGAGTTCGTGGACATTCGAGAAATTCTGGCCCCCGAACTGTTTGCGCAATTGCATGGCCGATGACTGACGCATGAGGACGTCCCGCGCACCGGGCTAATCGTCCGTCGCTGCCGTCCGATCCCGCGCGCGCAACTGCGCCAGTTTTTCACGAATCCTGATCTCCAGACCGCGATCCACCGGCTGATAGAACGTTTGCCCGAAGAGTTCGTCCGGTAAATAGGTCTCGCCAGCCGCATAAGCGCCCGGCTCGTCGTGCGCATACCGATAGGCCTTGCCATAGCCGAGTTCCTTCATCAGCTTGGTGGGGGCATTGCGCAAATGAATCGGAACTTCCAGCGAGCCCGATTGCTTGGCAGCCTGCATGGCGGACTTGTACGCCGTGTAAACGGCATTGCTTTTAGCCGCACAGGCCATATAGACGACAGCCTGGGCTATGGCCAACTCGCCTTCCGGACTGCCCAGACGGTCCTGTACGTCCCAGGCATTGAGCGCGAGTTGCAGCGCCCGGGGGTCGGCATTGCCGATATCCTCGGACGCCATGCGCACCACCCGCCGCGCGATATAGAGGGGATCACAGCCGCCGTCGATCATTCGGCAAAGCCAGTAAAGCGCCCCGTCCGGAGACGACCCTCGCACTGACTTATGCAACGCGGATATCTGGTCGTAGAAGGCCTCACCGCCCTTGTCGAAACGACGCACCGAGCCACTGGCGACTTCCGCGACCACCTGATGATCAATGGGGCCGCTATCGGTCAAATCGGCAATGATCTCGAGCAGGTTCAATGCCCGCCTGGCGTCGCCGTCGGCCGCGCGGGCGATCAGCATCCGGTCGTCGGGGTCGAGCACCAGATCGCGTCCACCCAACCCCCGCGACGTATCGTCCAAGGCCCGATCGAGAAGTCGCCCAAGGTCATCCGGCGTCAGCGACTTGAGCACATACACCCGCGCCCGTGACAGCAACGCATTGTTCAATTCGAAGGACGGGTTTTCCGTGGTCGCCCCCACGAACACCAATGTCCCATCTTCGACGTGAGGCAGAAAGGCGTCCTGTTGCGACTTGTTGAAGCGGTGCACCTCGTCGATGAACAGCACGGTGCCGCGCCCGTCCTGCGCACGTCGCTGCCGCGCCAGCTCCACCGCCGCCCGGATATCCTTGACGCCGGCCAGTACCGCGGACAGGGTTTCGAAATGATGTTCGGCGCTGCGGGCGAGCATCCGCGCCAAGGTGGTTTTCCCGGTGCCGGGCGGTCCCCAGAAGATCATCGAGTGCAGCCGCCCTGACTCGATGGCAATGCGCAAGGGCTTTCCCTCGCCCAGCATATGGTGCTGGCCGACATACTCCGACAGTTCACGAGGCCGCATGCGGTCGGCCAGTGGCTGGGCGGCTGGGTCTTGGACGGGCATCGCGTTGAACAGGTCTGGATCGGCCATGCCGCCCATGATACCGGCATGGCGTGCCAGCGCGGAATCACGTGTCTGCGATCAGTTCACTCAAGGGTGCCGGTCGGTGCAGGTGGTAGCCCTGTACGAAATCCACGCCCAGCGCGCGCAGTGCCTCCAGGGTTTCCTGATCCTCAACGCACTCCGCCACCGTGGACATCTCCATCACCTGACCAATGCGGACAATGGACTCAACCATGGTGAAATCGATGGCATCCCGGGTCATTTCGGTGACAAAGCCACCCTCGATCTTCAGGTAATCCACCTGCAGGCTTTTCAAATACGGAAAGGACGAAAGCCCACTGCCGAAGTCATCAAGAGCAAATCGATAGCCGAGTGTACGCAACGCGCAGATCAGGCGACTGGCATCCTGCAGATTGGAAATCGCGACGGTCTCGGTGATCTCGAAACAGATACTGCCGGGATCGACATCGAACAGCGCCTGCTGGCTGCGCACATAGTCCACCAGACCTGAATCGCTAAGGGAATGTCCGGACAGATTGATTGCGCAGAGAAAGCGTCTGCCGGTGGATAACCGTCCCAACGAGGCGAATACCTGACGGATCACCCAACGGTCGAGCGCCGTGTCCAGGCCGTAGCGCTCAGAGGCCGGCACGAAAGCCCCCGGCAGGATCAACTGCTCATCGTCGCCGGGCAGGCGAAGCAGAATTTCGCAACGGTGGACGCCATCGTCCGCATCGCCCAGCGCCACGATACGCTGGTAATAAAGCACCAATGCGTCATCCTGCAACGCCTGCTGCAGACGGGGCAACCATTCCATCTCGCGGGTGCGACGACGCAATGCGTCATCGCCTTCCCGCGCCAGGTGGACCCGATTCCTGCCCGCGTCCTTGGCGACGAAACAGGCCATGTCCGCGGCGCTCAACAAGGCCTCGACACCGCTGCTATTGCTGTCGACAGGCACCACGCCGATGGATACCCCGACCCGGAATACCCGCTCCTCCCAGCTGAAGCGGTGTGCTTCGACCAATTCCCGCACCCGGTTACCGATGGATGCGGCGACCTCCTGGGAACAGCCTTCAAGCAGGATGCCGAATTCGTCCCCGCCCAGCCGTGCCAAGGTGTCCCGCTCCCTGAGTGGGGCGCGCATCAGTACCGCCAGCTGGCGCAACAGTTCGTCGCCAGCGCGATGCCCACAGGTGTCGTTGACGATCTTGAACTGGTCCATGTCCAGGTACAGCAAGGCATGGTGAAGACCTTCACCACGTGCGCTCTGCAGTGCCAGATCAAGCTGACGATCGAAGCCGCTGCGATTCAGCAAGCCGGTAAGGGCATCGTGATTGGCCTGGTGATTCAATCGTTCGGTGCGCTCGGTGACCCGCAGCTCAAGCTCCGATTGATAGTCGAGCAGCTCCCGTTCCGCCCGTTGACGACGGGCGATCTCCCGCCCGAGCCGTCGGTTCCAGCCGAAAACTCCCAAGAACAGAATCGCCACCGCCAAGCCTATCCCCAAGGCCCACCACATCACCACTTCCCGGGACAAAACGGTGTCGTCCTGGCCGCTCATCCACCGGCGCAAGGTTGCCGCGTTTTCCTCCGCACTGCTGGTCTGGATCACCTTGTCGATGATGCTGAGCAGTTCGGGGTAGTCCGCGCGCACCGCGAAGGCATAGGTGGCGTCGGGTTCGGCGAGACTGCTGGTCAATCTCAGGCCACGCAGCTTCAGGCGATCCAGCAGGTAAACGCCGGCGGTTACCTCCACCAAGGCGGCATCGGCGTTACCCAGATCCACTTGTTCGAGGGCGGCGCGCAAACTGTTGACCGGCACCGCCACCACCTCCGGCAAGGCGGCCACCATCGCGGCCGAAGAGCTGCTGGCGACCACCGCAACCCGTTGCCCCTTCAGGTCCGCGGCGCTGCCGATGAATGGCGTCTGTTTACGCGTGAAAACCCCGAGGTGCGAACGCAGATAAGGACGGCTGACCGACACGTCGGTCGTTGTCTGGCCGATGCTGGCAATGACATCGATGGCCCCTTCACGCAGCTGTCGTAGCTGGGCTTCGCGCTCCACCAACGGCACGAACTCCAGCTCCACACCGGTCAAGCGGTGCAGTTGGGCGAGATAGTCCGCCGCAATGCCGCCGTATTGCTTACCGGCCCGAAGGAAGGCCAGCGGCTCGTCGTGTGGCGAGATGCCGACCCGTAGCTTTGGATGGCGGGCCAGCCAGCGGTGTTCATCCGGCGTCAGCCAGATATCGCGCCCGCGTGGCTGCGCCCGTAATACCGGGATCCAGTGCTGAAAGATCGCGTTCTTCCGCGACTCGGGAATCGCCGCCAACGCCTTGTCCAGGATCGTCGCCAACTCCGGCCAGTCGCTGCGCACCCCGAACCGCTGGCCGTTGTTCTGCATATCGTACCCGCCGGCCACCTGCAGATTGGCAATGCCGTGACGGACGGTGAGGTAGGTATTGACGCCCAACACCCCGACATAGGCGTCGACCTGTCCAACCGACAGCGCTCTTAGGCCCGCCAACGGATCGGCGACCAACACGGGCTGGATGTCGGGTGTCTCCGCCAGCACCTGCGCGGTGGAGGAATACCCCTCGACCAAGGCGACGCGCCGCCCACGCAGTTCCGCCGGCTCGGCGATATCGCGCTCGCCTGCACGGGTCATGATCACCAAGGGCGTCGGGATATAGATGTCGGTGAACGCCAGAAAGTCTTCGCGCTCAGGCGTCTTGACCGCGGTTGCGATCACGTCGACGGCTCGCTGTTGGGCGCCGGCGATGATTTGCGGCCACGTCAGTCCCGGCACCGTCTCGAAACGCACGCCCACTTGGTCACTGATGATGCGTAGAAAATCCGCCGCGACGCCGCAAAAGCGACCGCTGGCATCGACGAAGCTATAGGGCCCGTAGCCGGCATCCACGCCAAGACGCACTACAGGGTGCGATTGTAGCCAAGCACGCTCGGCTTCGGTCAGCTCAGGCCGCGGGACGGTATCGGCGTCACCTGCTGCGACCACGAGGCTCCCGGCAAAAAGCACACAACAAGTGATGGCACGCACGCAAACCCCACCTATGCGCGAGGCTAACGAATACCGCTTAACCCGGTGCCTGGGCTGACCCAAATCGACGCGGCAGCCGTGGTGCCCGCGCATTGCCACCTCCGTGTGATCGCCAAACGGCCATCTAGGAAGGACCGCAGGTGCAGCATAGCGCACTGGCCGGGCATAACCCTATACGGATCACCCCAGGATCAGTGGGCGAACACGTCGAGTTCGGGCGTCGGGGTGTAGACGAACAGGTCGTCCGGCAAGTCGATATTGCGCTGTAAGCCATGGAAGACGAACCGGCTGATCTGGCCGAACTTGTCGCGGGTCTCCATACGCTTGAGCATGTTGTCCGCGAACGCCAGCTGGATACGCTCGAATGGCCCCTCGGGATCGCGCGGAATCAATTCCAGCCAGTATTCCCCTTGATGCTTACCCAATTCCACCACTTCAAAGCTTTTGTTGATGTCCGTGTCGGCCAGCAACACGATGGCGGGCGTGCCGCGTAAGGCATCCTCCTGGGACTGCTGGGACACCTGCTCCAAATCCTTGTCCACCACCCAGACCCAACGACCATCGGCGATGATGTCCTGTTCGTACGGTGCGGTGTAGTTCCAGCGGAAACGCTGGGGCCGCTTGAGCAGAAACTGTCCTTCAAACCGTCCGCTGTGGTTGTTCTCGGTGTTCAACACCGTCTGGTCGAAGGTGGCGGCCAGGCTGTGCAGGCCCTTCAAGAAACCGCTCATCTGATCCAGCCCGGGGCCGGCGACGGCGGAGTGCGCAAAGGCCAGTCCGAGGGCCAGGGCGACAACACGAGTCTTCAACGACATGAATGGTTCCAATCAATCCTGTATAGGCGGGGGCGCGAGCACTTCGCGGTTGCCCTTGGTATCCGCGGCACTGACCACACCGATACGCTCCATCTCTTCCACCATGCGCGCGGCCCGGTTGTAGCCGATCTTGAGGCGCCGTTGCACCCCGGATATGGAGGCGCGACGGCTTTCACAAACGATCTTCACCGCCTCGTCGAACAACGGGTCGGCGTCCTCGACATCCACCCCGGACGCCTCTGCAGACAGACCCGGAATGGCCTCGGTCGGTTCCTGGACGATCTCATCCAGGTACTGTGGCGCACCGCTTTGTTTGAGATGGTTGACCACCCGGTGTACCTCGTCGTCCGAGACAAAGGCACCGTGGGTGCGCTGCGGGATGCTGCTGCCCGGCGGCAGATAAAGCATGTCGCCATGACCAAGCAGGTTTTCAGCCCCCATCTGGTCCAGGATGGTGCGCGAATCGATGCGCGACGATACCTGGAAGGCGATCCGGGTGGGAATATTCGCCTTGATCAGGCCGGTGATCACATCCACCGACGGCCGCTGGGTCGCCAACAACAGATGGATGCCCGATGCGCGGGCCTTCTGCGCCAGACGGGCGATCAACTCTTCCACCTTCTTGCCCACCACCATCATCATGTCCGCCAGTTCGTCGATGACCACGACGATAAAGGGTAGCGCTGCCAGCTCCGGCGGCTCCTGGGGCTCCTCGATCATCGGGTCGGGCTTGAACAGCGGGTCCTTGAGGGGTTCGCCGGCCTTGATGGCATCCTTGACCTTCTTGTTGAAGCCCGCCAGGTTGCGCACCCCCAGGGCGGCCATCAGCCGGTAGCGACGTTCCATCTCGCCAACGCACCAGCGCAACGCGTTGGCGGCATCCTGCATATCGGTCACCACCGGTGTGAGCAGGTGGGGAATGCCCTCGTAGACCGACAATTCCAGCATCTTGGGATCGACCATGATCAAGCGGACCTCGTCCGCCTTGGCCTTGTACAACAAGCTGAGGATCATGGCGTTGATGGCGACCGACTTACCCGATCCGGTGGTACCGGCAACCAGTGCGTGGGGCATTTTCGCCAAGTCCACCACCACCGGACCGCCGGCGATGTCCTTGCCCAGGGCCAGACTGAGCAGGGATTTGGATCGGTCGTACGCCTCGGAGCGCAACACCTCGGAGAGGAACACCGTCTCACGATGCTCGTTGGGGATCTCCAGGCCGATCACGGACTTGCCCGGAATCACCTCCACCACCCGGACCGAGATGGTGGACAACGCCCGCGCCAGATCCTTGGACAGATTCGACACCCGACTGACCTTGGTGCCCGGCGCCAGGGTCAACTCGAACAAGGTGACCACCGGACCGGGCAGGATCGCCTCGACCGTCGCGCTGATGCCGAAATCCGACAGCTTCAGTTCCACTTGCCGACCCAGCGCCTGTAAGGCCTCGTCCGACAGACGCTTGCCTGTCGGCACCGCCGGATCGAGCAAGGACAACGGCGGCAGCTCGGTGTTGTATTCCGGTTCGATCAGGGTCATCTGCTTTTCCTGCTCGACCCGCACGCTCGCCTTCACCTCCGGTACCTTTGGCTCGATCTTCGGCGTCACCCGTTTTTCGGTGCGTTTCTTTTCGCTTTTGACGACCTCGGCGCGCTCCGCCTTCATGCGCCGTGCCGCCCGCCACTCGATGAACCTGAACCAAGCCTGGCGCAGCGCCGCCAGACTGTTGAGCACGGCACCCCCGACCCAGTCCATCACCCCAAGCCACGAGATGCCGGTCAACAGGGTGCACCCGGCCAGAAAGATCACCAGCAGCAGCAGGCTGCCGCCGGTCTCGCTCGCCAGGGCGACCACCGTGGACTGGACCACCTTGCCCAGGATACCGCCGGCCCCTTCGGGCAAGCCCAGACCGACATCGGTGAAGTGCAGGGTTGCCAGGGCGCAGCCGGAGGCCGTGGTAACCGCGAAACCCAGCCAGCGAAACGCGATCAGGTGACCCGCGCCGCCTTCCAGGTCCCGATCGCGGAACAACAGCCAGCCACTCCAGGCCACCAGCAGGGGAAACAGAAAGGCCAGCAGACCGAACAGCGAATACAGCACGCTGGCGGTCCACGCACCGAGCGGGCCACCGGCGTTGCTGGGGATCTGCTTGGGTCCCAGGTAGGCCCAACCCGGATCCTGGGGCGAAAAAGTAGCCAGGGCCAGCAGAAAATAGATGCCAAGCCCCACCAGGATCAGAAAGGCGCCTTCTTTGAGGCGTTTGCTCAAGGTCACTCGTTAGCCTTTGATCGCGACGCGAAACAGAAAATCTACATGTAATCTAAGCGATTATCGGCGTTTTCTCTAGCGATTTCACGAGCGACCGAGGGTTCTCAGGCCGCCAATGCGGGGTGGATCACGGCTCCCTCGCTGACATTGACCGCCTGCGCCAGCACCGGGTCGTCGCGCCAGTCGGCGGCGGCCAATCGCAGTACGTAGGGCGTCAGCACCGCCGACAAGGCCAGGGAGGCCGTGCGTGGCACGGCGCCAGGCATATTGGTCACGCAAAAATGCAACACGCCCTCCGCCTCATAATAGGGGTCTTCCCAGGTGGTCGGCCGGGTGGTCGCCAGGCAACCGCCCTGGTCGACCGCGATATCCGCTGCCACGGCACCCGGCCCCATGCTGGCGATCTGCTCCCGGGACACCAGCCGGGGCGCCAGGGCCCCGGGGACCAGCACCGCGCCGACCAACAGGTCGGCACCCGCCAACGCCTGGGAAACGGCATCCGTGTGGGGATACAGCGCGGTGATGTGCGGTCCCAAGGTATGCATCGCGTCCAGTCGCAGACGATTCTTGTCTAACACCGTGACCTGGGCGCCCAACCCGGCAGCGGTGAGCGCCGCCTGGGTCCCAGCGCGTCCCGCACCCAGTACCACCACCCGACCGCCCGGTGTGCCCGCCACCCCGCCGAGCAAGACCCCGCGGCCACCCAGCGGGGCTTGCAGCAACTGGGTCGCCACCTGTACCGACAGGCGACCGGCGATATCGCTCATCGGCGCCAGCAAGGGCAAGATACCCTGCTCCTCCACGGTCTCGAAACCGACCGCGGTCAGTCCGATCTCGCATAACCGTGCAGTCAGTTCCGGCAGGGCCGCCAGATGCAGGAAACTGAACAATCTGTGGTGTGCCTTGAGCAGGTCCAGGTCGGTGCCGAACGGCTCCTTCACCCGAAGGATCAATTGCCCCCCATCGAATACCGCCGCGGCGTCCGGTGCCACGTCGGCGCCCATGGCACGGTAAGCGGCATCGTCGAAACCGCTGGCACGGCCGGCACCGGACTGGACGATCACCTGGTGTCCGGCGGCGACCAGATCGCCACATGCCGCCGGCACCAGGGCCACGCGACCCTCCAGTGGTTTCACTTCAGTGGGGATGCCAATGCGCATTATCACTCCTTAACCTGGCCTGGCCTTTGATTTAGTATGGCGCGCCTCGATATCGTTCCATCCCGGACACGCTACCCGGCGCCCGTCCAGCATACAGGAGTGAAGTTTCCATGAGCGACGCCAAGCACTGCCGACTGTTGATCCTCGGTTCCGGTCCGGCCGGTTACACCGCCGCAGTCTACGCCGCCCGCGCCAATCTCGATCCGGTGCTGGTCACCGGCATGGAACAGGGTGGCCAGCTGATGACCACCACGGAAGTCGACAACTGGCCGGGCGACAACGCCGGCGTACAAGGACCGGATCTGATGGAGCGCATGCACCAGCACGCCGAACGCTTCAACACCGAGATGATCTTCGACCACATCAACAGCGTCGACCTTTCCGAACGCCCGTTCAAACTCGCCGGCGATACCGGCAGTTACACCTGTGACGCCCTGATTATCGCCACCGGCGCCTCCGCCATGTACCTGGGCCTACCGTCCGAAGAGGCATTCAAGGGCAAAGGGGTGTCCGCCTGCGCCACCTGCGACGGATTCTTCTATAAGAATCAGAAGGTGGCGGTGATCGGCGGCGGCAACACCGCGGTCGAAGAGGCACTGTATCTGTCCAACATCGCCAGCGAGGTGGTGGTGGTGCATCGCCGCGACCAATTCCGTTCCGAGAAGATCCTGTCGGAACAGCTCCGGGAAAAAGCCGCCAACGGCAATGTCACGCTGGAACTGGACGCCGTGCTCGACGAGGTGCTGGGCGACGAAACCGGCGTCACCGGCATGCGCATCAAGAACGTCAAGGACGGCTCCACCAAGGAGATCGACCTGATGGGTGTATTCATCGCTATCGGTCACAAGCCGAACACCGGCATCTTCGAGGGCCAACTGGAGATGGAAGGAGGCTACCTGAAGGTGCAGAGCGGCAGTAATGGCAATGCCACCCAAACTTCTGTGCCTGGTGTATTTGCCGCCGGTGATGTGATGGACCACATCTATCGCCAGGCCATTACTTCAGCAGGCACCGGCTGCATGGCCGCGCTGGATGCCGAGAAATTCCTGGACGCGCTGGAAAAATGACCACGGCTGGCGCCCGGCTCAGCCCGGCGCGCCTTCCCGCGAGGTTTTTTGCTGCAGTACCCAGCCATGCAGCAGCACCTGCTGGTAACGGTTGACGGTGCCGAACTGGATGCCGTGGTTGTAGCCCAGGTCTTCGCGCTGCCGATCCCGCACTGCGACGTTGCGGATCGCGCCAAGCAAGGTCAACTTTTCCGGCTTGCCGGCCACGTCGACCTCGAAACTCAGGTGCAGCATGTCCCCCACCACGCCCAGCGGCCGGGGCGCCACCAGCTTTGCACCGGTCATCGACAGATCGACCAGCGTTACCCGCTGTTCAGCACCGTCCGGCCCGTTGCTGATGTTGCGGGTCACCGCCGGCACGTCGGCACTGACCCGCACCGCGTTGCGCACCACAATGCATTCGACCTGCTTCGGATAGGCCAGATGGACATGGGGATATGGCAGATTACTGACCGCGAGCACATGGGTCTCGAACCCCAGCACACTTTCGCCCCTTAGCATCCGCACACGAAACCGCTGGTCGACACGGAGGATCACCAGACGTCCTTTCGGCTCCGGCGTGGTCACCACCAGGCTCTTGCCCGGCAGATAACCCACGGTGCGCACCTGGTAGCGCGGGGCATCCGGCGGCGCGATGGTCTGCAGTTGCAGCGGGGTACCTACGGCGAGGTTCAACACATCATCGGTCATGTCGGAATTCAAACTGGCCACGTCAGCACTCAGGATAGCGGTCGGGATTCAGGAAACTTGTGCCTTTTCTTGACCACCGCTGCCAGGCTGATACCTTCACAGCTCACTCCCCATGACCACCGACGCCTTGTCCCCTTCGCCCCTGACGCTTGAAATCTGTGATGACCTGACACAGGTGCCCGCCACCGCCTGGGATCGGCTGGTTGACACACGCTACCCCTTTCTTCGGCACGTCTTTCTGGCCGGGCTGGAACGACACGGCTGCGTCGGTGAGCCCTTCGGCTGGCTACCGCGCCACCTGCTATTGCGCGACGAGCACGATCGACTGGTGGCGGCCACGCCGCTATACCTGAAATACAATTCCTATGGCGAGTTCGTACTCGACTGGGCATGGGCCGACGCCTATCGCCGCGAGGGTTTGTCCTATTACCCCAAACTGGTGAGTGCGTCGCCCTATACACCCGCCACCGGCCCCAAGCTGTTGCTCGCGCCGGATGCACCGCCCGGCACGGACCGGGCGCTGTTGCAGGCGGCTCGGGGTCTGGCCGAGCAAATGGGCGTGTCGTCGTTGCACTGGCTGTTCCCCCCGGGCGAGCAGAAAGACCTGATGGCCGATGCCGGGCTGATGATCCGCACCGGCTGTCAGTTCCATTGGGAGAACCAGGGCTACCGCGACTTCGATGATTACCTGAGCCATTTCAGTTCAGCGAAACGCAAACAGGTCCGCCGCGAACGCCGTCGGGTCGCAGAGGCGGGCGTGACCTTGCGCCGGCTGCATGGCGATCAAGCCAGCGAGGCTGAATGGGTGCTGTTCCACCAACTCTACGAAGACACTTTTGACCGCAAGGGCGGCATGCCCACGCTGAGCCTGGACTTCTTCATGAGCCTGGCCGAACAGGCGCCCGAGTCGGTGTTGCTGGTACTTGCGGATCACGACGGTGAGACGGTCGCCGCCGCCTTCAATCTGGTGGGTAGCGATGGGCTTTACGGACGCCATTGGGGCTGCCGGAAGCAATACAACAGCCTGCATTTCGAGGCCTGCTACTACCAGGGACTGGACTACTGCATCGAGCGGGGACTCGGCCGCTTTGAACCCGGCGCCCAGGGCGAGCACAAGATCAGCCGCGGTTTTCTACCGACGTCCACCTGGTCCGCGCACTGGATCGCGCACCCTGGATTCGCCTCCGCGATCGACGACTTTCTGCACCGAGAAACCCGCGGCATGGCCGACTATATGGAAGAACTGGCCACCCACAGCCCGTTCAAGCACGTGGCGCCCTGATGCTTTACCTCCTGGACGGATCACCACCGGACGCGCCCTTTCCCGACCCCGATCAAGCCGAGAAGGATCCCAACGGCTTGCTGGCGGTGGGCGGTGACTTGACCGCCGCACGGCTGCTGCAGGCCTACCGCGCCGGCGTGTTCCCCTGGTACAGCGAGGACCAACCGATACTCTGGTGGTCTCCGGATCCCCGTATGCTGTTGTCGCCGGACCGCTTGCAAGTCTCCCGTAGCCTGCGCAAGACGTTACGGCGCGGACACTTCCAGGTTTCCATCGATCAGGCCTTTTCGCGGGTGATCCGCGCCTGCGCGGCGCCGCGCAGCGACGGCGATGGCACCTGGCTGCTGCCACAGATGATCGAGGCCTACGAGACCCTGTATCGGCAAGGTATCGCGCATTCCATCGAGACCTGGTGCAACGGCGAACTCGTTGGCGGGCTATACGGCCTCAACCTGGGTTGTGCATTCTTTGGCGAGTCCATGTTCAGTCGCGCCAGCGACGCATCCAAGGCCGCGCTGACCTATCTGGCCGAGCGCACCCGGCATGCCGGCTTTGCATTCATCGACTGCCAGGTCTATACAGAACACCTATACACCCTGGGCGCACGGGAGACGCCACGACGGGACTTTCTTGCCGCACTTCACCAGGCGTTGGCCCGCCCCGCCCCGACGGACTGGTCGAGCCCGCCGATCGCCACAACGGAATTGGAGGCGGCCCGATGACCCTCGCCCAGCAGCAGTTGCTGCTCTACCAGTCCCCGCCCCACCCCTGCGGTTATCTGGATGACCGCGCGTCCAGCAGCCTGTTCATCGATCCGGACGCAAGACTCGACCCGGCCAGCTACGGCGCCCTGCTGACCCAGGGCTTTCGCCGCAGTGGCAGCCACGTCTATCGGCCGCAATGTCCCGACTGTCACGCCTGTGTATCCGCTCGGGTCCCGGCGGCACGCTTTCATCCCCGTCGGCGACACACACGCTGCCTGCGGACCAATGCGGATATTCGCGTTCAACCAACCGAGGCGCGCTTCGATCCGCGCCATTTCGCCCTGTATCAGGCGTACACAGCGCATCGCCATGGTGATGGCGAAATGGCCAACTCCAGCGAAACGGACTACCGGGATTTTCTGATCACCGACTGGTGCGACAGCGAATTCCTGGAGTTCCGCCTGGGGGACCGGCTGGTCGCGGTGGCGGTGACCGACCGGTTGCCGGACGCGCTTTCCGCCGTGTATACGTTCTTCGACCCGACGCTCGCGGGGCGCTCGCTGGGTAACTTCGCCATCCTCAGCCAGATCGCCCGCGCCCGCGACCTGGGCCTGCGACATCTGTATTTGGGATATTGGATACGGGACTGCCGGAAGATGCGCTACAAGGGCGACTTTCGCCCCCTCGAACTGCTGCTCGACGGCCACTGGCAGTCCTTTGGGCCGCAAGACGACCTGCCCCCCGCCCACGCCCGCTGATCGCCGGGTTAGCGCATTCGCCCACCGGTGGTATACTTCGCCGCCATTCGGGGATGCCCCCAGGTCGAATCAGGCTGGAAAACAGAGGCAGCATGTCTAAAGAAGACGTCATCGAGATGGAAGGCACCGTGGTGGATACCCTTCCCAACACCATGTTCCGCGTCGAGCTGGAAAACGGCCACGTGGTGACCGCGCATATTTCCGGAAAGATGCGTAAGTACTACATCCGCATTCTGACCGGCGACAAGGTCAAGGTTGAACTGACACCCTACGACCTGACAAAGGGCCGTATCGTCTACCGCGAGCGCTGAGGAACCGCTGACAAAGTCGCGGACCGCCAGCGCGGCGCCGGAATCCACCGCCGTCCCGTCGTAAAGCCACGCGATAGCCGGCTGTAGCGTGCGGATCGCATCCCGCATGCCGGGTTGCGATCACCCACCACGTGTTCGGCTCAGGCCTTGTCAGTGGCCGCCCAAGCCGATCGGTCAGTGAACGGTTTCCGATTCGGTATCGAAGACCAGTTCCCCGTTCTCCACGCTCACCCGGATCACGCCACCGTCGGCCAGATCGCCGAATAGCAGCTGTTCGGCGAGCGGCTTCTTGATCTTCTCCTGGATCAGCCTTGCCATGGGCCGAGCACCCATGCGCGGGTCGTAGCCGTGCTCGCCCAACCAGGCACGCGCATCCGGCTCCACGGTCAGATGCACCTGACGATCCGCCAGCTGGGTCTCCAGTTCGAACAGGAACTTGTCCACCACCTGACCGACGTGCTCCGCCGACAACGGGGCAAACTGGATGATGCTGTCCAGGCGGTTGCGGAACTCCGGCGTGAACAACTTGTTGATCGCCTCCATGCCATCGCTGGTGTGATCCTGACTGACGAAACCCAGCGAGCGGCGCTGCATGTCCTGGGCGCCGGCGTTGGTGGTCATGATGATGATCACGTTACGGAAGTCCGCCTTGCGGCCGTTGTTGTCGGTCAAGGTGCCGTGATCCATCACCTGCAGCAACAGATTGAACACGTCCGGATGGGCCTTCTCGATCTCGTCGAGCAACAGCACCGAATGCGGATGCTTGTTGATCTCCTCGGTCAGCAGCCCGCCCTGGTCGAAACCGACATAGCCCGGCGGTGCCCCGATCAGGCGCGACACCGTATGCCGCTCCATGTATTCGGACATGTCGAAGCGGATCAGTTGCATGTCGAGCACCCGCGCCAATTGCCGGGTGACCTCGGTCTTGCCCACCCCGGTGGGACCGGCGAACAGGAACGAGCCTACCGGCTTGCCCTCATTGCCCAGGCCCGAACGGTTCATGCGGATGGCCGAAGACAGTGCCTCGATGGCCGGATCCTGCCCGTAGACCACCATCTGCAGATCACGGGTGAGATTCTTCAGCGCCTCGGTATCGTCGCGGCTCACCTTACGCGGCGGAATCCGGGCGATCTTCGCCACGATCTGCTCGATATCCGTCACGCCCACGGATTTCTTGCGCCGCGATGCCGGCATCAGCTGGATGGCAGCCCCCGCCTCGTCGATGACGTCGATGGCCTTGTCCGGCATGTGCCGGTCATTGATGTACTTGGCCGCCAGTTCGGCCGCGCTGCGCAGCGCCTTGGCCGAATACTTGACCTGATGATGTTCCTCGAAGCGGGTCTTCAGCCCCTTGAGGATCGCCACGGTTTCCTCGACCGAAGGCTCGTTGACATCGATCTTCTGGAAACGTCGCGCCAGGTCGCGGTCCTTCTCGAAGATACCCCGGTACTCCTGATAGGTGGTCGATCCGATGCAACGCAATTCACCGTTGGCGAGCATCGGCTTGATCAGGTTGGAGGCGTCCATCACCCCGCCGGATGCGGCCCCGGCACCGATGATGGTATGGATCTCATCGATGAACAGCACGGCCTCGGGTTCGCGCTTGAGCTGCGCCAACACCGCCTTGAGGCGCTTCTCGAAATCACCCCGGTACTTGGTGCCGGCCACCAGTCCACCCAGGTCCAGCGCGTAGATGGTGCTGTCGGCCAGTACCTCGGGGACTTCGCCATCGACGATCTTCTTCGCCAGCCCTTCGGCGATGGCGGTCTTGCCGACCCCCGCCTCACCGACCAGCAACGGGTTGTTCTTGCGCCGGCGGCAAAGGATCTGCACCGTCCGTTCGACTTCTTCCTTGCGGCCGATCAGTGGATCGATCTTGCCGTCCAACGCCAATGCATTCAGATTGGTCGCATAGGTTGCCAGCGCGCTGGCACTGCGCTGCTCGCCTTCTTCCACCTCGCCGCTCTCCGCGGACTGCTGACCGCCGGGTTCTTCATTGTCGCTGGCGATCTTGGAAATGCCGTGGGAGATGTAATTGACCACATCCAGCCGGGTGACATCCTGCTGATCCAGGAAATACACCGCCTGGGATTCCTGCTCACTGAAAATCGCCACCAGGACGTTCGCACCGGTCACTTCCTTCTTGCCGGACGACTGCACATGGAACACGGCGCGCTGCAATACCCGCTGGAAACCCAGCGTCGGCTGCGTTTCGCGGCTCTCGTCCTTTGGAATCAACGGTGTGGTCTCATCGATGAAACTGTCGACATCAAGGCGCAGGCGTTCGATATCCGCCCCACAGGCGCGCAACACCTCCGCCGCCGCCGGATTGTCCAGCAAGGCGAGCAACAGATGTTCAATGGTCATGAACTCGTGGCGCTTGTCGCGCGCCTTGGTAAACGCCTGATTGAGGGTAAATTCGAGCTCTTTGCTTAACATGTACCGCGACTCCGTAAATTCTGCCGATCCGGCAGCTCACCCACTCAGGCTTCTTCCATGGTGCACAGCAGCGGATGCTGGTTTTCCCGGGCACAGTCGTTCACCTGGGCGACCTTCGTTTCAGCGACATCCTTGGTGAAGACCCCACATACCCCCATGCCGCGGGTATGTACGTGCAACATCACCTGGGTCGCCTGCTCGCGGTTCATGTTGAAAAAGTGCTCCAGCACGTGAACCACGAACTCCATGGGAGTGTAATCGTCGTTTAGCAGGATGACTTTATAGAGAGGCGGCTTTTTTAATTTCGGTCGCCCCTCTTCCAACAGCAGGCCATCATCATGTTGGGAGTCGTTTTGATCGCTCATAGTTCGCTTCGGTTTTGGCCTACCGGCTCCGATTACGTGGGCCCGCAAGGCAGGAATTCAATGCGCCCATCATACCAGCGGGCAGCCTGTATCGGCCGTAGCCCCTTGTGCCGGCAACCATATAAGTATTGTAGAAAATACTGTTAAGCTACTGTTATTTAGAGCAATTTGACCGGAAATACGTAGTCGCTATACTCGATCCTCGGCATGGTCCAAGACCTGCCTCGCGTTCACCCGGCCTGCGGACAGCCCTGCGCCCGGTACGACGCGCTTAGGGAACCGCTTAAAAATTCAGCGGTGCCGCGGCACATGGAGGTGCCGCCAAAATCGGTCACTGCCAGTGGCCGATTTTGACGCAAGCTGCAAACCGCGTTTGCAGCGCAGCGTGCGCTGAGAAGTCCGGGAGGGATTTGTTCAGAGCTACCTTAATAAGAATCATCCCAGGAAGAACGAGACGTTGTAACTGGAAAGACCGGGAGGAGCAGCATGGCCAGTGGTGTAGTCAAGTGGTTCAACAACGCTAAGGGATACGGGTTTGTCACGCCGGACGACGGGCAAAACGATATCTTCGTACATTTTTCCGCTATCGAAATGGACGGGTACAAGACCCTGAAAGAATGGCAGCGCGTACAATTCGAGGTCCATGAAGGCCCCAAGGGCCTGCACGCGCAAAACCTCACCAGCGCCGAGGATGAGGCGATGTGCGAACCGGCCTAGGCCAGCACCACATCGCAGCGCCCCTCAAGTCCGCCTCGGCGGACTTTTTGTTGCCCAAAGCCATCACCCCGACCGTCACAGGCAAAAAGAGGATCAGGCGCGTAACATGATGCACTTCGCCTCCTGTCGCCCGTCTCATGCCCCGCCTGATCCTGTTCAACAAGCCCTACGGGGTGCTCAGCCAGTTCAACGACCGCGAAGGCCGCGCCACGCTGGCCGACTACATCGACGCCAAAGGGGTCTACCCGGCAGGACGACTTGACCGTGACAGCGAGGGGTTGCTGCTGCTCACCGACGACGGTGCCCTGGCCCACCGGCTCACCCACCCCCGCAAGCGCACCTGGAAAACCTATCAAGTGCAGGTGGAAGGTGCCCCCACCGACAGCGATCTACAGCCCCTGCGCGATGGTGTGACGTTGAACGATGGCCCGACCCGTCCGGCCAAGGCATCCCTGATCGCCACCCCGGAATTCTGGCCACGTACGCCGCCGGTACGCTTTCGCAAATCGGTGCCGGACCGCTGGCTGGAAATCCGTATCCAGGAAGGGCGCAACCGGCAGGTGCGACGCATGACCGCGGCCATCGGCCTACAGACACTGCGCCTGGTACGGGTCGCCGTGGGTGACTGGCATCTTGGGGATCTGGCACCCGGCGAATTCAGAACCGTCGCACTGGCGCAACGACGCCCGGCCCGCCGCGGCCGGGGTCTCGCCGGTCCGGGCCCCTGATCCCCAGCCGCCCGGCGGCGGCACGGCAAATTATTTATAATGCATCGCTCCGCAGGCGCTTTCCGCCTGCGCCCGACACGTCACCAACCGGTTTGAGAGTCATCCAATATGCCCAGCACGATCATCTACACGATCACGGACGAAGCCCAGGCCGTTGCGACCTATTCGTTCCTACCCATCGTACAGGCCTTCACCCGTGCTGCCGGCATCAACGTCGAAACCCGTGACATCTCCCTGGCCGGACGCATCATCGCCAACTTCCCCGACAAGCTGTCCGACGCACAAAAGCTCGACGACGCATTGACGGAACTGGGCGAACTGGCCAAGACACCGGACGCCAACATCATCAAGCTGCCCAACATCAGTGCATCGGTACCGCAGTTGCAGGCGGCCATCAAGGAACTGCAGGGCCAGGGTTACGACATACCCGACTTTCCCCAGGACCCCAAAACCGACGCGGAAAAGGCCCTCAAGGCCCGCTATGCAAAGGTGCTCGGCAGCGCAGTAAATCCGGTATTGCGCGAGGGCAATTCGGACCGGCGAGTGGCGGGGCCGGTAAAGGCCTATGCCCAAAAACACCCGCACCGCATGGGTGCCTGGTCGGCGGATTCCAAGACCCACGTCGCCTCAATGGCGGACGGCGATTTCTACGCCAGCGAACGTTCGGCGGTCATCGACCAGGCGGATACGCTGAAAATCGAATTCGTCGCGGCTGACGGCACCTCCACCGTACTCAAGGAACAGACCCCGGTGTTACCCGGCGAGGTGATCGATGCGTCAACCCTCAGCGTCGCTGCGCTGCGGCGTTTTTTCGCCGACGCCATCGACGAGGCCAAGCGACAGGACGTCCTGCTGTCGCTGCACATGAAGGCGACCATGATGAAGGTGTCCGATCCCATCATCTTTGGCCACGCCGTGACGGTGTTCTTCAAGGAGCTGTTCGACAAACACGGAGCGACCTTCGACGCCCTGGGCGTGGACCCGCGCAACGGCTTCGGCGACGTGGTCGCCAAGATCGCCGCGCTGCCGGCTGCCGAACGCGCCGCCATCGAAGCCGACATCGACGCCGTGTTCGCCTCACGGCCCGAACTGGCGATGGTGAATTCCGACAAAGGCATCACCAACCTGCACGTGCCCAGCGATGTGATCATCGACGCCTCGATGCCCGCCGCAATCCGTAGTTCCGGTCAGATGTGGGGCCCGGACGGCAAGTTGCACGACACCAAGGCGATGATCCCGGATCGCAATTACGCCGGCGTGTACCAGGCCACCATCGACGACTGCAAAAAACACGGTGCCTTCGATCCGGCCACCATGGGTAGCGTCAGCAACGTCGGCCTCATGGCGCAAAAGGCGGAGGAATACGGCTCCCACGACAAGACCTTCGAAATGGCGGCAGCAGGCAGTGTGCGGGTCGCCAATGCCGCAGGCGAGGTGTTGCTGCAACATGACGTCGACGCCGGCGACATCTGGCGCATGTGCCAGACCAAGGACCTGCCGATCCGCGACTGGGTGAAACTGGCGGTCAACCGCGCCCGCCTCACGGGTCAGCCGGCGGTGTTCTGGCTGGACGCCGCGCGTGCCCATGATGCCCAATTGATCGCCAAGGTCGAGGCCTACCTGAAAGATCACGATACCAACGGCTTGGACATCCGGATCCTGTCGCCGGTGGCTGCCACCGAGTTCACCCTGGCACGGATTCGTGCCGGGCAGGACACGATTTCGGTGACCGGCAACGTGCTGCGCGACTACCTGACCGACCTGTTCCCGATCCTGGAACTGGGCACCAGCGCCAAGATGCTATCCATCGTGCCCCTACTGGCCGGCGGCGGCCTGTACGAGACCGGCGCGGGCGGTTCCGCACCGAAGCACGTCGAACAGTTGCTGCACGACAACCACCTGCGTTGGGATTCGCTGGGCGAGTTTCTGGCCTTGGCGGTGTCCATTGAGGATCTGGCCATCAAGAGTGGCAGCGCATCGGCCAAGGCCCTGGCGGAAGCCCTGGACCAGGCGAACAGCGCATTTTTGGACAACGACAAGTCGCCGTCCCGCAAGGTCGGCGAGTTGGACACCCGCGGCAGCCACTTCTATCTGGCGTTGTACTGGGCTCAGGCCCTGGCGGCCCAGCAGACGGATACGCAATTGCAGGCGCGTTTCGCGCCCGTCGCCCAGCAACTCACGGACAACGAGTCCAAAATCGTCAACGAACTGAATGCCGTGCAGGGCAAGGCGGTGGACCTGAAGGGCTACTATCGCCCGGACAGCGCGGCGACGAACGCCGTGATGCGGCCCAGCGCCACCCTGAACGGTGTTATCGACGGCATCTGATGTCACTGCCCGGTGCTCACGACGACGGCCTGGCGCCGTCCCCGCAGCGCGGGGCCTTCCCCCGGGGCGGGGGCAGAACCGGACACGGGCAGCCATGAGCCAAGCGATACACGTCACCGTTGCCGCCGTGATCGAACGGGCAGGCCGCTACCTGATGGTCGAAGAAACCATCGACAGCCGGCAGGTCTTCAACCAGCCGGCCGGCCATCTGGAGGCCGGCGAATCGATCCTCCAGGCGGCGGCCCGCGAAGTGCTCGAAGAGACGGCCCGGGCGTTCACGCCCACCGGACTGGTCGGGATATACCGCTGGGAGGCGCCGAATGGCGTGACCTTCGTACGATTCGCCTTCACCGGGTCCGTGGGCGACCCCCAACCTGGCCGCGACCTGGACGCAGGCATCACCGCAACCCACTGGTTGACCGAGACCGAACTGAATGCTCGGCGGCAACAACTGCGCTCACCCTTGGTATTGCGCTGCATTCGGGATGCAACTGAACGCCCCGCCCTGCCGCTGGACTGTCTGCATGATCTGGCGTAACGCCATACACGCTCCGCGTGTGCCAGCCATCGGCACTCGGCCTACGGTGCCAGGCGTCCACCCAGCCCCGGCCGCTCGGCTGGCCGGCAAGGAAGCCCGCAGGTGACCGACCCACAACACATCATTGTCGGGCTGTCCGGCGGCGTGGACTCCGCGGTGGCCGCCCTGACCCTGCTCGAACAGGGGCACCGGGTCGAAGGCCTGTTCATGAAGAACTGGGAAGAGGACGACGACGCGGAATACTGCGCGGCGGCCACGGACCTGGCCGACGCGCAGCAGGTCGCCGACCGGCTGGGTATCCCTTTGCACACCATGAATTTTGCCAGCGAGTACTGGGACAGGGTGTTTGCCCTGTTCCTGGCCGAATACCGGGCCGGGCGCACCCCGAACCCGGACGTGCTGTGCAATCGGGAAATCAAGTTCCGCGCCTTTCTCGACCACGCCTTGGACATGGGCGCCGACGCGATCGCCACCGGCCACTATGCCAATGTGCGCCATGACGATAGCGGCTGCCATCTGATCCAGGCACACGACAGCAACAAGGACCAGACCTACTTCCTGTACATGCTCGGACAACACGCCTTGTGCCACGTGCACTTCCCGCTCGCCGCACTGACCAAGCCGGCAGTCAGAGCGAAGGCCGCCGCTGCCGGCTTCGGCAATGCGCAAAAAAAAGACAGCACCGGCATCTGTTTCATCGGCGAGCGCCGGTTCAAGGACTTTCTGGCGAACTATCTGCCGGCCAACCCCGGCGAGATCCACACCACGGAGGGGCAATGCATAGGCCAGCACCAGGGGCTGATGTACTACACGCTCGGGCAGCGCCAGGGACTGGGCATCGGCGGGGTTGCGAACGCGCCGGACGAGCCCTGGTTCGTAGTAGACAAGGACCTGACGCACAACGTCCTGGTGGTGGCGCAAGGCCATGACCACCCCAGACTGTTCCGTGACCGACTCACGACCAGTCAACTGCACTGGACCCTGGGCAAGCCGCCGGGCGACAGCTTCACTGCGATGGCACGCTGTCGGCATCGCCAACCGCTGCAGCCTTGTACGGTAACGATCACCGAGCGGGATCGTATGCAGGTGCGCTTCGAGCAGCCGCAGCGGGCATTGACCCCCGGACAATCGGTGGTCATTTATCAAAACGACGAATGTCTCGGCGGCGGCATCATTGAATGAGACCTCGGTCAACACACCGAGTCGAAACTAACGACACCATGAACTACACAGACGAAGACAGAACTCTGGCGCTGGCCGGCGTGTTTCAGGGCGCCCAATTGACATCCAAGTTGGCGCGCGGCGGTATGGCCGATGCGGACGCCCTGGCAGCCAGCACAGCGAGTATTTTCCGCCTCAATCCATCCAGCGTCGCGGATGTGTTTGGGTGCGTAGCGGGGGTCGGCAGCGGCTTACGCTGTCTGATCGCCCAGTTGGACACACCGCGCGACCGCGATGCCAATGTGTCGCGCTACGCCATTGGCGTCATCCAACTCGCGCTGCGGCTGAACCGCGACAGCGACCTCCAGGAGGCCCTGGGGCGGGACATCGGCGACCTGGACGACAGGCGCAAGGCATTCGATATGGACGACAGCAAACTCTATGCGCCCTTGGCCGACATCTACCAGCGCCACCTGAGTACGCAATCACCACGCATCATGGTGAAAGGAGAACCGCTGCACCTGCAAAACCCGGACACGGCAGCACGCATCCGCACCGCATTGTTGGCCGGCGTGCGCGCCGCCCATCTTTGGCAACAGTGCGGCGGCAGCCGCTGGCAACTGGTTTTCAAGCGCCGCTTGACAGTCGACACGGCGCGGCGCCTGCTACGCACCGCGGAATAACGAATCCTCTGGATTCACCAGTCCGGCCCTGCTGGCATCAAGGGCCATCCGTTAAGCGATTCATCGGAGGAAACATAATGAACACCAAGCACATACTGACCGGGGGACTCCTGTTGGCGTTGGGGTTGGGCATGGCCGGCTGCGACCGGGACGCGAACCAATCCGTCGGCGAGCAGACCGAGGATGCCGCGGACAAGACGGTGGAAATGACTGAGAACGCCGCCACCACGGTGGAAACCCAAACGGCAAACGCCTATGACGCAACCAAGCAGGAAGCCGTGAACGCCTATGATGCCACCAAGCAGGCGGCATCGGACGCCTATCGAGCGACCAAGGAAGGTGCGGCAGATGCCTACCAAGCCACCAAGGACAGCGCCGTGACCGCGTACGACAAGACCAAGGAAGCGGCCGGCGATACCTACGATGCCGCCAAAGCCAAGGCCGGTGACCTGTACAACGACCTGACCAAGGAAGCCCCGGCGGCCGGCACGATGGACGGCGAAGAGGCCCAACCGACCGATTGAACCGACTGAAAATCGGCTGATGCCGACGCCCGCCGTGGCATCCCGCCCGGCGGGCGTTTAAAATTAGGGGCTTCGCACCGGTATCCGGTGCCCCGCCGTTACCAATTCCGGAGTCCCTTGATGAGCAACAGCTTCAACGCCCGCAGCGACCTTAAAGTCGGCGACAAGACCTACGAGATCTTCCGCCTGGATGCGATCGCAGGCACCGACCGCCTACCCTTCGCCACCAAGATCCTGCTGGAAAACCTGCTGCGCAACGAGGACGGCGTGACCGTCACCAAGGCGGACATCGACAAGCTGGCCGCCTGGGACCCCAAGGCCGAGCCGACCGACGAGATCCAGTACCGCCCGGCCCGTGTGCTGATGCAGGACTTCACCGGCGTGCCCGCCGTGGTTGACCTGGCCGCCATGCGCGACGCCATGGCCGCCCTGGGCGGCGATCCGATGAAGATCAACCCGCTGCAGGCGGCCGAGCTGGTCATCGACCACTCGGTGCAGGTGGACAACTTCGGTTCGGACAATGCCGCCGAGCTGAATGCGGCCATTGAATTTTCGCGCAACAAGGAACGCTACCAGTTCCTCAAGTGGGGCCAACAAGCCTTTGATAACTTCAAGGTTGTCCCACCGGACACCGGTATCGTGCACCAGGTGAACGTGGAGTACCTGTCACGCGTGGTGTTCGCCAAGGATGCCGACGGCAAGACCCAGGCCTACCCGGACACCGTGGTGGGCACCGACTCGCACACCACCATGGTCAACGGCATCGGCGTGCTGGGCTGGGGCGTGGGCGGCATCGAGGCGGAGGCCGCCATGCTCGGCCAGCCGGTGTCCATGCTGGTGCCCAAGGTGGTTGGCATGAAGCTGACCGGCCAGCTGCCCGAAGGCGCCACCGCCACCGACCTGGTGCTGACCATCGTCGAGATGCTGCGCAAGCACGGCGTGGTGGGCAAGTTCGTCGAGTTCTACGGCGACGCCCTTTCGCACCTGCCCATGGGCGACCGCGCCACTATCGCCAACATGGGCCCGGAATACGGCGCCACCTGCGGTCTGTTCCCCATTGACGACGAAACCCTCAGCTACATGCGCCTGACCGGCCGTTCCGACGAGCAGGTCGCGCTGGTGGAGGCCTACGCCAAGGCCCAGGGCATGTGGCGCGACGACAGCACAGTCGCCGACTACTCCGAGACCCTGGAACTGGACATCTCCACCGTGGTGCCATCCCTGGCCGGCCCCAAGCGCCCGCAGGACCGCGTGGTGCTGTCCCAGTCCAAGGACAAGTTCAACGCCGCTCTGCAGGCGCTCAAGGACGAGCGCGGCCTGGTGGGCCGCGGCCCCATCCGCACCGAGATCAACGGCGAGCAGGTGCAGATCAAGGACGGTGACGTGGTGATCGCCGCCATCACCTCCTGCACCAACACCTCCAACCCCTCGGTGATGATCGGCGCCGGCCTGGTGGCCAAGAAGGCCCATGCGTTGGGCCTGAAGGTCAAGCCCTGGGTGAAGACCTCGCTGGCCCCCGGCTCCCTGGTGGTCACCGACTACCTGAAGAGCGCCAACCTGCTGGACGACCTCAAATCGCTGGGCTTCCACGTGGTGGGCTACGGCTGTACCACCTGCATCGGCAACTCCGGCCCGCTGCCGACCCCGGTGGCCAAGGCCATTGAGGACGGCGACCTGACCGTCGCCTCGGTGCTGTCGGGCAACCGCAACTTCGAGGGCCGGGTGCACGCCCAGGTGCGCATGAACTACCTGGCCTCGCAGCCCCTGGTGGTCGCCTACGCCATCGCCGGCACCATGAACATCGACCCGTTCAATGAGCCGCTGGCCCAGACCGCGGACGGCAAGGACGTGTTCCTCAAGGACATCTGGCCGAGCCAGCACGAGGTGGCCGAGGTGATGAACGCCAACGTCACCGCCGATGGCTTCCGCAAGGCGTATGCCGAGGTGTTCAAGGGCGACTCCAACTGGAACAAGCTGGCCGGCGCCGCCGGCGACCGCTTCGGCTGGAGCAGCGATTCCACCTACATCCAGAATCCGCCCTACTTCACCGGCATGACCATGGAAGTGGGCGACGTGTCCGACATCCACGGCGCGCGCGCCCTGGCGCTGCTGGGCGATTCGGTGACCACCGACCACATCTCCCCGGCCGGCGCCATCAAGGCCGACTCCCCCGCCGGCCTGTACCTGACCGAGCATGGCGTCGACCCCGTTGATTTCAACAGCTACGGCTCGCGCCGCGGCAACCACGAAGTGATGATGCGCGGCACCTTCGCCAACATCCGCCTGCGCAACCTGATCGTGCCCGGCACCGAGGGCAGCGTCACCGCCCACCTGCCGTCCGGCGAGCAGATGTCCATCTACGACTCCGCCATGCAGTATCAGGCCGAGGGCGTGCCAGCCATCGTCATCGCCGGCAAGGAATACGGCTCCGGCTCGTCCCGCGACTGGGCCGCCAAGGGCCCGCGCCTGCTGGGCGTGCGCGCGGTGATCGCCGAGTCCTACGAACGCATCCACCGCACCAACCTGGTGTGCATGGGCGTGCTGCCACTGCAGTTCAACGATGGCGACAGCGCCCATTCCCTGGGGTTGAGCGGCCTGGAGTCCTTCGATATCACGGGACTGGGCGACGGCTCGGCCAAGACCGTGCAGGTCAAGGCCACCGCCGACGACGGCAACGTCAAGGAATTCACCGCCAAGGTACGCATCGACACCCCCAACGAGGTGGACTATTACCGCCACGGCGGCATCCTGCGCTACGTGTTGCGTAAACTGGCCGCGTGACGGCCAATACGACAAACAGTCAGCCCCGCCTCGCGGGGCTTTTTGTTGCGGGGGACCGCGATTGCCCATGAACGCGCGAAAACGGCAGCCGGGCACGGCAGCGGAGGATTTCCGTATCCGCTCGACATGGGGCGTCGCCCTGACCAGCGTGTTGCTGCTGACGCCGTTCAGTGTCAACAATTTCCTCCAGGGGCGCGACCTGCTGGGCCTGGGTTCGGCGGCTATCGTTGCGGTGCTCGCCTTCAACGCATGGGCCAGCAGTCGCGGGCGTTACTACCCCTTGCTCACCCTGTTCGCCTTGCTGCCGGCCGTGCTGGCCTTCCTGGTGGTGGCGTTTCAGCAACAGGGCGTCATCGGCGCCCTGTGGTGCTATCCGGCGGTACTCGCCTTCTACTTCATGCTGCCCGAGCGCCAGGCCTGGCTGGCCAACATTGCGGTGCTCGCGGTCGCCCTGCCACAGGGCTGGCAACAACTCGACCACGAACTCGCCGCGCGACTGGCTGCCACGCTGGCGGGAGTGAGCGTGTTCTCGGCAATCTTCGTGCGGGTCATCAGCGGCCAGCAGGAACGCCTGCAAGCGTTGGCCATGACCGACCCCCTGACCGGTCTGGCCAATCGCACCCTGCTCACCCCCACCCTGGAACACGCGGTAGAGCAGCACCGGCGCAGCGCCACGCCGATGTCCGTGCTGGCCCTGGACCTGGACCATTTCAAGGCCATCAACGACGACCTGGGGCATGATGCCGGTGACCGCGTGCTGCGCGGCGTCGGTGCCTTGCTGCGCAACCGTATGCGCGGTGCCGACCAGGTATTCCGTCTCGGGGGAGAGGAATTCCTGGTCCTGCTCTACAGCACCGATGCCCCGCACGCGCGGCGCGTCGCCGAGGCGCTGCGCCAAGCCGTGGCCGACGAGACCCTGCTGGCAGACCGCCCGGTCACCACCAGCGTGGGCGTCGCGACGCTGCGGGAAGGCGAGGACTGGCGGACGTGGATGAAGCGCAGCGACCAGAATCTCTACCAGGCCAAGGCGCGCGGACGTAATTGCGTAATGGCCTGATTTGGCGACCGGCGCCCGGGCGATGGATCGCATCACGGCGTCACCCGGCGGGGGCGAATCGGACCCAGGATAGCTCGCCCCGGACGGGCCGATTGCGCAAGGCCCGCCATAACCGATCCCAGGGACCGAGTCCGATCACCATGCCGTGGCGACTGGCCCACCGGACAGCCGCTGGGGGACCATCGCGCCGTTTCCGGCACATCGGTGAGGCGCGCGGCTGACAGAGCCAACGGCCCAACAGCAGTACCCAGGTGCGCTACCACGCACAGCCGACCGTCGTGAATCAGGTCGTCACCGACCGCACCACCTGATAGCGTAGGACCCGAGTTCCGCCACTAGAACCGCCATGACCCCGGACAACAGCTTCCGCCGCAATGTGCCGATCCTGGCGCTCTGCCAAGCGCTTTACATGAGCGGCACATCCTTGCTGGTCGCCACCTCGGCGCTGGTCGGCTTTGCCTTGGCCCAGGACAAGGCTTATGCCAGCCTGGGTTTCACGGTGCAGCTGCTGGCGACGATGTTTGCGAGCATCCCTGCCGCGGCACTGATGTCACGCATCGGGCGACGCCCGTCGTTTCTGATCGGCACGATGATCGCTGCCGCCGGCGCGCTGCTGTGTACCTATGCTATCCGCAACGGCAGTTTCGGGACATTCATCATCGGCAGCGCGTTGCTGGGCGTGTCCTCGGGGTTCGCCAATTTCTATCGTTTCGCCGCCGCCGACAATGTCGAACCGGCACAGAGAAGTCGGGCCATTTCCTATGTCCTGGCGGGCGGCGTACTGGCGGCGGTGATCGGTCCCAATCTGGCCAACCTTACCCGGGACCTGGTGGCCGGCGCACCGTTTGCCGGCAGTTACAGCGCCATGCTGGGGCTGTATCTGATGGCTTTCATCCTGCTCCTGTTCCTGCAGCTGCCCCAAGCCACCCCGGCTACCCTTCGGGCGGAACGCAGTGGACGTCCCCTCCATCGTATCGCCGCGCAACCGCGTTTTATCATCGCCGTCACTTGCGGCATGCTCGGCTACGCCACCATGGCGCTGGTCATGACCGCAACGCCCCTGGCGATGCAGCACCACGCCTATCCGTTTTCCGACACCGCCTTTGTCATCCAGTGGCATGTGCTGGCGATGTTCGCGCCGTCGTTCGTCAGCGGTCAGCTGATCGAGCGTTTCGGCCTGATTGCGATGCTCGGCATCGGCGCGCTGCTCGGATTGGCCTGCGTGGCCATCAATCTGAGCGGGACCGGTATGTGGCATTTCTGGACGGCACTGGTGCTACTGGGTCTGAGTTGGAACTTTCTGTTCATCGGCGCCACCACCTTGCTGACCACCACGTATCGCTCCAGCGAACGCTTCAAGGCACAGGCACTGAATGACTTTCTGGTGTTTTCACTGGTCGCCGCCGCATCGCTGTCCGCCGGGGCTCTGCAACATCTGGTCGGATGGCGGGCGGTGAATCTGGCGGCCCTGCCGATGTTGTCGGTCGTGTTGATCAGCCTGCTGTGGCTGTCGCGGCTCGAACGACGGCCGGCGATAGCCCTGCAAAAGGATATCCCATGACCTACCAATCACCGAACGGCAGAGCACGGCTTGCAATGACCCTTGCGATGGTGCCGGGATTGGCGCTTGCCGCCTTTCCGGGACGCCCCTTGTTGATCGGCGCGGTGGGCGATGCGGGACAGACCGCCTGGGTGGCCTACGAAAATGGCGACTTGCTGTATTGCAAGGCCTCGGGCGCGGGCTGCCGAAAAATGCCGGGCTTGCCGGCGTTTGCCCGTCCGGTTTCCTTGAGTACCGCGAAAAACGGCACCACGGCCTGGATCGGCTGGTCCGACGGCAGTCTGTACGCCTGTCAACCCCAGGATGGTTGTCGTGTCGTATACCAACCGGATGGACCGCGTTGTCGCCGCCCGGATGACCCGGTCGAAGGCGCAACGCGCCATAGACGCCCCAGGGCGTCCGGCTGCCGGTATAATGCCCGCCTTTTCCTGATTTTACCGGAGCCGGGACACCATGGAGCTCAGCACCCTTACCGCCGTTTCCCCCATCGACGGCCGATACGGCAGCAAAACAGACGATCTCAAGCCCATTTTCAGTGAGTACGGGCTGATTCGTCACCGTGTGCAGGTGGAGGTGCGTTGGTTGCAGGCCCTGGCCGCCCGCGCGGATATCCCCGAGGTACCGGCGTTCAGCGCGGCTGCGACCGGCCTGCTGGATGGCGTCGTCAGCGACTTCTCCGTCGCCGATGCACAGCGGGTGAAGGACATCGAAGCCGCCACCAACCATGACGTCAAGGCGGTGGAATACTTCCTCAAGGAACGGATCGCCGGCAACGCCGAGTTGGAAGTGGTCAGCGAATTCATCCACTTCGCCTGCACCTCCGAGGACATCAACAACCTCTCCCACGCCCTGATGCTGCGCGAGGGCCGTGAGTCGGTGCTGCTGCCCGCCATGGATGAACTCATCGAGGCGATCCGCGGCCTCGCCCATGAGCATGCGGCCTTGCCCATGTTGTCCCGGACCCATGGTCAACCCGCCTCACCCACCACCCTGGGCAAGGAGATGGCCAACGTGGCGCATCGCCTGATCCTGCAGCGGGACCGGGTGGCGTCGGTCAAACTGCTGGGCAAGATCAACGGTGCCGTCGGCAACTACAATGCGCACCTGGCCGCGTACCCCGAAGTGGATTGGCAAAGTCACGCCCACCAGTTCGTCGAATCGCTGGGCATCGACTGGAATCCCTACACGATCCAGATCGAACCGCACGATTACATGGCTGAGCTGTTCGATGCCATGGCGCGCTTCAATACCATCGTGATCGATTTCTGCCGCGACGTCTGGAGCTACATCTCCATCGGCTACTTCAAGCAAAAGACCGTCGCCGGCGAAGTGGGTTCGTCCACCATGCCGCACAAGGTGAACCCCATCGACTTCGAAAACGCCGAAGGCAACATGGGACTGGCAAACGCGGTGCTTACCCATCTGGCGCAGAAGCTGCCGGTATCTCGCTGGCAGCGCGACCTGACCGATTCCACCGTGTTGCGCAATATGGGTGTCGGCTTCGGTTACACCCAGATCGCGTTGGCCTCGGTGATGCGCGGCATCAGCAAGCTCGAGGCCAACGGAAACGCCATGGCGGCAGATCTGGACGGCAACTGGGAGGTACTCGCCGAACCGATCCAGACGGTCATGCGCCGCTACGGTATCGAAAAGCCCTACGAGAAACTCAAGGAATTGACCCGCGGCCATCGGGTCGATCAGGCCGGCATGGCCAGCTTCATCGACGGACTGGATCTGCCCGAGTCGGTGAAAGCGGATCTGAAGGCGATGAGTCCGGCCACCTATATCGGCAATGCCATCGCACAGGCGAGAAACATCTGACCGCGCGTACTACCTGGTGCGTCGCCATCGGGCCCACAAAAAAAGGCCGTGCATTGCTGCACGGCCTTTTTCGCTTAACCGGGCCGGGAGGGACAATGTCCCTTCCGGCACCGACCGAGATCAGCGGGTTTGGATCTCGACACGACGGTTCTTGGCACGACCCGCCTTGGTTTTGTTGTCAGCCACCGGCGAGGACTCACCCTTGCCTTCGATGGTGATGTTGTCGCGCGCAACGCCCTGAGCGGTCAGGTAGTCGGCAGCTGCCTGGGCACGACGCAGCGACAGGCCCATGTTGTACTTCTCGGGACCGACGCTGTCGGTGTGGCCGATGACGTGCAGATGCTCGTTACCCGGAGTGGCCTTGATCTTGGCGGCCACGCCTTCCAGAGCAGTCTTCATGCCCGGCTTCAGCTTGGCGCTGTCGAAGTCGAACTCGTCCTCCACCAGATCGATGGTCACGTTGGGGATGATTTCGCAGCCGTCGACGTCGACCTTGGCACCGGCACGGGTGTTCGGGCACTTGTCACGGCTATCGGGCACGCCGTCGCCGTCGGCGTCGCCGTCAACAGGCGCAGGCGCGGGAGCCGGAGCCGGCTTGGCGATCTTGTCGCCGCAAGCCTCGATCTCCATCTTGGTACCTTCTTTGGCGTTCCAGCACTCGCCATAGCTGTTCACCACGACATTTTTCGAGCTGGAAGTGACGTAGGTACCAGCCTGAGCGGTTACGGCGCCCAAGCCCATTGCCAAAGTCAGCGGTGCCAGCACCGCCACAAAACCCTTCCGATAGACATTCTTGTCCTGCATTTTTTGATTCCTCTTTTATGTAGAGATAGGGCACACACAACCGCGGGGTCCCCGCGACGGCCGCTCAGACAACCAAACTGACGAGTGGTTCGCGAATTAGAGCAGTGGAGCACTGTTCTGTTCAAGTAACAAGGCTTCCATCCTTAAAATTCGTGCAAAGGTTGCGACTCGTCAAACCCGTATGTCGCAAATCGCAAAGGGGGCACGGAAACCGTATACACGCAATTACGCGGCATGGAATCCCCGACACCTTAGCTTGCGACACGTTAGACTTGAACCCTCGCCATCAGGTCACATCCGACCCGCTGGCTCGCGCATGGTGCCGTGACCGCCGAATTTTCCGCGGCGCATAGCTTGCCATACGAATTGTGATTGGGGACACAGATTTTGGGTAATCAAACAACTAATCTTCCTATCGACCCGTTTGGAGTCAGCCACGCCGGTCTACGGCTTCTGACTCAACTGAACACCCGAGTTGCCTTCCCCCCCAGCCAGGTAACTCGGGTTTTTTTTGCCTGCGTCCCGGGCTGACCGATGCCCGAACTCCGCTTCCCCACCGGCCTGGACGCCACCCGTTTTCTGCGCGAATACTGGCAACAACGCCCGCTGCTAATGCGCGCCGCCCTGCCCGGAGCGGCCAATCCGCTGTCACCGGACGAGCTCGCCGGGCTTGCCTGCGAACCGGGGGTCGAATCCCGGTTGGTCATCGAACACGGCGACACGCCCTGGCAGGTGCACCACGGCCCCTTCGATGAAAACGTGTTTGCCACGCTGCCGGAACGCCACTGGACCCTGCTCGTCCAGGACGTGGACAAACTGGTCCCCGCAGCAACGGCACTGTCGCAACCGTTCGCGTTCCTACCCCGTTGGCGCATGGATGACGTGATGGTCAGCTACGCACCGGACCAGGGTAGCGTCGGACCACACCTGGACGCCTACGACGTGTTCCTGATCCAGACCCTGGGTCGCCGCCGCTGGCGCATCAGCACCCGCCCGTACACGGACGCCGACCTGATCCCCGATCTGGACATTCGGGTGCTGGCCGATTTCGTCACCGAGCAGGAGTGGCTGCTCGAACCCGGTGACGTGCTCTATCTTCCACCCGGTGTGGCCCACTGGGGCGTCGCCGAAGGCGAACACTGCATGACCTGCTCCGTCGGGTTTCGCTCGCCCAGTCAGTCCGAGCTCACTTCCAGTTGGTTCGAACATCTGCTGGCACGTAGCGACGACCAGCGTCGCTACCGCGATCCCAGACAGCTGCCGGTAGGGCTTGGCGGCAGAATTCCGACCGAGGTCGTTGACCAGGTCCGCCAGTTGCTGGCGTCTTTCGCCGAATGGCCCGACACCGAGCTCACTGCCTGGTTCGGCGGTTTCATCACCGAGCGGAAACCGCACCTGGTCCCGGAATCGCCGTCCGCTCCGTTGCACCGCGATGCCCTGGTCCGGCAGTTGAATGCCGGGTGGCGCTTGGTCGCGCATCCCTTCAGTCGTCTCGCTTACGCGGACGAAGGTAATGGCCGTTTGACGCTATTCGTCGACGGAGACGCCCACGCGCATATCCCCTTCAGCGAGGTGCTGGCCGATCTGTGCGATCATCGGCCAGCCGGGTCCGCCGAGCTGCCTGCCGAACTGATTGTCTTGCTGACCCGGCTGTTCAATCAAGGCAGTCTGATCTGGCACGACCATGACGAAGACTGAGTTCACCGTTACTCAGGCACACTGGCCGGCGGACCGCGCGGCGCTCCGCGCCGTCCGTGAAACGGTGTTCGTGGCCGAACAGGGGGTACCACTGGCGCTGGAATGGGACGGCGACGACGCCTCCGCCTTCCATCTGCTGGCGCGCGACCCGCGCGGCCTCCCCATCGGCACCGGCAGGCTGTTACCGGACGGTCACCTGGGGAGAATGGCGGTGCTGGCACCCTGGCGTGGCCGAGGCATCGGCACGGCCCTGCTTCTGCGGCTGATCGAGCGCGCCCGCGACCAAGCGCTGACCGCTGTCACACTGAACGCCCTATGTACCGCTACGCCGTTTTACGAACGCGCGGGTTTCGTCGCCGAGGGGCCGATCTTTGACGACGCCGGCATTCCCCACCAGCGCATGCGGTTAAGCTTGGCCAATGACTGAACATGAACATCGTCTCTGCCAGGACCTTGCCGACCGACAGGCTGCGCTGTTGGAACTGATCGCGGCGACCCGCCACGATCTGCTGTTTTTCGCACCGCGACTGGAGGGCCGACTACTCGAGGCCTCCGCGGTACACCAGACATTACAGAAGTACCTGCTCAGCGGCCCCCGGCATCGCATCAGATTACTGACCGCGGACACCGCGGCCCTGGTGCGCGACTGTCCCCGCCTGGTAGCTCTGTGCCGCCGGCTGCCGAGCCGTTGTCTGCTGCGCGTGCCGACATTGGACGCCGAACCCTTGGACGAAGCCGCCTATCTGGCCGATCGACCCTATCTGTTGCACCGCAGCGCCGGCGAACGTGTCCTGCATCGTTATATCGCAGCCGATCCTCAAACCATCGCGGTCGTCAGACAACGCATCGAGTCCACCTGGGAGTATGCACGTCCCAGTCCCGAGTTCCGGGACTTGGTGATCTAAGGAATCCCTGAGACCGGCGTGGGCCTTGAGCTTGGCGCCGGCATCTCCGCAAATCGCTCCGGGCTAATCCCCTCTCCCCCCGGGAGAGGGGAAACAGGCGCCAATGTCAAACCCTGGTGCATCGGCTTGTGCCTCGCTCCCTCACCCCCGGCCCCTCTCCCAGGGGG
>JASBTJ010000081.1 GCA_030148485.1 Gammaproteobacteria bacterium | reverse complement strand
AGCCACAGCCAGTTGGCGTTGTGGAAGATGGGGCTCGCGCTCGCGCCCAGTGCCAGGCTCAGCAGAATCACGAAACCGGCGAAGGCCATTACCATACGATCGATGCTCATGGGGTGCTCCTCTACACTCGGGTTATCCTGTGAACATTGTGCACCTTTTGCGCCGCGCACGCAGATTTTTCACCTTCAGCCGGTTGCTCAAGGCAAGGAGACTCCGAACATGGCGATCTCTGATCTACCTCAGCATCAGACTCTGATGCGAAACCTGGCCAAACCGGACGCCTGGCCGGATGGCTCTGGCGTGCCGCGGCTGATCCAGACCCATATCTCCAGCGTGGTGTTGGCAGGGGCATGCGCCTACAAGGTGAAGAAGCCGCTTGATCTGGGGTTTCTCGATTTCAGTACGCTGGAAAAACGCCACGAAGCCTGCCGGCAGGAGGTGCGCTTGAACAGCCGTCTGGCGCCGGAACTGTACCTGGGTGTGGTGCCGATCACCGGGTCCGCCGAGCAACCCTCGGTTGATGGCGATGGCGAACCGATCGACTGGGCGGTACAGATGCGTCGTTTCGATCCGGCGGCGGTGCTGGACCAATGCCCGCAGCGCATCGACGATTCCTTGATCGACCGACTGGCCGCAGACATCGCCGGTTTTCATCGCAATGCCGAGGTCGCGCCCGAAGACTACGGCTCGCCTGCCGCTGTGGCCGCCGCCGTGGACGACAATATCCGCCAGATCCGTGCCCGTCGCAGTGCCGAGCGGGCGCAACTGGACCAGTTGGCGGACTGGTTGGCCGGTCAGCAGGAGCGACTGGCGCCGTTGTTGGCGGCCCGCCAGGCGCAAGGCCATATCCGCGAGTGTCATGGCGACCTGCATCTGAACAACATCGTCCTCATCGACGGTCGGCCGGTGATCTTCGATGGCATCGAGTTCAATCCGCAATTGCGCTACATCGATGTGCTATCCGATCTGGCGTTTCTTACCATGGACCTGGCCCGGCTGGGGCGGCCGGATCAGGCGTATCGTTTGCTGGATCGCTATCTGGCGGTGACCGGCGATTTCGCGGGTTTGCCCTTGTTGCGGCTGTACGAGGTGTACCGCGCCATGGTGCGGGCCAAGGTGGCGGCCATTCATGCCGGCGAACGCAACCTGGGTGCCGACGAGCGCGAGCACATCGTCGCCCTGCTGCGGCGTTATCTGCGGGTCGCCACGCGGTTGACCCGCGAGCCGAGCCCGGCCTTGGTCATCACGCATGGCGTGTCCGGCGCGGGGAAGAGTACCGCCAGCGATCTGCTGGTGGCCGAATTGTCCGCCATACGGGTGCGTAGCGATGTGGAACGCAAGCGCCTGGCGGCAGGCGGCGGCAGCGTCAATGCCGCAGATCTGTACGGCGAAGGCATGACGACGCGGACCTATGACCGGTTGTACGCGCTGGCGGCGGGGATCATCGACGCCGGCTATGTGGCCGTGGTCGACGCGACCTTTTTGGACGCCCGCCAGCGCCATCGCTTTGCCGGTCTGGCGGCGGAGCGGGCGGTGCCGTTCGCTATCCTCGCGTGTCAGGCCCCGCCGGCGGAATTGGCGCGCCGGGTGGGGGCGCGCAGCCGCGGGGGGTGGGATGTGTCGGATGCCGACGGTGCCGTCGTGGCTCGGCAGCTGGCCGCAGAGGGCGCCTTGGACAGCCAAGAGCAGGCCGCCGCTGTGGTGGTTTCCCCTGAGCAGCCTCTGGATGTCGAACAGCTGTGTGCCCGGCTGTGGGGGTGACACGCCAGGGCTAGGCCACCGCTGAGAAGTCCAGGATGGACTTGTTCAGAGCTTGCCTAAAGCAACTCGGTGTCCTCATGCCGGTAGGCCGGGGCGCAGCAGCACAGCAGCGTCAGGGTGTCGTCTCCGGTGTTGGCGATACAGTGGGCGGTGCCCGGCGGTATGCACACCGTGTCGCCGACCCGGACAGGGAATTGCTCGTCGCCGAGGGTCATCAATCCCCGGCCGGCGGTGATGTGATACAGCTCCTCGGAGGTGCGGTGTCGGTGCAGCCGGGTCTGCTCGCCGGCCGGTACACGCGCTTCGGCCAAACTTTGGTTGCGGCACGATTGGCGCACCGGGTGCATCAGTTCGCGGATCTCCGAGCCGTCCTTGGTCGGGTAGGGCGGGATGTCGGCATAACGTGTGTACATGGTGGATTTTCCGGCGGTACGGTCCGGCTTACCAGGCGATCAGGGCGACACCGCCGATCATCAGGCTGCCGGCGGTCAGGTGGCGGCCGACGTGCCGCTCACCGAACAACAGGGCGCCGTATAGAATACCGAACAGCATGCTGGTGCGCTTCACGGCGATCATATACGCCGCTTCCACCTGGGCGATGGCGGCAAAGTGTGTGACCACCATCAGCGCCATGGTCGCGGCGACCAGCAGACTGGCGCCGGGCTGGGCGGTCAATACCCGGTAGGCCCGCGGTCGCACCAGGGCGGTGACCAACAACGCGGCGCCTCCGATGACCGCGGAATACAGCACCCCGAACCCGGCGCTGCCCACCGACTGCATGGCCGCCTTGCTGCCGGCCGCCGTCAGCGCGTAGATCGCCGCGGCCAACAGCATCATGCGCGACCCCGGATTGCGTACGATGGCCCGGAAAGGCGCCATCAACGCACCGGCCGTCAGGCGTCCCACGGTCTCGAAATTCAGCAGCCAGGACCCGGCGACCACCAGGGCGATGCCGACCAACCCCCGTGGGCTGACGGTTTCGCCCAGCACCATATAGCCCAGCAGCACGATGAACACCGGGGTGAAGGCCATATAAGGCAGCGTCAGTGACAGAGCGTGATCGCGTATCGCACGCATGTACAGCAACATCGCGCCCAACTCGAGGGGCGCCAGCAGCGCCATCCATGCCCAGAAGGTGGGTGTCGGTTCGCCGGGGGGGTGCCAGATCAGCCAGGGAGCGAGCAACACCCCGGCCAGACCCAGGCGTACCAGCATCATGTCCCAGGCGGATAAACCGACCAACCAGCGCTTTGCCGCCGCATCCGAACTGGCCAGGGCGAATGCGCAGATCAGTGTCAGTGGCAGCCAGTGCATAGCGTGCGGGTGGATTCCGGCGGAAAGTGATGCCCCGGGTCAAGGTGAGCGGAGCGTGCCCTGCATGTTAACTCAGGAGGCGGTGGGGTCTGGTGCCGGGCAGGGCTTACGTCGCAATGTTCGTTCGAGGGGATTGTGGTGATAAGGCGGCGCAGGCGCGTGGCGCAATTGCCGCATTACCGGACGTTTCTTCAAGTCGCATCGGGGACCTTGGCCAGCGCCTGTGCCAATACATCCACGCCGGCACCCGGTAGGTGGGCGTTCTCCGATAGGTGGCGGCGCCATGCCTTGGCGCCGGGGCGGCCTTGAAACAGACCCAGCAAATGACGCGTGATCCGCGCCAAGGGTGTTCCGGCGGCCAGTTCCGATGCCACGAACGGTAACAGCGCCTCCACCGCTTGATGGGGCGTGGCGCAGGGGTTGTCACCGGCACCGAACAGACGCCGGTCGGCGTCCGCCAGCAGCCAGGGGTTGCTGTAGACCTCGCGTCCAACCATCACTCCGTCCAGGTCGGTCAATTGCTCTTCCACCTGCGCCAGGGTCTTGAATCCGCCGTTGATGACGAAATGCAGGGTGGGAAAGTCCTGTTTCAATCGGTGCACGATCTCGTAGCGCAGTGGCGGTACGGTACGGTTCTCCTTCGGCGAGAGTCCTTGCAGCCAGGCCTTGCGGGCGTGAACGATGAAGGCATGGCAGCCGGCTTCGGCGACCTTGCCCACGAACGTCGCCAGCGCTTCGTAACTGTCCTGATGATCGATGCCGATGCGATGCTTGACGGTGACCTCGCAGTCGACGGCGTCGCGCATGGCAGCCACGCCGTCCGCAACTCGTTGGGGTTCGGCCATCAGGCAGGCGCCGAAGCTGCCAGACTGCACCCGATCCGAGGGGCAGCCGACGTTCAGGTTGATCTCGTCATAGCCATAGTCGGCACCAATACGCGCGCAATGCGCCAACTCCAGCGGGTCACTGCCGCCCAGTTGCAACGCCACCGGGTGCTCGGCGGGATCGAAACGCAGATGCCGATCGGTGTCGCCGTGGATGATCGCCCCGGTGGTCACCATCTCGGTATAGAGCAGAGCACGACGGGACAACAGGCGCAGGAAGAATCGGCAATAGCGATCCGTCCAATCCAGCATGGGGGCTACAGCAAGGCGTCTGTCGAGCATGAGGCGGTGGGCAGGCGGGCGGCGCGGCAAACCGGCGAAGGGGGCACTTTAGCAGAGCTGATCGAACGCCGTTGATCCGTGCCGGCACGCGCCGCGATCAGGGGCGATGGGGCGAAGACAGGTATCCGGCCGTCTGCATCTCCAGCAAGCGGCTGGCGGTGCGCTGAAAGTCGAAGGCAAGACGCTCGCCGCAGTACAGTCGTTCCGGGACGGTCGCCGCGCTGAGCATCAATTTGACACGCCGATCATAGAATTCGTCGATCAGCAGCACCAAGCGTCGGCTGCGATCATCGCTGCTGCCGTCCAGGAGCGGGATGTCGCTGATGATCACGCTGTGATGCTGACGCGCCAATTCGATGTAGTCGTTCTGGCTGCGTGGTGGCCCGCACAGGGCGTCGAAGTCGAACCAGGCGACGCCGCCGGCGGCATAACGACAAGGGATATCCCGGTGGAGCACCCGCACCTGACCGCCGCGCTGGATGGGGCCGGTAGCCAATTTGCGGAAAGCGGCTTGCAGATGATTCTCGGCCGTTTCGCCCAGCGGATGGTGGTAGATGCCGGCGCGCTCCGCCACTTGCAGGCGGTAGTCGAAATCCCCGCCTAGTTCGATCACCTCGGTGTGCCGGTGCAACAGATCGATGGCCGGCAGGAAGCTGGCGCGCTGAATACCGCCGCGATACAGCCCTTCCGGTGGCTGGTTCGAGGTCGTGACCAATGTGACGCCGGCGTCGAACAGGGCCTTGAGCACACCGGCGATGATGACCGCGTCGCCGATATCGCTGACCACGAACTCGTCCAGGCAGATGACCCGGGTACGGCTCGCCAGCCGACGTGCAATGCGCTCTAGCGGGTTGCTTTGACGACCGTGCTGTTGCAGTTGCTGGTGCATGTTCTGCATGAAGCGATGAAAGTGCAGCCGCAGCTTGGCCTTTCCCGGCAGCGCGTCGTAGTACAGGTCCATCAGCCAGGTCTTGCCGCGCCCGACGCCGCCCCATAGGTAGATCCCGCGCTCCAGCGGTGGCGACCGGCGCAGCCAGCCGGCGCGGGCGGGCCGGTCGGCGTCGCAGCGGTCGGACAACAGTTGCAGGCGCCGGACCGCGCTTGCCTGGTGGGGATCCTGTCGGTGGCCCTCGGCGATGGCCTGTTGATATTTTTCGGTCAGTGTCATGGCGTGGCGGCAGTGCCCCGGTGGGGGTCCGGCCATGATACGCGACGGGGCGTGCCGCCTGCGCTGGCAGCGGATGGAATTCTTGCGGCGGTTCGACGGTCTACTTTGAATAACCCCTGGGAAAGCCCGCACCGAAGCGGTGGGTGATCGGAACGGAGCCAGTCGCGGCACGAGCGGCCCACGGCTTTTTCAGCGGTGTCTTCAACTACGGCGTGGAACGGCTCGCTAGAAAGGCCGCCGACGGCGTGGTCGCGTATCCGTCAAAGGAGTTGTCATGTCGTTTTCTTGCCCGTGCGCCGTGTGGACGGCGTTGCTCAGTATCGCACTGCCGGTGGTCGGCGCAGCCCAGCAGGCGGCTGCGATGAAGGAGGACGAGGACCATGTCACGCGTTGGAATCGTTACACCGATCAGCTGTATGCGCTGCATTCGGCGCAACTGGCCGGCCGCCAGGTTCGCCAGGACGTGGGAGTCGGCGGCTACGCCGGACGGCCCGGGTTTTACCGTGAGCATGTTCTACGATACCGGCACGGGCAGGCGCCTGAGTATCGTCCAACGCGAACTCGACAATCCCGACGCGATCCACAGCATCTCGGTATTCCGGCACGATGCACGTGGGCGCGTGGTGCGGGATTATTCCTCGACCTATCTGCCCGATTACCGCAACGCCCCTACCCAGACCCTGGCCTTTGAACATCATTATCCGGATGGGGTCCATGCCTATCGGGCCTATGACGCTTCCGGTGAACTGCTGGATGAGCGGTGCGAGGGCGAGATCGACGGCAAGCCGGTATTCATCACCCTGGATATCGACGAGATCGACGCAGCGCGGGGCGAACGTGATGCCAATGGTAGCGGCATCATGACCACGTCCGAATACCGATACTGCTTTCAGGGGTTGGTCGATACCGCCGCCAACGTATTGCCGCCTCACTGAAACCATCGGGAATATTAGTCGGGCTGGATGCGTCTAACTTGGCAAAGCCGCGTCGGTCGCGGCCCGGAACACGGGAAAACATCATGCTGAAACATCTTCTGTACAGCGTCGCGTTCTGCGTGCTGGCCACGTCCTGGCCGGCCGTGGCCGCCGAAAGCCCGTTTCGTGATCTGTCGGGGAAGCCGCAGCCGGTAGCGACCTATACCGGGGGCGGGCAGTGGACGGTGGTGATGATCTGGGCGTCTGATTGCGCGGTCTGTCGTGGCGAGGCCCCCCAGCTCGAATCGTTTCACCAACGGCACAAGGGTGTCGACGCCCGGGTGGTCGGTTTGTCCGTCGACGGACCGGACGGTGTCGCCGATGCTCGTGACTTCATCGCCGATACCGGCATCAGTTTCCCCAATTTGATTGGCAGCGGGGAAGACACCGCGGCGATGTTCTACGACGAGACCGGTAATCACTTGATAGGCACGCCGGCTTTCCTGGTATTCAACCCGGCCGGCAAGTTGCGCACTTACCAGACCGGGCGGTTGAATCTGCAGTTGCTTGAACGTTTGATGGAATCCCCAAAACCGCTGACCGTTGCTGAAGGATCCTAATCCATGCCGAGTACCAACGCCGTGTTGTGTCATCCCAGCCTGCGTCGTCTGATTGCAGCCCTGACCTTGTTGTTTTGTCTTCCGGCCCTGGCGGGCGGTGGTGCCGAGGGCGACGCAAGCGAATATCGCAAGACCTATGTCTCCAGCGGCACCTTTGCCGAGGTCAGGGATAACCTGGAATTGGCGATCACCGGGCGCGGTATCGTGATCAACAACGTCTCCCATATCGGCAACATGCTGGCCCGCACCGGCAAGGACGTCGGTTCGTCGGTTCAGGTGTTCGGCCAGGCCGAGGCACTGGAATTCTGCAGTGCGGTGCTGTCGCGCAAGATGATGGAGGCGGATCCGCACAATATCGTGTTCTGCCCCTATATCATCTCCGTCTATACCTTGCCCGGCGAACAGGACAAGGTGTACTTGTCCTATCGGCGTCCGCATCTGGTCGGCAGTGAGGCATCCCGCGAGAGCCTGAAGGAAGTGGAGCAACTGCTCGACGACATCATCGATGAGACCATCATTCGCTAGTGTTCTTGTCCTGCTGTCGTGGCTGCTGACCACGCCCCCGGTTGCTGCCGACGACCTGGCACAGCTTAAGCGCACAGCCCGCTTGCCGAGTACGCCTGCTGCCCAGTTGGCGGTGCTTGCACAGGATTCGCGCTGGGAAGTACGGCAAACGGTGGCGCAAAACCGTCGCAGCCCCAGCGACCTGCTGGCTCGTCTTGCCGGCGACAAGGATATGCGCGTTCGCATCGCCGTGGCGACCAATCTGTCCACTCCCGAGTCGGTCCATCACCGCTTGGCGAGGGATCCCGACCGCCAGGTGCGCAGCGTGGTCGCGCGGTTCGAGTACCTGCCCATTCCGGTATTGCTGAGACTGGCTGACGACCCCTCGGTGGATGTCCGCTTGGAAGTCGCCCGTAGCCCAAATGCCGATACGCAGGTATTACGCCACTTGACCACCGATGACGATCCGACCATCAGGCAGATCGCCGAACAGTCCCTTCAGGCGCTGGGGGAGCACCCTGGCGGCCAGCCGGTGCGCGGTGACTGACGCCGGGATTGAATTAGCAAAGAATAATATTGCCCCCAGCGCTGCCCTCTTTCCCCCGGTTTGCCTACCAACCCGGCAGTGCGGAATAAATAGCCCGCCTGTCCCGTCTTATCAACACGGCCTCGACGGCGTCGGTTTTTGACGCCGCCAGTGGCCGCTAACAATAGTGAAGCACACACGCACAAGGCACCGTAAAACCGTGTCCCACCAACATCGAGGAGAAGTGAGCATGCTTAAATTCACCAAAGCAGCCATGATTGCCCTGGCCGCCCTGATCGGTCTGGGAGCCACCACAGCGAATGCCGGCACCGCCAACAACAGTTACGACAAGCAGAAGGTGGTGTACCACGTGAACAACATTCACACCGCCAAGGGCGCGCTGCGTAATGTCAAGAATCACCTGAACGCGGTTGGTGACGAGAACATCGACCTCATTGTTGTCACCCACAGCTCCGGTGCATTCGCCCTGGTGGATGGTGCCATGGGCAAGAAGGACAAATCCGGCAAGGTCTATGATTTCCGTGATCAGATCGCCTCGTTGGCAAACCGTGGCGTGAAGTTCCAGATCTGCGCCAATACCATCAAGGGCAAGAAGATCGACAAGAGCAAGATCAACGAGAACGCCGAGATCGTACCGTCCGGCGTCGCCCAGGTTGCCCATCTGCAGCAGCATGGCTATCTGTATGTGAAGCCCTGATTCCGGCGCCTCACACAAATGAAAGCGGGCTTCGGCCCACTGCTGTCCCACTTACGCGAAAGTGCGCAATTCACCCCTCTCCCCCCGGGAGAGGGGCCGGGGGTGAGGGAGCAATGCGCCTGTATATTTGCCCGTTCTAGGCCATTTGCGTGTATTCCCCTCACCCTAACCCTCTC
>JASBTJ010000036.1 GCA_030148485.1 Gammaproteobacteria bacterium | reverse complement strand
ATAACCCGTCCAGCCGCCAAGCTCGGTCAGCGTCTGTTTGTCGAACATGGTCTGGACTCCCTGTTAATGCCACAGGGAACCAAATTACGAGCCTACTTCCGGGGGCTCAAGACCCCGCACTTCGACGATGAACCTTTTTTTATGGAAAGGCGCCACCGGTCAGGCCGGCTGCGCGACCTCGTCCGCAACCCAGGTGCGCTGGTCGTCCAGCTCCCGGGAAAACTCGGCGTACAGTCTGGGATTATGGGTTCTGACCGCCTTTTCAATGTCCGCGATCCGCGCAACATATGGCTGCACCTCGCCGTAATAGTCGCTGACCGGGCCAATCGGCTCGAAATGGAAATGCAGCCGATCGAGCAAGCGCACCAGGGAACGCTCCATGGCCGCGAACCAGTACTGCACATCGTTCAGCTTGCTGGACTGATACATGATCTTGTACAGCCCCATCACCAACTCGGCGCTACCGCCCTTGCGTTCATTGCGACTCACCGCCAAACGGGAGATCTCGGCGACCCGCTGACCCCGCGCCGCCTGGAGGATTTCCCGATCAGTGATCTCGCACCGGGCGCGCAGAGGCAACTGCAGATTACGGGAGATGATCAAGCGGTTGGTACCGGCCATCGACCCGTCCGCCTTTACCCCACCAAAATGCAGGCAATTACCATGATCGTGGCAATCGGATTCGGCACGACGTTCCAGGTAATCCTCCACCGGGAGAAAACCGCGCTCCTTGCAATAGACCTGATAGCGCAGCTCGTAGCATGCCCTGAGCTCAGCCGACGTCTGCAATTCCTTAAATAGATAGCTTTGGCTGCCGGCGCGCCCGCCGATCTGACACTCCACCGGTCGCCGCAAGTGCTCAAGCACCACGGCGCGGGGGGCCGCACCACCCTCACCGGGGATACCCCGAAGACTGAATTCCGCCTTACCCATAAGTTCTCTCCCTCAGGCTGAGCTGCCTCAACCAGTTTCAGAAAGACACTTGGGGATTGCTTGTTAGCCGCTGCGCTGACGCCCGCCATTCGGTGTGGGTGCCAGCACGGAGTTGTTATTAGCCCCGGTCTCGATAATCAAGCCGTCCAGCGCTTGTCTTGACGCCGTTATCGGCATTAACACGGGTTATGAAGCGAGCTTTGTTGTTTCTATGACCAACTTCACACCAGCACCCATCCGGCTCGGCTGGGGGGCAATATAACATTCAGTCAACTCATTGCCAGACGACCTTGGAGATTTTTGCGAGAAGTTTTGCATAAACATCTAAATCAGCGTGAAAAAACGTGCTTTTCGTCAATTTTATTTACATGGAAAATGTTCTTTACAGACCCGTTATAAGTAACTTATATGCAGAAAAAACAATTGCTTACACACAACGAAGCAACATTAAAGAGACGCGCGTCACATAACTTACGCAAACAGACTCTCAAATTTCACCCGAAACGCTGTGCGGCCGAATATACATATCCTCGATCACCCACCGGGTCGCACCAGAAAACCTGACCACCACCTCACCCAAGTGCATGAAAAAACTCATCAATCAAAAACTGGCAAGCGTATTGCTTTAACCCAGACACCATTGCCCGCCCGTGACATGGCCGGCCGGATGCCGGAGGGCGCAGTGGCAACTTTAATCAATGATGTGAGTCGACCCGGGGCACGTTCGATGCCCTGATGGCTCAACTAAGGAGAGACATCATGAGCTTCAAACGTACGCGCACAGTCAGCATCGCCGCGCTACTGCTTTCCGGGCTGATTCCCGCGGCCCACGCAGGGGCAACCCTGGACAGCTTGACCGGCCCGGTGGAATTCAAATTCGCCGGTTTTTCCTCTGAACAGGCACTAACTGCCGGCAGCAACGAATCCACTTGGTCAGTGGGCAACGTCACCAGCATCACCGATGGCTTCAACAACCTGTGGGTATCAGGCCAGGACGGTGATCGGCTGACATTCATGCTGTACGGCATCGCCGACCTGAGCATCGTCCCGGACGGTAGCGGCGGCTTCAACATCTACAACTACGGCGCCACCGGCGGCGTCGGCCCGGACAGCAAGATCCATCTGGACGTGTGGCTGGACAACGGTCCGACCACGGTCGCCGATGTGTCCACAGGCCCGGGGGCCCGGAGCGGCTTCGGCACCTACCCGACCTTGACGGACGGCAGTCTGTGGCTGTCCATGGAACTGATCCCAGGCATCGTGGCCGATGACCCCAGCACCGCAGTCGATGAAGGCGCCATGGCCACCCTGTTCCAAGGCGCCCAGGCAACCACCAGCCCGACCTCCGGCAGCGGCATTTTCTACGCCAGCGTAACCGGCGGTAGTGCCGCCGGTAAGTTCAATACCGACGGCTTCACGACACTGCTGGGTACCTCGGCCGACATGCTGGGACAGTTTGACTTCAAACCCGCCCTGACCTCCCCGGGTTGCGCGGGTGGAGGAGTCGGCCCGAACTGCTGGGAGAACGTATTGAATGACCCGGTCCTCGGTATCGCGCGGGTACCCGTTCCCGCCCCGATCCTACTGCTCGGTGTCGGCAGCCTGATCGGTGGATTGATGGCGCGTCGTCGCCTGACCCGAAGTGAAGCCGCTTGATATCGCGACGGATCGCAATATCTATCCGATTAGGATCGGCTAAGCTGAAAGCCCGGGGATATCCCCGGGCTTTTTTCGTTTGCGGCATACTCCAGGACCACACGAACCATGAATCACTTCGACCAGCTGGCGCTACGGAACGCCGGATATGTTTCACCCGAGACCCAAGAAAAACTGCGTGAGCTGACGATCCTGGTGGCCGGCTGCGGCATAGGCAGCACCTTCGCCGAAACCATTGCCCGTGCCGGCTGCGGCAAATTGATCCTGATCGATGGCGACACCGTCTCCCCGCACAATCTGAACCGGCAGAACTTTGAAGACGGCGATGTCGGCGAGCTCAAGGTCAAGGCATTGGCGCGCAGGCTGCGGGCGATCAATCCTGAGCTCGCCGTGGATGTACATGCAGCCAACCTGACCTCGGACAATGCCCCGGAACTGGTCACCAGCGCGGATGTAGTGTTCGACACCATCGACTTTTTGGACCTGGCCGGTATTGTCGCCTTACACGACGCGGCAAAGGCGGCGCGGAAGCCAGTCATCACCGCGCTGGCGGTGGGCTGGGGTGCCGGCTGCGTGTACTTCCCGGAAGACTCGGACTGGTCGTTCCGGCGCCTGTTCGGCCTGCCCGAGACGGGATTGGTGAGCAACGAAAGTTACGTAGAGCGTTTCGGCGGCGTTGTCGCACGACTGGCGGAGCACCTGGACCCGAAGGTCGTGGAAGTGGTGGGGAAAGCGCTCACGGTCATGGAGGACGGCACCCCCTGCCCCGCGTCCCAGGTATCGCCCGGCGCGGCCAGCGTGGGCGCCTTGGCGGCCACCCTGCTGATCCGGGTCCTTGCCGGCGAGCCGGTCACCGAGGCACCGCACATGGTCGTGGTCGACATGAACACCGCCCTGACCGCACCCGGCATCGATCTGAGTTAATCCGGATCAAGCCGCCGCTGTCTGCACATCGCGGCCGGCGGCCTGGGCCAGATTCCGCACATCGTCCGCAAGCCCTCCGGGCAGATCGGCCCAGGAAAAACGCCAGCGCCAATTGCCAGCTGTGGTCCCCGGTGTGTTCATGCGATGCCGCCCGTCCAAGGCGAGGAAGTCCTGCATGGGCACCACGGCAAGACAGGCCGGCGAATTAAAGGCTGTTCGGATGAGCGGCCACGGCATGGGCGTTTGCCAATCGCCGATCACGGCTTTGACGCGATCCCGGGCCGGCTGATCCAACGACTGCCACCAGCCCAAGGTGGTGTCGTTGTCATGGGTGCCGGTGTACACGACGGCGTTCGGCACGTGGCAGGCCGGCAGATACGGGTTATCGGGGCTACCGTCGAACGCGAATTGCAGAATCTTCATTCCCGGCAGGCCGAAGCGGTCTCTCAACTGCTCCACCTCAGGCGTGATGATGCCCAGATCCTCCGCCACCAGCGGGAGCGGCCCAAACACCTGATTGAGCCGCTCGAACAACCAGTCGCCGTGCCCCTTGACCCAGCGACCATGGATGGCGGTCGGCTCGTCGGCCGGGATCTCCCAGTAGGCCTCGAAGCCGCGAAAGTGATCAATACGCAACAAGTCATAAAGTTCGAGCTGGGTCTTCAAGCGATCGATCCAAAAGCGGTAGTCGTCCCCGGCGAGCGCGTCCCAATCGTAAAGGGGATTGCCCCAACGTTGACCGGTGGCCGAGAAATAATCCGGCGGAACCCCGGCGACCACCTTGGCATGCCCTGTTTCATCCAGCAGAAAATCACGGGGATTCGCCCAGACCTCCGCGCTGTCGTGCGCGACGAAGATGGGGGCATCGCCAAACAGCAACACACCTCTCGAGTTCGCGTACTGCTTCAACGCTCGCCACTGGGAAAAGAACACGAACTGTTCGAAACGACGTTGAGCGACTTCCGCAGACAGCTGTTGTTTGGCCGTGCCCAGCGCGTCGGCATCCCTGTCCCGTAACGGCGCTGGCCAATCCCACCACCCCCCGCGGTGATGATGACGTAAGGCCTCGAACAACGCGTAGTCATCCAACCAGTAGCCGTTCGTTCTGCAAAACTCCTGGAACGCCGGCGTGTCGGGTCCGCCAGCTGCCACGAAAGCCGAGCCGGCTTGTTGCAATGCCTGCGCATGTGCAGTGTCGTCATCGACGACCGCTTGGCCTTCGTTCAACCAGCCCGACTCGACCAACCCGGGCAACGCGATCAACCGGGGATTGCCGGCATGGGCGGAGGGCGACTGGTACGGAGAGAAGTCGGGCTGCGTGGGCCCCACCGGCAGCATTTGCCAGACGCTGAGCCCGGCCTCCGCCATCCAATCGACGAAGCGCCGCGCGTCGATACCCAGCGTGCCGCAGGGTCCGTCACCCGGCAAGGAGGTGATGTGCAGCAAGACACCGGCGCGGCGGCGATCCAAGGCACTGTTCGCGGCCTGTTCCATACGACACCTCAATGACTGTGGCGCATCACGCCGCCGGCGGCGGGGTCGCCGCTGCCGTGGGCGAACACCTCCGACAAGTAGCCCGGCGGTGTCTCGCCAAGCAGCTCGTACAAGTGGCTGAGCTGGCGGCGGAACAACTGCTCGAAATCGCTCACGGTGTCGGCGGAGTTGTAGTCCCCGAACCACCAGAACCAATCCGATCCTTCGCAGGTCGCCAACTGCCGTTGCGCCTTTTCGAATTGCTCGTCTGTAAGTCGCCCACTGGTGACCACCTCGTCATAGCACCGTTTGGCATCGACCAGCATGTCCCAGGCACGGTTCTTGTCCCGATCGCCGATCCAGGTGGAAAAGGTCCCGTATACCCAGCTGCCCGGCACCAGGCCGGGCAAATGGCCCACACCCGGGTCCGGCTCGGCCAGACGCTCGGCGTACGTCGTGAGCCGCAGGCGTGGGTGATCCCGTAGCTTGGTATAGAGCGCCTCGAGAAAGTAGGCGCCGTTCTTGGGGTAATACTCCCAGGCGTTTTCGCCATCCATGATGATGGAGACGATGCGCTCCGGCATCTGGCGCGTCTCCGACTCGATGGTTTCCAGGTGGTGGATCAGATTGTTCACCGCGTCGTCCGCGTGCCAGCCGCTGTAGGTGAACCCGATCAGATCCGACAGACCGTCGTCGCGGAAGAACGTGCGCAGTTCGCCCTTACCGACCTGGTAGGGGCGATGGGCCCAATGGGCCGGCAGCTCGCCGCGCAGTGCCTTTGACAAGCTGTTTTGCAGCACCTGCTGACCGGTCGCAGCCCAACGGAAACCCGCCTCTTCCAACAACCCCAAGGTGCGGTCGCACACCGCGCCCTCGGCCGGCCAGCATCCGACAGGACGCCAACCGAAGTGACGCTCGAAGGATTCCAGACCCTGTTCGATGTGCCACCGCGAGCGGGCCTCGCCGTCAGGATAGCCCCCGGCCTCGGGCAATTTGACGTCGGGGATCGCGCCGCGCGCGCTCTTGAAATCGAGCAACAACGGCACGATGGGGTGGGCATACGGCGTGACCGTCAACTCCACTCGCCCGCTAGCAGCCAAGTCCTTGTAGCGAGGCACAATGGTCGCCAGCTGTTCGGCGATAATGAGCAACAACTTGCGCCGGTCGGCGGCGTCGTAGCCGGCCGACTTCTGTTCCAGCTCCGCCACCCTGGGGTCCGAAGCACGCACCGATTCACCGAGCCACGCCAGGTGATACCAGGCCAGCAGGTCGTTGATATATCTTTCGCTCAGGTAGCACATGGCCTCCGGGTACTTGTCGGTGTGCCCGGCCAGCGCGACCAACTTGCGGAATGGCGAGAACCGGTCGATCAACTGCTCCTTGTTGGCGCGGCGACAGGCATTGACCAAACCGCGGCGCACCTGCGGGTCGTCAAGGTCCGCTTGCCCCGCCAGCGCTGCCAGCAACGGGTCGCCGATGTGTCGGCCGTCGCTCAGCCAAGCATTGATCTGCACCACATAGTCATCGAGCTGCTCGAGCAGAGTTGGGGTGAAATTCACCACCGCCCTGGCACCATCCACATGCTCCAGATGGTAGGCCATGTCGACATAGTCATTGATGCCGTGCAGGTAGACCCAGGGCAACTGGTAGTCGCTATGATCCGGCCCCCGGTAGTCGGGTTGATGCATGTGCCAGCACAGTACCACCGGCATGGGTTGGCGTTTATCAGACATAGTGTTTCACCTGCCCCAGCATGTCCGGGGTGACAAGCACCACACCGCCTT
>JASBTJ010000035.1 GCA_030148485.1 Gammaproteobacteria bacterium | reverse complement strand
ATAACCCGTCCAGCCGCCAAGCTCGGTCAGCGTCTGTTTGTCGAACATGGTCTGGACTCCCTGTTAATGCCACAGGGAACCAAATTACGAGCCTACTTCCGGGGGCTCAAGACCCCGCACTTCGACGATGAACCTTTTTTTGCCCGAGCCGGATCCGGCGGGCGGTCGGTGCTGCCCCGCCGGAGCGGGGCGGCTGCCGGGCTAGAAGCGCTTGGTCATGCCCACACCGAACAGATGCACGCTCGACGAGTAGTCGCCGTTGTACGCGGCCGATCCGTGCGGATCGCCGGCAACCGGACCGGCACCGGCTGCCGCGTGCTTGTAGTCCTTGAATTTCACGTACATGTAGCCGGCATCGACTTCCATCGACGGGTCGATCTTGTAATTCACACCGACACTGAACAGGTGACGGTCGTTGTCCGGGATGCGGGCGCTGAAGTATTCGCGCGGCTGCGGGGTTTTGTCATAGGTGTAGCCGAAGCGCAGGCGGGTCTTGCTGTTCAGTTGATGCGAGACCCCGAGCCGATAGGCATTGACGTCCTTCCAGTTGTTGGCGCTGGTGATCTGCGACGGGAAGGGGTCCGGCATGCCGGTATTGATGGTCAGGGTGTCGAAATTGCTCCACCCGGTCCGCGAAACATCCACCTCGGCCGAGGTCCGCTCGTTGAACTGATAGCGTATGCCCGCCTGCAGTCGGGAAGGGATGGGGATGTCGGCGGTAGCGGTACCTCTCGTTCCGGTGCTGGTCCACGTGGAGGTGCCTTCCACTTCCACTGTCGCCTCGCTGTGATAGCTTAGGCCCAGGCTCCAAGGGCCGCGGTCGTAGAACAGCGCGGCATTCCAGCCCCAGCCGGTACCGTCGCCCTCGTTGGTGATGATGTCCGCGTTGAACTTCACCTCCTTGATCCAGTAGAGGTCGGCACCGACCGCGACGGCGACATTTTCGCTGAGCTTGAAGGCCAGCGCAGGATTCACGTCCACCAGTTGGATCTTGCTTTCCGTGGGGTGGCCGACGTTGACCAGGCCGGGGAATACGCCCGGTGCCGAGGCGTCCCAGTCGGTTTCGAGGCCAAAGGGCGCATTGATCCCGAACGTCGCGGCGACCTTGTCGTTCAGGCGGTATGCCAGTTGTCCCATGGGGATGGGAATGACGTCGTCGCCCTGACTTTCGTGGTTCCCTGTGGCGGTGGTGGTTTCCAGCTTGGGAGCAACCAGCATCAGCCCGCCGGACAGGCTGTTGCCGGATTGCATGACGGCAATGGCCGGGTTGTATGCCACGGCACCGACTTCGTCCTTGTTGGCGACCAGCGCGTTGGACGAGCCGAGGCCGGCGATGGAAATTTCCGGCACGGCAAAGCCGCCGGCTTGGCCGATGCCGGGCAGGGTCAGCAGCGCCAGGCTGCAGGCGGTGCTCAATGCGGAGCGTGTGGGGTATCAGGTCATGATGATCCCATCCTCTTGGTTCGGGTGATGCGGCACTGGGGCCATCTGCGTGGCGCCGTCAGCGTAACATGACGGTAATGGAAACGGGGGCGGTTTTCCATAAATAACGATAGGTTGGCGCCGCGAGCTCGGGCCCCTGTAAGATAAGGGGGCTTTATACCCACAGGGGCGAGGAGTAATGGCTGACCGAAGATTACAAGTATTCCACACGGTCGCTCGGCTCCTGAGTTTCACCAAGGCGGCAGAGACCCTGCACATGACCCAGCCTGCGGTGACATTTCAGGTGCGCCAGTTGGAGGAGTATTTCAATACGCGGTTGTTCGACCGCACCCATAACCGCATTAGCCTTACCGAAGCGGGCGAGCGGGTTTATCAGTACGCGGACAAGATCTTCGATCTTTATGCGCAAATGGAGAATGCCGTCCGGGAGATGACCGGCGAGGTCAGCGGTTCGCTGACCTTGGGGGCCAGCACAACCATTGCGGAGTACATGTTGCCGGCATTGTTGGGCGATTTTCGCGCCAAGTATCCGGAGGTGACGATCCACCTGAAGGTGTCGAACACCGACGGGATCGTGTCGATGGTGGAAAACAACACCATCGACCTGGGCGTGGTCGAGGCGCCCGTCAGCAACAAGAACCTGGTAGTGGACGAATGTCGACGCGACCAGTTGGTCGCCATCGTGCCGCCGGGACATGCCAAGGCGAAAGCCAAGGTCATCAAACTCGAAGAGTTGATGGAATATCCCTATATCTGCCGCGAGGAAGGCTCAGGTACACGGGAGGTGATCGCTGAATACATTCATCGCACCAACCCCGGGCACGCCGGCCTGAACGTGGTGATGGAGTTGGGTAGCCCGGAGGCGGTTAAAGGCGCGGTGGAAGCGGGCATGGGCATTTCCGTGGTATCGCGGGCGACCATCCAGAAGGAGCTGAAGCTCGGGACCCTGGTGGCCATTGAGCTGGACCCGTTGTTGGACCGACCGTTCTCGTTTGTGCATCAGAAGCAGAAGTTTCGTCTGCGGGTCATGGAGGAACTGCTGGAGTTTGCCCGCAGTTACTGTGTCGAGCATGCCCATGACGGGGAACCCCAGTGATAACCGCCTCATCACTCTCCGGTCCCAGGTTGAACGCCGAGCAGCGGCGCTTGTTGAAGCTGTTCGGCGCACTATCGGCTCAGGACAAGGCGAGTTTGTTGGCCTTTGCGGAATTTCTCTCGGTCAAGGGTGGGGACGCTCCGGTTGCGCCCGAAGGACCCCGGCATCCGGATCCGGCACCGCGCCCGCCGGACGAGAGTGTGGTCGCAGCGATGCGACGGTTGTCCGCGGGATACCCGATGCTGGAACGTGGCGATCTGCTGAATGATGCCGCGGCCTTGATGGCCGCGCATACGCTGCAAGGACGACCTGCACCCGAGGTCATCGACGACCTGGAGCAGTTGTTCGAGCGAGCGCATCGTCGCTATCTCGATGCTTTTGATAAACCCTGATTCGTCCACGCTCCACGGTAATCTGCCATGCAACTGATCACCAATTGGTTCAAGCGCACCTTCTCGGATCCGCAGGTGATGTTGCTCACCGTGCTGTTGGTGCTTGGGTTCGTGATCGTGGTGTTCATGGGGCACATGCTGGCGCCGGTGTTGGCCAGTCTGGTGATCGCTTATCTGTTGGAGGGCCTGGTCGCGTTGCTGGAGCGGCGCCATGCGCCGCGCTTGCTTGCGGTCACCGTGGTGATCGTGCTGTTCATGATCTTTGTCACCCTGGTGATGTTCGGGCTGCTACCGCTGCTGTCGCAGCAGGCCACGCAACTGGTACAGCAGTTGCCGAACATGATCGCCGAAGGGCAACAGCTGCTGATGGCGCTGCCCGAGCGTTATCCGGAGATATTCTCCCAACAACAGGCCAATGATCTGATGGCGGTGATACGGGGCGAGATCGCCAGCTTCGGGCAACAGGTGTTGTCCGTGTCGCTGGCATCGGTCACCGGCTTGTTGACGGTGTTGGTGTATCTGGTGCTGATGCCGTTGCTGGTGTTATTTTTCCTGAAGGACAAAGGGCGGATCATCGGCTGGTTCACCCGCTTCCTTCCCCATGATCGTGCCTTCGTGAATCGCATCTGGGCGGATGTCGACCGGCAGATCGCCAATTATGTGCGCGGCAAGTTCTGGGAAATCATGATCGTCTGGGCGGTCAGTTTCGCCACCTTCAGTGTGCTGGGCCTGCAGTACGCCATGTTGCTGGCGGTGGTGGTCGGGCTATCGGTCATCATCCCGTATATCGGCGCCACGGTGGTGACCTTTCCGGTGTTGCTGGTGGGCTGGTTCCAGTGGGGGTGGGGTAGCGATTTCGTCACGCTGACCATCGCTTACCTGGTTATCCAGGCATTGGATGGCAACGTGTTGGTGCCGCTGCTGTTCTCCGAGGTGGTCAATCTGCACCCGGTGGCGATCATTGTCGCGATCCTGGTGTTCGGTGGCCTATGGGGGTTTTGGGGGGTGTTTTTCGCCATCCCGCTGGCGACCCTGGTGAATGCGGTGCTCGGTGCCTGGCCGGATCAGGCCGAACAGGACGTCGAGTTGATCACGCCTAAGGATGCCTAGATGACCACCTGCGAGAAGTCGTAATCCATGTCCTCCAACGGCCGCTGGATGAAATTGCCTTGTAGGTAATCGGCGCCGGACGACCAGTGCAGATCGATGGCCCGTGGGTCGTCGACGTGGGACACGATGACCCGGGCGTTGAGGCGGTGCGCTTCGGCGATCAAATCGCTGATGGTTTCGCGGTCCGCCTTGAGCAGCTTGCGTGCCACCCGCACGTAATCGGCATCAAGGTAGCGCAGTACCTTGTACGCGGCCGGCTTGGCGACGAAGCGCGAGATCGCCAGTTGCACGCCCAGTTCCTCCATCGCGGCCTGATTTGCCCGGGCGTTCTTTACGTCCTGGGACAGGTCGGTCAGGGCGTAATCCAGGACCAGCCCGGTGCCGTGCGCGCCGCGGGCCTGCAACTGCTCTGCCAGCCAGCGTGGGTGCTCAGGGTCCGCCGCGGTCGCCAGCGACTGCCGCACGAAGATCTGGGTGTGGCGGCCGGAGCTGATGCGCTCGATAAGAATGTCCAGTGCCCGTGCCAGTACCCAGCGGTCCAATTGGGTTTGCAGGCCGGCCCGCTTGGCCGGTTCGCTCAGCTTGCGCCAGGTGAGCGTCTCGCCTTGCGGTCCGGGCAGGGCCAACAGGATCTCGTAGTTTTCGCTGCCCTGGGTTTGCAGATTCAATAGCGGTTGGTAGTAGACGCCAAAGCTGTCGTCGCTCAGCGCGGTGCGTATCAGTTCGGTTAGATTCTGGCTGGCGCTGGGGATGGGTGTTGGTGGTCGGGCAGGTTCACGCGATCCGCCCGTATCGGTTGTGGCGGTCGACGCCGCTTCGTCGTCAGGTGCCGCCAGCGGCGAACGACAGGCGGCGATGGTCTTGGCGATCGCCATGTCGAGGTCTTCGTCGGCATGCTGGAGCAGCCGCAGACCGGCACAAAACGTCGGGTCCTCGGGGGGCACCCCGACACCTTGTTGCAGGGTCTCTGCGGCTTCGGCCAGCAGGTCGCCCGTATCGCGCCGGAGCAGCACCAACAGGCTGTGATCACGCCAGCGGCAGGCCAGGTCCTGCGCTGCCAGCAAGGGTTTAAGACGATCACCGGCGGCGGCGATCAAGGCGTCCAGAGCGCCGATGCCCAGGCGTTCCAGGAGGCCGTCCAGGTCGTCGGGCTGAAGATACAGCAGCGCATTGCTGCGTGGCCCTGGTGTCGGCTGGTCGATAACGGCCGCGGCATGGGAAAGAAACACGTTGCGGCTGAGCAGGCCGGTCACCGGGTCACGCAGACGCCGCCCACCGGCCAGCGCATCGCATAGGCGTCTTGAGCGGCGGATTCGATGTTGGACGACACTGATGAGTCGACGCGGCTCGATGGGTTTGGCGATGAAATCGTCGCCGCCCACGCTCAGGGCGTCCATCTGCTTGCCGGTGTCCCGTTCGCCGGATAGGAACACGATTGGTGTGGTGACGAAGTCGTTGAAGTCGCGAATGATTCGCGTCAACTCCAGTCCGTCGACGTCCGGCATGTAGATGTCCATCAGGATCAGGTCGGGCTGGAAGGCTTGCAAGGCATCGACGACTTGCAGCGGATCGGTCACCAAGCTGACTTCCATGCCGGCGCGGCGCAGGATGGTCGCGGCGAAATCCGCCTGGGCGGGATCGTCCTCGACCACGGTGATGCGGTAGGGAACTTCCTTGCCGGCCTCGCTCATTGCGGCGAGCTGACCGGCGATGGCCGCCGGGTGCAGGGGGGTGACGAAGTAGGCGGTCGCCCCGGCCCGCATGGCGCTGACGCGCACAGACAACTGGCTCTGGTCGCTGACAAACACCAGCGGAACCTGCAGTGCATCGCGGTCGGCCAGTTGGCGCCGCGCATCGCTCAGGGGCGACAAGCGATCCAGAAAGGCGGTATCGGTGACGATCAGTGCCGGCACCTCCATCGCCAGGCTGCCGACCAATTGGTCGACATCGGTGAACCGGGTGACCTGACAGCCCCGTTCACCGACCGCGGCGGCTACCGCGGCGGCAGGGCTCGATTCGTCCACCAACGCGTAGATGTTGCGAGTGCAGGCGACGTGGTCGTCGGGTTCGGTAGCGGCCGTGACAGCGGCCGCCTCGGTGGCCACCGCCTGCAGCCCACGCACAAGGCCTTCGATCTCGGTGAGTTGTTCGCCGGAGGGCGGGGCCGGGGTGTCGACGAAGGAGCTAAGATAGACCTCCAGGGAGAAGGCCGCCTCGTTGAGCTGAAACAGCGACAGGCGCTGGCTGCTTTCGCTGATCTCGCAAACCCGCTGGTACAACGCTTGAAGGCGCTCGCCGTCCCAGCCCGCCTTCAGGTGCAGCCACGCCTCCTCGATGGCGGCGATGCGGCCGTCGAGACGGGTAAAGAACGATTCATGCGCTTCCATGGAATTCCTCGGTTCTCGCAAATCGGGAGGCGTCGTCCTGAAGCCACCCGCGGCCAGTGAGCGAGCAGGCGTTTTGCCTGAAGCTGCGGAATATGAAACATTAACCGATCCCTATCATAAGGTGCCGGTGGCGCGAGGGAAACCACACGGAGTGCGAATATCTATGGACAAGATGCCAACCGCTCAGGCGGCTGATCCATCTCAGGACGGCCTGCCGAGCATGCAATTCGACGGGCGGCGTCTGCTGGCCGACCCCGAGCTGCGTCATGCACCGGACGCCAGCCGGGACGGCATGCGTCGCCTTCAGATCGCTGAACAGGTGTCGACGCAGGTCAGCACGGCGGCGTTGGCCGGTCTGGCCGGACTGCTGCTGGTCGGCGGACTTGTGGTAGCCGGGAGCCTCGACCCGGTTCGTGCGCCGGGGCTATGGTGGGTATTGTTCTCGACCCTGACCGCTACAGCCGGCCCGGCGATCTGGGCCGTGACGTTGCGCTATCCCGTCACGCCGTTCGCGGCGCGCCGCTGGCGGTCGTTGCTGGTGGTGTGGGGTGTCGTCGCATTGGCTTTATGTGGCCTCGCCTTCGGTGCGTTGGCCGGTCAGCCTTGGTCCCAGGCCGTTGCCCTGCAGCTGACCGGTGTGGCGGTGGTGAGCGCGCTGGTGATCGCCTGTTCGGCCTTCTGGCTGCCTGGGCTGATGATCGCCTGGGGGGCGTTGCTGGCCGGCCAATGGACGAGCGACCTGCTCATCCTGCCATCGGCCCTGGCCGAACTGATGCTGGGGTTCGATCTGGTCCTGCTCGCCCTGGGCATGGTGTTGAGTGTGGTGACCGCGCAAGCTGCACGGCGGGTGGTCGGTGAACGGATGACCCGCCGCGAACTCGCGCAATTGAAGGCCCGAATCCACGATCAGACGGAACGTTTGAGCGTCGCCACCGATCAGCGTCACAGTATCGAGCAGGCACTGACCGAGGCGCGCGCCGCGGCGGACGGCGCTAACCGCGCCAAGACCGAATTCCTTGCCACCATGAGTCACGAGGTGCGCACGCCGCTGAACGGTATTCTGCCGATCCTGGAGATGCTGCGTGAGACGCGTTTGGACGATAGCCAACGCGAATTTCTGGATACCGCCTACAGCTCCTCCCGTCATCTGCTACGCATCATCAATGATGTGTTGGACTTCGCCAAGGCTGAATCAGGCAAGCTGGAACTCGAGTCCATCGAGATCGATGTCAGGGAACTGGTCGAATCGGTTACCGACCTGATGGGCAAAGGCGCGCAACAGCGAGGGCTGACGCTCAGCGCGACGGTCGCGGACGATGTCCCACGTCGCGTGCGCGGCGACAGCATCCGCATACGCCAGGTGTTGTCGAATCTGGTGAGCAATGCAGTCAAGTTCACCCAGCGTGGCGATATCCGCGTCCAGGTGCACAAGCGGCGTGACAGTCGCAAGGAGGTTGAGCTGGTGTTCTCGGTCAGCGACACCGGTGCCGGGATGTCGCGGGACACCCAGCGCCGCTTGTTCCGTCCCTTCAGTCAGGCCGATGCCTCCACCACCCGTAAGCACGGCGGGACGGGGCTGGGCCTGGTGATCTGCAAACGCCTAGTGGAGTTGATGGGCGGGCGTATCAGCGTCAAATCCCAGCTGGGCGCAGGTTCCACCTTTTCCTTTGTGCTGCCTATGCGCAGGTCGGCAGGCGAGGTGCCGCCGGCGCGCCGTGATCTGGTCGGTCTCCGTGTGCTGACCTTGATCGACGACCCATCGACAGGCGCGAAGCTCAGCGAGGTGTTGAACGATTGGGGAATGGCCGAGGAGCGGGTGGACAGTCCGCTGTCCGCGCTCAGCAAGCTCAAGTCCAGCGCGCAATTGGGCCGTAGCTGGAGTTACGAACTGCTGGTGATTACGTTGTCCGGCAAACGTGCAGCCTTTGCTGCGCTGGTGGATGACTTGCGCGACAGCGACGTATTGGCTGAGTTGAAGATCGTCCTGGTCGCACCAACGGAACAGGCAGCGGCGGAGTTGCGCAAGCTGCCCGGGGTGGTTGCCCTTGCCGTCCCCCTGGATTACCGGGCTTTGCAGCGTCAGTTGTACCGGCTGTTCGACGTGGAGGGTGCCCGGCGGACGACGGACGAGGATACCGATGCGCTGTTCGACAGCCTGGCGTTGGATTTCGACGCCTCTAACGAGGCGCTGGTATCACATCCGGTGGTGCGCGGCGACGTCGTGGCGACTGCATTGCTGGTCGAGGACAATCCCATCAATCTGAGCGTGGCGCGCCGCATGCTGGCCAAGCTCGGGATCGAAACGCGGGTGGCGCGCAATGGCCGGGACGCCTTGGCGGCGGTGGCCGAGGGCGGGGTGGATCTGGTGTTGATGGACTGTCAGATGCCCGAGCTGGACGGTTACCAGACCACCCGCAAAATTCGCGATGATGAAGCGCGTGCCGATACCCCTCGCCATCTCCCGATCATCGCCATGACCGCCAACGTGATGACCGGAGACCGGGAGAAATGCATCGAGTCCGGAATGGACGACTATCTGGGCAAGCCGCTGGAGTTTGCGGCGTTGCGGCGCGTGCTGCAGCCCTGGGTCCGGATGCGCCCGGGTCGCCGCGCCGCGGCCGGCGTGTCCTCCCTGGGCGCCATGTCTGCGATGCCAAAGCGCGATGCTCCGGAGCAACGGCCGGCCGCCTCGTCCGCACCGCGGGAAGTGCCGGTCGATCAGGCCAGGCTGGACGCCTTGGCCGAACTGATGGGGGATGCGTTGCCGGGGCTGATTCGCCGGTATCTGGCGACGGCGCCGGTACTGTTGGCGGAGCTGAATCAGGCGCTGGAGCGGGACGACCTGACGGCCATGGTCCGGCCGGCACACTCGCTCAAGTCCAGCAGCGCGAACATGGCGGCGATGCGACTGTCACGTCATGCGGCGAGCCTGGAGCATGCCGCCGGCAAAGGCGAGGTGGACAAGGTGGTGATCGCGCTGCGCAAGGTGCAGGCGGACTATCGGGCGGCCAGCGCCGTGCTGGCCGCCGGCCTGAACGATCCGCCGGGTGCCTTGGCGCAAAGCGCGGCGGACCCGTCGTAGTCGGCATGGGTCCGCCGCGTGAGTTGCCGTTGTTTACGCGGTGTCAGAGCGTGTCCGACGCAAAGTCGGCCAGCCGCGAGCGTTCGCCCCTGAGCAGCGTGATGTGACCCGAGTGCGGCCATTCCTTGAAACGATCCACCACATAGGTCAGGCCGGAAGTGGTTTCGGTCAAGTAGGGCGTGTCGATCTGGGCGACATTGCCCAGGCAGACGATCTTGGTGCCCGGGCCGGCGCGGGTGATCAGCGTTTTCATCTGCTTGGCGGTGAGGTTTTGCGCCTCGTCCAGAATGATGTACTTGTTCAGGAAGGTGCGTCCGCGCATGAAGTTGAGCGAATGGATGCGGATGCGTGAGCGCAACAGATCGTCGGTGGCGGCTCGACCCCATTCGCCACCTTCGCTTTGGGTGAGCACTTCGAGGTTGTCCATCAACGCGCCCATCCACGGCGTCATCTTTTCCTCCTCGGTGCCCGGCAGAAAACCGATGTCATCGCCCACCGGGACCGTGACACGGGTCATGACGATCTCCCGGTAACGGTTGTGGTCCAAAACCTGGGCCAGGCCCGCCGCCAGCGCGAGCAGCGTTTTGCCGGTGCCGGCGGTGCCGAGCAGGGTGACGAAGTCGATCTCCGGATCCATCAACATGTTCAGGGCGAAGTTCTGTTCGCGGTTGCGCGCCGCGATGCCCCAGACCGCATGGCGGGTGCTGCGGTAGTCGTTGACCAGCTCGATGATGGCATCGCCGTTGTCCTCCCGGCGACGCACCATGGCCTCGAAACCGGCCTCGCCGTCCATGTAGAGACACTGATTCGGGTACCAGTCCGTGGTGTCGGGCCCGGCAACGCGGTAGAAGGTGCGCCCTTCCTCCTGCCAGGAGTGCATGTCCTTGCTGTGTTGCTCCCAGAACGCGCCGGGCAATTCCGACTCGCCGCTGTACAGCAGGCTGACATCGTCCAGCACCTGGTCGTTGTGGTAGTCCTCGGCGGGCACGCCGACCACCGCCGCCTTGATGCGTAGATTGATGTCCTTGGACACCAGGGTGACGTCCCGTTCGGGATATTCGTCCTGCAGCGCCAGCGCGGTGGCCAGTATGGTGTTGTCCGGACTCTGGCCAGGCAGGGTGTCCGGCAGTTTGTCGGGCAGGTGACGTGTCTGGAAGTACAGCCGGCCATGTTCGCCTTCGCCGAGGGTGCCGTAGGTGGGAATCGTCAGGCCGGCGTCGATTTCCGCTTGGCTGACGTTTTCCATCATGTCGTCGAGGAAGCGGCTCACCTGGCGGACATTGCGCGCCACCTCGGACATGCCCTTCTTGCCCTTGTCGAGTTCTTCCAGTACCACCATGGGGAGAAACAGATCGTGTTCCTGAAAGCGGAACAGGCAACTGGGGTCGTGCATCAGCACGTTGGTGTCCAGCACGAACAGGCGCTTGGCCTGGGCATTGCGTCGTTTGATCATGTTCAGGCGCCCTTGTTCAGCGCCTTGACGGCTTCCAGTACGTCGTCCACGTGGCCTTTGACCTTCACCTTGCGCCATTCCTTGACCAGCTTGCCCTCGGCGTCGATCAGGAAGGTGCTGCGTTCGATACCGCGCACCTGTTTGCCGTACATGTTCTTCATCTTGATCACGTCGAACAGCTCACACAGCTGCTCGTCCGGGTCGGACACCAGATCGAAGGGGAAACCTTGTTTGGTCTTGAAGTTTTCCTGCGCCTTGAGCTTGTCGCGGGAGGCACCCAGGATGGTGGTCTTCTGGCGGCGGAATTTGGCGATATTGGCGGTGAAGTCGAGCCCTTCGGTGGTGCAGCCGGGAGTGCTGGCCTTGGGGTAGAAGTAGAGCACCAGGGGGGTGCCGCGGTAGTCGGACAGCTTGACCTGCTTGTCGCCGGTCAGATGCAGGGAAATGTCGGGGACCTTCTTGCCAAGGGCGGCCTGTGCCATCGCGTTACCTCATTTGATGGGTTCTAACACTGCGTCCAGGTTCATGCTGTCGCAGAAGTCCATGAAATCGTCGCGTAGCGCGGCGATGTGGATATTGCCAGGTATGCCGACGCTGATGTGCACGGAAAACATCGGCGCGCCGGTATGGGCGGCGGCATAGCAGCTGGTGCTCATGTCTTCGATATTGATGCCGCGCTGGGAGAAGAAACTGGCCAGGGAATGCACGATGCCGGGGTGATCCAGCGCGACCACATCCACCGCGTAAGGCAGCAGATCGGCAGACGGTCCACGCGGCTCGGTGCGTTCGCTGATGATGGTGAGATCGAGCGGCGCCTGCAGTTCCGCCAACTGTTCTTCGAGGCGAGCGACCTTGTCCCAAGGGCCGTCCACCAACAGTTGGATGGCAAAGGTGCCGCCCAGTACCGTCATACGACTGTCGGCAATGTTGCAATCGTGGTCCAGGATGATTTTGGACAGCTTGTCCACGATGCCCGGGTGGTCCTTCCCGAGGGCGGAAATCACGAGGTGGTCGTTACGTGCGGGCATGGGCGTGGCGGGTACACTGCGTGGCGGGTTCAGGTCAGTGTATATCCGCCCGCGCGCCCTTGTCTCCCCTGGACGGGCGTCAGTCGTCCGGGAGTTTGACGGCGCGCAACTGCGCGGCCGCGTCCTCCGGGCTGATGGTGCTGACGAACAGGCCGGAGCCGAGCTCGAAACCCGTCGGGATGGAGGTGCGCGGGCAGATTTCCAGATGCCAATGGTAACTGGCCGCGAGCTCGTCCGATTCGCTGCCGTAAGGGACCGTGTGCAGGAAAAAATTGTACTGGGCGCCGCCGATCACGTGGTCCAGCCGCGCCATCGCGCGGCGTAGCACGCGGCCGAAGTCCGCCAGGCGTTCGTCGTTCTCGACCAGAAAGTCGGCGTTGTGTTTCAACGGCAGGATGTGCAGTTCCCATTCGTAACGGCTGGCGAATGGCTTGATCGCGACGAAGTGCTCGCCCCGTTCCACCACGTACTGCCCCACGGCGATCTTGCGTCGCACCGCACCGGAGTCGCGGTCGTAGATGGTCGCTTCGAAGGTCAGCGCCTCGTCGATCAGTGAACAGAAGATGCATTGACCGGTCTTGGCATGATGCGCCTTAGCGTGAGCGACCTCGTTCTGGACGTTTTCCGGGACCACCGGGGTGGCGATGATCTGGCTGTGGCTGTGCGGGATGCTGGCGCCCGCCGCCGGGCCGAAGTTCTTGAACACCAGCACGTAGCGCAGACGCGGGTCGCTGGCGTGCAGCTCGGTCATGCGGTCGCGGTAGGTCCGGAACAACAACGCCAGATGATCGGCAGACATCTCGTGGATGGCGATGCCGTGGTTGGGGTGGTCGATCACGACCTCGTGTCGGCCGTAGCCGTCGATGACCTGCTGCAATCCAAACGCCAGGGCGGTGCTGGGCTGATCGTCACCCAATACCGGGTACAGGTTGGGTACGATGCGGATCGCCCAGTCCGGTCCCTCGGGCACGGTGCGGATGGCTGGCGGGGTCTTTTCCTCGTTGCCACGACAGAACGGGCAGGTATCCACATGGGGCCGCGTGTCGCGCTGTACCGTGTCCTCGGCCTTGCGCGGCCGCATGCCGCGGGCGGTGGCGACCAGCACGGATTCGGTGGGGACCACCGGATTGATGCGGATCTCGCGGACCGGCTTGGGCTCGTCGGTCATGAGTTAATCTCCTGGCGGGGCGATCCGGTCATTTCAGCGTGTCCGCCGTGGTGGCTCAACCAGGGCGTCTTGATGCGGCCATTAACGCCTTTGCGGCGCCGACACGGTCGGCCGCCTTGTCAGCCCCTAGGCCGGCCCATACAATCGGTCGCTTGATTGAGTGGGAGTTCTTCGATGATTCAGGGCAGTCTGGTGGCGCTCGTCACCCCCATGACGCCGGACGGTGCGGTGGACGAGGCCGCGCTCGCCTCGCTGGTGGAGTGGCAGATCGCGGAGGGCACCGACGGAATCGTCGCCGTCGGTACCACCGGCGAATCGGCCACCCTGGACGAGGACGAGCACTGCCACGTCATCGGCCGGGTGGTGGAGCTGGCGGCAGGCCGGGTGCCGGTGATTGCCGGCACCGGCGCCAATTCGACCACCGAGGCCATCACCCTCACGCGCTGCGCCCAGGCCGCCGGCGCCGATGCCTGTCTGCTGGTCACCCCGTATTACAACAAACCGACCCAGGAAGGGTTGTTCCTGCATCACAAGGCCATCGCGGAAGCGGTGGACATCCCCCAGATCCTGTACAACGTGCCGGGTCGCACTGCCTGCGACATGGTGCCCGATACCATCGCCCGCTTGGCCAAGGTGCCGGGCATTGCGGGCGTCAAGGAGGCCACCGGCGATCTTGACCGGGTGCGCCGCATCCGGGAACTGTGCGGCGACGGATTTGCCATCTACAGTGGCGACGACGCGACCGGCTGCGAGGCCATGCTGATGGGTGCCAACGGGGTGATCTCGGTGACCACCAACGTCGCGCCTGCCGCCATGCATGCGCTGTGGCTTGCCGCCAGCGCTGGAGATCGCGCCGAGGCGGAGCGCATCGACGCGACGCTGGCCGCGTTGCATAAGGACCTGTTCATCGAAGCCAATCCGATCCCGGTAAAATGGGCCTTGGCGGAGATGGGCAGGGTGAGTACCGGTATCCGCCTGCCCCTGACCTGGCTGTCCGCGGATGCCCAAGAACCCGTGCGCCAGGCGCTGCGCCTGGCCGGCGTGCTTTGAGCGCGATACAACATGGGCAACAAGCCCGGGAAAACCAACACATGAAGCCGATTTCCACCGTTATCCTCCTGCCGTTGCTGTTCAGCAGTTTGCTTGCCGGCTGCTCGTCGCTGGGCATGGACAAGGTGTTTTCCGATACCAGTGTCGACTACAAAAAGGAAAAGGCGGCTGAAAAGAACCTGGAGGTCCCGCCGGATCTGACCAGTCGTTCCATCAAGGATCGCGCCATGGTTCCCGAGCTGGGCGGCGTGTCGGTCAGCTATGCGGAATTGGAAAGCGATGCCGCGCGCAACCGTCGTGACGGCGGCAGTGGCGAGGTGGCGCCAGAGATCGACGGCGTCGAACTTGAGCGCGACGGACAGGATCGTTGGCTGCTGATCCACGCGGACGCGGACACGGTGTGGAATCGCACCTTGGACTTCTGGCAGCAGAGCGGGGTGCTGTTGGTGGATCAGGACCCGATGACCGGCGTGATGCGCACCAGCTGGCTGGAAAACCGTGCCGACATCAAGTCCGACATGGTCACCAATGCGGTCCGCTCGGTATTCGACGGGCTGTATGACGCCGGCACCCGCGACCAGTATCGGGTGCGCATCGAACGCATGGGCCCGAACACCACCGGACTGTATCTGACCCATTTCGGTCTGGAGCAGAAGATCGTCACCGGTCTGAGCGGCGAGAGCGAGCAGGCGGTTTGGGAGCGTCGCCCGCGTGACCCCCAGCTGGAAGCCGAGATGCTGCGCCGGCTGATGGTCCATATGGGCGTGTCCGAGGACAAGGCGAAGGCGCGTCTGGCAGCGGGAGTCTCGCAAAGCGCCGCGCGCTCGCAGCTCGCCATCAGCGACCAAGACAGCAGCCTGCTGATCAACGATAGCTACGCCCGTGCCTGGCGCTTGGCCGGTCTTGCCCTGGATCGGGTCGGTTTCGTGGTGCAGGACCGTAACCGCGAAGCCGGCGTCTACTATGTGCGCTATGCGGATCCGGAGGCCGGCCAAACGGAAAAGAGCTGGCTCTCCAAGCTGGCCTTCTGGCGCAGCAACGACGCCAAGCCACCGGTGGAAGCCGTATACCAGGTTCAGGTAAAGGCGGCCGGCGACAACCAGACGCGCGTGACCGTGCACGACGAGCAGGGTGGCAGCCTGGACACCAAGGTGGCCAAGCGCATCCTGATCCTGATGCACGAGCAGCTGCGTTGACGTGAGCCTGCGCTTTGCCTCGCTCGGTAGCGGTAGCCGGGGCAACGCCACCCTGATCCAGTCCGCCGACACCCTGGTGTTGGTGGACTGCGGCTTTCCCGCGCGGGAACTGGTGCGGCGTTGCGAGCTGCTTGGCGTCGATCCGGCCGCGATCAACGCCATCCTGGTGACCCATGAACACGGCGATCATATCCGCGGTGTCGGTGCGGTTGCGCGCAAGCTCAAACGTCCGGTGTGGATGACCCACGGTACGGCACGGGCCTACGATTGCGGGGTCCTGCCGGAACAGCACCTGTTCGGTAGTCATGACGGACCGTTTCGCATCGGCGATCTGCAAGTCACGCCCGTTCCCGTGCCGCACGATGCCCGCGAGCCCTGTCAGTTCACTTTCGCCTGCGGAGGCGTGCGTTTCGGCCTGGCCACCGACTTCGGCAGCCTGACGCCGGCGGTGATCGCCGCCCTGGATGGCGTCGATGCCCTGCTGTTGGAGTGTAATCACGACCAGGTGATGCTGGCCAACGGGCCCTATACGCCGAGCCTGCAGGCGCGGGTCGGCGGCAATTACGGGCATTTGTCCAATGGTCAGGCGGCGCGGCTGCTGGAGCACATCGATCACCAGCGTCTGCGTCATCTGGTGGCTGCGCACCTGAGCGAGAAGAACAACACACCGGCGTTGGCGCGGGAGGCGCTGTCGGCCGTGGCTGATTTCGGCGGTCGTTTGCGGATGCTTGCCCAGGAGCAAGGTAGCGAATGGCTCCGGCTCTGATCCGCAGTGTGCCCCCCAGCTCGCGGTTGCGAAGTTCGGCGACGCGCGCGTGGTTGATCCCGGCGCTGAACCCAAGGTCCGCGATTACGCGCGGGTTCCTCAGCTGATCGCGCGTGTCTGGTCCGCGCCATCTCCAGGCGCGTCTTTCAGGGAGCGGGGCCGACCGGTCGCGTAGCCCTGGGCGAAATCGATGTTCAGGGTGCGTAGGTGCTGCAGCGCGGCGTCGTCTTCCACCCATTCGGCAATCACCCGCAGGCCGGCGGTGTGGCCGATCCGGGTGATGGCTTCGACGATGGCCGGGTTCATGTGGTCGCTGAACAGATCCTTGATGAAAAAGCCGTCGATCTTCAGGAAATCCACCGGCAGGGTCTTCAGATAGCTGAAGGAGCTCATGCCGGTGCCGAAGTCGTCCAAGGCGAACAACACGCCTTGATCACGAAGTGCTTCGATCAGCCTGGTGGCCTTGGCCAAGTTGGCGATGGCGGCGATTTCGGTGATCTCCAGACAGATGCTGCCGGGTCGGATCCGGTTGCGCTGTAGGTGCTCGAGGACGTGTTGGATGAAACCGTCGTCGTTCAGTACCTGCCCGGACAGGTTTACAAAGGCGATGCTGCCCGGTGCGGCGGGCTTGGCGCCGATGTACGCCAGCACCTTGGCGATCACCCAGCGGTCCAATGTCGGCATCAGGTCGAAACGTTCGGCGGCCGGCAGGAAGTTGCCCGGTGGGACCAGTTCGCCGTCCTCTCCAAGCATACGTAACAGGAATTCCCGGTGGCTGACCTGGTCGTCGTGTTGAACCGGGACGATGGGCTGCGCATGGAGCATGAAGCCGTCTTCATCCACCGCCTTTTTCAATCGCGCGACCCAGCGCATCTCGTCTTCTCGTTGACGTAGCACGGCGTCGTCGTCACGGTAGACGTGCACGCGGTTGCGGCCGCTGTCCTTGGCGGCATAGCAGGCCATGTCCGCTGCACTCAGCAGGCCGGACAGCGGGAGTCGATCGCCTTCCACCATCACCAGACCGATACTGGCGCCGACGGAAAAGATCTTGTCCCCCCAGGCGAAGCGAAAGGCACGGATCGAATCCAACACCTGTTGCGCGGCCTGCTCGGCTTCGGGGAGTGCGCAGTTTTCGATCAGCACGCCGAACTCGTCGCCGCCCAGGCGCGCCAGTATGTGGTCACGAGGGATGGCTCGCTGCAATTGCGCCGTCAGCCCCTGCAGCATCTGGTCCCCGGCTGTGTGCCCACAGGTGTCGTTGAGGATCTTGAACTGGTCGAGATCGATGTACAGTAGCGCGTGGCTCTGGTTGTCCCGGCGGTTCGCTGCCGCCCGCAGTCGGGATTCGAATGCCGGACGGTTGTGCAGCCGCGTCAGCGGGTCGTGAAAGGCCATGAAACGGATGGTGTCTTCGGCGGACTTACGTTCGGTGATGTCTTCGGCCAGTCCGGCGACGCGTACGACGTGGCCGGAATCGTCCAGGATGGGATAGGCGCGCGCCTGGATCCAATGGGTGCGGCCGTCGGCCCCGATGATGCGAAAGTCCGGCAGCGAGGCCTCGGCGAAGTCGCTGTCGGTGCGTTCGCGCATGGCCTGCTCCAAGGCCACGCGATCGGCAGGATGCACCGGATCGAGCCAGGACATCGGGTTGGCATATAACTGCTCGGGGGTCATACCCCAGATAGTTTGAAATGCGGGACTGACGTAATGCACCTGCTGCCAGTTCGGCGCGCAAACCCAGAAGACGTCTTTTACGTTGTCGGCCAGCTGGCGGAAACGCGCCTCGCTCTCGGAAAGTTCGGCGGTGCGCAGCGCGACCTGACGGCGGATCACATAGTTGCTGGTCACCAACAGGATCACAAGGATCACAAAGCCCCCGGCGGCCGGCGAGGCCCATGCCGGCAGTGCGGGGCGAATATTGGTACCCATCCACTGGTTCAGTAATTGCTGATAGGTGGATGCCGGGTCCTGCTTTTGTGTCGCCAGCGCTTGATCCAACGCCTTGCGCAGGTCCGCGCCCCGACCCTTGGGCGTGGCGTAGCGCACTTCGACCGGATTGAACACGATGCCCGTCGCCATGGCATCGTAGGACGCATTGTGCAGGATGGTGATGGCGCGGTTGACCACGCCGGCATCGGCGATGCCGTCGTCCAAGGCCTGCGGCACGGCTTGGTAACCGGGCAGTTCCACCGGGGTGTAGGGGACGCCGAATTCGCGCATCAAGCGGTTGAACTCGCGGCTGTGACTGTCTTGTGCCACCAGGGCTACACGTCTGTCGCGCAGGTCGAACACCGACGTCACCGCCACCTTCGGTCGGCGTACCACCAAACCGTAGTTGTTCAGCAGGGTCTGACGGGTGAAATCATAGGTCCGGGCCCGCTCGGGCTCGAACGCGATACCCACCAGCAGGTCGATCTGGTTACGGCGCAGTTTGTCCAGCAGTTGCCGCCAGGGCGCTTTTACGAATCGAAGCTGCCAACCCTGATCGTCCGCCACGCTCCGTAGCATCTCCACCGACAACCCGGTAAAGCCACCGTGGGCGTCCCGTTGGACGATGGGGGGATTTTCGTAGACCCCGACGATCACCGTGCGTGGGGCGGCGTTGCTGCCGGAGGCGATTGCGGCGAGTAGCCACAAGGTAGCGGTCAGCAGCAGGCCAGGCCGGTGCCGGCGAGGGCGCGGGGCTATATCGGCCGTGGGCTTGGGCGCGAGGGTGAAACGGGACAGCAAGATCTACACCTGACAAACTGTGGCGGCTTGGCGCCGCTTAGCGCACGAAACCCGTGCATAGTAGCGTCGAACGCCGCGCTTGGCATCCGCGTTTCCGGCGGCGCGGCGGACAAAACCTGAGTCCGCCCCGGTCGCCGTGGGGGATTGCTCTGGTATGATTCTCCGCCTCCACGAATTATTCCGGTGCTCATGACCATGCTGACCCTGCGCGGCGCGCCTGCCCTTTCCGAATTTCGTTCTTCCAAGCTGGCTCGGCGCCTGTCCGGAGCGGTGGGAAAACCGCTCACCGTCTACGCCGAGTTCATGCATTTCGCGCGGCTGAGCCAGGCGCTGGAGGCGGAAGAGCAGTCCACACTGGATCAGATCCTGCGCTACGGCCCGGCCATTGCCGCGCACGAGCCGGCCGGCATCTTGGTCCTGGTGACGCCGCGCCCGGGTACGATATCGCCCTGGTCGTCCAAGGCCACGGATATCGCCCATAACTGCGGCCTGTCCAAGATCGAACGCATCGAGCGGGGAGTGGCGTATTACCTGGAAGGTGCCGATTTAAGCGACAGCGACGTGCAAAGCGCGGTGGGGGCGTTGCACGACCGCATGACCGAGTCGGTGTTTTTCAGCCTGGACGACGCCGTCGCGCTGTTCGGTACCGCGGAACCGAAGCCGTTCGTCAGTGTGGATGTGATCGGTGGCGGCCGTGACGCGTTGGTGCGCGCCAATGGTGAACTGGGGTTGGCCTTGTCCGACGACGAGGTGGACTACCTGGTGGAGAGCTTCCAGGCATTGGGGCGGAATCCCTCCGATGTGGAGTTGATGATGTTCGCCCAGGCGAACTCCGAGCATTGCCGGCACAAGATATTCAATGCCGACTGGATCATCGACGGCCAGACGCAGGATCGCTCGCTGTTCAAGATGATCCGTAATACCACCGAATGCTCGCCGGACAACGTGCTGTCGGCCTACAAGGACAATGCTGCGGTGATGACCGGTCACGAAGGCTACTGGTTTTATCCGCAGGCCCGGGACGGCGTGTACGGTCGGCATGATGAGGACATCCACATCCTCATGAAAGTGGAAACCCACAACCACCCGACGGCCATTTCACCTGCCCCCGGCGCGGCCACCGGCTCGGGCGGCGAGATCCGCGACGAAGGCGCCACGGGTATCGGCGGCAAACCGAAGGCCGGGCTGTGCGGCTTTTCCGTGTCCAACCTGCGCATCCCCGATTTCACCCAGCCGTGGGAGGAGGATTTCGGCAAGCCGGAGCGCATCGTCACCGCGCTGGACATCATGATCGAGGGCCCCATCGGATCAGCGGCATTCAACAACGAATTCGGTCGGCCCAATCTGTTGGGCTACTTCCGCACGTACGAAGAGCGCGTTGCCCGTGCCGACGGCAACGAGCTGCGCGGCTACCACAAGCCGATCATGTTGGCCGGCGGTATCGGCAATATCCGCGCCGAGCATGTCGAAAAGAAGGATTTCCCCCCCGGCACACCCCTGGTGGTGCTGGGCGGACCGGCCATGCTGATCGGTCTGGGCGGCGGTGCGGCATCGTCGATGGCCTCCGGTACCTCGGCCGAAGATCTGGACTTCGCCTCGGTGCAACGGGCCAACCCGGAGATGGAGCGCCGTTGTCAGGAGGTCATCGACCGCTGCTGGCAGCGCGGCGAGGACAATCCCATCCTGTTCATCCACGACGTGGGCGCCGGTGGTCTGTCCAACGCCTTGCCGGAACTGGTCCACGACGGCGGTCGGGGCGGGCGCTTCGAACTGCGCGCCGTGCCCAACGACGACCCCGGCATGTCGCCGATGGAGATCTGGTGCAACGAGTCGCAGGAGCGTTACGTATTGGCTGTCGATGCCGAACGCATCGACGAGTTCAAGGCCCTGTGCGAGCGCGAGCGCTGTCCTTACGCCATCGTCGGCGAGGCCACCGACGAACAGCATCTGTTGCTCGGCGACGCCGAGTTCGACAACAACCCCATCGATATGCCGATGCCCTTGCTGTTCGGCAAGCCACCACGCATGTTGCGGGATGTCACGCGTCGTCACGCCAAGCCCGCGCAGTTGGCGCTGGCTGATGTGGATGCCAAGGAGGCGGCGCTGCGGGTGCTGCGCCTGCCGAGCGTGGCCGACAAGACCTTCCTCATCACCATCGGCGACCGCAGTATCACCGGCCAAGTGGCGCGGGATCAGATGGTGGGGCCATGGCAGGTGCCGGTCGCCGACGTGGCGGTTACCGTATCCGACTACGACGGCGTCACCGGCGAGGCGATGAGCATGGGCGAGCGCACGCCCTTGGCATTGATCGATGGCGCAGCGTCGGGTCGCATGGCGATCGGCGAGGCGCTGACCAATATGGCCGCAAGTGCAGTACCCAGGGTGGGCGATATCAAGCTGTCCGCCAACTGGATGGCCGCTGCCGGTCACCCGGGCGAGGACGCCGTGCTGTACGAAACGGTCAAGGCCGTGGGCATGGAGGTGTGTCCGCAACTGGGTATCGCGATTCCGGTCGGCAAGGATTCCATGTCGATGAAGACGGTCTGGCAGCAGGGCGGCGAAGCCCGTGAAATGACCGCGCCCTTGTCGTTGATCATCTCCGCGTTCGCCCCGGTTGCCGACGTGCGCAAGACCCTCACCCCGCAGCTGCGCACCGACCAGGGCGATACCGACCTGATCCTGATCGACCTGGGTTTCGGGCAGAACCGCTTGGGCGGTTCGGCGTTGGCGCAGGTGTATCGCCAAGTGGGCGATGTTGCCCCGGATCTGGACAAGCCGGCCCGTTTGAAGGCCTTTTTCGACACCATCCAGACCATGAACGCCGAGGGTTTGCTGCTGGCCTACCACGACCGCTCCGATGGTGGTTTGTTCGCCACCGTGGCGGAGATGGCGTTTGCCGGCCGCACCGGCATCGATGTGGATCTGGCCGGCATGGACGGGGACGACCTGGCCGTACTGTTCAACGAGGAACTGGGGGCGGTGATCCAGGTGCGTCATACCGACTCGGACGACGTGCTCAATACCCTGGAGCAGGCCGGGATCGGCGATTGGGCCCAGGTCATCGGCACCGTCACCGACGATGACCGGATCCACGTGCACCACGCCGGACGCGAGGTACTGTCCGGCACCCGGGTGGAGTTCCAGCAGGCCTGGTCGGAGACCAGCTTCCACATGCAATCGCTGCGGGACAACGCCGACTGCGCCCAGGAGGCGTTCGAGCGCATCGCCGCGCCCGACCCCGGCCTGACCACCCGTCTGACCTTTGATCAAAACGAGGACATCGCGGCACCTTATCTGGAACTGTCACGACCCCGCATGGCGATCCTGCGCGAGCAGGGCGTCAACGGACAGGTGGAGATGGCGGCGGCCTTCCACAAGGCCGGCTTCGAATGTGTCGATGTGCACATGTCCGACGTGCTCGCCGGCCGTGTCACCCTGGATGCCTTCAAAGGCCTGGTGGCCTGTGGCGGTTTCAGCTACGGCGACGTGCTCGGCGCCGGGGAGGGCTGGGCCAAGTCCATCTTGTTCAACCCGCGGGCGCGTGACCAGTTCCAGGCGTTCTTCGAGCGTACCGACACCTTCAGTCTGGGTATCTGCAACGGTTGCCAGATGCTGTCCAACCTGAAGGCCCTGATTCCCGGTGCCGATCATTGGCCGCATTTCGTGCGCAATCGCTCCGAGCAGTTCGAGGCGCGTTTCGTGATGGTCGAAGTGGCGCGTTCGGCGTCCATCCTGCTCGACGGCATGGCCGGTAGTCGCCTGCCCATCGCCGTAGCCCATGGCGAGGGACGTGCCGAGTTCCGCAATGTCGAACATCTGGCTGAGGCGCGCCCCAGTGTCGCAGTGCGGTTCGTCGAGAACAACGGCGATGTCGCCACCCGTTATCCCGCCAACCCCAACGGCACCCCGGAAGGTATCACCGGGCTGACCAGCACTGATGGCCGGGTCACCGTCATGATGCCGCACCCCGAGCGGGTGATCCGCACGGTGACCAATTCCTGGCACCCCGACGGTTGGGGCGAGGACGCCCCCTGGATGCGCTTGTTCCGGAACGGACGCCGCTGGGTGGACTGAAGCCGGTCGCGACCTGGGCGATGCCCGGTGGCGGCCACTGCAGGGTGTCAGGCCTGTTGTTCGGCCGGGCCGTCCTCGAACACCACGATGCGATCACGTCCGGTGTTCTTGGCCTGGTACAGCGCCTGGTCGGCGAGCATGACCCAGGTTTTCGCGTCGGGTATCCCCGGGCCCAGGGCGGCGATGCCGATGCTGACGGTGAAGCGCAACGGGGTCGGTTTGTAAGGGACTGCCAGGGCGGACGCGTTGGCGCGCAGGTGCTCTGCCATGACCTGGGCGTTGTCCGGGCCGGTATCGGGGAGCAGCACGCCGAATTCCTCGCCACCGTAGCGCCCGATGATATCGGTGCTGCGGCAGCTCTCGTTCAACAGGCGCCCCACCTGACGTAAAACCTCATCCCCGGCCGGGTGGCCGTATTGGTCGTTGATGGCCTTGAAATGATCAATGTCGAACATCACCAGCGAGCAATCCCGCGGCGTACGTCGATAACGGGCGAATTCCTGTTGCAGGCATTCCTCCCAGTAACCGCGGTTGTATACATTGGTCAGATTGTCGACGCGGCTGTCCGCCTGTAGGCGCCGGTTGGCCGCCTCCAACTTCATTTTGTGTTCCGCCACGTCGGTAACGTCGTAGAGCACGATGGCGACTTGTTCCACCTCGCCGGTCAGCCCGCGTAGCGGGACGAAGCTGATGTCCTGATACATGTGTTCGGCCATGCCGGTGATGGGACGATAGCTTTTGAAACGGAACAGATAGGGGCGTTGTTCCCAGGTGGTGTAGGCGCGACTGGCCAAGGCAAAGGCGGTGTTGATCTTCTGCTCCAGCCATTCCCGAGGCACGTCGGGCGACAGATCGAACAGGGGTTTTCCGATCACCCGATCAGCGGTGGCGCCGCTGTGGTTTTCCATGAAGTTGTTCCACAGGGTGATGCGGAACGCCTTGTCCACCACCAGCAGGCCGACGTCGATGGCCTGCAGCAGATTGACCAGCCGATGGATTTCGACGAAGTCGTCCGTGGCGCTCATGCCAGTTCTCCCAGAACAGCCAACTGGCGGTCCAGCGTAGGCAGCGAGTCCTGCGTAAACAACAGCAGCAGGTCGCAATTGATGTCGTGGCCTTCCACCCGGTAGCCGATCTCCACGGCCAGGGTGGGACGCCACAGGCTATGGCGCCCGGCCAGCATTTCGTCCAGTCGGGCGTTACGGCCCAGGATCACGGGTCGGCCTTCGCTGAACGGGCGTTCCAATTGGTCGCTGATGCCTTTCAGGCAGGCACCGATCAACAGATTGGCCATATCCATCAGCAGCTCGGTCTTGAGCATGTCGTCGATTTCGGCATCGTCACGGCGCAGCAGACGGCCAAGGTCGGCGAAGCTGGCGTCGTTGAAGATCAGAATCGCCTCACCGGCCAGATCCCGCGCCACGAATCCCTGGCTGACCGCATGCACGTTGTCGCGCCCGGTGACGTGCGCCAGGGTCATGTGCAGCTCGCCGCCTTCGAACAGATTGAGTGTGGGAATGGACAGTTCGATGAAATTGCCCAGCACGCCGGCCAGCAAGGCGCCGGCGCGCCCCATGGCGACGTTGACCAGCTCCTGATAGCTGTCCATGGCGTCCACGGAGATGTCCAACTGCGCATCTTCCAGGGGCCGGGTGTCGTCGGCGGCCAGCTCGACGCCGAGTTGTCGCAGGTAGGGCAGCAGATCCGCTGGGCGGGTGGGCTTTTTGATGAAGCCGATGGCGCCCAATTCCCGCACTCGGCGCTGCGCCTCGGGCTGGATGTCGCCCGACACCACCACCACATGGACGGGGCTGTGATTGGCTTGCAGCGACGCGAGCACCTGGTAGCCGTCCACGCCGGGCATGTTCAGGTCCAACAGGATCAGGTCCAGTGGCTCGCGGTCGACGATCTCCAGCGCCTCGCGTCCGTCGGTGGCGAAGCTCAGCGCTCCGGCCAGGCCCGCCGGCAGGGCGCGGGCCATTTGCTTGCGGGCAAAGCTCGAGTCGTCGCAGATCAACACGCGAAAGGTCATCCGGTGCCGCGCTCCTTAAAGATATGTCGGTTCAACGAATAATGTCGGGCGATTTCGTTGAGACTTTATATCCATGATTTCAAACGGCCGCATCGGCGGGCATCATGCGGGGCATGTCCTTACGTCGTGTCTTTCCTGCATTTCTCCTGCTGGTGTTGCTGCCGGGGGCTGGCGCACGGGCGGGTGTCGAACTGACCCTGGGCAGTCTGGCCGGCGAAGGATGGCAGGCGAGCGGTGTGACCCTGCAACTGGCCAGCGATGCCACTGATCGGTATCGCGTGGCCGGTAGCGTGCAGGAATTGGTGACTGCACTGGGGGTGTGGACCGGCGTGGTGGTGCGTTGCGATCAACTCACCCGGAGTCAGGACGGCTACCGTTGCCCGGCACTGACCTTGACCGCGGAGAACCTGCAGGGGCCGCAACAGCTGACCGGGGAGCTGCGGTTCCGGGACGCAGGTGACTGGTCGCTCAAGCTGGACGGTTTCCGCTTGGCCGGCGGTCGCTGGCGGCTGGCCGCCGCGACCCAGGCGCCGTCGGACGAGGGCTGGGCGGCCACCTTGTCGGCGCGGGATGTGCGCGTGGCGCACGGGCTGAAACAGTTTCCGCAGCGGGCGCTGCCAAACTGGGCATGGCAGGGACGGCTGGACCTGACGATCAAACTGGGGGGACATGATCTGTCCGCGGACCGGGCGACGCTGCGCGCCCGGCTGCGCGGCGGCGGGTGGGCAAGTGCGGACGGCCTGCAGGCGGCGGAAAAACTGACCGCTACACTCCGCGGAGACGCCCGCCGACGCGGCCGAAACTGGTCCGGTACCCTGGATGTCCGCTGGCAGGACGGTCAGCTGTACAGCGACCCGGTGTATCTCGATTTCGGCAAATATCCGGTGTCCGTGCGCAGTCACTGGCGCTGGGCCGATGGCCCGGCGGTGTTGGCGCTAACCGACCTGCGCGCGGCCTTGGGCGATCTGCTCACGATTTCCGGGCGGCTGGATGTACCACGCGGGCAGGTCACTGGGCTCGGTGGCCGCCTTGGGATCGCAGCGCCGGATCTCGCCAGGGTCTACCCGGTGCTGATTCAGCCGCTCGGCTATGGTGGTGCCCTGGGCACGCTGCAACTCGCCGGCGGGGTGCAGGCGCAGATGACCCTGGAAGCCGGCTCGCCCGCCACCGTGAGCGCACAACTTGCCGATGTGCATGTGGACGACACCCAGGGGCGTTTCGGCCTGAACGGCTTGAACGGCAGCCTTGAGTGGGCCGCTGGCGGCAGTCCGCCGGACAGCCGGGTCCGTTGGCGGGGTGGGCACGTGTATCGGGTCGACTTCAACCGGTCCGAAGCGGTGTTGAACCTGCGTGACAAGGCAGTTGTGCTGCGTCAACCGCTGGTGTTGCCGATGCTCGACGGCCGGCTACGCATACCCCGGTTGAGCTCAACGGACATTGGCGGGACGACGCCTAGCTGGCGGACCTCGTTGTTCGCCGAGACCTTGTCCCTGCCGCTGCTCACCCGGGCGTTGGGCTGGCCGGCGTTGTCCGGTGAATTGTCCGTGCAGATTCCCGACATGCACTATGTGGATGGCGTCCTGGCGCTGGACGGCGAACTGCTTGCCCAGGTGTTCGACGGCACGGTGCAGGTCAGCGGCCTGGAACTGCGAGATCCACTCAGTCCCGCACCGGTCTTGCTTGCGAACGTCGCCTTGCAGGGGCTGGATCTGCAACGTATCACCGGGGTGTTCGATTTCGGCCGGATAACCGGTCGATTGGCGGGAAAGGTTGCTGGTCTGCAATTGGTGGGATGGCAGCCGGTGGCCTTCCAGGCGGTGCTGGAAACGCCGCCGGATGATGATCTGCCCCACCGGATCAGCCAGCGAGCGGTGGAAAACCTGACCGCCTTGGGCAACAACGGGGCGGTCGCCCTTTCCGGGACCTTTTTGCGGGTTTTCGAGTCGTTCCGGTACGACCGCCTGTTGTTGCGTGTCAACCTATCGGGTCAGCGCGCGTTGTTGGATGGTATACCCCATCCGGATGGCGGCTATTATCTGGTGAAGGGCGCGGGGCTGCCGCGGATCGACGTGATCGGTCGCAACCGAGACGTCGCCTGGCGGGACCTGGTGGAGCGGCTGCGACGCATCAGCCTGAAGGGCGTAAAGGTCCGCTGAACCAGTGCGCTGGTTTCGGTGGGGCCAAATGGTTCAAGGAGAAAGATCTTGCTGAAGAAATTAGTCGCCTACCCGGCCACGGGCCTGTTCCTGGCCGCCTGTGTGACCATCAACATCTATTTCCCCGCTGCGGCGGCCGAAGAGGCCGCCCGCACCATTGTGCGCGATGTGCTGGGCAAGGAGGCGGTGCCGGAGGCCGGCAAGCCCGAAGACCAGGCGCCGAAACCGCCCGAAGGCGACAAGGGCGCCCAGCGCCCGGCTCAGTCCTCCACCGCGGTGGCGGCGGTGGGCTGGGTGCTGAATGCGTTGGTGCCGCCGGTGCACGCCGCTCAGGCGGATATCAACATCAACACCCCGGTGGTCGCCCAATTGCGTCGCGCCATGGAGAGCCGACAGGGCATGCTCAGTGGGTTCTATCGCAGCGGCGCGATCGGCTTCGACAACAACGGGCTGATTGCAGTACGTGATCTGGCAGCGGTTCCGCTGCCCCAGCGCGGTCGTCTGCGCCAGCTGGTGGGCGACGAAAACACGGATCGCAACGCCTTGTATCGGGAGATCGCCCGCGCCAACGGGCATCCGGAGTGGGAGTCGGATATTCGCAACACCTTTGCCCGGGTCTGGGTTCAGGAAGCGGGTTCCGGTTATTGGTATCAGGACGCCGCTGGCAACTGGCGCCAGAAATAAGGGGCCGTGACTGGGGTCGCAGTGGCTGCGTCCCGGTAAAGGCAAACTAGCACCACGCCAATCAACGCAACGTCGGCGCAGACATCGAGCGCCGCATAGCAGGGAGCCAACAATGAAAAACCGTACCGCTATCGTCATGTTGACCGCCGGCGCCGTTACCCTGGCCGGCTGTACCGCGCAGGACGACCCGAACCGTCGCGCCAAGACCGGCGCCGCTGTGGGTGCCATCGCCGGTGCCGTGCTCGGGCACCAACTCGACAACAAGGCCGGAAAGTGGGTGGGCGCCGCGGTGGGCGCGCTCGCCGGAGGTGCCGTCGGCAATTACATGGACAACCAACAACGGGATTTCGAGCAGTCACTGGCGGATGAGCGTAGCGCCAATCAGCTTGAGATCGAACGCCTCAAGGACGATACCCTCAAGCTGACCGTGGACAGCGAGGTGTCCTTCGACTTCGGTCGCGCCGACATCAAGCCCGCGTTCCGCGGCTCGTTGGACAAGTTGGCTGACGTACTGGTCAAGTACAACCGTACCGTGGTGCACGTGGTCGGCCACACCGACAGCGTCGGTTCGGACGCCTACAATCAGCAATTGTCCGAACAGCGCGCACGCGCGGTCGGCGACTACCTGAGTCAGCGTGGCGTGCCCCGCGACCGGGTGCGCACCGAGGGTCGTGGCGAGCGGGAGCCGCGTGCCACCAATGCCACCGAAGCGGGCCGTCAGCTGAATCGCCGCGTGGAGATCTTCGTCAAGCCCATCGTCGAGGGTCAGGAGCAGCGCGCCTACGAGCCGCCGCGTTATTATTGAGGGCATGACTGAAAAGAAAGCCCGAAACCGTCGTGATCCCGTCGCCCGGCAACGCAAGGTTGTCGAGCGGCGGGTGCAAAACGCGTTGACCACCGTTTTTGATCCCGCCACCCCGAAGATCGATCTGTTCAACATGGGCATGATCTACGCCATCGATGTGGCGGATGCCGGGGTGGTCACCATCGACCTCGCGTTTTCCAGTCCAGGTCATCCCGGCAACCTCGAACTGCCCAAGCGGGTCGCCGATACCGTGCGCGAACTCGAGGGGGTGAGCGACTGCAGGATCAGGATCGTTTCCGATCCCCCCTGGGGGTTGGAACGGGTCAGCGACTACGCCCGGATTCATCTGTCGGTGGTCGGCGCGGACGATTGAGGCGGGAATTCCCGGCGGCCTCGGGCGGTCTGTAGGGGGGTGAGTCGTTCGCCTACAGGTTCCCCATGCTGATCAAGAAGCCCGATCCCATCAAATCCTCCGAAATCACCGACCGTGCCGTTTGGCAGGATCGCCGTCGTCTGATCAAGGCGGCCGCGGCTGCGGGTGTCGGTCTGGTTGCCGAACGCGCCGGTGCGTTGGCGAGTCGTCCGGGTCAAGGGCAGGCGATCAGCGGCGTGGTGGACACCGATTATGGTCGGGGTTTGGCTCTGACCGATTTCCAGGACGCCACCAGCTACAACAATTTCTACGAGTTCGGCACAGCCAAAAGCGATCCGGCGCGTCATGCCCACAGTCTGCAGACCCGTCCCTGGACCGTGCGTGTGGACGGCGAATGCGACAAGCCCGGCGAAATCGGTATCGAAGACATCCTCAAGGACTTCACCCAGGAAGAACGCATCTATCGCTTTCGCTGCGTCGAGGCCTGGGCGATGACGGTGCCCTGGGTGGGCTTTCCCTTGGGTGATCTGCTCAAGCGTTTCCAGCCCAATTCGCGCGCCAATTTCGTCGCCTTCGAGACCCTGTTCGATCCGCAGCAGATGCCCGGCCAGCAGCGCGGTGTGTTGGATTGGCCTTATCGTGAGGGGCTGCGCATGGACGAGGCCATGCATCCGCTGACCCTGCTGGCCACCGGGCTGTACGGGGAGGTGTTGCCCAATCAGAACGGGGCGCCGTTGCGGTTGGTCGTGCCCTTGAAATACGGCTTCAAAAGCATCAAGTCCATTGTCGGCATCCGCTTCGTCCGGGATATCCCGGAAACCACCTGGTGGAAACTGGCACCACGCGAATACGGGTTCTATGCCAACGTGAACCCGCAGGTGGATCATCCCCGCTGGAGCCAGAAGCGTCACCGGGTGCTGGGCGCCGGGCTGTTCGCGGCCAAGCAGCCTACCCAACTGTTCAACGGTTACGCGGAGCAGGTGGCCGGCCTTTACCGCGGCATGGATCTGTCGCGGTTTTACTGATGATCGACAAGATGCGTCGGCTGACCATCTGGTGGTTGGTTTTTCTCGGTGGTCTGTTACCGCTCGCGGGTATTGTCCATGGCGGCCTGTATGGCGACCTCGGGCCCAATCCGGTGGAGGCGGTGCTGCATGGCACCGGTGATTGGGCGTTGCGGCTGTTGCTGCTGACCCTCGCCATGCGCCCGCTGCAGCGTCTCACCGGCCGCCCGGGCTGGTTGCGGTGGCGCCGCATGCTGGGGCTTTACAGTTTCTTCTACGCGACCCTGCACGGGCTGACCTGGGCGTGGCTGGACCAACAATGGGACCTGAGCGGGATGCTCGTGGATGTGGTCAAGCGGCCGTATATCACCGTCGGCTTCACGGCCCTGGCGTTGCTGTTGCCGCTGGCGGCCACTTCCACACGGGCGGCCATGCGGCGTCTGGGGCGACGCTGGCAGCGGTTGCACCGCCTGGTCTACCCGATAGCCGTGCTCGCGGTCCTGCACTTTGTGTGGTTGGTGAAGGCGGACTGGGAGGAACCGGCAATCTACGGGGGTGTCCTAGGGGTAATGCTAGTGCTCAGAATACCAACAGTGATGCTAGTGTTACGCCGGGTCCTGGGCCTTGAACGCCCCATTTTGGCGCGTCGGGCCGGCGATTCACCCTAATCCCGGATGCAGGTATACTTGCCCGTCTTTTTCAAAAAATGAACCGGCGTCGGCACATCGAGACCACAATTCAATAGACGCCGTCGAGCCCCAGTTGGAGGATAAGCGTTCATGACCATCTCCCGTCGAGAATTCATGCGCCTGGTCGGTATGGCCGGTGCTGCTGGCCTGGTGCCCGGCTCGGCTTTCGCCAGCCGCAAGCAGCCGAGCGATCTGTACGAAGTACCCAAGTTCGGCAATGTGACGCTGATGCACATGACCGACTGCCACGCTCAACTGAATCCCATCTATTTCCGCGAGCCGAACGTCAACCTGGGTATCGGCTATGCCTATGGTCAGCCACCACACCTGGTGGGCAAGGCCCTGTTGGATCACTTCGGCGTGCCGGGCGGCGGTATCGAAGAACACGCCTTTACCTATCTGAATTTCGAAGAGGCGGCCCGCAAGTACGGCAAGGTCGGCGGTTTTGCGCATCTGCGTACCCTGGTCAAGAAGTTGCGTGCCGATCGCGGCGACGGCAACAGCTTGCTGCTGGACGGCGGTGATACCTGGCAGGGCTCGGGCACTGCCTACTGGACCCGCGGCAAGGACATGGTCGGCGCCTGTAACCTGTTGGGCGTGGACGTGATGACCGGTCACTGGGAATTCACCTACCTGGACGAAGAGGTCATCTCCAACGTCAACGACTTCAAGGGCGACTTCGTCTGCCAGAACGTCAACGTGAAGGAAGATGCGCTGTTCGACTACGAATTCGCAGACTTCAAGGGCTTCAATGAAGACGCCGGGCTGGCCTTCAAGCCGTACACCATGAAGACCGTCAACGGCATGCGCGTGGCCGTCATCGGTCAGGCGTTCCCGTATACCCCGATTGCCAACCCCAGCCGCTTCATTCCCCACTGGACCTTCGGTATCAAAGACGGCCAGATGCAGAATATCGTTAATCTGGTACGTGAGACCGAAAAACCGGACGTGGTGGTCGTGGTGTCGCACAACGGCATGGACGTGGACCTGAAGATGGCCTCCAGGGTCACCGGTATCGACGCCATCTTCGGCGGTCATACCCACGATGGCATGCCGGGCGCCGTGCCGGTGAAGAACAAGAACGGTGTCACCCTGGTGACCAACGCCGGTTCCAACGGCAAGTTCCTGGGCGTGATGGACTTCGACGTCAAGGGCGGCAAGGTCCGTGATTTCCGCTACCGCCTGCTGCCGGTATTCTCCAATATGCTCGACGCCGACCAGGAGATGACCGACTACATCACCAAGGTTCGCACGCCTTACAAGACCCAGTTGGAAGAGGAACTGGCCGTTGCCGAAGAGGTCCTGTACCGCCGCGGCAACTTCAACGGCACCTTCGACCAGGTTATCTGCGATGCGCTGCGCGAGGTCAACGACGCACAGATCTCCCTGTCGCCGGGCTTCCGTTGGGGTACCACCGTGATGCCGGGTCAGAAGATCACCATGGACAACGTCATGGATCAGACCTGCATCACCTACCCCGAGACCTATCGTCGTGAGATGACTGGTGCCGACATCAAGTTGATCCTGGAGGATGTCTGCGACAACCTGTTCAACAAGGACCCGTACTACCAGCAGGGTGGCGATATGGTGCGTGTCGGCGGTCTGGACTATGTCTGCGATCCCACCGGCGATTTCGGCAAGCGCATCAGCAACATGACGCTGGACGACGGCACGCCGGTCGATGCCGACAAGAAGTACGTGGTCGCCGGTTGGGCCACCGTCGGTTCCAAGGCGCCGGGTGCCCCGATCTGGGAACAGGTTGCCGATTACCTGCGCCTGAAGCGGACCATCAAGATCAACAAGCTGAATACGCCGAAGTTGGTCAACGTGAAAGGCAACCCGGGTATCGAGAACTACGCCAACGGCTGATCGCCGTACGCCGTTCCGACCGGACAGAAACGCCCCGCATCGCTGGGCGTTTTTTTGTGCGCGTTCCCTACGTGTTGTATGCGGTGCAATCAATCGGTCTTCGGGTTCGTCTCTTGGTCAGGGCCTTTTGAGGAAGTCCAGGCCGTTCAGGTGGGCGACCGGGTCCGCGTGTTCGCGGTGCAAATCGCGTGTCATGGCCGGCTATCGGGAAGATTGGCGGCCAACGCGCGGTGGATTGCGGCGCCAAGCTCGTGGTCGACGGATTGTCTCAGCGGTTCTCCAGGGGCTCGAGCCCCTGTTGCTCGTAACACATCACACCTGCAAGAGAGGATCATCATGACATCAGCTTTCGATAAGGTTGGCACTGCAGCGGCCGGTTTGCTTGCCGTTTCCGCCCTGCTGGCAAGCGGTACGGCAGCGGCCGTGCCGGATGCGCCGAAGAACTGGGAAAAATGTGCCGGCGTCGCGAAAAAGGGTATGAACGACTGCGGCAGTCTGGATGGCAGACACAGCTGTGCCAGCCAAGCCTCAGGCGACGACATGCCCAATGAATGGGTGTACACGCCGGAAGGGACCTGCGCGAAGATCGGCGGCAAGGTCGCCAAGATCAAGCCCGCCAAGTGACGGAGGGATCGCCGGTGTCGCTTGCAACGACCCGTGCGGCGGTATCCCGTGCCCGCCCAGGCTTGCCACGGGCCCCGACGGGCACGGGTATCGGCTTGCGCAGCTGTCACATCGCCCAAGTGTTGGCCGAGGTGCCGCCGGTGCCTTTCTTCGAGCTGCTCGCCGACAATCATGTGGCCCCGGGCGGTCTGGTACGGGCACAGGTGTTGGCGGTGGCCGCTCGCTGGCCGGTGACCCTGCATTGTGTTGGCATGAATGTCGCTGGAACCGATCCTCTGGATCTGGCCTATCTGACCCGCATGGCGGCGTTGGCCGATGTGACCGGTGCGGCCTGGGTATCGGATCACCTGTGTTTCACCGCTTGTCACGGGCGCCAGTTCCACGACCTGCTGCCCATACCCTATACCGCGGAGGCACTGATCCATGTTGCAGCCCGTGTTCAGGCGATTCAGGAGGTGCTCGGTCGCCCCCTGGTGATCGAGAACGTGTCGGCGTACATCGGTTTCGATGCGTCACAAATGAGTGAGGCTCAGTTCCTCGCCGAGCTGGTGGACCGCACCGGGTGTCGGCTGTTGCTGGACGTGAACAATCTCTACGTCAATCACGTGAACAACGGTGAGCTGCTGGCACCTTACCTGGGCGCGCTGCCGCTCGATGCCGTCGTACAATTGCATCTTGCCGGTTACGAGGACCGCGGCGATCACCTGATCGACGCGCACAATAATCCCGTCAGCAAACCGGTCTGGCAATTGTACCGCGAGGTGGTCGCACTGCTGCCGCAGGTGCCGACCCTGATCGAGTGGGACAACGATGTCCCGGCGTTCGAGGTGTTGCAGGATCAGGCACGCAAGGCCGAGGACATTCGCCGGCAAGCACAGCGCCAGCATAGGGTCACACGGTGATGACCATGAGCCGACTCAGAGAATGTCAGATCGCTTTGGCCGCGGCCATCCAGGCGCCGCGACGGCCCCCGGAAGGCGGGCTGCACGGCTTGGGTATCGATGCCCCTGATGTTTCACGACGTCTGGCGATCCATCGTCGCAATACGTGCGGGGCATGCATTGCCGCCCTTCGGCAAACGTATCCGGTGGTGCTGGCGGTCGTCGGCCCACGCTGTTTCGATGCGCTGGCGTCGCAGTACCTGGCCGCATACCCCTCCACGGATCCGGATCTCAACCGCTACGGCGATCGGTTTCACCGGGTCCTGGCATTGGCGATCGCCCGACCGCAGTTCACTGGCCTGGGCTACCTGCCGCAACTGGCGCGCTTGGAATGGCTCTGGCAGCTGGCGTACTACCTGCCGGACGATGGGCCGTTCGATCACGCCGGTTTTGCGCAAGCCTTGCGCGGGGTTCCCGAAAAGGTGGTGTTGACGCTTGGCGCCAGCGTCCATCTGCTCGATTCGCAGACGCCGGTACATACCATTTGGGCGGCACACCGACACGGTGACACGCATCGGACGTTCCCGCCCGGGCGGGAACGTATCGTCGTATGGCGACAGCACAACCGCAGGTTGGCGGCGGTGGTCTGCCCACGGCGGTACGGTCTGCTCGACGGCGTGCAACGCGGTTTGTCCCTCGGCGCGCTGGCGGCAACGGCGGACGCGCTCGACCGGCTGCCCGAGCTGCTCCGCTGCGGCTGGATTGGCGGCTACCAGGTATTGTCGTGATGTCCGGTTTCCCGCTCGACCAGGACATGCTCAACCGGATGTATCGTTATTGCTGTGCCCTGACAGGCAATGAATCGACCGCCTACGACCTGCTGCAGGACGGCGTCGAGCGTTACCTGCGGCGAGACGCCCGCATGGGGGAGCCGGACCGACCGGAAGCCATGTTGCGGCGTATGCTGCGCAACCGCTTCATCGATACTCGCCGCACGGATCACAGCGACCGTGTCGAGGCGTACGACGATCAGCGTCTCGACGCCTTGAGTCTGGGTTTTCGCGGTCTGGAGGACCTGTTGATCCTGCGCCAGGACCTGGATCAGCTGTGGCGTCGTTTGACACCCCTGGAACGCGAGCTGTTGCATCTTTGGGCGGTCGAGGGACACACAGCCCAAGAGGTCGCCGAGTTGTTGGACGAACCGCGCGGTACGGTGCTGTCCCGCATACATCGTCTGCGCCGCCGCTTGGCGCCGTGGCGCAAGGCTCAGACGGAAATCCCTGAGGTCAGCCCATGAACCGTCGTTCATCCCCGGTATTGCTCAAGCAGGCGGTGGCCGAGCGTCAGCGCGGCTGCCAGTTGACCGCGCAGCAGATGGCCGCCCTGCAACAGCGGGTGGCGCAGGTCGACGCCGCATCGCCGTCCGTCCGGGGGGGTCGGTGGTTGGTCGGCCTCGCCGCCGGCGTGGGTGCGCTGGCGGGGGTACTGCTCGCGGTATGGCTATTGGGTCTGACCCCGCCCGCGGACGGGCGCAGCATGCTGGAGCGAGTTGCCGACGAAGTGGCGGCCAATCATCTGAAACAACGCCCGTTGGAGGTGACCAGCAACAACCTGGATACCCTGCGGCGCTACTTCACCGCATTGGACTTTCAGCCCGTGCAGACGCCACCGCTTGCGCCGCGCAATGGGCGCTTGCTGGGCGGACGATATTGCTCGGTACAGGGCAAGACCGCGGCGCAGTTTCGCGTCGCCACATCCGGCGGAAATCTACGCACCGTGTACGAGGTACGTTACGATCCGCACGTACATGGCCCGGTCCCGGATATGGGCAAAGGTGAACGGCCCATCAACCTGGTGGCCCGGGGTGTGAACGTGAGGCTCTGGGTCGACGGTGGGGTGCTGTTCGCGGTGACCGGGATGCCTCAGGGAAGCGCTGAATAAGTCCATCCTGGACTTCTCAGCGCACGCTACGCTGCAAACGGGGTTTGCAGCTTGCTGCAAAATCAGTCACTTGCCGTGACCGATTTTGGCGGCACCTCCCTGTGCCGCGGAACCTCTGAATTTTTCAGAGGCTCCTTAGGGAACCTCTGATTGAATCGGTTCCAGCATCGTTATCATCGCCCCGCAGGTTATTTTTCAGGCCTGCACGCTGAA
>JASBTJ010000072.1 GCA_030148485.1 Gammaproteobacteria bacterium | reverse complement strand
TGCGCCCAAAATCCGCTTATAGAGCGGGAAAAAAGGTAAAACGCTTCGCTACGAGGCTGATTTCAGCGTGCAGACCTGAAAAATAACCTGCGGGGCGATGATAACGATGCTGGAACCGATTCAATCAGAGGTTCCCTAGGGAGCGGTACGCAGGACCCCACATTGCCGAATGGTAATGTGGGGAACATCCGATGGTGGCCGGGATGTCGTTAGTATCACCCCACGACGCCCTGCCCCGGACCGCCGACGACCCATGACTTCCATTCCTTCTCAGTGCCACCCAACGTCGAACCGTTGGCTGCCGGTGCTGGTGATCGCCTTGTTGGCCTGGCATACGCTGGCGGCAGTCGTCTTCCCGGTCACCCAGGACGAGGCCTACTACCTGGATTGGAGTCGCCATCTGGCGTGGGGGTATTTCGACCATCCGCCGGGTGTCGCCTTGCTCGGATCGGGCATCCGGTTGGCGCCCGGTGTGGCCTGGGCGGGCCGACTCGGGACCCTGCTCGTATCGGCGCTGACCCTGTTCGCCTTGTTCGCCTGGTATCGACGTAGCGGTCTGTCCGGCCGGACCCTGTTGATCGCCCTGCTGCTGGCCGCGGCGAACATCCCGGTACTGGCCTACGGCTTCATCGACAATCCCGATGTGCTGTTGTTGCTGTTCTGGGCGCTGGCGATGCATGAGGCCACGGTCGCGCTACAGGGCCGGCGTCGGCGCTGGCTGTCGGTCGGCGTGCTGGTGGGATTGGGCCTGTTGAGCAAATACACCATGGTACTGATCCTGCCGGTGCTGTTATGGGGCCTCTGGCGAGGCGACAGGGGTGCGTTGCACAGCCGTTGGCCGTGGATTGGCGCTTTGCTGGCTGCCCTGATCGTATTGCCGAACATGTTGTGGAATCTCGATCAGTGCGGCGGCAGCCTGATCTATCAGCTGTATCACGGCTTTGGCAAGGCCAATGAGATTGTCGCGCCGAGTCCGATCAGCGGCATTGACACGGCGTCGGCGCCGCAACCGGTGCAGGCTCATCGTGCATGGCCCGGCATCGGCGGCATCCTCAGCTATCTGGGTGGCCAATCGGCCATGCTCGGTGTCTTGTTGCTGCCGTTTCCGGTTGCGCTTGTCGTTCGTGTCTGGCGGCGGCGAAACACCGGCAATGCCGGTGACGCCCAAGCGATCAGGTTCAGCGCCGGGGCGCGTTCGCTGCTGATCGCCGGCACGCTGGTGCCGCTGGTTTTTTTCGCCGTGATCGCGGCGGTGAGCAAGGTGCAGGCCAACTGGCCGGTGCCCTGGCTGCTGTCGGCAGCCCCATTAGCCGCGGTTGTCCTGCGTGGGCGTTTGTCCTGGGTGTTTGCTGCGGCATTGGCGAATCTGCTGTTGTTGTCGCTGCTCGTGGTGCACGCGCGGTCCGGAGTACTGCCGCTGCAGCCTGCCAAGGACCGGGTGCTACGGGAGACGCAGGGTTATCGGGCGTTGGCGCGGATGGTCGGCGGGTTGTCCGGTCCGGTGTTCGCCGACCGGTATCAGTTGACCGCGATGCTGCGCTTCTACGCGCCGTCGCTCCCACTGACCCAGTGGCCCGGTATCAGCCGCTCGTCGGAGTATCTGCGCGGCGCGCTGGTGGGTTATCCGACACTTTCCCAACTGCAGGCCGCGGGAGGTTTCTGGTTGGTGACCCGACATCCCCAAGCGCCGGCGGTCGGCGGATTCGAGCAACGCCTGACACGGGTGCTGTACGACTGCAAAGGCGACGGCGTATCCACGCGCGCCTGCCCCGACGCGCCGGTCCATCGTTGGTTCTTATATCGCTATCGAGTTCGATGACATGCTTTGCGGCGGTTTTTCATGCAGGTAGGTAACGCGTCTACGTCCCGTTCGCTCGCCAGCGAGAGCGACCGCCGGCCCGGGCCGCTCGTGGCGGTGGTGGTGCCGACCTTCAACGAAGTGTCCAACATCGCCCGGGTGGTGGCCGGGGTGGAGAAGGCGCTGTCCGGTACCCGCTGGGAATTGCTCTTTGTCGATGACGACTCGCGTGACGGCACCGCCGATGCAGTGCGCGCGCTATCGGCCCAAGATGCCCGAATCCGTGTACTCCAACGGGTCGGCCGGCGCGGGCTGTCGTCCGCCTGTATTGAGGGCATGATGGCTACCAGTGCGACCTATATCGCGGTGATGGATGGCGACCTGCAACACGACGAATCATTGCTGCCGGCGATGCTGCAGACCCTGGAACATGGCGACTGCGACCTGGTCATCGGCAGTCGTTATGTGGACGGAGGGTCCACCGCCGGCTGGGACGGTAGACGCCAGCGCATCAGCGATCTGGCAACCTCATTGGGGAGGTTGCTGTTGAAACGGGATCTGCGCGACCCGATGAGCGGATTCTTCATGTTGAAGGCCGAGGTGTTTCGCCAATGCGTAGGGAGATTGAGCGGCACCGGTTACAAGATACTGCTCGACGTGTTGCTGTCCTCCGAGCAGTCGCTGCGTTTCAAGGAACTGCCCTATCGGTTCCGCTCGCGCCGCCATGGGGCCAGCAAGTTGGACTCCGGTGTTGCCTGGGAATATCTGCTGATGCTGCTACACAAGGCCGGAGGTAATCGAGTCCCGATCCGCTTCCTGGCCTTTGCGCTGGTCGGGCTGGTCGGCGTGGGGGTGCATATGGGGGTACTTGCCGGTGTCCTGTTGCTGACCGGGCAAAAGTTCTTCCTGGTGGGTCAAACCGTGGCGGCATTGGTTGCAATGAGTGGCAATTTCCATCTCAATAACATCCTCACCTACCGTGATCGTCGCCTGCACGGCTGGCGGCTCCTACGAGGTTGGGCGACCTTCTGCCTGGCGTGCAGCATTGGTGGCGCCGGTAACGTACTGGCCGCCGATTTTCTATTTTCCACCGGCCGTGTCGGTTGGGCGACCGCTGCATTGGCCGGCATTCTGGTCGGCGCCATGTGGAACTATGCCAGTACCTCCTGGCTGACCTGGGGGCGCGGCAGCGCATCGTGAAATAACCAGGGCGCCCGGTGGGCCCTTCAGAAAGCCGGGAATGGCCCCGGCAACACTGCCGGAACCTGCCCGCCGAGGAGCGGCTCACCCGAGGCCGTTTCAACCGCGTTTGGAACACCGTCCCAATGCTGCGAGGACGCATTGGCAGACTCCGGGCGCGCGCGTACAATAAGCCCCGGTTTTGACAGTGAAAACCCGTGCCCAGGTAGGTGCTGGCGGCGTATCGCGCCGTGTCGCCCCGGGCGGGCTCAGATTTCGGCGCCGCGCCGCAGCGATGTGGCGGGGCGCTTTGTTACGCATTGAAAACATTGGAGTTTCCGCATGGCGATCGAACGCACCATTTCCATCATCAAGCCCGACGCAGTGGCCAAAAACGTCATCGGCGAGATCTACAGCCGTTTCGAGAATGCCGGCCTGAAGGTCGTCGCTGCGCGCATGGAGCATCTGTCCGCCGACAAGGCCGGCGAGTTCTACGCCGTGCACAAGGAGCGCCCGTTCTACAATGATCTGGTGGCCTTCATGACCTCCGGGCCGGTGATGATCCAGGTGCTGGAAGGCGAAGACGCCATCAACAAGAACCGTGAGCTGATGGGTGCCACCAACCCGGCCGACGCGGCTCCGGGCACCATCCGCGCCGATTTCGCCAAGACCGTGGACGAGAATGCCGTGCACGGTTCCGATGGCCCGGATACCGCGGCCGCGGAGATCAAGTTCTTCTTCCCCGAAGGCATCTGCGAGCGCACCCGCTAAGGGCGGAACCATCTTGGGCGACGTCGAGAAAATCAATCTGGCGGACCTGGACCGCGAGGCCATGGAGACCTTGTTTGCCGAACGACTCGGCAGCAAGGCGTTCCACGGTCGCAATGTGCTCAAGTGGATCCACAAGCACGGCGTGACCGACTTCGACGACATGACCGACGTGCCGAAGAAGTTGCGCGCCGAACTGGACGAGATCGCCGAGATTCGTCTGCCCGAGATCGTGTTCGAACAACCGGCCCGTGACGGCACCATCAAGTGGATCCTCGAATTGCTGGACGGCCAGCGGATCGAGACGGTGTACATCCCGGAAGGGGACCGCAGCACCATCTGCGTGTCGTCGCAGGTCGGCTGCGCGTTGGACTGCTCGTTCTGCTCCACCGCGCAGCAGGGTTTCAATCGCAACCTGACGCCGGCGGAGATCATCGGTCAGGTCTGGCAGGCGACCCGCGAGTTGGGCCGTTCGCCGACCAATGTGGTGATGATGGGTATGGGTGAGCCACTGGCCAATTTCGGCCCGGTGGTAACCGCCATGAACCTGATGCAGGACGATCTGACCTATATGATCTCCAAGTATCGGGTGACCCTGTCGACCTCGGGAGTGGTCCCCAATCTGAACCGACTGCGTGAGGTCAGCGACGTGTCGTTGGCCGTGTCCTTGCACGCGCCCAACAACGAACTGCGCGACCAGCTGGTACCCATCAACAGGAAGTATCCGCTGGAGGTGTTGATTCCCGCCTGCCGTGAGTTCATCAAGGACGACAAGCGTCGCAAGGTGACCTGGGAATATGTCATGCTTGATGGCGTGAATGATTCCATTCAACACGCCAAACAGCTGATTCGGTTGCTGGAAGGTACGCCGTCCAAGATCAACCTGATCCCTTTCAATCCGTTTCCTGGAACGGATTACAAGACGTCGCCGCCGGAACGGGTCGAAGCCTTTCGTCAGAAGCTGATGAAAGCCGGCATCATTTCCATCACCCGCAAGACGCGGGGCGACGACATCGATGCCGCCTGTGGTCAGCTGGTGGGCAAGGTCCGGGACAAAAGCCGCCGCCAGTTGCGTCGGCAGGTACAAAAACCGGTGGCGATTTCGCCACCCCCGCAAGGGTCTGCACAATGAGCATTGCCCAGCATCGTCGACTTGGACTCGGGTTTGTGATGCTGGCGGCAAGCGTGCTGGCCGGCTGCCAGTCCCAAGCGATCAACGACGAGGACAGCACCGGGCGCCTCGGTGACGTACAGGGCCAGACCCAGGCGCAGGCAGCTGCAGCGGTTTACGTGCAGCTCGCCGCCGAGTACATGCGGCAGCGCCAGCTTGCGCCGGCGTTGCAGAACGCGCGCAAGGCGGTGATCGTGTCACCCCGTGACCCGGGCGCGCACAACATTCTCGCGCTGATCTACCAGCAATTGGGTGAAAGCGAGCAGGCCGAACAGCACTTTGTCCAGGCACTCAAGCTGGATCCTCAGGATCCCTATGCGAATAACGCCTACGGCAGTTTTCTGTGCGGCAAGGAACGCTACGACGAGGCGCTGAGCCATTTCGACGCGGCGGTGGCGAACCCGCTCAATCCCGAACCCTGGGTGGCACTGACCAATGGCGGATTGTGCAACGCCAACGCCGGTAACGCGGATCAGGCCGAAACCTATTTGCGCAAGGCATTACGCGCCAACCCCAAGGTGCCTGCGGCCCTGCTGCGCATGGGGCAGATCAGTTACGATCAGGGCAAGTATCTGTCGGCGCGCGCCTACCTGCAGCGTTATCTGGAGGTCGCGCCTCATACCCCCGAGACGTTGTGGCTCGGGATTCGCACGGAACGCCAGCTCGGCGACATGGATCAAGTGGCCAGTTACGAGTTACTGCTCAGATCGAAGTTTCCTGATTCTGAGCCACTTCGATACCTCAAGGAGTCGCGCTGAGCATGAATGGTGCCGTCGACGACACGTCTGACCAGCCAGAACAAAAAACCGATGGCCCGGGCGCACGCCTGAAGGCGGCCCGAGAAGCGGCGGGGTACGACCTGGCAAGGATGGCGGCGCAGCTGCACATCAGCCCGGACCAGGTTGCGGCCTTGGAAAACGACAGCTTCGATCGATTTCCCGCACGGGTGTTCGTGCGTGGTTATCTGCGCAAATATGCGCGTCTGGTGCAGGTCTCGGTGGACGAGGTGCTGGCGCAGTTCGACGCGGCTTGGCCGGAAGGCCGGGGTAGCGCTCCGCTGAAGCGGGTCGGCAGCCACCGTCCCCAGGTGGGCAGCGGTCACGGCGTCGTGCGTGCCGTCAGTTGGGCATTGTTGCTCGGCATCGTGGTGCTGTTCTTCGTCTGGTGGTCTGGTTATCTGCGGGACCTGGACACCGATCACGGGGGGGCTGGCACAGGCGATAATGCACCGGCACCTTCCAGTGCGCCGCCGCCGGTCGAAGCTGCGCCGGATGGGTCCTTGTCATTGCCTCCGCCCGCGGGGGATGCGCCGGTATCTGACGAGGTGCAAGCTCCTGTTGCCCCGACCACCGTCCTACCCCTCCCGGAGCAAGGGGGTGCAGAGGCGGTTTCCGAGCTGTCGCAACCGGTGGCCGCGGACGACGCCGCGCCTGCGGGGGAAGCGCCGTCGCCAGTGGTGCCGGATCTTGCGCCCCAGGTGGTGTTGAGCCTTACCGGCCCGTGCTGGGTTCAGATCCGTGACAGTAGCGGCAGCTATCGGCTGGTAGGTGAGTACAAAGCGGGCTTTCGCGAAGTGCTCGGCGGAACGCCGCCCTATCGTATCAACCTGGGCAATGCCTCGGTTGCCACCTTGACCGTGGACGGCCAGCCGGTGGATCTGTCCGCGCATCAGCGCGGGCAGGTGGCCCGTCTCACCTTGGATCCGGGCGCGCAATAAGCCCCCGCGAGCCCGCCGCTTCCGGTAGAATCGGGCGCTTGAGTGCGTCGGTTGTGTGCGACGCGCCGATTCAGTGACGGAAACCTTCATGGCCAAGACCATCCAAGCCATCCGCGGCATGCGTGACATCCTGCCCGACGAGGCCCCGCTGTGGCGCCGGCTCGAAGCCACAGTCGCCGCAGTGCTCGACAGTTACGGGTACCAGCAGGTACGCATGCCCATCGTTGAGATGACCGAGCTGTTCAAACGCTCCATCGGCGAGGTCACCGATATCGTCGAAAAGGAGATGTACACCTTTGCGGACCGTAACGGCGACAGCCTGACGCTGCGTCCCGAGGGCACCGCCGGTTGCGTGCGCGCCGCGTTGGAAAACGGGCTGCTGCACAACCAGACCCAACGCCTTTGGTACCAAGGCCCCATGTTCCGTCATGAGCGCCCGCAAAAAGGACGCTATCGACAGTTTCACCAGATCGGTGTCGAAACCTTCGGTATGGCCGGGCCGGATATCGACCTGGAAACCATCCTGATAACCGCGCGGTTGTGGAAGGCGCTCGGCTTGACCGGGTTGGAGTTGCAACTGAATACGCTGGGCACCGCGGATGAGCGCAAGGCCTACCGTGAGCGGTTGGTGGCCTATTTGGCGGCTCATCAGGAAGACCTGGACGAAGACAGTCGGCGCCGCCTGCACAGCAACCCGTTGCGGGTGCTGGACAGCAAGAATCCCGCTATGGCGGAACTGGTGGCCGGCGCGCCGAGCCTGATGGAGCACCTGGGCGACGATTCGCGCGCACACTTCCAGGCCATTTGTGATGGCCTGACCGCCGCTGGCGTCGCTTATGTGATCAATCCGCGCCTGGTACGGGGCCTCGATTACTATTCCCGTACCGTGTTCGAGTGGGTCACCGACCAGTTGGGCGCACAAGGCACCGTGTGTGCCGGCGGCCGCTTCGACGGGCTGGTGGAGCAACTCGGTGGCCGTGGCACGCCGGCCATGGGCTTTGCCATGGGCGTCGAGCGGCTGCTGGCATTGCGCGAAGAACAGCAACTGGTGGAGCCGGTGACACAGGCGGACGTCTATCTGGTGCTGGTGGGCGATGCCGCGGCCGCGGCCGGTCTGACATTGGCCGAACAGCTGCGAGATCAACTGCCGACGCTGCGTTTGTTGAGCCACTGTGGCGGCGGCAGCTTCAAGTCGCAGTTCAAGCGGGCTGATCGTAGCGGTGCGGCTTTCGCGTTGGTGCTTGGAGACGAGGAACTAGCCAATGGCGTGGTGGCGGTCAAACCGCTGCGCGACGACAGCGAACAAATTCAGGTGGCGCAGGCCGAACTGGCGGGTGTTCTGAAGGACAAACTGGCCGGCTGATGCCAACAACAGGCCCGCGAGACGGGGGAGGAATGTGGTGAGTACCTATCAGACCGACGACGAACAGGTCGAAGCGCTCAAGAAATGGTGGAAGGAACACGGCACGTCGATCATCGTCGGCGCCGTACTGGGTCTGGGCGCCGTACTCGGCTGGCAGGCCTGGGAGCGCTACGATCGCGGCCAGGCGGAAACGGCAGCCGGATACTATGCGGAATTCAGCGCCACCGTACGTGCCGGCAATGCCGATCAGGCGACCGAGCAAGGCAAGCGCCTGATGGATCGGTTCGCCGGTTCGGCGTACGCCAGTTTTGCTGCGCTGGAACTGGCGCGCCTGGCCTATGACACCGGCAGCGTCGACCAGGCGAAGCAGCATCTGGACTGGGTTTCCAGCCATGCCGTCGATCCGGCATTGAGCCTGCTTGGTCGTTTGCGTCTGGGTTACCTGCTGCTCGATCAAGGCGATCTGGATGCGGCCCGTACCCAGGCCGGTGACCCTGGCAACGCCGCCTTCGCGGCGCGCTTCGCGGAGCTACGCGGTGATGTCGCCGTCGCCGCCGGGGACCCGTCTGCCGCCGCCGAGGCCTATCGGGCGGCGCTGGATGCCGGCGCCGAGAATGTCGATCTTCTCCGCATGAAGTTGGCCGATACTGGCCACGCGCCGGCCGGCTGAGGGCCCTGTCATGACCAAGCATCTGATTATCCTGTTGCTGGCCGCCGGCCTGACCGGTTGCGGCACCATGGCCGATCCCACCACCTGGTGGGGGGACGACGACAACGGGCGGCAGCCGGCCGAGCTGCAGGACATCACGCAGTCGGTCACCGTCAAGCGATTGTGGAAGCGCGACACCGGCGACGGCGATGCGGCCAAGAGCCTGGGTCTGGGGCCTGTGGTGGGTGACGAGCGTGTCTTCTTAGCCGACGCCGACGGCACCGTGTTGGCGCTGGACAAGGCTACCGGCAAGCGGGTCTGGCAGGTGGAAATCAAAGCCGCCGTCATCAGCGGAGGCCCCGGATTCGGCGAAGGCCTGGTGCTGGTCGGCACCACCGAGGGCGATGTGATCGCGCTGGATGCGGCGGACGGCGTCGAGCGCTGGCGCTCCCGGTTGTCGAGCGAGGTGCTGAGTGCGTCGGTTGCCGAACTTGGCACCGTGGTGGCGCGCACCGGGGACGGCAAGGTCTTCGGTTTGGACGCTGCCGGTGGCAGTCAGCGCTGGCGCGTGGACCGGGATATCCCGGTGCTGACCCTGCGCGGCAACGCGGCGCCGGTGGTCAGTCAGGGGCGGGTGCTGGTCGGGCTCGAAGGCGGTCGTCTGTTGTCCCTGGACATCGACAGCGGTCAGGTGGCCTGGGAAACCGTGGTCAGCGTCCCCAGTGGTCGCACGGAGCTGGAGCGCATCGCCGACATCGATGGTGCTCCCCTGGTGCTCGACCGCACCGTCTATGTCGCCACCTACCAAGGCGAAGTGGCTGCGCTCAGCGAAGCCACCGGTCGCGGGCTGTGGCAGCGCAAGATTTCGGCGTACAACGGTGTCGCCGTCGATTGGCGGCGGGTGTTCGTCAGCGACGATACCGGCGCCCTATGGGCCTTGGACGCGGACACGGGGGAGGTGTTGTGGTCACAAAAGGCCCTTGCTTGGCGCCGCTTGTCCGCCCCGGCGGTGATCGGTGGCAATGTCGTCGTCGGCGATTTCGAGGGTTATGTCCACTTCTTCAACGCCGAAACCGGCGCCCCCACGGCGCGGGTCCGGGTGGGCGATGAGCCCATTGTCGCCGCGCCGGTGGTACGGGATGGCCGGCTCTATATCCTCGGCAGCGAAGGCGACTTCGCCGTGTTGACCCTGGCCGGCAACTAGGTCTTTTCAAGGACATCACCATGCTGCCGGTCATCGCCCTGGTTGGACGCCCCAATGTGGGTAAATCCACCCTGTTCAATCAGCTGACGCGCACCCGGGACGCCTTGGTGGCGGATCAGCCCGGTCTTACCCGTGACCGCAAGTACGGGGTCGGTCGGCTGGGCGATTCCCCTTATGTGGTCGTCGATACCGGTGGTATCAGCGGAGATCAGGACGGGGTCGACGCGTTGATGATGCGTCAGGTGCAAAATGCCATCGGTGAAGCCAACCACATCCTGTTCCTGCTCGATGCCAAGGACGGTCTGGGGCCTGTTGATCAGCAGATCGGCGAGGCGCTGCGGCGTACCGGTAAGCCGGTGACCGTGGTGGTCAACAAGACCGAAAGCCTGGATCGTACCACCGCCGGATTGGAGTTCCATGCCCTGGGGCTCGGCGAGCCGGTGCCTATCGCCGCGGCCCACGGTCGAGGCGTCAAGCCGCTGATCAACGCGGTGCTCGAGACCCTGCCCATCGCCGATGAAAGCGAATTGGGCGAACAGGATCTGGGCAACCAGATCGCAGTGGTCGGGCGCCCCAACGTGGGTAAGTCCACGCTGGTCAATCGGTTGTTGGGTGAAGAGCGGGTGGTGGCGTTCGATCTGCCGGGCACCACCCGGGATTCGATTCATATCCCCTTCGAACGCGATGGCAACCGCTATACCCTGATCGATACCGCCGGTGTGCGACGTCGGGCCCGGGTCGATCAGGCCATCGAGAAGTTTTCCATCATCAAGGCGTTACAGGCCATGGAGGCCGCGAATGTGGTGTTCCTGGTGTTGGACGCCCACGGCGGGGTCACCGAGCAGGATGCGACGCTGGCCGGTCATGTGGTCGAGTCGGGTCGCGCCTTGGTGGTAGTGATCAACAAGTGGGACGGCCTCGAATCCTACGAGCGTGACCGCATCAAGGATGAATTGCAGCGGAAACTGCCGTTCCTGGACTTTGCCGACTGGCGATTCGTGTCCGCTTTGCATGGCAGCGGCGTCGGGCATTTGCTGGATGCCGCCGACAAGGCCTACACGTCGGCGATGATCGATCTCAAGACGCCGGTGCTCACGCGCATCCTTGAGGACGCGGTGATGGAACACCAGCCACCCCTGGTGAAAGGGCGCCGGATCAAACTGCGTTATGCGCACCAGGGCGGGAAAAATCCCCCGCTGATCATCATTCACGGCAACCAGACGGACGCGGTACCGAACATCTATCAGCGTTATTTGATCAACCGTTTCCGTAAGGTGATCGGGCTGCACGGTACGCCGCTGCGGATCGAGTTCAAGTCCGGTGACAATCCGTTTGCCGGCAAGCGTAATCTGCTGACGCCCAGGCAGATGCGCAAGCGCAAACGCCTCAAGCAGCACACCAAGAAGGGGCGTTGAGGACGGCGCCGGGCGCCGCGCGGGCGCCGGGTCAGCTGTCGCGGTCCGTTTCTCCGGTCGGCTCGCCGTCCTGCACCACGGCGGTGAACCGTCCGCTTGCCAGCCGTACCCGGATCGGGTCACCGCGCCGCACCTGGCGGCTGTCCCGAATGACTGCGCCGTCACTGTCCTGAACAATCGCATAGCCACGTGCCAGGGTGCTCAGCGGGCTGACGATCTGCAGTTGGTGGGTACTGCCCGCGAGGTGTTCGCGACGCCGTCTCATGCCTTCGTTGACCACGCGCCCGAGCCGTTTCGATACGTTGTTCAGGCGCTCGCGCCGGGCCATTGATGTCGCCGCCGGCGAGCGCGCGGACAGCCGCGTTTGCAACAGGTGCAAGCGGTGTTGTCCCTGACGCAGGCCCGCGCGGGTGGCGGCATCCAACCGCAGGACGACCTCGTCCAGCCGCTGCTGGCGTTGCTGCAGGCGGTTCGCCGGGTGTTGCAGTTGCAAACGACGCGTCAGGTCCAGGACCCGTTGCGCCAGACGGCTGATGGTGTGGGCGTGCTGTTTGGCCAAGCGCCGATGCAGTAACCGCACCCGTTCGCGTACCGTGTCGCCGTCGGGGCTGACCAGTTCGGCTGCGGCCGACGGTGTCGGTGCCCGCCGGTCGGCGACGAACTCGGCGATGGTGAAGTCAACCTCGTGACCGATTGCCGCCACGATGGGGGTGTTCAAGGCGGCAATGGTGCGGGCCAGCTGTTCGTCATTGAATTGCGCCAGATCCTCCGGCGAGCCGCCACCCCGGGTCAGGATCAGCAGATCGCAGTCGCCCCGTCGGTCGGCCAGACGCAGGGTTTCGGCAATCTCCACCGCGGCACCGGCACCCTGTACCGGTACGGGATAGATCAGCACGGGCAGGGCGGGGTAGCGCCGGGCCAACACGTGCAGCACGTCTCTTAGGGCGGCACCGCTGGCCGAGGTCACCAGGCCCAGGCGACGGGGAAAGGCGGGTAGCGGTCGCTTGCGTGCGTTGTCGAACAGTCCCTCGGCCGCCAATTGGGCCTTGAGCGCCTCGAAGGCCTGCTGCATGGCCCCGACGCCGGCCGGTTCCAGATGTTCGATGATCAGCTGCACCTCGCCTCGGGGCTCATAGCAGCTGATACGGGCTCTCGCCAGCACCTGATCGCCGTCCTTGGGTTGAAAGCGCAGCAGATTACGCTTGTTGCGGAACAGCGCGCAGCGAATCTGTGAGCCGCTGTCCTTCAGATTGAAATACAGGTGGCCGGAGCGCGGTGTCGCCAGGCCGGAAATCTCGCCACCCACCCACAACAGCGGGAAGCTTTGTTGCAGCACGGCGCGCAACTCCGCGGTGAGCCGGCTGACGGTCCAGATATCGCGTTGTGGGGTGTCTGTCATGGTTCCAAAACGCAAAAAGCCGGGCGTTGCCCGGCTTTTTGCGAGACCTGAAGAAGATGCTTAGTTCAGGTAGCTGGGGTTGCCGACATTGGCCTGGCTGGCGGCCTGTTCCTGGCCCATCTTGGCCTGGAAGGCGGCCTTGTTGGCCAGCTTGGTGGCGGTTGCGTAGTCGCCTTTCTTGGCGGCCGCATCGGCCTTCTTCAGGAATTTGCCAATGTCACGCCATTCGCCGTCCACGGACTTCGCTTTCTTCTGCTCGGCCTTGGCTTCCGCCACGGCTGCCTCATACGCCGCTTGATCGCCGTTGGCGGCGCTTTTGGTGCCATTGCCGTGGCAACCGGCCAGTCCGAGCGCGCCCGCCAGGGCGATGGTCGCGACAAGAGTGATTCGTTTCATCGATTCCATCTCCTCAAGATGTTGGTTTTATCTGTTCTCCCAGCTGCCCAGTGTAGCCTTAAGCGGTAGGAATATCCTGCCTGCCACACGGGGTTTGGTGGATGCTGCCGGGCGCTAACTTGTTGGAGTGCTTGAGCGGATTGCCGCGTCCCCGGAGAACGGTTCACAACATACCCAGTTTACCGAGGTACCGTCAAATCCTATAATCGCCGCCTCCTTCCCGCTCCAGATTTGGATGTTTGCCATGCGCCTAGCCCAGGATACCGAAGCCCTCACGTTTGACGACGTTCTCCTGGTTCCCGCCCACTCGAACGTGCTGCCCAAGGACGTCGACCTGTCGACGCAGCTGACGCGGGGAATCCGGCTGAACATTCCCCTGGTGTCCGCGGCCATGGATACCGTTACCGAGGCACGACTGGCGATCGCCATGGCGCTGCAGGGCGGCATCGGCATCATCCACAAGAACATGACGGCCGAGGAACAGGCCAAGCAGGTGCGCAAGGTCAAGCGCTACGAAAGCGGCATCATCCGCGATCCCATCACCATCGAACCGAGCATGAGCGTCGCCGACGTGCTGGCGCTGACCCGCAAACACAACATCTCCGGTGTGCCGGTGGTGGACGGCACCGAGCTGGTGGGCATTGTCACCGGCCGCGATCTGCGTTTTGAGAAACGTCTGGATCAGCCGGTGTCCGCCATCATGACCCAGAAGGACAAACTGGTGACCGTCACGGAAGGGGCGTCCCAGGACGAGGTGCTGGCCAAGCTGCACGAACATCGCATCGAAAAGGTGCTGGTGGTCAACGACGCCTTCGAGCTCACTGGCCTGATCACCGTCAAGGATATCCAGAAGGCCAGCGATTTTCCCATGGCTTGCCGTGACGACCAGGAACGTCTGCGTGCCGGCGCGGCGGTAGGCGTCGGCGCGGGAACGGATGAGCGCGTAGAGGCCCTGGTGGCCGCCGGTGTGGACGTGGTGGTGGTCGACACCGCCCACGGTCATTCCCAGGGGGTGCTGGATCGCGTCGCCTGGGTGAAAAAGAACTTCCCGGACGTGCAGGTGATCGGCGGCAATATCGCCACCGCCGCCGCTGCCCGCGCGCTGGCCAATGCCGGCGCCGACGCGGTCAAGGTGGGCATCGGCCCCGGTTCGATCTGCACCACCCGGATCGTCGCCGGGGTGGGTGTGCCGCAGGTCAGCGCGGTGTCCAACGTCGCGGCTGAACTGGCCGGCAGCGGTATCCCGCTGATCGCCGACGGTGGCCTGCGGTTCTCTGGCGACATTGCCAAGGTACTGGTCGCCGGCGCCCACTCAGTAATGGTTGGCGGCCTGCTGGCGGGCACCGACGAATCGCCCGGCGAGGTGGAGATCTACCAGGGGCGGTCGTACAAGTCCTACCGGGGTATGGGATCCTTGGGCGCCATGTCCGGCAGCCAGGGCTCGTCGGATCGCTACTTCCAGGAAAACACCAAGGATCAGGACAAACTGGTGCCCGAGGGTATCGAGGGTCGTGTGCCGTACAAGGGGCAGCTGATCAACGTGATCACCCAGCTGACCGGAGGCATTCGCGCTTCCATGGGTTACACCGGCTGTCGTGATATGGAGGAGATGCGTACCAAGCCCGAGTTCGTGCGAGTCACCGGCGCCGGCATGGCCGAGTCGCATGTACACGACGTGCAGATCACCAAGGAAGCGCCCAACTATCGCCGCGACTGATCCGGTCACGACTGATCGAACCGCCAAGACGCCAAGCGCGCCTCGGCGGTTTCTTGCATTTAGATAGGTCATCCACTTACCTATCGCCAAAAGAATTCGGTGTAGGGGCCCGGGCGTCAAGCTCGATGCCCAACGCTTTACGGGAACCACTATGACCAAAGACATTCACGCCCATCGCATCCTGATCCTGGACTTCGGTTCCCAGTACACCCAGCTGATTGCGCGCCGTGTGCGCGAGGCCGGCGTGTATTGCGAGATCTGGCCCTATGATAACTGCGAGGACGTGATCGCCGAGCACAAGCCGGCCGGCATCATCCTGTCCGGTGGTCCGGAAACCACCACCGCGGAGGATTCGCCGCGGGCGCCGCAGCAAGTGTTCGAACTCGGGGTGCCGGTGCTGGGGATCTGCTATGGCATGCAGACCATGGCGGCTCAGTTGGGCGGCAAGGTGGAGAACTCGGACAAGCACGAGTATGGCTACGCCCAGGTGCGCGCGCGTGGTCACTCGGCGCTGTTGCGCGATATCGAAGACCACACCACCCCGGAAGGCTACGGTATGCTGGACGTCTGGATGAGCCACGGTGACCGCGTCATCGACATGCCGCCCGGCTTCAAGTTGATCGCCAGTACCGACAGCGCACCGATTTCCGGCATGGCCGACGAGGAGCGCGGCTTCTACGCCCTGCAGTTCCACCCCGAGGTCACCCACACCAAGCAAGGGGGGCGCATCATCGAGCGCTTCCTGTTCGACCTGTGCGGCTGTGAAAAGCTGTGGAACCCGCAGAGCATCATCGACGACAGCATCGCTGCGATGCGCGAGCAGATCGGCGAGGGCCAGGTGGTGCTGGGTCTTTCCGGCGGCGTCGACTCGTCTGTGGTGGCGGCGTTGCTGCACAAGGCGATCGGTGACCGCCTGACCTGTATCTTTGTCGACAACGGCCTGCTACGCCTGCACGAAGGCGATCAGGTGATGGCGACTTTCGCCCAGCATATGGGCGTCAAGGTGATCCGCGTCGACGCCGAGGAGCGCTTCCTCGCGGCACTCGCCGGCGAGGCGGACCCAGAGAAGAAACGCAAGATTATCGGCAACCTGTTCGTCGACATCTTCGAGGAAGAGGCGAACAAGATCGACGGCGCCGATTTCCTTGCCCAGGGCACCATCTACCCAGATGTGATCGAGTCGGCTGGCGCCAAGTCGGGCAAGGCCCATGTGATCAAGTCGCACCACAACGTCGGCGGCCTGCCGGATTACATGAAACTCGAGCTGGTCGAGCCGCTGCGCGAGTTGTTCAAGGACGAGGTCCGCAAGGTGGGCGTGGAATTGGGACTTCCCTCCGAGATGGTCTATCGGCACCCGTTCCCGGGTCCCGGATTGGGGGTCCGTATCCTCGGTGAAGTTAAAAAGGAATATGCCGACATCCTGCGCCGCGCCGATGCTATTTATATCGAAGAGCTGCGCAATCACGACCTCTACGACGAAGTCAGCCAGGCGTTCACGGTCTTTCTACCGGTGAAATCCGTCGGCGTGGTCGGTGACGCTCGGCAGTACGAATACGTGGTGTCGCTGCGCGCGGTGAAGACGGTGGACTTCATGACAGCGCACTTTGCGCATCTGCCGTATGACTTCCTGGAACTGGTGTCCCGTCGCATCATCAATGAGGTAAAAGGGGTTTCGCGGGTCGCCTACGATATCTCCAGCAAGCCGCCTGCGACCATCGAGTGGGAATGAGCGGCTGGTCGGATATCGACGAGAAGTTCATGCGGGCCGCCCGCCGGGAGGCCAAGGTGGCGGCCTCCGTCGGCGAGGTGCCGGTCGGCGCCGTGGTCGTCAGGAACAATGAAATCATCGGTGCGGGCCACAACCGGCCGATCCAGGACGCGGACCCGACCGCGCATGCCGAAGTTCTCGCATT
>JASBTJ010000070.1 GCA_030148485.1 Gammaproteobacteria bacterium | reverse complement strand
TCGACCCGGGTGCCGGCGATCTCGAAGTCCAAGCGGTCGCCAAGCCCGATGCCCAGGGTCTGTGCCAGTTCCTGTTCCACCGACCAGGCGGGCCTGTGGGCATCTCCGTCGCCCCACCAATTGCCGGCAACCACCCGATTGACCGTCTGCAGGCGGGTGCCATAGCTCAGGTTGAACTCGCGGGCGGCGAGGCGTCGGGCGCGGGGGTTATGAAAAGCGTCCGGCTCAACCGGCTGGCCGTTGATGGCTACCAGACGGCCGCGAACCATCGGGTACAGCTCGGCCTGTGGCATGCCGTGCTCGCCCAGCAGCTGCTGCAGTGGTGCGACTTCGTCGGGTTGTATATTGATCAGGAAATGGTCGGGTGTTTGCGGCGGCAGGCTGGCCTGCCAGGTATCGAGCAGGTCGCTGCGCACCGTGGTCAGGATCAACAGCACGGTGATCGCCAGACCGAAGGCCGCCAATTGCAGACGGGTCATGGCGGCGTGTCGCTGCAGGGCGGCGGCCCCGGCCCGCCAGCTGCCGCCCAGATGAGGCAAGCTACCGGTCAGCAGCCGTAACAGCAGGCTGCCGACGCCGTAGAACAGCAGCAGGGCGGCCAGCAGCCCGCCGAGCAGACGTATTGCCAGCGTGGCATTGTCCGCCTGCCAGGCTGTCAGGGCGATCAGCACCAGTCCGGCCAGCAGCCAATCGGCCAGTCCGCCGCCCGCCGGCGAGGTCGCGCCGCGCAACACCTGCAGTGGTGGCACGCGGCTGAGCCGGATCAGCGGCGGCAGCACGAAACCGGTCATCAAACCCAAGCCGAGTCCCAGCCCGACCAGCCAGCCGCCGATGCCCGGGCTCGGCAGATCCAGGGTGAACCAGCCGCCGACCAGGGTGACCAGCAGCTGTTGGCCGAGCATGCCCAACATCCCGCCGATGGCGCTGGCCATCAGGGTGATGGCCAGCAGGCGCAGCACAAACACCCGCAACACCATAGCGGCATCGGCCCCCAGGGTGCGTAGCAGGGCGGCGGCCGCAGACTGTCGACGGATATAGCCGCGGCTGCTGACCGCCAAGGCGGCTGCCGCGAGCAGGCTGGCAGTCAGCGCGGCCAGGTTCAGGAATGCGCCGGCGCGTTCCAGCGCGGAGCGCAGTTCCGGGCGGGCGTTGTCGAGGTCGAACAACTGCGCACCGGGCGGCAAGTGTTGCTTCACCCAGGCCCGATAACCGGCCACTGCCGAGCGGGGACCGGCGACAAGCAGCCGGTGTTTGACCCGGCTGGCCGGTCCGAGCAAGCCGCTGGCCGGCAGCGCGGCGGCATCGATCATCACCCAGGGCGCAAATTGGAACAGGTTGCCGCCGCTGTCGGGTTCGTCTGCGATCACGCCGGCGATGCGTACCCGCAGTGTCCCGAGGGGGACGGTGTCGCCGATCCGCGCGTGGAGTAGGGTCAACAGGCGGGGTGCGACCCAGATGCCGGCTTCAGGGGGCGGCCCCTGGACGGTCGCGGGAGGGGCATCGGCACCGTCGCGCACCCGCAGCGCGCCACGCAAGGGATAGGCCGGGTCGACGCCCTTGACCTGCACCAGCACCGGCCGTTCGCCGTTGAAGATGACGCTGGGAAAGGTCAGCCAGGCGCTGGTGCGCAGCCCGCGTTGTCGCGCGGCGGCGACCAGGGCCGGGGGCAGTGCTTCGCCATGTTCGATGGCCAGATCCGCGGCGATCAGCGCCGCGCACTGATCGTGCAGACCCTGGCGGACGCGGTCGGTGAAAAAACTCACCGCCGTGGCGGCGGCGACGGCGAGCACCAAGGCCAGCCCGAGCAGCCGCAGTTCGCCGGAAGACAGATCCTGCCGCAACAAGCGCAATGCCAGGCGCAAGGCAATCATGCGACGGACTCCAGATGCCCGCCGCTCAAGCGGTAACGCCGGTCGCAACGGGATGCCAGGTCCGGATCGTGGGTGACCAGCACCAGGGCAGTGCCATGATCGGCGCGTAGCCGGAACAGCAGGTCGATGATGTGCGCGCCGGTTTCGGCGTCCAGGTTGCCGGTGGGTTCATCGGCGAACAGCAGGTCCGGCTGGGTGGCGAAGGCGCGAGCGATGGCCACGCGTTGTTGCTCGCCGCCGGACAGCTGATCCGGAAAATGGTCCGCCCGCTCTGCCAGGCCGACCTGGGCCAGTAAGGCCTGGGCGCGCGGTTGGGCGTCGCGTGCGCCGCCCAGTTCCAGCGGCAGCGCCACGTTGTCCAGCGCCCGCAACCCCGGCAGCAACTGGAACGACTGGAACACAAAGCCCACGCGCCCGGCGCGCAAACGGGCGCGGCGGTCCTCGTTCAGCCCAGCCAGATCCGTCCCCAGCAGGGAAACTTTCCCCCCGTCGGCGCGGTCAAGACCGGCCAGCAGGCCGAGCAAGGTGGATTTGCCCGAGCCCGAGGCGCCGATCACCGAGACCGCCTCGCCGGGGGCCACGCTGAGGTCGACACCGCGCAGGATCGGGATATCTCCCTGCGCAGCGTGTATGGTCTTGGTCAAAAGGGAGGTTTGGATGACGGTCGGATGGTTGCTGCGCTGCATGACGTTCCTGTTGATCGGTGCGACGACGGCGCAGGCGGATACCGCCGCGGTGACGCCACGTGTCCTGGTGGTGGGTGACAGCCTCAGTTCGGCTTATGGTATCCCGCGCGACGCCGGATGGGTGGCCCTGCTGCGACAACGACTGGCTCAGGCCGGATTTCCCCACCGGGTGGTCAATGCCAGCGTGACCGGCGATACCACCGGCGGCGGCTTGGCGCGGTTGCCGGCAGCCTTGGCGGCACACAAGCCGGCCATCGTCATCCTGGAGTTGGGGGGGAACGACGGATTGCGCGGCTTCGCCCCTGAGCAGATCCGCAAAAACCTGCAGCGGATGGTCGAATTGAGCCGGTCCGCAAAGGCGCAGGTTCTCCTGTTGGGTGTCAGACTTCCCGCAAATTACGGCGCCGACTATGGTCTGCGCTTCGCGCAGGTCTATGCTCAGGTGAGCGACGCCACCGGGGTGGCCCTGGTGCCGTTTTTTCTGGTGGGGGTCGCGGAAACCCGGGACGGCATGTTGGCGGACGGCATCCATCCCGCTGCGGCATCGCAGCCGACACTGTTGAACAATGTCTGGCCCACGCTGGAGCCGCTGCTCAATGCCACCGCCACCACCCAATTGTCGGGGCAGACATGGACGCAATGATCGATATGGATATCCCAGGCGCTGCCAGTGGTAATGCACCGACCGCGCGCACCCTGTTGTTGAAGGGCGGTTCGCTGGAAAAGGTGCTGCGCCGGGCGACCCAGGTGCTGCAGCCGGGGGATTTGATTTTCATCGATCGGCGCGGGCGCTTTTATCGCCAGATCGGCCGCGCTACCCACAGCTGGGCCTCTCAGGTGGGGCTTTGCCTCAGGGACGACACGGGCAACTGGCTGGTGTATGAGGGCGGCATGCCACTGGTTCGTCGAGTGGATCTGCGCACCTTCGTCCGCCGCACCCGGGGCAATCGCTTCGCTATCCGGCGGCTGATGCCCCCGTTGTCCCCCGATCAGACGAGCCGTTTGACCTGCGCGGTGGAACGCCGCCTCGGTCGCTTCAACGCCATGGGCTTCGACTTCGACTCGCGGCAACTGTTCGGGCCCAAGCTGATTCATGAGGTCTTCCGCGAAGCCCTCGGTCACGGACCGGGGCGGGTAATCACGCTGGCCGACTTGCGGGCGCGGTTGCCAGCCCGCACACTGTGGTTTTGGCGGGTATGGTATCTGGGCGCCATTCCATGGCGGCGGCGCACCATGACGCCGCATAGCCTCTACACCGACCCGGGACTGGAAACGGTTTTCGAATCGTTCTGACCTGCCGTCGCGGCATGTAACCTAAAACAATCCGAGGAGGCCTCCATGCGGATGCGACGTCTGTTCGCGCCCCTGCTGGCGACCATTATCCTGACCTTGCCCCTGGCCGGCCACGGCGCAGAGCGGCGTTTCATCACCATCGGCACCGGTGGCGTGACCGGGGTCTACTACCCGGTGGGCGGCGCGATCTGTCAGCTGGTCAATCGCGGCCGCAAACACCCCGGTATCCGCTGCTCGGTGGAAAGCACCGGCGGGTCCGTCTATAACCTGAACGCCTTGCATGAGGGCGAACTCGACATGGGCGTCGCCCAGTCCGATTGGCAATATCACGCCTACCACGGTACCGGCGCCTTCGCCGCGCGCGGCCCGGACCCGGATCTGCGCGCCGTGTTCGCCGTGCATGCCGAGCCGTTCACCGTGGTGGCACGCAAGGATGCCGGCGTTGATACCTTTACCGACCTGAAAGGCAAACGGGTCAACATCGGCAACCCCGGTTCCGGTCAGCGCGGCACCATGGAGGTGGTGATGAAGGCGCTCGGTTGGACCCGTGACGACTTTGCCCTGACCTCCGAGCTGAAATCCGCCGAACAGGCCCGCGCCTTGTGCGACAACAAGGTCGACGCCATCGTTTTCACCGTCGGTCACCCCAACGGTTCCATCAAAGAGGCCACCACCAGTTGCGATGCCATGGTGGTGCCGGTGAGCGGCCCGGCCATCGACAAGCTGGTCGTGGACCACAGCTACTACCGCCAGGCGGTGATTCCCGCCGGGATGTATCGCGGCAGCGACGCGGACGTGTCCACCTTCGGCGTGGGCGCAACCTTCGTCAGTTCGGCAAAGGTCCCGGATGAGGTGGTCTACCAGGTGGTCAAGGCGGTATTCGAAAACCTGGATCGATTTCGCCGTCTGCATCCGGCCTTTGCACACCTGCAACCGGAACAGATGATCAAGGACGGGCTATCGGCACCATTGCACCCGGGTGCCGAGCGTTACTATCGTGAAGCGGGGTTGTTGTGATGCGCCGAGTCCCGGCCGATGGCTGAACCCGCCGCGGCAGGCAGTCCCGACTTCACCGAGATAGAGACCGGTCGTCGCCACCCGCATGGGCTGGCGGGGCGGGTGATCACGGGCGTTTGCCTGGCGTGGTCGTTGTTCCAGCTGTGGTATGCCTCACCGCTGCCCTTCGCGCTGGAATTCGGGGTGTTCAACGACACCCAGGCGCGCTCCATTCATTTGGCCTTCGCGGTGTTTCTCGGTTACCTGGCGTTCCCGGCGTTGAAGGGTTCGCCGCGTGCCCATATTCCCGTACAGGACTGGGTGCTGGCACTCGCGGCCGCGTTCAGCGCGGCCTACCTGTTCCTGTTTTACGACCAACTGGCCCAACGCGCCGGTCTGCCGAGCACTCTCGACCTGATGGTCGCCGGTGCCGGTCTGCTGCTGTTGCTGGAGGCGACCCGTCGCACCTTGGGGCCGCCGCTGATGATCGTCGCCGCGGTATTCCTGTTCTATACCCTGGCAGGCCCCTGGATGCCGGACGTCATCGCCCACAAGGGGGCCAGTCTGAGCAAGCTGCTCAGCCATCAATGGCTCGGTACCGAAGGGGTGTTCGGGGTTGCCCTGGGCGTGTCCACCGGCTTCGTCTTCCTGTTCGTGCTGTTCGGCGCCTTGTTGGAGCGGGCCGGGGCGGGGCACTGGTTCATCAACGTGGCCTATGCCTTGCTCGGTCACATGCGCGGCGGTCCGGCCAAGGCGGCGGTGGTGGCATCCGGGTTGTCCGGGGTGATCTCCGGCTCGTCCATAGCCAACGTGGTGACCACGGGTACCTTCACCATTCCGTTGATGAAACGGGTCGGTTTCCCCGCCACCAAGGCCGGCGCGGTGGAGGTGGCCGCCAGTACCAACGGCCAGCTGACCCCGCCGATCATGGGGGCGGCCGCTTTCCTGATGGTGGAATTCGTCGGCATTTCGTACATCGAGGTCATCAAGCATGCCTTGTTGCCGGCGCTGATCTCGTACATCGCCTTGCTGTACATCGTGCATCTGGAGGCGTTGAAGGCGGGCATGCAGGGCGTGCCCCGCCCGGGCAGTCGGCTGGCTCGACTGGCCGGTGTGTTCGGCGGCTTCGTGGCCGCGGCGGTGTTGGCCGGTCTGGTGTATCTGCTGCTGGGCTGGATGGATGCGGCCTTTGGCGAAAACGCCCCGCTGGTGATGGGCGCCGTGGGGCTGCTGACCTATGTCGGGCTGGTGGCCTGGTCCGCTGGTGTGCCGTCCCCGGAGGAGGCGCCACCCCTGGAAGCCGGCCTGCCGCCCTTGTTCACCACCTTGCGGTCCGGGCTGTACTTCTTGCTGCCGGTAGTGGTGCTGATCTGGTGTCTGGCCGTGGTTCGCTTGTCGCCCGGGCTGGCGGCATTCTGGGGTACCGCCTTCATGATGTTCATCGTCGTCACTCACCGCGCCTTGCGCCGCCTGTTCCGTGCCGTGGGGTCGGATCACGCCTGGCACGCCGGGTTGTTGGACCTGCGCGATGGCTTGATCCATGGCGCCCGCAACATGATCGGCATCGGTGTGGCGACGGCGGCGGCGGGCATCGTGGTCGGTACCGTCACCCTCACTGGCATCGGTCTGGTGATGACCGAATTCGTGGGCTTCGTTTCCGGCGGCAACCTGATGTTGATGCTGCTGTTTACCGCGGTGATCAGCCTGGTACTCGGGCTGGGATTGCCCACCACCGCGAACTACATCGTGGTGTCCACCCTGATGGCGCCGGTGATCGTCGAACTGGGCGCCGCCCACGGCTTGGTGGTGCCGCTGATCGCGGTGCATTTGTTCGTGTTCTATTTCGGCATCCTGGCCGACGATACGCCCCCGGTGGGGTTGGCCGCCTTTGCCGCGGCGGCCATCGCCAAGGCGGACCCCATCAAGACCGGTATTCAGGGGTTTGCCTATGACATCCGCACCGCGGTGTTGCCCTTCATGTTCATCTTCAACACCGAGTTGCTGCTCATCGGGATCGATTCCTGGTGGCATCTGGCTCTGACGGTAGCGTCCGCCGTTGTCGCCATGCTGGTGTTCGCGGCCGCCACCCAGGGGTTCTGGCTGACCCGTTCACGCTGGTGGGAAACCGTGCTGCTGCTGCTGGTGGCCTTTTCTTTATTCCGTCCCGGATTCTGGTGGGACATGGTCTACCCACCCACCGCCGAGCTGCCCGCCGCCCGGCTGGTGGCCCAAGCCGCCAGCGCCCCGGCAGACGGCCGTCTGACCCTGAGGGCCAGCGGTGAGACCCTGGACGGCGAACACGTCACCCGCGACATCGCCCTGCCGTTGGGGCCGGCGGGGCCGGGCATGCAGCGCCTGGAGGATGCCGGGCTGATGCTGCGTTCGGCGGGCGACGCCTGGCTGGTGGATGGCGTGGCCTTCGGCAGTCAGGCGCAACAGGCGGGACTGGATCTGGACTGGCGCATCGAGCGCGTGCTGGTGGCCACCGAACGGCCGGATAAGCAGTGGGTCTTCCTACCGGCGTTGGGCTTGCTGTTGGCGGTTGCGATCATGCAGCGGCGCCGTTCCCGTGGCGCCGTTTGACGGGACAGTGGGGCGTGGGCAGCGGACATAAAAAACCCCCGACCAGGGTCGGGGGTTTGGTCGGACGGGTAGCGGTTCAGGCCGCTTTACGGCGCACCACCAAGGCCACCAGCATGCCCAGGCCCAACAGTGCCAGCGGGGCCGGCGTCGGCACGGCGCGGGTGCCGGTCAGGGTATAGGTCATGGCTGAGTTGGCGAAGTGATACATCTGGCTGACAGGTGAGCTCGCATCCAGTCGGAGGCCGGAGATCATCATGCCGGAGAAGGTGATCGGCGATGCAAACAGCGTGGACAGGGGGACATTGCCCACCAAGCTGCTGGAGGTAAACACGTTCACCCAGCCGGTTCCGTCGAAGACATCGACCGTGGATACCGCAGCCGAGCCGTGATTATGGGCATAGCCGCTGCCGGTATTGGCGATGGTGATCGTGTCCACGTACTCACTGCTGAACAGGAATTCGGCACGGTCAAAGTGAGCGAAGCTCGCTGAGGAAAGTCCGTTGTTCTGCGTAAAGGTCCCCCCGCTGCTGCCATGGGTGATGATGGACGCCTGCGCCACGCCGCTGACCATCAAAATCAGCGCGCAAATGATTTTCTTCATCCTGATATATCCCTCTTTACGTTTCCATTGTTGTTTGATCCTTAGGCTCCAAATCCATCGAAGCCGGGCATGCGCTCCCGCATGTCCAAGAGGGGTAAAAGCAATATATGTGCCATAAATTTACGTAATTGATTATTAACAGGAATTTTTGATTATAGGATCACAATTCTTATTCCGTGTAAAATTTATGGGCGGCCTGTCGCGTAGGACATCACGCGGACAGCGGGGTCGGTCATCGTCGTATCAGCCGCTGCGGCTTGGCGCCCGGTACCCGTTGCAGTTCGCCTTTGACCTCCATGTCCAGTTTTACACGGGTGGTATACCAGCCGACCGAGCCGAGTCGGGTGCGCTCTTCCGGATCCAGTCGCTGACTGACGGCGTCCGCCAGATTGGCAAACAGTACGCCGTCACCGTCCTGCGGCACCACCGCCAGGATGGCGTCGTGTACCAGCCGGTACTTCCAGCGGGCGATCCGTTTCGGATGTCGTCCTATGGTTGGCGTTTTGCAGATCACTCGGTCGTCGGTGTGCATGGTGGATCTCCTTGAGGCGGCGCTACTGAGCCGCTTGATCGTCCTGTTGATGATCAGTTGTCCACATAACCCTGTTGCCAACTGCGACGGGCGTCGTGGTTGCGTAAATCCACGCCGTGATCCACGGCAGCTTTCATGGCCATCAAGACCGACACCCAGCCTGCGGTCATCTCCGCCCGCACGGTGTCGTCCACCTCGGTGGCCAGCAGCGCCAGTTCGGTGCCGCCGTCCCGGTCTTTGGTCAGCGTGAATTCCACCCGGGTACCGAAATAATCCAGGGCGAAACGGTGCGGCGGCACGCGACCAAGAATACGGCCGGAATATGGCGGGTAGTTGAGTATGTCGAACGCGATGGCGCCGTCACGCTCGACGGCGGATTCCGCCCAGAAGCGGGCGCGGCCCGCATCGCTGTCCAGTGTGTCGTACACCTGTTCGATGGGTGCGGAAAAACACACCTTCCATCGAATCACGCCGGGTTCCGATTGAAACGGCATTGGCAATCCCTCGCAATGTCGGTCGTAGGTGAAGTGGTATCCGTGGGCGTCGGGCCTGATCCTTGGCAAGCCATTCCATTCCCGCCCGATAGCCTGCGCGGCGCGCGTCGTTCACGCAGTGACATGGCGCAAAAAACAGCCAGCTCGATAGCGTGTCCGACGCGCTCCATGGGCAGGGTGTGCCGGGGTTGGTAAAGCCGCTGCGGGACAGAGCGCGGTCCGGTTAGGCGTGCGGTTGGCGCGTGGGGCAGGGCACAGGCCCGATCACAGCGGGTGTGATGACGATGTGGCCCGGGTATCCGAAGCGGCTCGACTGACGCGCAGCATCTGGTTGCCGCCTTTTTGCAGTTCGTAGTCGACCGACGCCAAGGCAACCTCGAAACCCGCGCGCTCGAAGTGGTGGAGCAGCGGGTGCAGATGGGGTGAGGGCGCTCCGGTCAGCGTAAGCAGCGGAAAGATACGGACCTCGTCCGCTACGCGCAGCATCTCGTGAACCGACGCGATATGGAAGTCATACGACAGGTGGTCGGAATACAGAAACAGCAGGTGCGAACAAAGCGCCAGCGCAAACCGCCCCATTGGAAAATCCAGATCCGGTAATTCCCCGGTGCGGTAACGCCCTTGCGCCTTACCTGCCGCAAAATCCGCAGTGAAGCGATTCAGCGCCTGTAGGCGGTTCGCCTTCAGTTGCTCCGGCGAACGGTGATAGGACCAGACCCAGTCGTCGGGTGTGGCCCTGACCTGCGCGATGATGTCGTCCGCCACCGCATGGAATCTCGTTTCGATATCCTCCGCCGAAAAGCAATACAGCGGATCGACCGAGATCACGGCCTTTTCCAGGGCGGACATCTCGGCATTGAAACTTGCCGGGCCGTCGCCGATGCCCACGATACCGCTGTCCAGATCGGCGGCGGACAGCGCGAACATCCGGGCATATTCGTCAGCCGAGCGCCCGAACGGGACAATATCTTCCAGTGCGATTGCCATCGGTTACGGGTCCAGTGCCAATTCATGCCATCCGGAATGGAGTAGGCGCGGATGTCTTCCACTGCATCAAGCGGTTTTACAACACCCAGCGCCACCGTGGGTACAGCGACTGGCTGCCGCCGGTCCGGTGCGAAGAGCAACGATCTGAAGGGTTCGGGAGTGTCTGGGAAAGCCGGGGCGATTCCCACTCCTTTTTTCTCGGGCTAACGCCAATGATATGGGGCGGCGGCGAAGCCGACGTCCCAGCCCCGTAGGGGCGACATGATCTTCTTGCTAGCTGTTTTGCAGCAGTGCATGAATTTTTAGCGATGCTTCTTTGGTTTGCTTTTTAGCGTTTTCTGTGGCAGCCAAGCATGAGATAACGGCCAAAACATGCATGGAGTTTTGCCATATGGCGATTCGCGGGTTTTCCTTGGTGAAAACCTTTGCGTTGACCGTTTTTCCTGTGATTTGAATTGTTTCTTCGTACGTATAGCCAAAGGTTTGGACAAAGTGATTGCGTCTAGCTTTGTCTAGCCCTTGAAAATAGGCCTCCAAATCAGCATTGGTATTTCGGACATCGTGAACAAAATCATTCCGTATTTCTGAAAGTGCATAGATGAATTTCCGTTCATCCTCATCCAGCAATCCGAGATCCTTAGCCAGCCGAAGTTTTCCTCGTGATTTGTCACCGAGTTCGAGCCTTGAGAAAAATGCTTCCAGCGCTTCTTCGCCAATACGCTCGGTAATCAGCTTGCTTACAGCTGCTTCATATAGCGCGTGAATTTTGATGATGAATGACCAATCGTCCTCTGCAACTAAGCCTAGAAAAAAGCCTTTCTTGAGCCCAGAGTTTTCCTCTAGCTCGGTTATTGCTTCAAGTAGTTGCTCGTTGCTCATTTTTACAGCTAACAGTAAGTTAGACAGACTCTGCATTTTGCAAGTGCGGTGCCTGTCTGCATATTTCGTCGCGGCCGCTCCGTGAGTCTGGGTATTATTATCATTGATATCAATGCCTTGTATCGATTCGGCGAAGCATATTCAGTGGCAAAACACAGCATGTCGCGTTGACGTTTTTCGTCCCTTTGAGGGAATGTTGACGGCTCCTGTCAACGTTCCTGACGCCACCAGCGGCCCACGATGGCGTCCACGTCGAGGTCTTTGGGTCCGTCGCGCCAACTGGTGGTGAGTGGGGCGTCGTGACTGGCGGGTGGGGGATCGGGGGCGTAGATCTGAAAGCGGGTGGGTAGGGGAGCGGCTTCGCCGACCACCAGGGCTTCGCCGCGGCGCAGTGAGGCCAGTACGTCGGCCAGGTCCTGTTCGCCTTCGGGCATCAGGCGGCGGATGTAGCTTTGGTCGTCCGGGTTGGTGGTGCGCAGGCACATGAAGTTGGCGCACTGGGCCAGTACGGTTTCGGACAGGTCCGTTGGGCGTTGACTCACAACACACAGGCCGACCCCGTATTTGCGGCCCTCCTTGGCGATGCGTTCCATGGCCTTGCGCGTGCCGGCGTATTGGCTGTCGTCGTCGCGGGGGATGTATTGGTGGGCCTCTTCGCAGACCAGTAACAACGGAAATTGGTGGCGCTGTGGGTTCCAGTAGTTGAATTCGAACGCCAGGCGTCCGATCTGGGCGGATACCAGCGGTCGTACGTCGGCCGGGATGGGTGACAGGTCGATCACGGTGATCTGACGGCGTGGTTCGGTCAGGCCGACGAAGTCACGCAGCAGGTCCGCCAGGCTGGCGGATTCGTTGCGTTTGGTGGGGCGAAACAGGAAGTCGTAGCGCGAGTCGTTGAACATGGACTGAAAGCGCACCAGAAACTCGTCAAACACGCCGTTGAGCGGGCCTTTGGTTTTGCCGAAATCCAGTTGCTGGTCGTTGGCCTTTTTGAATTGCAGGTACAACTCCTTGATGGAGAAGTACACGGGGGAGTCCACCGACAGGCGATCCAGGCCCAGGTCCAGGTTGGCCTTTTTACGCAGGTTGAACACCGCTTCGCGCAGGAAGGCCATCTGCACCGATGCGTTGGGCTCGGTGCGGTCGATGAGCAGGTCGACCAGCTCGGCGAAGGTGAGCAGCCAATACGGGATCTCCAGCTCACGGGCATCCAGGTGGCGGACCATGTCCGGGGGGAAGGCGCTGTGCAGTTTGCCGGACGCGTCCTTCCAGCCGTATTCGCCGTGCAGGTCGAGCAGGATGATGTGGCTTTCCGGCAGGGTCTTGACGGTGCGCTGCAACAGGCTGGCGACGGTCCAGCTTTTACCCGCGCCGGACTGCCCGACGATGGCCAGGTGGCGGCCGAACAGATTGTTGGCGTCCAGGTACACATGCAGTTCCGGGCGGCTGCTCAGGCGCCCCATGTCCAGCCCCTGGCTGCGGTAGCGGTCGAACAGCACTTCCAGTTGTTTGGTGGTGACCAGATGCACCTCGGCACCGGTCACCGGAAAGCGATTGACGCCGCGCATGAAGCGTCCGTCCTTGCCAATCTCGCCCAGCGGCAACAGCTCCAGCTTGCGGAAGCCCACGGTGCGGCGATTGCCGCCCTTGGACGAGTCGGACAGCGCCACCCGTACTTCCTTTTCTTCTTCCCACATGCGGGTGACCTGAGCGAGCAGCATGACGCCCTTGGAACGTACCGCGACGTTGGCGCCGAGTTGTCCGACGGGCAGTTCCTCCATGCCCAACCGGACGGTGGGCTGGAAGCCCTGGTCGTCGTGGCGCAGGGTGGCGATCAGGCGGCTGCCGGTGACGTCGCTGACGTGACCGATCAGGCTGGCTTCGTGCTCGGGTAGCAACTGGGGAGACGACACGGGGGTATCCTCTGGTGGTGATGCTTATTATCGTTTTGTTTCATCCGATCATACCCACTCACGGACGGACTACAAATGCCATGGGTCAAGTGTGACCGGGCGCACGGTGAACGCTGCCGGAGGGCCGGTCCGCTCAGCCAGCCGGATAGAGCAGTTTGGCCGACAGGGCCAGGCACACCACCACCAGAAAGGGGCGGATCAGGCGGCTGCCGTGGCGCAGCACCAGGTGGGAGCCGACCCAGGCGCCAGCCACCTGGGCCAGTCCCATGCTCAGGCCGAGCAGCCACAACACATGTCCGCCGAAGGCGAAGAACAGCAGTGAGGCGATATTGCTGGTGAAATTCAGCAGCTTGGTGCCGCCGGTGGCGCGGCGCAGGTTCCAGCCCAGCAGCAGGACGAACCCCAGGGCGAAGAAGCTGCCGGTGCCGGGACCGAAGAAGCCGTCGTAGAAGCCCACGCCAAACCCGATCAGTACCCCGAACGCGGGCAGGCCGATACGCTGTCTGGCGTCGTCATTGCCGACCCGGGGCGAAAACAGGAAGTACAGGGCGAACCCGATCAGCAGCACCGGGATCAGCGGTTCGAGCAACCGGTTCGGCAGGTATTGCACCGTCAGGGTGCCGGCGCTCGCGCCGCAGAAGGTCAACGCCACCGTGGGCCACAAGGCGGCAAGTTTCAACTCGCCGTGGCGCAGATGGTGGACCGTGGCGGTCAGGGTGCCGAAGCTGCCTTGCAGCTTGTTGGTGGCCAGGGCCTGAAGTGGCGGGACCCCGGCCCAGAGCAATGCCGGCAGTGCCAGCAGGCCGCCGCCACCGGCGATGGCGTCCACAAAACCGGCCAACGCCGCTACCATGACCAACAGCAACCAGGTTTCCGCTGCAAGCAATTCCACTGGGCCTCCGGCAAAAGCCGCATTGTAGGGCAATCATTATGAGACTGATCGTGGCTGACGTGGGCGGCACCAACGCCCGACTGGCCTTGGCCGACTGGCGGGGCGGTGTGCTGAACTTGTCCGAGCCGCACGTTTTTCCCAGCGATGCCTATGCGGATTTTGCGCCGATACTGGGCCGTTTCATTGGCGAATCCCGCGCCGACGGCGTGGCCGGGGCGGTGATCGGCATTGCCGGTCCGGTGCGGGAGAATCGCTGCACCACCACCAATCTGCCCTGGCAGTTGGACGGCGACGGGTTGGCCGCGTCGTTGGGACTGCCCTATGTGCGCCTGATCAACGACTTGGAGGCCGCCGCCTGGGGAATCGACGCGGTCCCGGCGGACGGGCTGCGGGTGCTGCAGGCTGGTCGGCCGGCGGAACGGGGCAATCGCGCGGTGATCGCCGCGGGCACTGGGTTGGGTGAGGCGGGGCTGATCTGGTGTGAGGACGGCTACCGCCCGTTCGCCACCGAGGGCAGCCACGCCGACTACGCGCCGCAAAGCGGGGACGACGTGGCGCTACGTGCCTGGTTGGCGGCGCGGTACGGCGGTCACGTCAGTTGGGAGCGGGTGGTGTCCGGCCCCGGCCTGGCGGATGGCTATCGGTTTTTGCGCGAGCAGGGCGGTGCCGTTGCGCTACCGGACCCGCTGGCCGCCGCCGACGTGGGCGCGGCGGTGGCGGAGGCCGCGGCGAGCGATCCGCTGAGCGCCATCGCGCTGGACCGTTTCGTGCGCGCCTTTGGTGCCGAGGCCGGCAACCTGGCCTTGAAGCTGATGGCGACCGGCGGTGTCTATCTGGCTGGCGGCATCGCGCCGAAGTTGTCCGACAGGCTTGCCCAAGGCGACTTCATCGATGCCTTCACCGACAAGGGCCGCATGAGCGGTCTGTTGAAACAGATGCCGGTGCGGCTGGTCAGCGACCGGCATCTGGCGCTCAAGGGCGCCGCGGTGTACGGTGCGCGGCTCGGGTCGGTCTGAGCTTTTGTAGACCGAACAGTTCCAGCGAAGCGCGCGGTGTGCCACGGTTTTCGCCGCGAAACCGGTCCACTTTGCGCTTACCACCTTCAAGTCTTGAATCAACGGATACCGCATGCACGCGCTTTCCATTCGCGGTCTTGAAAAGACCTACGGCAACGGTTTTCAGGCCGTCAAGGGCATTGACCTGGACGTTCCCCAGGGCGAGTTCTTCGCCTTGCTCGGCCCCAACGGCGCCGGCAAGTCCACCACCATCGGTATTGTTAGTTCGCTGGTGAACAAGAGTGCCGGCACGGTGCGGGTGTTCGGGCACGATCTGGATACCGATCCGAGTGGCGTCAAGGCGGCAATCGGGCTGGTGCCCCAGGAGTTCAATTTCAACCAGTTCGAGCCGGTGGAGGAGATCGTCATCAACCAGGCCGGGTACTACGGTATCCCGCGGCGCGAGGCCAAGGCGCGGGCCGAGCAGTATCTCAAGCAACTGGACCTCTGGGACCGACGCCGCAGCGAGGCACGCCAGTTGTCCGGCGGCATGAAGCGACGCTTGATGATCGCGCGGGCACTGGTGCATCGACCCGGGCTGCTGATCCTGGACGAACCCACCGCTGGGGTGGATATCGAGATCCGCCATGGCATGTGGGCGTTTTTGAAGACCATCAATGCCGAAGGCACCAGCATCATTCTGACCACCAATTATCTGGAAGAGGCCGAGAATCTCTGTCGGCAGATTGCCATCATCGATCACGGGCGTATCGTCCAACAGGCGCGCATGGACGAACTGCTGCGGCGGTTGCATACCGAGACCTTCGTGCTGACCTTGGCCGACCCGCTCAGCGCGGCGCCGGTGGTCCCCGGTTACCCGATCACGTTGCGGGAGGACGGTAACCTGGAGGTCACCGTGGACGCCGAGCGCGGCGTGAATCCGCTGTTCGCCGGTCTGACCGAGCTAGGGCTGAAGGTCACCAGTCTGCGCAACAAGCAGAACCGTCTGGAGCAATTGTTCATCGACCTGGTCAAGGCGGGACGCCTGCCCAAGAATAACGGGGAGGGTAGGGCATGAACCGCTGGTCAGCCTACTGGACCGCCTTCAGTACTATTCTATTCAAGGAGATCATGCGCTTCGTGCGCATCTGGGTGCAGACCATTCTGCCGCCTGCCATCACCATGACGCTGTACTTCGTGATCTTCGGCAAGTTGATCGGTGAGCAGATCGGCGAGATGGACGGCTTCAAGTACATCGATTTCATTGTGCCCGGTCTGATCCTGATGTCGGTGATCAGCAACAGCTACGCCAACGTGGTGTCCAGCTTCTATTCCAGCAAGTTCCAGCGCCATGTGGAGGAACTGCTGATCGCGCCCGTGCCCAACTGGGTGATCCTGGCCGGCTACGTGGGTGGCGGCGTGGCGCGCGGCGTGTCTGTCGGCATCGTGGTCACGGTGGTCGCCATGTTCTTTACCGACATCAGCGTGCACAGTTACGGAGTGACCCTGTTGGTGTTTGTGGTGACGTCGATCCTGTTTGCCACGGCGGGCTTCATCAACGCGGTTTATGCCAATAGCTTTGATGACATATCCATCGTGCCCACCTTCGTCCTGACACCGCTGACCTACCTGGGCGGGGTGTTTTACTCCATCAGTCTGCTGCCGTCGTTTTGGCAGAGCGTGTCGCTGGCCAACCCGGTGTTGTACATGATCAACGCCTTCCGCTACGGCTTGCTGGGTGTGTCGGACATCCCGGTAGCCGCGGCATTCGGTTTGATTGCCGTGTTCACCGTGATATTGGTGGGCTTCGCACTGCGGTTGCTCGATCGCGGTGTCGGTATCAAGAGCTGAGGACAGGTAATGGACGCAGCCGTGGTCAGTGCCAAGGGACTGTGCAAGCGGTACGGTGATTTCCAGGCGGTGCAGGGCATCGATTTCCATATCAAGCCGGGCCAATGCTTCGGCTTTCTGGGGCCCAACGGTGCCGGCAAGACCACCACCTTGCGCATGCTGCTGGGGCTGACACCGCTCAGCGGCGGCACCCTGGACGTGTTTGGCCTGCCGGTGGCTGAGCAGGCCAGGGCGGTGCGGGCGCGGGTCGGCAGCGTGCCACAGGCCGATAACCTGGATCCGGATTTCACGGTGCGGGAAAACCTGTCGGTGTATGCCAGTTATTTCGGTATCTCGGCGCGGGATGCGGCGCCGCGCATCGACCGGCTGCTCGAGTTTGCCGCACTGACCGATCGCGCCGACGCCAAGACCGATTCGCTGTCCGGCGGTATGCAGCGACGGCTGACCATCGCCCGTGCGCTGATCAATGACCCCGAATTGGTGGTACTGGACGAACCCACCACCGGGCTCGATCCCCAGGTGCGGCATCTGATCTGGGGGCGACTGGCAGAGCTGCGCAGCCGGGGCACCACCTTGATCCTGACCACCCACTATATGGAAGAGGCCGAGCGCCTATGTGACGAGCTGGTGGTGATGGATCACGGGCGCATCCTCGATCAGGGCGCCCCGGGCGAGCTGGTGCGTCGCCATGTGGAGCCCGAGGTGATCGAGATCCGTGCCGTTCCCGATGACGCGCTCACCCGGTTGGCCGAGCAGGCGGGCTGCCGTGTCGAGGGCCTGGGTACCAGCTTGTATTGCTATACCCACGATCCCGCGCCGCTGCTGAGCCGGTTGCGCGAACGGCACGGCCTGACGTTCCTGCATCGTCCGGCGGACCTGGAAGACGTGTTCCTGAAACTCACCGGGCGCGACCTGCGCGAGGGGGCGTGATGGCGGTCCATCTGCCGCGGCTCGGCCCCGGCGCCTTCGCCGTGTGGCGGCGCAACGTGCTGGTATGGCGCAAGCTGATCGGACCGGCACTGTTGATGAACTTCGGCGAGCCGGCGCTCTACCTGCTCGGCCTGGGGTTCGGCCTGGGCCATTTCGTGGGCGACATGGGGGGCGTGAGCTATCTGGCCTTTCTGGCGTCCGGCATCGTGGCCTCGTCGGCCATGACCACCTCGTCGTTCGAGGGCATGTATTCGGTATTCACCCGCATGGTGCCGCAGCGCACCTACGAGGCCATCCTGGCCACGCCGTTGGAAGTGGACGATATTCTCGCCGGAGAGATGCTTTGGTGCGCCGCCAAGAGTTTGCTCAGCGGTGTCGCTATCGTGATCGTGGCGTTGTTTCTCGGTGTGGTGGCCGACTGGCGCGCGATCTGGGTGCTGCCGGTGGTGTTTCTGATCGGTCTGACCTTTGCCGGCCCGGCGATTGTCATGACCGCCTTCGCCAAGGGTTACGATTTCTTCAACTACTACTTCGTGCTGGCGATCACGCCGATGATGCTGGTCAGCGGTGTGTTCTACCCCATCGACACGCTGCCGCCGGCCATGCAGACGGCGGTCCAGTTCCTGCCGCTTACCCATGCCATCGATCTGGTCCGGCCGCTCATCACCGGCGGATAGGTCGACAATGTGCTGCTTCACCTGGCCGTGCTCGCTGCCTACGCGCTGGTCAGCTATCACTTTGCCGTCGCGCTGGTGCGCAAGCGGCTGATGGTGTGATAACCCGTCGGGCGGACAGCGTCACCGGTTTGTTTCCCGGTCCATGCTCCCGTGGCTGATTCGGTTAGACTGCCGTTCATGCCAAACCCGTCAGCCGCCTGGCCGCCATGATCTCCAGCCGTCGCTCGACCCATGCCTGGCTCCTCTACGATTGGGCCAACTCCGCCTTTGCGACAACCGTGATGGCGGGCTTCTTTCCGGTGTTCTACAAGACCTTCTGGGCAGCGGAGCAGACCGCAACCGAAAGCACCTTTCAGCTCGGGCTGGCCAATTCCGTGGCCGGGCTGCTGGTGGTGGTGTCGGCGCCGGTGCTTGGTGCGCTGGCGGACCGGGGCGGCCTGAAGGTCCGCTTGCTGGGGGTCTTTGCGTTGCTCGGTTGCGCCATGAGCGCCGGGTTGTTTTTTATCGCCCAGGGCGATTGGTGGCTGGCGCTCGTTTGTTACGTGTTCGGCGTGTGGGGCTTCTCCGGCGGTAACGTGTTCTACGACGCCTTGCTGGTGGAGGTGGCACCCCGTGATCGCTGGGAAAGGATCTCCGCCCTGGGCTATGCGCTCGGCTACCTCGGCGGGGGCATGCTGTTCGCGGTGCAGGTGTGGATGGTGCGGTCGCCCGCACTGTTCGGTCTGAGAGGTGCCGCCGAAGCGGTGCGTCTGGCCTTCCTGATGGTTGCGGTATGGTGGCTGGTGTTCAGCCTGCCGATCCTGCTTTGGGTCCCTGAGCGCAAGCCGCCACCGCGGCACGGCGGGTTGGTGTCCGGTGCCTTTGGCGAGGTGGCCGCCACCTTGGGGCGGATAAGGAAACTGCCGATGACTTTCGTCTTTCTGGCGGCGTACTGGTTGTACATCGATGGCGTCGACACCGTGGTACGCATGGCGGTGGACTTCGGCTTGGCGCTCGGCTTCGAGGCCGGGGACCTGCTGTTGGCGCTGCTGATCACCCAGTTCGTGGGTTTTCCGGCGGCGGTGGCATTTGGATGGATCGGGGACCGGCTCGGGGCCAAGCCGGGCATTCTGTTGGCCATCGCGGTATATATCCTGGCGGTGTTCTGGGCATGGCGGATGAGCGCCACCTGGGAGTTCTACGCCCTGGCGGTCACCATCGGTCTGGTGCAGGGCGGGGTGCAGGCGCTCAGTCGCGCCTTGTACGCGCGGTTGATTCCGCCGTCCCGCAGCGCGGAGTTTTTCGGCTTCTACAACATGATGGGCAAATTCGCGGTGATCCTCGGGCCGGTCCTGGTGGGTAGCGTAGGACAGGCCACGGCAGACCCCCGGCTGGGGATTCTGTCTTTGCTGTTGTTGTTCGTGAGCGGCGCGGCGCTGCTGCTGGCGGTGGACGTGCGGCGCGGCAGCGCGGACGCGCGCGCGGTGGGCTGATCGGCATGTTGTATATGGTGGGTACAGCGGGTGCTGGCCCGCCATCATCAGGAACCGGAAGCGAACTTTCCCGGCAGTGGTGGCGAGTTGGCGCGGCATCTGCTGGATCGTTTCGAACTGCACGACGTGAAGGTGGAACCCACCGACACGGGCGACCACTACGATCCCATCGATCGCGCCGTGCGGCTGACGCCGGATAAGCTGGACGGACGCAGCCTGACCAGTATCACCGTGGCGGCCCACGAGGTGGGGCATGCCTTGCAGCATGCCGCCGGCGATCGGTTCTTCACCTGGCGCCATCGTCTGGCGGTGGCGGCGCAGTGGGGGCAACGCATCGGCAGCGTACTGCTGCTGTCGAGTCCGGTACTGGTGCTGTTGCTCAAGTTGCCGGCACCGGCCCTGCTTACGGTGATCGCCGGTTTTCTGATGATGGGCCTGGGCGTGCTGGTGCAACTGGTGACCCTGCCGGTGGAACTGGACGCCAGTTTCAACAAGGCGCTGCCGCTGCTGGAGGCGGGCTATCTCACCGACCAACAGATGCCGGCGGCCCGGCGCATTCTGCGGGCGGCCGCCTGGACCTATGTGGCAGGCTAGCTGGCGGGGCTGCTCAATCTCTGGGTATGGCTGCGGGTGTTGCGGCGTTGATACGTGGCTCGTCGGCTCGTCGGTTTTTTGGCCCCGGCGATCGGATATCCGTCGTCAAATGTTCGTCGGTCGTTTGGGTGTATGGGGTAACTGAATGAAAATAATGGAGAAAATTTTAGTTCCTAGCTTGGCATAGCGATTGCAAAACCCCGTTCGGGTGATGCCGCGACCACGGTGGCGCGGCGCCCGAATGATCGACAGGGTAGGCAATGGCTGACGAAAAAGACCTGGACGGCGAAGAGAACGCCGGCGGCGGCAAAAAGAAATTGATCATCATCATCGCCGGGGCGGTGCTGCTGCTGTTGATCGGCGTGGGCGCGGCGCTGTTTCTGCTGGGTGGCGATGACGACAGCGATGCCGGGGCGACCGCCGAGGAGGCGGAGCCGGTGGTGTTGCCTGACCCCATCTATTACAAGTTCGATCCCCAGTTTGTCGTGAGCCTGCCGCCAGGCGGGCCGGCGGGCATGTTGCAGGTCAGCCTGCAGGTCATGACCCGCCAGCAGCAGGTGATCGACTATCTGAAGGCCAACGACCCGATGTTGCGCCACGAGCTGTTCGATCTGCTCAGCGAACAGGATGCCAAGGCGCTGTACAGCCGTGCCGGGCGCGAGGCGCTGGCCAAGGCGATCGAGGACCGACTTGAGGCGATCCTCAAGGAAAAGCTCGATCCCACCACCGCCGAAGACGAAAAGCCGTTGGTGTCCGACGTCGAGGCGGTCTACTTCAACGAACTGGTTCTGCAATAAGCCATGAGCACCAGCGACCTTCTTTCACAGGACGAAATCGACGCGCTGTTGCACGGTGTGGACGGTGGCGACGTCGAGACGGAAACCGATGAAGGCGATGGCGGCGCCGCCAAGCAGTATGATTTTGCCAGCCAGGACCGCATCGTCCGGGGGCGCTTGCCGACCCTGGAGATGATCAACGAGCGCTTTGCCCGTTACTTTCGCACCAGCTTGTTCAACATGTTGCGTCGCACCGCGGACATCTCGGTGTCCGGTGTGCAGATGATCAAGTTCAGCGAGTTCGTCCACAGCCTGTTTGTGCCGACCAGTCTGAGCCTGATCCGGGTGTCGCCGCTACGCGGCCGCGGCTTGTGCGTGATCGACCCCAAGCTGGTGTTCAGCGTGGTGGACAATTTTTTCGGCGGCACCGGTCGCTTTCATACCAAGATCGAGGGGCGGGACTTCACGCCTACCGAGGTGCGGGTGATCCGCATGCTGGTGGATCTGGCGTTCCTGGACTTCCAGGAGGCCTGGAAACCGGTGTTGGACGTGGAATTTTCCTACACCGGGCACGAGGTGAACCCGCAGTTCGCCAATATCGTGTCGCCCTCCGAGGTGGTCGTCGTGGCGACCTTCCACGTCGATCTGGAGACCGGCGGTGGTGATATCTACCTGTGCCTGCCGTACTCGATGGTGGAGCCGATCCGTGACCTACTCGATGCCGGCGTGCAGAGCGACCGCGGCGAGCGGGACGAGCGCTGGGAGATGGCCATGCGTGAAGAAGTGATGGCCGCCGAGGTGGAACTGACCAGTACCCTCACGGAGTTGACCTTGTCGGTACGCGAGCTGGCCAAGCTGAAGGCCGGTGATGTCATCCCCTTGGAAATGCCAGAGGAAGTCAGTATTCATGCCGCCGAGATGCCCGTGTGCAAAGGCAAATTGGGCGCCGCCGGCGGCAACTATGCGGTTCAGATCACCCGTTGGCTGCGGACCAGTCGGCAGGGCAAGTTGTCGGACCTTCTGGCGAAAAAGCCGGAAGACGGCGAAACAAACGATGCAGCGTAATTTTCTAGGCGGACACAGCCATGACTGACGAAGTCGATCCGAACGAAGCACTGGCCGACGAGTGGGCCGCGGCGCTTGAACAGCAAGCCGACGAGGAAGGCGGCGGTGCTGAATCGTCCGATGCCGAAGCGGCCGACTGGGACGATCTTGCGCCGGACATGAGCCAACCCGGCGACGGCGACATCAAGATGGATTCCATCCTGGATGTGCCGGTGACCATTTCCATGGAGATCGGTCGTACCCGTATCAATATCCGCAACCTGCTGCAGCTCAATCAGGGCTCGGTGGTGGAACTCGATCGCCTGGCCGGCGAGCCGATGGACGTGCTGATCAACGGCACCCTGATCGCCCAGGGCGAAGTGGTGGTGGTCAACGAGAAATTCGGTATCCGCCTGACTGATATCGTCTCGCCGGCCGACCGCGTCAAACGTCTGCAGGGGCGCGCATGACAGCCCGCTGGTTGTTGGCGGGACTGCTGTTTGCCGCGGACGCCGCCATGGCCCTCGAGCAAGGCACGCGCTCGGCGCCGCCGCAACTGACCGATGGGCTGGGCAATACCGCCATCGGTTTGTTGGTGGTGCTTGGCCTGATCGCTGCCCTGGCCTGGGGGCTGCGGCGTTTCGGCCGCGTGCCCATGGGCGGGCGCGGCGCGGTGCAGGTGCTCGGCGGCGTATCGCTGGGCAACCGCGAGCGCGCCGTGTTGCTGTCGGTGGACGGCACCCGGCTGCTGGTGGGGGTGGCTCCCGGGCAGGTGCGAACGCTGCATGTGCTCGATACCGACGTGTCGGGGTTTTCCCGGCAGCTCGAGCAGGCCAAGGCCGACGAGGGTGCCGGCGCGTGAAATTCTGGCTGACGCTTATCGGCCTGCTGCTGGCGCCGGCCGCCTTTGCCGCGCCGGGCTTGGACGCGGTGACGGTCAATCCGGACGGTCAGGGCGGCCAGACCTATACCCTGAGCATCCAGGTGCTGTTGTTCATGACGGCCCTGAGCCTGCTGCCGGCAGCGCTGATCATGATGACGTCTTTCACCCGGATCGTGATCGTGCTGTCGATTCTGCGTCAGGCGTTGGGAACGGCGCAGACGCCGTCCAACCAGATCCTGGTGGGTCTGGCACTGTTTTTGACGTTTTTCATCATGTCACCGGTGTTCAGCGAGGTGTATGAAACCGCGGTGGCGCCGTATCTGGCCGAACAACTGCCCGCGGACCAGGCCTTGGCGGCCGCGGAGAAGCCGGTGCGCCAGTTCATGCTGGCGCAGACCCGCGATGACGATATCGCCCTGTTTGCCCGTATCGCCGGTTACGAAAACATCCAGACCGAAGCGGATGTGCCCTTCAGCCTGCTGATGCCGGCCTTTGCCACCAGCGAGCTGAAGACGGCGTTTCAGATCGGCTTTCTGTTGTTCATTCCTTTCCTTGTGATCGATCTGGTGGTGGCCAGCGTGCTCATGTCCATGGGCATGATGATGCTGTCGCCGCTGATCGTGTCGCTGCCGTTCAAGATCATGTTGTTCGTGCTGGTGGACGGTTGGGCAATGGTGATGGGCACGCTGGCCACCAGCTTCTACGTGTGAGGTGACGGATGAATGCCGATACCGTTGTCGAGATCGGGCGCCAGGCGTTGGAAGTGACCGTGCTGTTGTCGGCGCCGATTCTGATCGCCTCGTTGGCGGTGGGTTTGTTGATCGCCATGTTCCAGGCGGCCACCCAGATCAACGAAATGACCTTGAGCTTCGTACCCAAGTTGATGGTGGTCGCCCTGGTGCTGGGGGTTGGTGGACCGTGGATGTTGCGGCAGATCACCGGCTTTACCACCAAACTGATGGAAAACATCCCCTACCTGATCGGGTAGGGCGGATACCGCCGTGATCACCTTCAGCGAGGCTCAGTTGGCGCAATGGATGGCGGATCTGCTGTATCCGTTCATGCGCATCGCCGCGTTGTTCACCGCGGCCCCGGTGTTCAGTCTGCGGCAGTTTCCGATGCGCGCGCGCATTCTGTTGGCGGTGATGATCACCTGGTTGATGCAGCCGCTGATCCCTGCCGCTCCGGTGGTCGAGACCTTCGGTCCGGAATCGTTCCTGATCGCCGGGCAACAGATCGCCATCGGCCTGTCCATGGGTTTTCTGCTGCAGATGGTTTTCCAGGCGTTGATCTTCGGCGGCCAGGCCATCGCCTTCAGCATGGGGCTGGGTTTCGCATTCATGATGGACCCGCAGAACGGCGTACAGGTGCCGGTGGTATCCCAGTTCTATCTGCTGCTGGCGACCCTGGCGTTTGTTGCGGGCAATGGGCATCTGGTGCTGCTGGGGGTGATGGCGGACAGTTTCACCGTGCTGCCGGTGGGGATGGACGGGATCGATCGCACGGGGATCCACAACATCGTCAGCTGGGCCAGCGAGATGTTCGCTGCCGGCGTGGTGATGGCCCTGCCGGTGATCGTCGCCTTGTTGCTGATCAATATCGGCATGGGTGTGGTCGGCCGCGCCGCGCCGCAATTGAACATCTTCTCTGTGGGCTTTCCGGTTACCTTGCTGGTGGGTCTGTTGCTGATGTGGTTGAGCGTGCCGCAGGTGCTTGACGGTTTCGGTCAACTGATGACGGATATGTTGGCTCGCATGCTGGGCATGCTCAGCGGGGCGAACTGAGATGGCGGAAAACGAAGACGGTCAGGAAAAAAGCCAGGAACCCACAGCGCGCCGGCGGGATCAGGCGCGCAAGAAAGGCCAGGTGGCCAGGTCCAAAGAGCTGGCCACCTTCGCCGTCACCTTGTCCGGCGCGGCGGCGTTGCTGCTGATGGCACCGCATTTCGGCGATACCGTGCAGGGGATGTTCAGCGAGAATCTGGTGGTCAGTCGTGAGGATGTCATGGATCCCACCGCCTTGCTGCGCCACCTGGGCCAGGCTATCGAGTCCGCGTTGTTCATGCTGGCACCGTTTTTTGCCGTGATGATCGTGGTCGCGGTGCTGGCGTCCATCGCCCTGGGCGGGCTCAATTTCAGCGCCGAGGCGATGCAGCCGAAGCTCAGCAAGATGAGTCCCCTCAAGGGGCTGAAACGGATATTTTCCCCCAACGGCCTGATGGAGCTGCTCAAGTCCCTGGGCAAGTTTCTCATCGTCGGCGGTGTCACCGGCCTGTTGATCTGGCTTTGGATGGGCGATTTCCTGGCGCTGGGGCGTATGGAGCTGGAACCGGCCGTGCGTGCCGGGGTGTCCATGGTCGGTTGGGCATCCCTGCTGCTGGCGGCCTCGCTCGTGGTGATGGCGATTATCGACGTGCCTTTCCAATTGTGGAACCACACCCGTCAGCTGCGGATGACCCAGCAGGAAGTCCGTGACGAACTGAAGGAAACCGAAGGGCGCCCCGAGGTGAAAGGGCGTATCCGCCAGGCGCAACGCGAGATCGCCATGCGCCGGATGATGGCCGAGGTGCCCAAGGCCGACGTGATCGTCACCAACCCGACCCATTACGCGGTGGCACTGCGTTACGACCAGGGCAAACACAAGGCGCCGGTGGTGGTGGCCAAGGGTGCTGATCTGGTGGCTGGCAACATCCGCCGGGTGGCGTCCGACCACAAGGTGCCGATCGTGGAGGCGCCGGTACTGGCGCGGGCCGTCTACTACAGCACGGAGCTGGAACAGCCCATCCCCGCCGGGCTGTATCTGGCGGTTGCCCAGCTGCTCGCTTACGTGTTCCAACTGCAGGTCTGGGAAAAAGAGGGTGGCGAGCATCCGCCCCTGCCGGACGAATTCCCCGTGCCGGAAGACCTGCGACACGACTGAGCCCCATTGCGCGTAGCGCTTATTCTCGCCGATCGATGGAAATCGGCACGACACGTGCAGTCTGTTTGCCAGGCGTCAGTAAATCGACACTGTGGCAGGAGACCGCTTCGTGAGCATGGCAATCACAATGGACAACGTCCGGCGCATGGGAGTGCGCGGACTCGGGGCGCCGTTGGTGCTGCTGATGCTGCTGGCCATGGTGATCCTGCCGTTGCCGCCGTTCCTGCTGGACCTGTTCTTCACCTTCAACATCGCCCTGTCGCTGGTGGTGCTGCTGGTTGTGGTGTACACCCGTCGTCCGTTGGACTTTGGCGTATTCCCGGCGCTGCTGCTGATTGCCACGCTGCTACGCCTGGCGTTGAACGTGGCGTCCACCCGCATCGTGCTGTTGGAAGGCCACAACGGCGGCGATGCGGCCGGCAAGGTGATCGAGGCCTTCGGCGCCTTTGTCATCGGTGGCAACTACGCAGTCGGCCTGGTGGTGTTCGCCATCCTGGTGATCATCAACTTCGTGGTGGTGACCAAGGGCGCGGGACGGGTGTCCGAAGTATCGGCCCGCTTCACCCTGGACGCGATGCCGGGCAAGCAGATGGCCATCGACGCCGACCTGAACGCCGGCGTCATCGACCAGGACGAGGCGCGCAAGCGCCGCGCCGACGTCACCAGCGAGGCGGATTTCTACGGCGCCATGGACGGTGCGTCCAAGTTCGTGCGCGGTGACGCCGTGGCAGGCATCCTGATCCTGCTGATCAATATCATCGGCGGCCTGGCAATCGGCGTCGCCCAGCATGGCCTGGACCTGTCCACGGCGATGCAGTTCTATGTGCTGTTGACCATCGGCGACGGCCTGGTGGCGCAGATCCCGTCGTTGTTGCTGTCCACCGCGGCGGCCATGATCGTCACCCGGGTATCCAGCGACGACAAGGACGTCGGTGGCCAGATATCCGGGCAGTTGCTGGACAACCCCAAGGTGCTGTGGATCACCGCCGGGGTGCTTGGGCTGCTGGGGGTGATCCCCGGCATGCCGAACCTGGTGTTCCTGCTGCTGGGCGGTTCCATCGCCGGCATGGCCTACATGATCGGTCAACGCCAGGCCGCGGCCGAAGCACAGCCGGTGGCCATGCCGGAGCCGGCCGAGAGCACCGGTAGCGAGCCCAAGGAACTGTCCTGGGATGATGTCCAGCCGCTGGACATCATCGGTCTGGAAGTGGGCTACCGGCTGATCCCGCTGGTCGATCGGAACCAGGGCGGTCAGTTGATGAATCGGATCAAGGGTGTGCGCAAGAAACTCTCCCAGGAACTGGGCTTTCTGGTGCAGTCGGTGCATATCCGGGACAACCTGGATCTGGCGCCCAACGTCTACCGCATCACCCTGCACGGCGTACCGCTGGGTGAGGCGGAGGTGTTCACCGACCGTGAACTCGCCATCAACCCGGGCAAGGTGTTCGGTGAACTGGCAGGGCCCAAGACCACCGATCCCGCGTTCGGACTGGAAGCCGTGTGGATCGATCCGGGCCAGCGCGATCAGGCGCAAACCCAAGGCTACACGGTGGTGGATGCCAGCACCGTCATCGCCACCCATCTGTCGGAGCTGTTGCAGCGTCACGCCCACGAGTTGCTGGGCCACGAAGAGGTGCAACAACTGCTCGACAGCTTGGCCAAGGTCACGCCGAAACTGGTGGAGGATCTGGTGCCCAAGACCTTGCCGTTGACGGTGGTTTTGAAGGTACTGCAGAACCTGCTCAAGGAGGGGGTGCCGGTGCGCGACATGCGCACGATCGCCGAAACCTTGGCGGACCAGGCCAGCAGAAGTCAGGAAGCCGGCGCGTTGACCGAGGCAGTGCGGGTCGCATTGTCCCGGTCGATCATTCAGCAACTCATTGGTCCACAACAAGAAATTTCCGTGGCCGTGCTGGACGCAGGATTGGAACGCCTTTTGCAGCAGACATTGCAGAACGCGGGAGAGGACGGTGCCGGGCTGGAGCCCGGGCTGCTTGAGCAGCTCCAGCAGGGCCTGACGGATACGGCCCGCCAGCAGGAGGTGCAGGGACAGGAGGCGATCCTCCTGGTGGCAGCGGGCATCCGGCCGTGGATGGCGAAGTTCATTCGCCACAGCGTGCCGGGGCTGAGCGTCCTTTCCTATAACGAGATCCCGGACAGCCGGCAGATCAGGGTTGTCGCCACCATCGGTGGTCGGGGTCAGTAATCGCAAGCGGGGCCGCATCGCGGCCAGTGGGTAGAGAGGACCGCAGGGCATGAAAATCAGGCGATTTCAGGCTGGCGACATGCGACAAGCCATCCGGCAGGTGCGCGAGGCACTCGGACCGGATGCTGTCATCCTGTCCAACAAGTCCGTGCAGGGCGGCGTCGAGATCGTCGCGGCGGTGGACCTGGAGCAGGCCGAGGCCCTGGCGTCCCGCGCCGAGTCCGCCGCCCCGGGCGAACGCCCGGTGCCGGTGGCCGCTGAAGCGCAGACCGCACCCCGGGCCAGGGCCCGCTCCGTCGGTGTTGATCGCCCGGTCGCGGACGAAACGGTGGAACGTCGGGCCACGCTGAACCGACGGCCGGAACCTTCGCCCAGTCGCCCTGCCGCCGCGTCTGTCGCACAAGTCGAGCCTGTTGAGCAGCCGGCAACCGCCAGCGGTGATGAGCTGGCACAGATGCGCCGCGAGATGGCCGAACTGAAGGCCTTGATGACCAATGGCCTGTCGGAACTGGGCTGGCAAGCTATGGGTGAGCGTCAACCGGTACGGCAGGAACTGTTGCGTCGACTGATGGGGCTGGGCGTCTCGGCCGAAGTCGGCCAGCGTCTCGCCGCCCAGGTCACCACAGACGATCCGGAACTGGCGTGGCGCAAGGCGCTGTTCCAGCTCGCCGGCGAGTTGACCATGTATGAGGACGATCTGCTCGAAGAGGGGGGCGTCGTCGCCGTGGTGGGTCCCACCGGCGTGGGCAAGACCACCACCATCGCCAAGCTGGCGGCGCGATTCGCATTGCGCCACGGTCGCCGTCACCTGGCCTTGATCACCACGGACAATTTCCGCATCGGCGCCCGGGATCAGCTGCATACCTACGGGCGCATCCTGAACGTGCCGGTGTACTCGGTGGCCAATGCCGACGAACTGGAAACCACCCTCAACAGCCTGTCCGACCGTCGCCTTGTGTTGCTCGATACCGCCGGAATGGGGCAGCAGGACTCCCGCCTCCATGGTCAGATCGGGCTGCTGCAAAATGCCGGCCGCAAGCTGCGCTGCCTGTTGGCGTTGTCAGCGACCACCGAACCCATGGCCATGGAACATGCCATCCAGCTGTTCAGCGACGCGCGGCCGGAGGCCTGCATCCTCACCAAACTCGACGAGGCGGCGTCACTGGGTGGCGCAATCAACGCACTGATCCGCAGCGGTCTGCCGTTGGCCTATGTCACCGACGGTCAGCAGGTACCCGAAGACCTGCACATCGGCCGCGCGCACCCGTTGGTGAGCCGCGCCGCACAACTGACACAAGAACACGAAGTCGCCTGCGACTCGACCTATCTCGCACTGGCCTACGGGAGTCATCTAGCCAATGCCCACGCCTGATACACAACTCGACCAGGCTGCTGGTCTTCGCCGTATGGTCAATCCCGGCCCGGTTCGCGTGGTTGCGGTAACCGGCGGCAAGGGCGGCGTGGGCAAGACCAACGTATCGGTCAATCTGGCGGTGGCTGCCGCGGAGGCCGGGCAAAAGGTCATGTTGTTCGACGCCGACCTCGGCTTGGCCAATATCGACGTGGTGCTGGGTCTGCATCCCAAGTACAACCTGTCCAATGTGCTCAAGGGCGAGTGCTCGCTGGAAGAGGCGATTCTGGAAGGGCCAGGAGGTGTGCAGGTGGTGCCCGGGGCGTCCGGCGTGCAGCACATGGCCGAGCTGAGTCCCGCCGAGCACACCGGGTTGATTCGCGCCTTCGGTGACCTGAATACCGACCTGGACTTGTTGATCGTGGATACCGCGGCCGGCATTTCCGACACCGTGGTGAGCTTTTCCCGCGCGTCCCACGACATCCTGCTGGTGGTATGCGATGAACCGGCGTCCATTACCGACGCCTACGCCATCATCAAGTTATTGAACCGGGATTACGGGCATACCCGTTTTCGCGTCCTTGCCAACATGGTGCGCACGGCACAGGAAGGGCGTGAGTTGTACAACAAGATGTGCCGTGTCACCGATCGCTACCTGGATGTGACCCTCAGTTACATGGGGGCGGTCCCCTTCGATGAAAGCCTGCGTCGTGCCGTGAAGGGGCAGCGGCCGGTCGTGCAGGCTTTCCCACGCAGTCGCGTCGCCCAAGCGTTTCGCAACTTGGCCAAAAAAATGGACAGCTGGCCGATGCCAGCCGGCGCCAACGGACAGGTGCAATTCTTTGTCGAGCGATTGATTCGTTATTCCAGTGAAATCGGGGAGATGACGCTGTGAGCACTCTTGCAAGCTATGAGGCTGTCCGGCAAGGCGACAGCAATGATCTGGTCACCCAGCACGCGGCGCTGGTCAAACGCATCGCCTACCACTTGATGAATCGTCTGCCGCCGAGCGTGCAGGTGGAGGACCTGATCCAGGCGGGCATGATCGGCTTGATCGAAGCCAGTCGCAATTACGACCCCAGCCAGGGGGCCAGTTTCGAGACCTATGCCGGCATCCGTATCCGTGGCGCCATGTTGGACGAGATCCGGCGTTCGGACTGGACGCCGCGTTCTGTCCACCGCAAGGCCCGCATGGTGGCCGATGCAATGCGCGAGATCGAGCATGAGACCGGCCGCGATGCGCGTGATGTCGAGGTGGCCGCCAGCCTGGACATGTCCATCGAGGAGTATCACCACATACTTCAGGACGCCAACGGTGCGCGCATCTTCTCCTATGAAGAGCTGAGTGAGGTGGGCGAGGTCATGCCAACCACTGAGCAAGGGCAGGGCAAGCCGCCCATGGCCGGGTTGGAGGGGCCCTTCGAAGGCCTCGCCAAGGACGACTTCAAGCTTGCGTTGGCGGACGCCATCGCGGGTTTGCCCGAGCGCGAACGCCTGGTGATCGCACTGTACTACGACGAAGACCTGAATCTGCGCGAGATCGGGCAGGTGCTCGGCGTCAGCGAATCGCGGGTCTGCCAGATCCACAGCCAGGCTGCTCTACGCTTGCGTTCCCGCCTTACCGAGTGGCTGCCATCGCACGCGGATTGAAATCAGAATGGCGTGCCCAAGAAAAAAAAGCCGTAGTTGGTGAAAAAACACCCTACGGTTTTTTTGTGCCCGGCCGATAAGGCCCTTGAATCGTGGAGAGTCGGCTCACTTACTCCCCGGCAAGATAGAAGATTCGGAGGTTGTCTTGGACAAGAATATGAAGATCCTGATCGTGGACGATTTCTCCACGATGCGACGCATCATCAAGAACCTGCTGCGGGATCTGGGTTTCACCAATACCCATGAGGCAGACGATGGCCTGACCGGGCTGCCCATGTTGCAGAACGGGAATTTCGATTTCCTGATCACGGATTGGAACATGCCGGGCATGCAGGGTATCGACCTGCTCAAGGCGGTGCGCGCCGATCCGAAACTGGCGAGTCTGCCGGTACTGATGGTGACCGCCGAATCGAAACGGGAACAGATCGTCGAAGCCGCACAAGCGGGTGTCAACGGGTATGTCGTCAAGCCTTTCACGGCAGGCACGCTCAAGGAAAAGATCGACAAGATCTTCGAACGCGTCGCCGCGTAATTTGCCGGGAGGGCAGGCATGAGCCAAGTACAACCACAGACCAATCATCAGCTCGACCTGGCGCGGGACATCGTGGCCAGTCTGGAAGCCGGGGATGAGCAGGGTGCCGCCAATCTGATCGTTCAATTGGCCGGCGCACGGGACAGCATCCTGTTCCAGGAAGTTGGGCGCATTACCCGCGAACTGCACGACGCCATGAACAGCTTCCTGTCGGACGCCAAGTTCCAGGACATGGCGGAGAACCAGTTCCGCGACGCCGCCGAGCGCCTGCAGTTTGTCATCGAGACCACCGAGCAGGCCGCCAACACCACCATGGACGCCGTCGAGACGGCCATGCCGCTGGCGGACAAGATCCACGATGACGCCGAACGTCTGTCGCAACAATGGGAACGCTTCCAGTCGCGGCAGCTCGGTGTCGAAGATTTTCGCGAACTCACCGCGGAACTGAGTGACTTCCTGCAGCAGCTGCAGGGGGACACCAGCAGCTTGCAGGGCAAGATGTCCGACGTGCTGATGGCCCAGGGGTTCCAGGACATCACCGGGCAGATCATCAAAAAGGTGATCACCCTGGTGCAGGACGTCGAACAACGACTTATCCAACTGATTCGGATTTCCGGACAGAACTCGGAAAAAGACTCAGTCAAAACAGATCGCATCGCCAAGGAGATGGGCCCAGCGGTACCGGGTGTGGAACACGGCAACGTGGTTTCCGGCCAGGACGATGTGGACGATTTGCTTTCCAGTCTGGGGTTCTAAGCTATGAGCTTTGATCAAGATGACGAGATCCTCCAGGACTTCATTGTAGAAGCCTCCGAGATCTTGGAGCTGCTCTCCGAGCAGTTGGTGGACCTGGAACAACAGCCGGAAGACGCCGATCTGCTGAACGCGATCTTCCGCGGCTTCCATACCGTCAAAGGCGGTGCCGGCTTCCTGACCATCACGCCGCTGGTGGAACTCTGCCACCGCGCCGAGGACGTGTTCAACGTGCTGCGCCAAGGCAAACGGGTGGCGGACGCCGACCTGATGGATGCGGTGTTGCAGACGCTTGATCTGGTCAACGAGATGATGGACGCGGTGCGCGAGGGGAACGAGCCCGAATCGGCCGACCCGGATCTGCTCAAGCGCCTCGAAGTCTATGCCTATGGCGAGCCTGAGGCGGCTGCCGCGGAGCCGGCTGCCCCGGCGCCCGCGCCGGAACCCGAACCGCAGCCCGAACCGGTACAGGCTGAAGCGCCGCCTGCCGCGGCGCCTGCGGCCCCGGGTGGCGGCGACGAGATCACCGAAGAGGAATTCGACGCCCTGCTAGACCAATTGCATGGTCCCGGGCAGTTCAAGGCCCCCGAGCCGGCAGCACCGGCGGAGGCCCCCGCCACCCCGGCTGCGCCGCCTGCGGCCGCCCCGGGTAAGGGCGACGAGATCACCGAAGAAGAATTCGACGCGCTGCTCGATCAGCTGCACGGTGCCGGTCAGTTCAATCCGAGTGTGGCGTCCGCCGCCGCTCCGGACGAGCCGGCAACCAGCCAGCCGCCGACGCAACAGGCCGCCCCGGCGCCCAGCGCGCCGGCGACGCCGGAAAAGGCAGCGCCCGCCGCCAAGCCAGCTGCGGAAAAAGCAGCCGAAACACCGGTGCCCAAGCCTGCCGAAACGCCCGCGGTCAAGCCCGCCGAAAAACCTGGGGGTAAACCCGCCGAGACGCCTGCCGCCAGCGCAAAAGCGAAGGCTCCGGCGGGCGCGGACAAGGGCGCCCCGGCCAAGGCCCCGGCCGGTGAGGCGACGGTGCGGGTCGACACCCAGCGGCTGGACGACATCATGAACATGGTGGGTGAACTGGTGCTGGTGCGGAACCGCCTGTCCACCCTCAAGGCCACCATGGCTGACGAACAGTTGGCCAATGCGGTGGGCAATCTCGACGTGGTTACCGCCGACCTGCAACTGGCGGTGATGAAGACCCGTATGCAGCCGGTGAAGAAGGTGTTCGGCCGCTTCCCGCGGGTGGTGCGGGACCTGGCGCGTAATCTCAAGAAAGAGATCGATCTGGTGATGCACGGCGAGGACACCGACCTCGACAAGAACCTGGTGGAGGCGCTGGCCGACCCGCTGGTGCACCTGGTGCGCAACGCGGTCGATAACGGCATCGAGTCGCCGGACGAGCGAGAGGCCGCGGGCAAGACCCGCAAGGGCACGGTGATTCTGTCCGCCGCACAGGAAGGCGATCACATCCTGTTGTCCATCGAGGACGACGGCAAAGGCATGGATGCCGACGTGCTACGGGCCAAGGCGGTCGAGAAAGGTCTGATGGACGAGGAGGCCGCCGCGCGTTTGGACGACAAGGACTGCTACAACCTGATCTTTGCGCCGGGATTCTCCACCAAGACCGAGATCTCAGACGTGTCCGGCCGCGGCGTCGGCATGGACGTGGTCAAGACCCGCATCAGTCAGATGAATGGCACGGTGGAAATCGATTCGACCATGGGTCTGGGCAGCAAGCTGATCATCAAGCTGCCGCTCACCCTGGCCATCCTGCCGACGCTGATGGTGGTGCTGGGTAATCAGCCCTTCGCACTGCCGTTGGCGAGCGTGGTGGAGATATTCAATCTGGATCTGGGACGCACCAACACGGTCGACGGGCAGTTGACCATCCGCATGCGCAACCGCGCCTTGCCGTTGTTCTACCTGCGTCAATGGCTGGTCACCGAAGGCGCGCTCAGTGCGCCTGACTATTCGGACGGTTCCGGCCACGTGGTGGTGGTGAACGTAGGCGGCGCGCAGGTCGGGCTGGTGGTGGATCACCTGGTCGGCCAGGAGGAAGTGGTCATCAAACCGCTCGGCGCTCTGCTCCAGGGTCTGGACGGCATGGCCGGTGCAACCATCACCGGCGACGGCAAGATTGCGCTGATCCTCGATGTGCCGGGTTTGATGCGCAAGTACGCAAAGCGCTTTTGAGCATGTATGTCCAAATCCTTTGCCAACCGTAACGCTGTAGATGTGGAATGAACCGCAAAGTCAGGGTACTTGTTGTCGACGATTCGGCATTCTTCCGACGTCGTGTGGTGCATGCCTTGCAGGAAAGCAGCGCCATCGAGGTGGTGGGGCAGGCGGCTGACGGGCGTCAAGCCATTGAGCAGACCCGACTGCACCGGCCGGATGTGATCAGCATGGACGTCGAGATGCCGAATATGGATGGCATCACGGCGACCAAGAACATCCTGGCACAGCACCACAAGACCAAGATCATCATGTTCTCGGCGCTTACCCGTGAGGGTGCCCGCGCCACGCTGGATGCCTTGGAAGCCGGTGCGACCGATTTTCTGGCCAAGACCAGCGTCGACAGTACCGGCCAGCCGCGGGACCTGGGCGCGCTGTTGCGCGAACGGGTATTGGCGTTGGGTCAGTATGGTTGCGTTGTGCCGGCGTCGCCCAGACCCCTGGCCGCGGCGGTAGGGCGGGCCCACCAGCGGCACCGCAGGCCGCCACGCATGGTCGCCATTGGCGCCTCCACTGGCGGCCCCGTCGCATTGCAGAAGATACTCACCAGCCTGCCGGCCAATTTGCCGTATCCGGTGCTGGTTGCGGTGCATATGCCGGGGGCGTTCACCACCACCTTTGCCGACCGCCTCAATGGCTTGTGCAAGGTTTCGGTGCGCGAAGCGGCCGACGGCGATGTCCCCAAGCCGGGTGAGGTGCTGATTGCGCCCGGGGGGCATCAGATGTTGCTCACCGGCCGACACGGCAACGGCCGCATCCAGATCACCGACGTGCCCGATCAGGTCTATCGGCCTTGTGTCGATCTGACCTTCAACGCGGTGGCCGAGGTGTATGGCGACAGCGCCCTGGCCGTGGTGCTGACGGGCATGGGCGCCGATGGCGCCAAGGGGGCCGCGGTGCTCAAGCGTTACGGTGCCCAGGTCTGGTCGCAGGATGCCGATAGTTGTGTCGTCTATGGCATGCCCCAGGCCATCGAGAAGGCGGGTCTTTCCGATCAGGTATTGTCCTTGGACGATATCGGTCCTCAGCTGGCCAGGCTGGTCTGATGATTGCCGTAGCGGCTCGCTCACTTGCGGCGACGGGCCGGCCGCCGGCCGGGACCGGATTGGCGTGCCGGGGCCGAGGTGGTCGATGGACGCGCTGAGTCTGCTCGGTGTGATCATCGCCTTCGCGGCGGTGCTCGGCGGCAATTGGCTCGAAGGCGGTGATGTCAGCGCCTTGCTCAATGGTCCCGCGTTCGTTGTCGTGGTGGGCGGCAGTATCGGTGCGATCCTGTTGCAGACGCCGATGAGCGTGTTCACGCGGGCGGTGCGCATGAGCCGGATGGTGCTGTTGCCTCCCCAGCGGCCAATGCTGCCCTTGGTCAAACGGCTGGTGTCACTGAGTTATCTGGCGCGCCGCGAAGGGCTGCTGTCCATGGATCAGGCGGCCAAGGGTGAGAGTGATCCCTTCGTGCGCAAGGGGTTGCAGTTGATCGCCGACGGCCACTCCGCGGAATCGCTGCGCGATGCCTTGGAGATGGAACTGGAGTCCCGCGAATCGTTGGATCTGCAGGCGGCGCGGGTGTTCGAGGGCATGGGCGGTTACGCCCCCACCATCGGTATCATCGGGGCGGTGATGGGGCTGATCCAGGTCATGCAGAACCTTGCCGACCCATCCAAGCTGGGCAGCGGGATCGCGGCGGCCTTCGTGGCGACGATTTATGGCGTGGGTCTTGCTAACTTGTTCCTGATACCGCTGGCCAACAAGCTGAAACAGCACGTCCAACATGAGTCGCGTTTTCGCGAATTGGCCATAGAAGGGCTGGTATCCATCGTGCTGGGGGACAATCCCAAGCAAATGGAAGGCAAGTTGATGGGGCTGCTTTCTTGACGGCGGTCCGGAGCGCCATGGCCAGAAGACGACGAAAAACCGACACCGAAGAGACGCCGCTGGACCGGTGGCTGATCTCGTACGCCGATTTCATTACCCTGCTGTTTGCGTTTTTTGTGGTGATGTACGCGATCTCCACGGTGAACGAGGGCAAGTACAAGGTGTTGTCGGAAACCCTGGGGGCGGTGTTCACCGCGGCGGGCGGCAACAGCATGCCGGTGGCCGGCGATCATCCGGCGTCTCCGCCGGCCGGCGACCCCTTGCCGATACCGGGCATTCCGGTGGCCGAACCCATGGTGAGCCTGCCCATGGCCCAGTCCGGTGGCGACGGCGGCGTGCCGTTGGACGATATGGTCAGCCGCTTGCAGGCGAGCCTGGCCGGGTATGCGGCCGACGGCTTGGTGGAGGTCTCCCGCGAAGGCGACCAGGTGGTGGTGCAGATGTTGTCGCAGATGCTGTTCGACAGCGGCGATGCACAGCTGTCCGAGCAGGCGCGTCGCGCCCTGGACACCGTTGGACAGGTGTTACTGGGCAACCCATATCCGATCCGCGTCGAAGGCCACACCGACAACCGGCCCATCCATACCGCACAGTACCCGTCCAACTGGGAACTGTCGTCGGCACGGGCCGCCAGTGTGGTGAACTATTTTTCTGGTCTGGGCATCGCGCCGGGGCGCATGGCCGCGGTCGGCTATGGTGAATTCCGACCAAAGGCCGACAACCGCACTGCCGCCGGGCGTGCCAAGAACCGTAGGGTGACGCTGGTGATTTCCTCGGGTCGGGATCCGGTGGCGTCCCCGGCGGACGCAGTGCCCTGGGCCGAAGGGCCGGGGTTGGAGGACGGATGAAGATTTGGGCCATCGCAAACCAGAAGGGTGGTGTCGGTAAGACCACCACCACGGTGACCTTGGGCGGGCTGCTGGCCGCCTGGGGATTTCGTACCTTGATGATCGACATCGATCCCCACGGGTCGTTGACCAGTTACTTCGGGAACGACCCCGACACCCTTGAGAAAAGCAGCTACGACCTGTTCCTGGCGGTGGGGGAAAAGCGCCCGCTCGATGTCCGCAGCGTCGTCATGCCCACCGGTACCGAAGGGCTGGACCTGATTCCGGCCACGGTGGCTTTGGCCAGTCTGGACCGGCAGTCGGGCCGCTTGGACGGCCTGGGGCTGGCGTTGCGCAAGTGCATCGAGCAGGTCAAGGACGACTACGATTATGTGCTGGTCGATTGTCCTCCGGTGCTGGGCATCCTGTTGATCAATGCCCTGGCGGCCTGCCAGCATCTGGTGATTCCAGTACAGACCGAATTCCTGGCGATGAAAGGCCTGGAGCGCATGCTCAACACCATCAAGATGGTGACCCGGGCCCGTGCTACGCCCCTGCAGTACACCATCGTGCCCACCTACTACGATCAACGCACCCGCGCTTCGGTGGACACCCTCGACCAGATGCGGCGGGAATTCGATGAACACCTATGGAGCGGCTACATCCCGGTGGACACCAAGTTGCGCGATGCCAGCCGCGCCGGGGTGCCGCCGCCGTTGTACGACCCGCGATCCCGTGCGGTCCGTGCCTACACGGACCTGCTGGAAACCCTGCAGCACGGCCCGACCGTCGCCGCGTCCAGGCCCGCCGAGGTGGCGGGGTGAGTGACGACGGCCGCGGCTCCGATGCGGCCGCGACGCACCCCGCGTTACTGGAGATGCTCGACGGCCTGCTGGCCGAAGTGCCCGATACGACGGCCTTTGACGAGCCGCCCGCCGGTGCGCGTCCGACCCTGCTGCCCGATGTCCTTTCCATACCGCTAAACAATCCCGAACCCGAACCGATACCACAGGAAAGGGAGTGCGTTTTCTACGGTTTGGGGGATGCGCCGCGAGCCGCTCCGGAGAGCCGCTTTTCGGCCATCAAGTTCCGCGTTGGACGATACGATTTTGTCGCGCCGCTGAATATGCTGGACGGCGTTTCGCGTATCGACAAGCCGCCGACGCCGATGTTCGGCCAGGCGGCGTGGCATCGCGGTGTGGCCATCAATCGCGGGCAGCAGCTGACCTTGGTCGATCTGGGGGGTTTGCTTGGCTTGACCGACGCCGAGCCCATCGCGGACCCCGACCACGTGGTGCTGCTGCCGGATGGCCGTCATGGGCTCCTGAGCGCCACGGCGCCCGAGCCCTTTGAATTGGCGGGTGGCGACATCCGCTGGGCTCGGCCGACGGCCCGTCGGCCTTGGCTGGCGGCAATGATTCCGTCGCATATGTGCGTGCTGGTGGACGTCGAGGTGTTTCTTGACATGCTGTACGCAAGAAAACCGTAGACCTGACGCTATAGGTCATTAAGTAAGAGTGAAAACTCGGCAGAGCGTAAACCGATAGTCAATAAGCCCGCTACCGGGCGTGCGGAGAGCAGAACCGATGAGCAACGCTGTCGCGGAAAATGTGGAAGTTGATCCGGTCATCCAACTGGTGACCTTTCGGCTGCAGGATGAAAGCTACGGGATCAACGTGATGCAGGTACAGGAGGTGCTGCGGGTCAGCGAAATCGCACCTGTGCCCGGCGCGCCATCCTTCGTACTGGGCATCATCAACCTGCGCGGCAATGTGGTGACGGTGATCGATACGCGCGGTCGCTTCGGATTGCCGCCGGTGGAGACCGATGATTCGAGCCGGATCGTGATCATCGAATCCGACGAACAGGTGGTCGGCATCCTTGTGGACAGCGTGGCCGAAGTCGTCGAACTGCGTCAGTCGCAGATCGAACACGCCCCGAACGTGGGCAACGAAGAGAGTTCCCGTTATATTCAGGGCGTTTCCACCCAGGACGAGCACTTGCTTATCGTGGTGGACCTGAACAAACTGCTGACCGACGAGGAATGGGCCGAGGTGTCCAACTTCTGATGCGCACCGGGTGAGGCGCATCCCGGCTGCCGGCGGAAGGGGAGGTGAAACATGGCACAAATAAAAGACATGCCCCCCCTGGCACCGGTGTTGCCACCGAGTACCCGTAACCGCATCGGCCGTGGCGATCCGCGCCAGCCGCAACGCAGGACCCCAGAAAAAGAACAGCAGCGGCGCCCCAAGCCGGACGACGACCATCACGTGGACGAGTACGCATGAGTTGGCTGGAAATACTGATCGTGGCCCTGGCATTGGTCGTGATTGCCGGGGTGCTGACGTATCAGCACCGACGTCGCAAGGCATTGGAACAGCAATTGGCTGCGCTCTCCCAGCGCAGCGATATCCTCCAACAAAGCCTACATGCACTGACCGCCGGCGCCGCCGGGGCTGATAAACGCATGTACCGCCTGGAGGCGCGGGAGCGCCGCCTGCAGGAACGCCAGGAATCGTTGGAGAGCCAGCAGGCGGTCGACCAGCCCTATGCCCAGGCGATCAATCTGGTGCAACAAGGCGCCGGCGTTCGTCGTCTGATGGAAGAGCTTGCGCTGAGCGAAAGCGAAGCGGAACTGATCTTCCGTCTGCACGGTCTGCAGAACGACGCCTGATCCACATACCGGGGCCCGCGCCCCTTCCGATTTGCCGGCAGCCATGTTATTCGTGGCTGTCGCGTCTGCCTTAATGTTCCTGGAGGGATCCGAATGAAACGCTATTTCACGGGGTTTGCCCTGCTGCTGGGGCTTGGTCAACTGACCACCTCCCATGCCGACTGGCGCGATCTGCTCAAGTCGGTCCCCGGCGGCACGCCAGCCATACCTGCCGTGACCGCTGGTGCCGGCAAGCTTTCGGATACCGAAATCGGCTCCGGCTTGCGTGAAGCCTTGTCAGTTGGCGCCGAGCGGGCCGTGGATGTGCTGGGACGCGATGGCGGCTTCCTGAACGACCCGCAGGTGCGTATTCCGTTGCCCGGCGTGTTGGAGACCGCTGCCAAGGGATTTCGCCTGTTCGGCAAGGACCAGCTTGTCGACGATTTCGAAACCACCGTCAACCGTGCAGCCGAACAAGCGATCCCAAAGACCCTGGGCATTGTAAAAGACACCGTGCGTGACATGAGCCTGCAAGACGTGCGCGGTATTCTCAACGGCGGTGAGAACAGTGCCACCCGGTATTTGCGCGATAATGCCGGTGAGCGTCTGCAGCAGGCGATCAAGCCGATCGTTGCACAGGCCACCGATGCCAGCGGCGCCACCGCGGCGTACAAGCGCCTTGCCAATCAGGTCGGGGCGGGGTACGGCGGCTGGACGGATACGGGGTCGTTGGATCTGGACAACTATGTTACGGAAAAGACACTGGACGGCCTGTTCCTGAAGCTGGCCGAGGAAGAGCGCCGGATCCGCGAGAATCCGGTCGCGCGTACAACGGATATTCTCAAGAAGGTGTTCGGCGGCTGAGCCGGTCACGAACAAGAAGGGAGCGTGAGGTATGGGTAAGCTCATCAAATGGTTGATCGGCCTGATCGGCGCAGTGGCCTTGTTGGTCGTCATCGCGGTAATCGTGCTGCCGATGGTGATCGATCCCAACGATTACAAGGGTGATATTGCCAAGGCGGTGCGGGAACAGACCGGTCGTGAACTGACCATCAGCGAGCCCTTGAAGTTGTCGGTGTTCCCCTGGTTGGGCATCGACGCCGGCGGCGTCAGTTTGAGCAATGCACCGGGCTTCGGTGAGGCGCCTTTCGCCAGCCTCGGGGCCTTGGAACTGCGGGTGAAACTGCTGCCGTTGTTCAGCGGCAAGCTCCAGGTGGACACCGTCGTGGTGCAGGACCTGACCTTGAATCTGGCGCGCGATGCCCGGGGTGCGACCAACTGGGAGGGCCTGAGCGGAAAGGACAAAGGCAAGGTCGATGCCAAGCAGGAGAAGGCCGGCGAGCGCCGCGATCTGGCGCTGGACGTGCAGGGCGTGGAGGTTCGTAACGCCCGTCTGGTCTGGGACGACCGCCAGGCCAAGTCCCGTTACGAGCTGAAGGATCTCAATCTGACCACCGGTGCCTTCGCCGCCGGCAGCACGTCCCCGGTGACGCTGGCTTTTGCGCTGGATGGCGGTGAGCAGGGCGTCAAGGTGAGCGTCGACCTGGAGGGTACCTTGACGGTGCGTGAAGACCTGCTCGGCTACGCCGTGCCGGATCTGGCGCTACAGATAAAGGCAGCCGGTGCCGGGCTGCCCGAGCCGCTGAAGGTCGACGCCCGCGCTGCACTCGCGGCGGATATGGCCGCCGAGCGGGTTGCTCTGTCGAAACTGGTGGCCAAGTTCGACGAGTCGACACTGAGCGGCAATATCGATATCGATTCCTTTGCCGGCCCGGCCATGCAGGTGCGTCTGAAGCTCGATCAGATCGATCTGGATCGTTACCTGCCGGCGCCCGCTGAGGGAAAATCCGGCGACACCAAGCCGGTCGCCGCGCAGCAGCCGGGCAAGCCGGCAGGGGACGATCCCCTGGCCGGTTTGCGCGGCTTGGTGTTGGATGGCCAGATCGATGTGGGAAAACTCAAGGTCAAGAACCTGAACGTTTCCGATATCAAGGTCACGGTGAAGGCCAAGGACGGCGTGTTGCGAGCCGATCCCCTGCAGGCGCTGCTGTATGACGGCAAGTTGTCCGGTCGGGTGGAACTCGATGCCCGTAACAAGACGCCACGCATCAGTGTGCGCAACATGCTGGCCGGTGTGCAGGCGGGCCCGTTGCTGAAGGATTTGACGGGCAAGGACAAGGTGACCGGCAAGGGTGACGTGGAAGCGGACCTGCGTATGTCCGGACTGGACGACGCGGCCATCCGCAGATCATTGAACGGCACGGCACGTATCGCCTTTGCCGATGGCGCGATCAAAGGCGTCAACATCGCCCAGCTGATCCGTCAGGCCCAGGCCAAACTGGCCGGTACCACGGTGCCGGACGGACCTCAGCAGACGGATTTCAGTGAACTCACCGGCAGTGCGCGTATCGTCAACGGTGTGTTGGACAATCAGGATCTCAGCGCCAAGTCGCCGTTGTTGCGTGTGGCCGGCAAGGGGCAGGTGGATCTGCCGGCGGAGCGTATCGACTACCGGCTGACCGCCGAACTGGTAAAGAGCCTGGAAGGCCAGGGCGGTGCCGGAATCAAGGACGTGGCGGGCTTGCCCATCCCGGTGCGCATCACGGGCGCGTTGGCTGATCCCAAGTTCGCCGTGGATCTCGAGTCGGTCGTGCACTCGAAGGTCAAGGAGCAGGCCAAGCAGAAAATCGAGCAGGTCATCCAGGACAAGGCCGGCGACAAGGTCAAGGGGCTGCTCAAGGGCTTCGGCCTCTGATCCTGCCTGGATACGGACTAAAAAGCCCGGCTCGATGTGTGCGAGCCGGGCTTTTTTTCGAGCCGACGAGGGGCTATTTTTCGGCGCTGAGGTAACAGATCCAGCCGGCGTCGGCGTCGGCGCTCAGCGCCGGTTGGAAATCCCCGTCCGCCTCGCCGTCATCGTCCCAGCCCTGCCAGTACACCGTGACCTTGCTGAAACCCGCTTCGGCGAGCAGGTCCTGGATCTCGGGTAGGGTCCACAATCGCCAAGTGTAGCTGAACGCCTTGTCCAGCCGTGAACCGTCACGGAACTCGAAATGGATGTGGCAGGTGACCTGGTGGGTGATCGGGTTGAAGTCGGCCTGGTCCAAGATGTAGGTGAAGGCCTTCTTGCCTGAGCCGATCTCACGGGGTTCCTCGATCTCGCGGTGGGCATCGTAGCCACCGTAACAGTCCAGGAAAAACACGCCATCCCTGTCCAGCTGCTCGCGCACCTTGCGGAAGTAGGCCAGCAGGGTTGCGCGGTCCTGGAGTAGCCAATAGCTGAAATTCATCGCCAGCACGATATCCACCGGGTCCGTTGCCGCCTGCAGGACATCCGCCTCGGTCAGTCGCACCCGGGCGGCCTGGGCGGGGGTGAGCGTGGCGATACGGTGTTCGCGCCCCCAGGCGAGCACCTCAGGGTCCAGGTCTACCCCGACAGCGGTGCGTTTGTTGCCCCGTCGCACCCACTCGCAGCAGACGTTTGCGGTCCCGCAGAAGTCCTCCCGCAGGCGTTGCGCCTTGCGGCCGCGCAGTTTCCGGTAGGTCTCGTCGATGAAATCCACCTCGGATTCCGCGCACTGCACCGCCTGCTCGTAGAGCAGATGGCGGTCGGCACGTTCCGCCAGGGTGGATTTGGTTCGGGTTTGGTGCTTCTTGTTCTGTTTCGGCATCACTGACGACACTTGCTGCGTGAACCGCTGACTATACTCAAAATGGGTCCCGGTTGGCACGGCGGCCTAGGTTTACATCGATAACCCAGGAGGTAACAGACGATGGGCGTTGCAACCACCGTCCAGGAGTATCTGGACAACCGTGGCGTTCTTTATGATGTGATCGAACATGCCCCAGCCGAATCAGCCATGCGCGCAGCACAAGCCGCGCACGTGCCGGGCGATCAGATGGCCAAGCCGGTGTTACTCGGCGATGACACCAGCTATTTGCTGGCTGTGGTACCGGCCACCCACCGACTCGATCTCGATCGGCTCAACCAACTCACCGCGCGCAGCCTGGTGATCATGAACGAGGACGAGATGGAAGTGGCCTTCGCCGACTGCGATCGCGGCGCCTTGCCGGCGGTCGGTGAACCGTACGGTATCGACACGGTGGTGGATACCGCACTGCTCAAGGCGGAGGACATCTACTTCGAGTTCGGCGATCACCAGCACCTGATCCATCTGAAGGGCGAGCAGTTTCGCAAGCTAACCCAGGACGTGCATCGCGCCCAAGTCAGCCATCACCTGTAGGGAAACCGCTTCGCGCCGTGCCGGCATTGCGTTGGCCGGTGCGCTGGTATAAGCTTCGCGCCTCGTTTTCGCGGCGTGTCGGCCTTGCTCGATACCCCGGCGGCGAATCCGGAGAGGTGTCCGAGTGGCTGAAGGAGCACGCCTGGAAAGTGTGTATACGTTAACCCGTATCGAGGGTTCGAATCCCTCCCTCTCCGCCAAATTAAAAAGGTTCATCGAAGATGTCCGGGGAAGGTGGCGCGGATTTTGAGGAAGAAGTAGTCCTCGTCCCGATACGTTTGATGACCTTGATCCGGTTGTTGATGCCTTCCAAGACGCTGGTATGCAGGGGGTAGCGACAGTGGGCGAGGATGCCGTTGAGATACGGCTTTAAGCGG
>JASBTJ010000067.1 GCA_030148485.1 Gammaproteobacteria bacterium | reverse complement strand
CGGGGTCAGGCGGGCGCGATAGGTGCGGGCGAAATCGGCCGGCGTGGTCTTTCGACCCTGAAAATCCGTCAGAGGCGCCTGGCTGCCAGTATCGAGCCGCACGATGCGTACTTTCTTTCGATACTCGGCGTTTTTCGCCATCGGCTCCAGATATTCGCGCATGACCCGCTCGCAATAGGGGCAACCTTCGGCCTCGAAAAGTACGACGATCGACTTCTTCTCGCTGGCCGCCTGGCTGGCCAGGGTCTGTAGATTGGCGGGTTCGGGAATGATGCTCTGCGACGAGACAGCCACAGGCATGGCAGCCACGCCAAGACAAAACAGCATGCCAGTCAGGAATTTTTTGAGACAAACCATGATTCCACCTCCTGTGGAATTAGACCCACCGACCGAAGCAAGATTCATTCCCAAACCATAAGTTATTGAATATGTTTCGGATAGTTGCAAGGCTCACAAAAAGATTTCATACCTCTGAGCCACTTGATCCAGTAACTGTCCCAAGTGGGCCAACCAGAAAGAGCAAATTGCATTCTGCCGGGCATGGGCATAAATTATGAGCTTTTTCAAAGAGGAAAAGCCGTTGGCGGATGCTTTGCTTCGAATCGGTACCCGGACCAGCCAGCTTGCCCTCTGGCAGGCAGAGCACGTAAAAACGCTGCTGGAACGCTACAATCCCGACCTGCGCGTGGAACTCGTCAGGATCGTCACCTCGGGTGACAAGATTCTCGATACGCCGCTGGCCAAGATCGGCGGCAAGGGATTGTTCGTGAAGGAAATCGAGGAGGCCATGTTCCGTGGCGAGGTGGACATCGCCGTGCACTCGATGAAGGACGTGCCGGTGCACCTGCCTGACGGCCTGCATCTACCGATTGTCATGCAGCGGGAAAATCCCCATGACGCCTTTGTCTCCAACAGCTATGACAGCCTGGACGCATTGCCCGAAGGCGCCCGGGTGGGCACCTCCAGTCTGCGCCGCCAATGCCAGTTGGCGGCACGCCGGCCTGACCTGGAAATCCGGCCCTTGCGCGGCAACGTCAACACCCGGCTGAAAAAGCTGGACGACGGCCACTACGACGCCGTGATCCTGGCCGCCGCCGGCCTGATCCGGCTGGGTTTCGGCGCACGCATCCGCAACGCCATCGCCCCGGAACAGTCGCTGCCGGCCATCGGCCAGGGCGCCATCGGCATCGAATGCCGGACCGACGACAACCGCGTCAATGCGCTGATCGCCTGTTTGCATCACCACGACACCGCCGACCGGGTGCGCGCCGAACGGGCCTTCAACGAACGTCTGGAAGGCGGCTGCCAGGTGCCGATCGGCGGGCACGCCGTGCTCGATGGCGACACCCTCTGGCTGCGTGGCCTGGTGGGCACCCCGGACGGCAGCGAACTCATCGAGGGCGAGATCCGCGGCCCCCGCGCCGAGGCCCAGGCCATGGGCACGGCACTGGCCGACGAATTGCTCGGTCGCGGCGCTGCGCGGATCCTCAAGGACCTGTACGACCAAGTATGAACAAGCCCCCCTGCCATCTGCAGGGCCTGGGAGTGCTGGTCACCCGCCCCGCCGAGCAAGCGCAACGACTGGGCGAGGCCATCGAGGCGGCGCACGGCAGCCCGATCCTGTTCCCCTGCGTGGAGATCGCCGGCCCCGCCGACCCGGCCGCCGTCGCCGATCAGCTCAAAGGCGCAGGACGCTACGACCTGCTCATCTTTGTCAGCGCCAATGCGGCGCAGTACGCCTTCGACCTACTGCCGGACACCCTGCCCGCCAGCCAGCAGATCGCCGCCATCGGCGCGGCCACGGCACAGCGTCTCGATGCCCTTGGCCTGGAGGCCACCCTGGTCCCCGAGCGATTCGACAGCGAGGGCCTGTTGGCAAGACCCGAACTGGCGGACATGACCGGTAAACGGGTACTGGTGCTGCGCGGCAACGGCGGTCGGGAGACCCTGGCGGAGACACTGCGCAGCCGGGGTGCGGAGGTCGCCTACGCCGAGGTATACCAACGCCTGATCCCCAAGCGCAGTGCCGAGAATCTGGTCAAAGGCTGGGACAATTGGGTGGACGCCGTGGTGGTCACGTCCGCCGAGGTCCTGGACAACCTGATCACCCTGCTCGGCGACGCGGGTCTGGCCAAGCTGCAGCGCACGCCGCTGGTGGTGATCAGCGCGCGACTGGCGGCCCACGCGCGCGCGCGGGGCTGTCGCAAGCCGCATCTGGCCGCCCAGGCCAGCGACCCGGCTGTGCTCAAGGCGCTGTGTGAGCTGGCCTGAACTGCGCTCAATGCTGTTCCCGCGCGACGCCCGGCTTTGCTAGTCTAGGCGAAGCACACGGCAACCCCAGGCGCTGACATCCGGCCCACCAGGACCCCCAATGACAACCGACAAAACCAAGGAAGGCGTCGTCATCGACGCAAGCCCAGAACCCGAAGAGTCCCACGCCGAGCCCACGGGCGCGCCGGACACCCCGCCCCCCGAGGAGACCGCCGACACCCCGCCCGCCGGCAAAAGCGGGCGCGCGCTGGCGGGCCTGGCGCTGCTGTTGGCGCTGATCGCGCTGGGGCTGGTCCTGGCCGCCGGCTGGTACGGCTATCAGCAATGGCAGGGCTTACAGACCCAACTCGCCGCCGCCAGCGATCAGGGCGGTTCGGCCGCCAGCGGCGTACAACAGCTCCGCGCCGAGCTGGACAAGCTGCAGGGCAGCCAGCAACAGCAAGCTGACGCCCTGGACAAGCTGACCCGGACCACCGACGACGCGACGCAAGCGGTCGCCGGCATCGAGTCGGCGTTCACCGAGCAACAGCAGCTGATGAGCTCCGAACGCGCCCTGCTGGACGAACGGGAAACCCAGTTGCGCACCCTGGTGAACAACCTGCACGAACGGGTCGGCCGATCGGGCACCCAGTGGCTGATCGCCGAGGCCGACTATCTGATCAAGCTCGCCGACCACCGCCTGCGCCTAGCCCATGACCCGGCCACCGCCCGCGCCGCGCTGGAACAGGCCGATGACCGCTTGCGCGCCACCGGCGACCCCAGTTGGGCCGGCGTGCGGGAACAGCTTGCCCGGGACATCGCCAAACTCGACACCCTGGATCAACCGGATATCACCGGCCTGTGGGCGCGCCTGGGGGCGCTCATGGATCAAGTGCCCGAATTGTCCTTGAACGACGACCCGCGCCGGGTCACCCGTGGCGACGCGCCCCAGCTGAGCCTGAACGAATCCGCCGAACAGGAGCGCACCTGGCGCACATTGCTGTCCGACCTGTGGGACGGCATCAAGAACGCCGTGCGTATCCGCCGCCATGACGAACCCGTCACCGCCATGCTGCCGCCGGAGCAAAGCTACTTTCTCTACGAAAACCTGCGCCTGACCCTGCAGCAGGCCCGGCTTGCCCTGGTGCAGGGGCGCGATGACATGTTCGAACAATCCCTGCAGGACGCCCGTGACCAACTCGGCACCCATTTCCAGGCCGACGCCGTCGGCCGCGGTCTGGATGCCGCGCTGGCCAAGCTGGCTGCGACCCCGATCAGTGTCGACCTCCCGGACCTGACCGACAGCCTGCGCGTCATGCAAGCCAGACGCGCCCTGCTCGAGTCCCAACCGGCGGCCCCCACGCCCGCCGACGGGGAGGCGCCCGGCGCATGAGAATCCTCATCACCCTGTAGCTGATCCTGCTGGCCGGCGCCGGCGTCGCCCTGATCCTGCAAAAAGATGCCGGCTACGTGATGCTGGCCGCCGGTCCCTATACCGTGGAGCTGAGCCTGGCGCTGCTGATCGTGATCGTCGCCGCCCTGTTCACGGTGTTGTACCTGGTGATCCGTGTGATTTCCCGCACCCTGGGGCTCCCCGCCCAGGTGCGCGCCTGGCAGCGCCGCCGTGGCGCCCGCAAGGCCCGCCGCAGCACCACCCGTGGCCTGCTGGAGATGGCCGAGGGCAACTGGAAGGCCGCCGAAAAGCATCTGATCCATCACGCCGAGGACGCCGAGACCCCGCTGCTCAACTACCTGGCGGCTGCCCGCGCCGCGCAGGCCGGCGGAGCGGACGAGCGGCGCGACGGCTATATCAAACTGGCCCACGAAAGCATGCCCTCGGCGGACGTGGCCGTGTCGCTCACCCAGGCCGAGCTGCAACTGGCCCACAACCAGCTGGAACAGGCCCTGGCCACGCTCAAGCATCTGCGCCGGATCGCCCCCCATCACACCTATGTGCTGCGGCTGTTACGGCGTTTGTACGAACAGTTGGGCGACTGGGAGCATCTGCGTGAGCTGATCCCGGAACTGCGCAAACGCAAGATCGAAGACCCGGAACAGTTACGCGCATTGGAAGTCCGTCTGCACCGGGCACTGCTGGAACGGGCGTCGCTGACCACCGATCCGCGTGACCTCACGGTCGCCTGGGCCGCAGTGCCACGCACCTTGCGCGCTGAACCAGGCGTGTTGGGCGACTATGCCGGTTACCTGATTGAACGCGACCAGCACGACGACGCCGAACCCTTGCTGCGCGAAGCCCTGAAGCACCGTTATGACGACAGCTTGATCGAGCTGTACGGGCAACTGGTGGCCGCCAACCCCAACCGCGCCCTGTCCTTTGCCGAAGGGCTGCTCGACGGCCAGTCGAAGAACCCCATCCTGCTATTGGCGCTGGGCCGACTGGCACTGCATGCGCAACTGTGGGGCAAGGCTCGCGGCTATCTGGAAGCGAGCATCGGTGCCGGCGGGCCGGCGGAAGCCTATCGGGAACTGGGGCATCTGCTCGAACAACTGGGCGAGCAACACGCCGCGTTGGACGTGTACCGCCATGGTCTGGCCGGTACCGGCGGTCCCGCACCGGTGGCCTTGCCGGACAGCATCCGCCCCAAAGTGAATGCCCCGCAGCTCGACGAGCCGGTCACCGCGCCACCCCCCCATGGCGCGCGCCCGGCGGACGAGGACGTCAAGCAGCCGACCGATCACTGACCGCGGCGCGACCCGCCGCGTGCCGGCACCAGCGGTGACCGGTTACTGGCCGTCCTTGGCATACTCGAAGGCGTCGGAAAACATGTGCTCGTCCAGCGCACCGGCGGCGCGGAAGGCGTCGCGCGCGGCGAAGATCATCACTGGTGGGCCGGCCATGTAGATGTCGAACCCGGACAGGTCGGGGTGGTCCTGCAACACCGCTTCGTGGACCCAGCCGGACCGCCCGTCCCAATCGGCGTCGGGTTCGGACAACACCGTCTCGAAGCGGAAGCCTTCCTGCTCCTTGGCCCACTTTTCCGGCAACCCGGGCATGTACAGGTCGCGGCTGGCACGCACTCCCCAGTAGAGCGCCATGGGGCGCTGCTCGCCATGATGTATAGCGTGCTCGATCTGGCCCTTCAAGGGTGCGAACCCGGTACCGCCGCCGACGAACAGCATCGGGCGCTGGGACGACTCGTCCAACACAAAACTGCCCAGCGGCGCCTCGATGCGTAGGATGGAACGCTCTTCGAGCTTGTTGAACACCCAGTCGGTGAATTTGCCGCCATCGACATGGCGGATATGCAGTTCGATCAGCTCGTCGTCATGGGGCGCGTTGGCGATGGAAAAGGCCCGTCGCCGTCCGTCGGCAAGCAGAAATTCCAGGTATTGGCCGGCCAGGAACTGCAGCCGCTGTCCCTCGGGCAATTTGAGAAACAGCTGGATCACATCGTGGTTGAGCTGCTCGATGCGCGCCACCCGACACGGCAGGGTGCGCACCTGGATTTCCGCAACGCTATCGGTCTCGCGCACCTCCAGCGTGAGATCACCGGCGGCCATGCATACGCAGGGCAGACAAACGTCCGCGGCGGACCCTTCCAGGGCTGGCGGTTGACCTTGCGGGTAGTTCACCTCGCCGCTGCGCAACTTGGCTGCACAGGCACCACAGCAGCCACTGCGACACCCATAGGGCAAGCCGACGTTCTCCCTCAGCGCCGCCGCAAGTACGGTCTCGCCGTCCTGCACCGTGAAACTGCGTCCGCTAGGTTCAAGCTGCACCTTGAATGTCATGGGTAATCCGGGTCCGTAAATGCGAAAATCCTGCCATTGTCTCATTTTCCACGCAGTCAGAAAAAGCTTATGGAATCCATGTTTATCGTCGGTTGCGGGTATATGGGCCAGCGCGTGCTGCGGCGCTCGAGCGCTGACACCGACGCGGTTGGGCTGGTGCGATCCCGTGCCAGTGCCGAGGCCGTTACCGGATCCGCTGCGCAGGCATTGCTAGCGGATCTGGACCTGGACCCGCTGCCGCCGTTGCCCAGCGGCGGCCGGGCGGTACTCTATCTGGCACCGCCGCCCAGCTCGGGCAAGGTGGACAGCCGCATGGCGCGCTTCCTGAGCGCCACCGCCCGTGACGGGGCGCCGCGCCGCATCGTGTACCTGAGCACCACCGGCGTTTACGGCGACTGTGGCGGCGACTGGGTGGATGAAACCCGTCCGGCCCGGCCATCCGTGGACCGTGCACGCCGCCGCTGGGATGCCGAACAGCAATTGCGGGCTTGGCGCGAACACGCCGGGGGCGAGCTGGTGATCCTGCGGGTGGCAGGGATCTACGGGCCGGGCAAGCTGCCGCTTGCACGGTTGCACAAAGGCGCGCCGATGATCGCCGAAGCCCATGCGCCCTGGACCAACCGCATCCATGCCGACGACCTGGCCACGGTGCTGCTTGCGGCGTTGTCCAAGGGGCGCGACGGTGAGGTGTACAACGTCTGTGACGGCCACCCCGGCAACATGGCCGACTATTTCAACCGCGTGGCCGATCTGGCCGGGTTGCCCCGCCCGCCGGTGATCGGGCCGGATCAGGCGCGCGAGCAACTGTCCGCCGGCCTGCTGTCCTATCTGGCGGAATCGCGGCGACTGTCGAATCGCAAATTGATCGACGAACTGGCAATCGAGTTGAAGTACCCGACCCTGGACGAGGGTCTGCCGGCCTGCTTTGACGAATAGCTCGGGGACACCTCAGGCTCCATCCGTTGCAGCCGGCAGGATGGTGTCCCGATAGGCATGCCAGGTGGCGTGACCGATCCACGGCAGCACCACGATGAGCCCCAGGTAGGCAGTGGCGAAGCCCACCCCCACCAGAGCGACGATAAGGGCACCCCATAGCAGTGCCACCCGCTTGTTCTGCAGCACAGCGGCAAGGCTGCTCAGGGCGCCCGTGACGGCATCGGCATCCCTATCCAGCATCAGCGGCAAGGCAAAGGCGCTGACGCTGAACACAAGGGCCGCGAACACCGACCCCACCGCGCTGCCCACCGCGAGAAACCCCAACCAGCCCCAGGCGCCGAATTCCTCGTCCATGGAAAAGAACACGTGCACCAGGGAGGCCGCACGGGCCCACACCAACAGCACCACCAGGATAACCAGGGCAAGCAACAACTCGTTACGCAGGTGCTTGCGCTGCACCCGGATACAGTAGCCGAATCGGGGACGCAGGCCTCGCTCCTGTTGGCGACTGATGGAATACAGGCCGAACGCCAGTACCGGGCCGGCCAGGACGAACGCCGAACCCAGGGTAAACAGCGCCAGCACGTGACCGCCATCCCAGGCCAACCAAGTGACCAGATAACCGAACAGCACCAGCACCGCGCCATAGCAGACTCAACCGCCACGCACCGCGCAGGTCCCGCCAGCCCAACGCCAGCCAGCGAAACGGGTCACCAGGCGCAAGCCGCCGCGCTGGCAGCACCAAGGGCTGCGCGTCCGGCTCGGGCGCATCGGAATGCGACGCTCGGGTATCCGCCATCCTCCTGTCCTGGGGATCGATACGTCCGCCTGCTGCGTGCGGATGATAGGGAGATCCAAGGAAGCCCTGAATTTTTCAGAGGCTCCTTAGCCGCGGCATGGGCGCCCCGCACACTCGTTGCGGGGCGCTCCTCGTAGGCGGCTCAGCCTTTCGGTAGACTTTTGGCGCTGGCCAGCCAGTGGGTAATGACATCCCACTGCACCACGTCCTTGTACACCGCGGACGGTGCCAGTTCGAAGATGCCCAGGCCGGTCTCCGCCGCCTTGATGTAGTTCTGGCTCTCGCGCAGGGCGCCGAGGAAGGTCACCCCGGTGTGGGACAGAAAGTCTTCCAGTTCGTGGAAGATACGGGTGTTTTCCCGCACCCGGTTGGCCACCAGGGCGATGCGTGTCCGGTTCTGCGACACTTGCCCCGTGGCCAGCAATTCCTCGATGAAGCGCTGCACCGTGCGCATGTCGATGGGTGAAGGCAGCACCGGGATCAACAGGGTCTGGGTGCGCTTGAGCATGGCGTTGACCACCGGGCCATGGGTGCCGGCCGGGGCGTCCATGATCAAGTAATCGGTGCCTTTGGGCACCCGGATCGGTGGTGTGGTGGCATCCACACCGACGATCCCGGGCACTCCTTCGTACTGTTCGCGGGCCTTGAGCCAATCCAGTGAACACTGCTGAGGATCGAAATCGGCCAACGCAACCTTCTTGCCGTCGTCGGCATACCAGGTCGCCAGGTTGGTGGCCAAGGTGGTCTTACCGCAACCGCCCTTGGCGTTCATGCACATGATGGTCCGCATGGCTGTTCCCCACAGTGGTCAGATGCCGGCCATTTTGCGGGCAGGACGATGCCGGCTCAAGTCATCGCACGGCGGGGCGGCCCGCCCATCGGTTGCGGCGACCCCAGGTGGAACCCCTGGGCCAGCCCGATCCCGAGGGCAAACAACATATCCATCGCTTGCTGGTTCTCCACCCCGTGGGCGGCGGTGCGGATACCCTGGGTGTCGGCAATATCGGATATGGCTTTGACCATGGCCTGCGACGTCGCGTCGCTCTGTGCCCCGGCGACCAGCTCGGCATCCAGTTTGACCATTCGCACCGGCAGCCCGGCCACCGCGCTGAAACAGCCCAGGCCGCTGCCCACATGGTCGATGCTCAACCCACAGCCATGACCACGTACGGCCTCGGCGAAACGCTTCACCAGCTCGGGACTGGACGTGAGCGCCTGCTCGCTGATCTCGAAACCCAAACGTCTCGGGTCCACGTCGCTGGCGGTCAACATGCGCCCCACCTGGGCACCGAAATCCGCGTCCGCCAGGGTCTGCGCCGACAGATTGACGGCCACCTGCAAGCCATCGTCATGACGCCCCAGGATCGCCAGCGCCTGGCGCGTCACCCAGGCGTCGATGCGTGGCATGAGTCCGTGACGCTCGGCCACCGGCAGGAAGGCACTGGGCGCGAGCAGTTGCCCGTGGTCGTCGGGCAGTCGCAACAGCAGTTCGCAATAAGGCGGCTGCGCGTGGTCGCTCAACGACCGGATCGGCTGCCCGAGCAACACCAGCGCGTCCTGGGCCAACGCATCCCGCAACCACCGTCCGATCCGTTCCTCTTCGCGGCTTCCAGCATTCTCGGCCACGGCGTAATCGGCCACGGCGACCTGGTCGCGCCCGCCGTGTTTGGCCTGATAACAGGCCGCATCCGCCGCCTGCACCAGACGCTGGTAGTCCACCGCGCCGTCACGGGGTGTCTGTACCAGACCGATACTGACCGCAACACCGAGCTGCCGGCCTTGCCAAGTCAGGCGGTGGGCACTGACCGCGGCACGCAGTTTCTCCGCCACCTCGGCGCCGGCCATCGCGGTGGTGTTGGTCAGAAACAGCGCAAACTCGTCACCGCCCATTCGGGCGACCAGGTCGCCCTTGCGCACCTCGGCGCGCAACACCACGGACAACTGGCGCAACAAGGCGTCGCCCGCCGCGTGCCCGCCCAGATCGTTGACCGGCTTGAAGCGATCCAGATCCAGGACGCACAACACATGGGGGCCTTCGGGATAGAGCCGTAGCGCCTGCTCGACACGCTCCTGGAAGGCCCGACGGTTGAGCAGACCGGTCAAGGCGTCATGTTGCGCCTGGAACGCCACCCGCCGCGCCAGTCGCCGCGCTTCGGTGACGTCCTGGAAGGTCAGCATGACGCCATCGACGCGTCCCTCGACGGTGCGGATCGGCGCGGCCGTCAAGGCGATATGCAGTTCATCCCCCGCCAGGTTGCGCATCACCACATCGTCCGCCGGGGGGGACGGATTGCCATACTGGGCCAGCGCATGGATCACCTGCGACACCCGTCGGCCACTGGCCTCCTCCCGCGCCGGAAGCACCTTGCCGATGGGGCGCTTCAGGGCATCCGCCATGCGATAGCCGGTCAGCTCCTCTGCCATCGGGTTCATGTACTGCACCCGACCCAGGGAGTCGGTGGCGATCACCGCATCGCCGATGCTGCCCAAGGCGATCTCGGCACCTTGTTTTTCGCGGTACAAGGCGCGCTCGGTATGGCCTGTGCGACGGATCACCAAAGCCGCCACCAGCACCGTGGCGAACAGGGCACCGCCGGTCAGGCTCCCGATCAGTACCACCACCCGGTCGAACAGCCGTTCACCAAGGGCGGTATTGCGTTGGATCACCTCGCGCTGATAGCGGAACAGGGTCATGAAGCTGTCGACGATCCGCCCCTGCAGCGGGATCACCTCGAACATCAGCAGCCGATTGGCGTTGCGCAGCACCTCGGGGTCTTCGCTGACAGCCATCCGCGCGGCCCGGCGCTGCGCCAGCAAAGCCGGGCGGATGTAGCCATTGGCGGTCTCGAGGATCGTATGCTCCTGCTCACTCAGCCCGGTCTCCACCAGCGCCTCGCGCAGCGCCACGAAGCGTGCCGCCTGCCGCTCCAGGCGCTGCGCCAGGGCGTCCTTGTCGAAGGGGTCGTCCACGGCGATCATTTGCGCCGTCGTTTGCGCACGGGCGCGCGCCGCCTCGACCAAGCCATTGATCAGTTCCATCTTGCGGCTGGCCAAGCGGCTCTGTTCGATGAGATCGAAGAACTGGCTGAGCTGGCCGACCTGCAACACAGACTTGCCCGCCATCAGCAACAGGATGGCGCCGAAACCGATCCAAAGCGCCTGCTGTACCCGTCCCCATCTCACCAGCCAAAGTCCCCTGTCCGACAGGCGCTGTTGATCGGCCAAAGGGCCGTCTCGCTGCCGGTCGCCTGAATTTCGTTGGCACGAGAGCGGCGACCCTGCCTTTTTCTTTAATTTTTTTAGATACTTGCAAAATCATAAAGTAGGCGCAGGGGCACCGCAAATCGCCCCCCCTGAACCTTTGCGCAAAACTCAGCGGCGCAGACGCAGACGGCGCACCGCCGCGCGCAAGCGCCGCAGCCCGACCGACGAGGCTGCATGCCCGTAACGTTGCGCCAGATACAGGCCGACGATGCGTTCGATGGCCGCGCGCTGGGCCGGAAAGCGTGCCGCCGCGCGACGACCGACGTCGCTGGGCGACAGATTCGGCGACAAGTCGACGCCGGCGGCCCGCAGCCGGACCAACAAGCGCTGCCACACCCGCTGGGCCGGATCGGGCGTAACAGCCTCGCCACGCCGCAACAGCCACCATAACGGCAGCATGCCCAGTCCGGCCGCGGCCACCGCGGCCAACGCCAGCCGGTAGCCGCTCAGCCAGCCGAGACCAAGGCGTTCGAGCAGCCCGGCCTGGGTGCGGTCGCTGTAGCCGACCACCCAGCGCTGCCAGCTCAGCGCCAAGCCATCGACGAACCAGCCGCCGTCACGCCATAACCGCGCCAGCCAACTCGGTGGCGGCCCCTGGTAAACCATGGGCCCGCTCGTGGTCGCGGTGGGGTCTATGGACTGCTCGACGCGATCCGGCGCCACCGCCGCGGTGGGATCGACCCGCTGCCAGCGGTCGCCCAGCCAGACCTCCGCCCAGGCATGGGCGTCGGACTGGCGCACGATCATGTGTTCGCCCACCGGATTCCACTCGCCACCCTGGTAGCCGCCGACCAGCCGTGTCGGCACGCCGGCCAAGCGCATCAAAACGGCGAAACTGGTAGCGTAATGCTCACAAAATCCGCGTTTGGTCTCGAACAGGAATCCATCCACGGGGTTATCGGGCAGTGCTGGCGGGCGCAAGGTGTAGACGAAGGGCTGGTGACGAAAATGGCGCAACGCCGCGGCGACCAGCGCGCCCGGTCGCGGGTCCGCCTGCCGCCATTCAGCCACCAAGGCGCGCATGCGGGCGGTGACGACCGACTCGGGGACGGCAAGCGCGCGCCTGCGGTCGGCGGCGGCCAAGCGCACCTCACCGACCCCGGCCTGGGACCTCACCCGGTAGTGTCGACGGGTGTTGATCGGTTCCGCGCTGAGCAACTGGCCGTCACCGCTCAAGCGCGCCTGAGGCGGCGCTTGCAGCGGCCGGTCCAAGGCGAACAGCCAACGCTGGTTGCTCGGTTCCAAGGTCACTTGCTGGGACCACACCGCGCCAACCCCGCCAGCGCGGGACACCGACTCAAGCGGCACCCCGGCGCGCCAGGTGCGTCCGTCGGTGTCCCAGAACACCGGCCCGCGCCAGTACAACTCGGCCTGCGGCGGTCGCGGTCCGGTGAAACTGACCCGGAAGGCCACCGCCCCCGACTGGCTGAGTTGCGATACGCTGCCCGGCGACAGCCGATCGGTCATGCCGGTGACGCCGGGTGCCGGGGCCGTCAGTGCCCACAAGGGGCCGGCCAGACGCGAGAACAGCACGAACAACAACAGTGCCATCGGCAGCCCGGCCACCATCAGCCAGCCGGCCTCGCGCAAGGCCCGCGGCCAAGGGGGCGGATTCACCCGGTTGTTTCGGACCAGCAAGCCGAGCAACACCACCAGCAACGGCGCCAGATAGAGACTTATCCACAACCCCTGGTCGAACAGGAACTGGGTCGCCAGCAGAAAACAGCCAAGAAACACCGTCACGTACAGATCGCGCCGCGAGCTCACTTCCAGCGACTTCAAGCCCGCCATCACGGTCAACAGCCCGACCCCCAGCGCCCGACCGTCCAGCTGACCGGACACCGACCACAGCACCGCCACCAGGGCTGCCAGGGCCAACAGCCCCCGCAACCGGCGGCCCGGCAACAGCCGTGGATGAATCAGCGACACCCCGCGCCAGGCCAGCGCCGCGTAAAACACCGACATCAATAGGGGGGACAGGTGCCATAGATGCGGCGCACCGATCAGCGCGAACACCAGCAGCAGGCCGCCGACCGTCGCGGGTTCCAGGGGCCGGTCCGCCAGCGCATCCTTCATGGCGCCTCCCCGTACACGGCCAGGGCGGTCAGACAGGTCCGGCGATGCGTCTCGCCAGACCCCGGCGCGATCTCGACGGCCGGCAGCCGCAGGCCGTACCGGCGCCCGCTGAGATGTGCGTCCACCACCGCCCGGCTCAGTAGCGACAGACGCGCCTCCACGCCCAACTCCGGCCAGGCCGCCCAGTCCAGCCACAAGGGCTCGCCGCCGCCGCTGGCGAAGGTGCGGGTATGCAGGCCACGCTCGGCGGCCAACGCCTTCCAGTCGATGCGGCGCAAGGGGTCACCGGGGCGGTATGTGCGCAGCCCGGCAAAATCCTCAGTGCCGGTTACCCGTGAACCGGTGCCCAGGCCGCCACTGGGATGCGCTGGCGGCACGGCCTGCGGAGCGGGCCGGGGATACACCGGCACCCAGGCGTCGAATTCCAGGTAACACCAAGCCTGTATTATGCCTAGCGGATAGCGTGTACTTACCAACAATCGCCCTGCCGGACAGCGTCCGCGGGTGCCGGCGGCGCGACGCAACAACACCACGGCGCCCTCACCCCCCGGCAGATCGGTTGCCCGCGGGACGCCGCTCAGGTCCGCCCATTGCAGCTGTATTGCCGGGCGGTCCACCGGGCGGTCACTCGCAACACGAAAGCGGAAGCCGACCGTGCCGCCGGCAAAATCCGGCTGGTCGCCGACCAGCCGTAGCTGCAGACCCCGCAGGTTCCGCCACGTCTGCACCAGGGTGGCGAGACCCGCCCCGGCCAGCGCGAAGGTGACCAGAAAGGCCGGGTTGTTGGCGTAGTTGATCGCGCCCACCAGCAGCGCCAGCACCAACACCAGGAACAACAGGCCGTAGCGGGTGGGCAGGACATAGATGGCGCGTCCGGCGATATGTACCCGCCCGTCCGGGTCCGGCCGGTGCACCCGGGCCAACGCCGCCAGCCAGCGGTACATTCAGGGCACCGGCTGGTCGGCCAGCAGTTGGCTGGCGGCCTGCTGGCCGATGCGATGGCCGGCGACGGGTACGAATACCGCCTGAAGGTCTTCGGGGATCACCATCCGGCGACCGGCCAAGAAGGCCCAAGCCCGCGCGGCGGCCAGCAGGCCCAGGCCGGCACGGGGCGACAGCCCGGCCGGCAGGGTATCGCGCGAGGCGCCGAGCAGGGCCTGGGCGTAATCGAGCAGCGCCGGGGCCACATGGATCTGCGCCGTCGCCTGCTGCAGGGCGAGCAATTGCGCCGTATCGAGCAATGGCATCAACTCGGCCAGCCAGTCGCGCCGATCGCGGCCGGCCAGTAAAGCGCGCTCGGCACGGGGGTCCGGATAACCCAGCTCGATGCGCATCAGAAAGCGATCCAACTGCGATTCAGGCAGCGGAAAGGTGCCCACCTGTTCCTGCGGGTTCTGGGTGGCGATGACGAAAAACGGCTTGGGCAGGGGATGCAGGACCCCCTCGTTGGTGACCTGGCCCTCTTCCATGGCCTCAAGCAATGCGCTCTGCGCCTTGGGCGTGGCGCGGTTGATCTCGTCCGCCAGCACCAGCTGCGCAAACACCGGCCCGGGGTGGAAACGGAAGGTCCCCTGGTCACGGTCGTACACCGAGGCACCGAGGATGTCCGCCGGCAGCATGTCGCTGGTGAACTGGATGCGACCGTAGTCCAGGCCCAGCAACCGGGCCAGCAGATGAGCCAGGGTGGTCTTGCCGACGCCGGGCACGTCCTCGATCAACAAATGGCCACGCGCCAACAGACAGCTGACCGCAAGTTGCAACTGCGTCTGTTTGCCCAGCAGCACCTGGCCGGCCAGTTCCAGCAAGGGCGCCAGAACGTCGGCGGACGGCGAGCGGACCGCGGGCTGGGAATCGGCAACCATGAAGACTCCAAAATGGCTATTGCGAAGGGTTCGCACCCATTATCGGCCAGTCGGACCGGGGATTCAGGGGCACAGCCGCCATCCCCGCCGTAGAATAGGTGCGAACCCCAGTCGACCGCCACCATGCTACGCATCAGCCAACGTATCAGCCTGCCGGACCACGAGATCGAACTGAACGCCGTGCGCGCCCAGGGCGCCGGCGGGCAAAACGTGAACAAGGTGGCAACAGCGATCCATCTGCGTTTCGATATCCACGCCAGCTCACTGCCCGACTTCTACAAGCAACGCCTGCTGGCCAAGACCGACAACCGCATCACCGGCGACGGCGTGGTGGTCATCAAGGCGCAGCGCTACCGCACCCAGGAGAAGAATCGCGCCGACGCGCTGGCGCGTCTTGCGGCATTGATCCATGGGGTTGCGAGCACACCCAAGAAACGGGTACCGACCAAGCCCAGTCGTGCCGCCAGGAAGCGGCGCCTGGACAGCAAGACCCGCCACGGCAAGACCAAACGCCTGCGCGGCAAGGTGGACGACTACTGAGCGGGTGCCACCGCGCCGGCATCCGGGAACAAGGCCACGCCCATCAGTCCCAGCACCACCGCGATCACGATACAGCCCACCGTGGCGCTCACCATGGACCACTGCATGCCGTCGCGTTGCAGCCGCTGGAGCCCGCTCCAGGCGCCGATCACGTTGAGGATGAACCCGAATTCGGCCAGGATCAGCTGGGTCAGCAAGGGTAGCGGGCCGCCGTCAGGGGTCGCCTGGGCGCCGAGCAACATCAGGGCGATCAGCAGACCGGCGCCCAGCGCCAGCCAGGTGAAGGGGAACTTGGTCATCGGGGGAAGTCGTCGCGGCAGGGCCAGGGGCGGCCATTATCGGCCAGCCCTGTCCGCGGCTCAAACCGTCGTCGACCGTCTCAGTCCCCGTCATGCTCCTGGTGCCGCGCTTCGTGCCGGTCGTGGCGCAGCTGCCCATGCCGCTCCGCCTGTTCCAGACGCTGGCGCTGTGCCTCCCGCAGCCCGCGCAGCAAACCACCAGCGTGCCGCTAATCCCGCACGGCGTCGCGGTGCTGGTCGCCGCGGTGCTCCCAACGGCCTGCCCAATCGGCTTGATGGCGTTCATGGTACGCGTCACGGTGCTCATGGCCCCCATCGTGGTAGATCACCCCGTCGCCGTGATGGCCGAAGCGCCCTTGGTGCTCGTCGTGGTGTCGCCAGGGTTCACCCCGATCCACGTGGATACGCGTGCGCCGGTGATGATCGAGCACCAGATGGCGGGGTAGACGATCACTGCGATACCAGTGCCCCCCGTCGTGATACCAGTAGTAACCGTGGCGGATATTGAAATACACCCGCTCCTCTGGGTAATAGTAGTAATCCCCCGGATCGTCGTCGTACACGCGCTGGTGAAGCGCGGCGTCCGACCGCTGCGCGTAGACCTGACAACCCGTCAGACCCAGCGTACCCAGAACGATCAGCAATCCGCCGGCCAGCGGTTTTCCCCATGGCATGTTCATCGGTGCCTCCCGGGGACGAATGTCCCCCGCTACACCGACACAACGCGCGCCGCTGGTGGCGGTTGACCAGACTCAGTCGATGCCCAGCTCGTCCCACATGGCATCCACCCGCGCCTTGACCTCGGCGTCCATTTCGATGGGCTCACCCCATTCACGGGTGGTTTCGCCGGGCCACTTGTTGGTCGCATCCAGGCCCATTTTGGAACCCAGACCCGACACCGGGGATGCGAAATCCAAGTAGTCAATCGGCGTGTTCTCCACCAGGGTGGTATCGCGCGCGGGGTCCATGCGAGTGGTCATGGCCCAGATCACGTCGTTCCAGTCGCGCACGTTCACGTCGTCGTCGGTGACGATGACGAACTTGGTGTACATGAACTGGCGCAGAAACGACCACACACCGAACATCACCCGCTTGGCATGGCCGGGGTACTGCTTCTTCATGCTCACCACCGCCATGCGGTAGGAACACCCCTCCGGCGGCAGGTAGAAGTCGACGATCTCCGGGAACTGCTTCTGCAGGATCGGCACGAACACCTCGTTCAGCGCCACGCCCAGCACCGCCGGTTCATCCGGGGGCCGACCGGTATAGGTGCTGTGATAAATGGGCTCGCGCCGGCTGGTGATGCGCTCGACGGTGAACACCGGGAAGGATTCCACCTCGTTGTAATAGCCGGTGTGGTCGCCGAACGGTCCCTCGTCGGCCATCTCGCCCGGATGCAGGTGGCCCTCCAGTACGATCTCGGCCGAGGCCGGCACCTGCAGGTCCGAGCCGATGCATTGGGTGACCTCGGTCTTGCCGCCGCGCAGCAGCCCGGCAAAGGCGTATTCGGACAGCGTATCGGGCACCGGCGTGACGGCGCCCAGAATGGTCGCCGGATCCGCCCCCAACGCCACCGCGATCGGAAAGGGTTCCCCGGGATTGGTGTTCTGGAACTCGCGAAAATCCAACGCCCCGCCGCGATGGGCCAGCCAGCGCATGATCACCTTGTTCTTGCCGATCACCTGCATGCGATAGATGCCCAGGTTCTGACGTGGCTTTTCCGGGCCACGGGTGACCACCAGCCCCCAGGTGATCAGCGGACCGGCATCGCCCGGCCAGCAGGTTTGCACCGGGATCCTGGCCAGGTCGACGTCGTCGCCCTCGACGACCTTGGCCTGGCAGGGCGCGCCCTTGACCAGCTTGGGGGACATGTCGAGCACTTTGCGGAACATGGGCAGCTTTTCCCATGCATCCTTCATCCCCTTGGGCGGCTCGGGCTCCTTCAACTGCGCCAGCAGCTTGCCCACCTCGCGCAGTGCGGTGACCGATTCCTCGCCCATGCCCAGGGCCACCCGTTCGGGGGTGCCGAACAGATTGCCCAGCACCGGCATGTCGTACCCCTTGGGGTTCTCGAACAACAGCGCCGGCCCGCCCGCCTTGAGAGTCCGATCGCAGATCTCTGTCATTTCCAGATAGGGATCGATCTCGCGGGCAATGCGTTTGAGCTGACCACGCTCTTCGAGCAGACGGATGAAATCGCGCAGGTCGTTATATTTCATGTGCTGAATGTGCCAAGCAGGAGACCGGGGCATTGTGGCCAATCTTGCGCAACCGCGCACCCTGCGCCATGTGTGCACAAACCACTGTGCATACTGACACCGGGCGGTGAAACGATTCTGTAACACGTTGGGTCACACGAATACGCACGACGCGCCGCCCCTGTCGGAGCGCGCCCTGCGGCACAAGCCATAGCAGTAGGAGAAATAAAATGAAATTCATCACACTGACCCTGACCCCCGCCTTGATCCTGGGGGCAAGCCTGAGCCAGGCCGCCGGTTACGTAAACGACTTCGATCGCATGTCCGTCGGCAGCTCGGAGAGCGACAACACCGTCGAACTGGCGAATTACCAACCCAAGCGGTCGCTGCCCATCAACTTCATCCCGTCGGTCGACCTGTTCGGCCTCGGCTCGTCCGAAGATGACGGCACCGTGGAACTGTTGGCCGACGGTCGCGCCTGCCCCACCACCTCGGTGCAAAAAGGCATTTGCTAAGCCCTGAACGACAACCGGCCCAGTAAGGGGCCGGTTGTATACCCGCTGCAAATCGGCATTCTGCTGTTGTTGCACGGATCCCGTGGCATTCGGCGCATTGCACCGGAACCACGGTGGATCAGTGAGCCGTGTCGGGCGAAACCTGCGGGTGGCTTTTGTGCTGCCGCCACCAACGATAGATATTGCTGGCTGCGTCCGGTAGCTCGGCCACCACCCGACGATGCTCGCTGGGGTCCGGGGGATCGAGCAGTTGATGCTGCTCATAGCTCATGAAGGCCATGATGGGCGTCAGCATGTTGGCGGCCTCTTGATCCTTGGCCATGCGCTCGCGGATGTCTTCGCCTTGCAGCGTCAGGCCGAACAGATAGCCTTCGCACCAGCCATAAGGCAACGGCAGCGGATCAATGTCTTCTTCCGGCTTGTGGATCATGATGGGCGCGTAGTGGCCATGTGCCAACTCATGGGCGATTTGGTCATGCAACGCCACCACCAGTTCCGCCATCTGCTCGACCTCCGCATCGTCGTCGAACTCGGGCTTGCCGAACACCGGCGGCAGCCATTCCTCCGTCGGTACGTCACGGGGGCCGCTGATAACGGCCGTGAGATAACCGTGACAGACATCCAACGGCATGCCGCTGTGAAACTGCGCGCGATTGAGCAGATAGGGTTCCAGCGCATTCAGCTGGTCGAAAGACAGGGACGGACAACTCATAGCAAACTCTTCGGCCTTGGGGCTCGTCAGGCGGCGATGCCGCTGTGGCGCAACAGCGCATCAATCCGGGGTTCGCGGCCGCGGAAGGCGACGAACAGTTCCATGGCGTCCTGCGAGCCGCCTTTTTCCAGAATATTGTGCAGGAAGGACCGGCCGGTGGCCGGGTCGAACACGCCGTTCTCCTCGAACAGCGAGAACGCATCGGCGGACAACACCTCGGCCCACTTGTAGCTGTAGTACCCGGCCGCATAGCCACCGGAAAAGATGTGGCTGAAACCGTGCGGAAAGCGGTTCCAAGCGGGCGGCTTGAGCACCGCCACCTGATCGCGGACCTCGTCCAGGATCGCGTAGATCCGCGCCCCCTTGGCCGGGTCGAAATCGCGGTGGATGCGGAAGTCGAACAACGAGAACTCCAGCTGACGCACCATCATCATGCCGGACTGGAAGTTCTTGGCTGCCATCATGCGGTCGAACAGATCGTCCGGGATCGGCTCGCCGGTTTCCACGTGGCCGGCGATCAGGTCCAGCCCCGCGCGCTGCCAGCAGAAGTTCTCCATGAACTGGCTGGGCAGTTCCACCGCGTCCCAGGCCACACCGCTGATGCCGGATACCGCCGGGTAGTCGATGCGGGTCAGCATGTGGTGCAGTCCGTGGCCGAACTCGTGAAACAGGGTCTCGACCTCGTCATGGGTCAACAAGGCGGGCTTGCCGTCCACCGGCGGGGTGAAGTTGCAGGTCATGTAGGCCACCGGGATCTGTTCCCGATGACTGGACTTCATACGACCCTGGCAGTCGTCCATCCAGGCGCCGCCGCGCTTCTTCGGTCGCGCGTACAGGTCGAAGTAGAACTGACCGCGCACCTCGCCGGTATCGGCATCGCGTATCTCATAGAACTTCACGTCCGGGTGCCAGACCTCGACGGACCCGTCCACGACCTCGTGGATGATCACCCCGAACAACTTGCCGATCACGGCGAACATGCCGGGCACAACCCGGGTTTCCGGGAAGTACGGCTTCACCTCTTCCGAACTGATGGCGTAGCGGTGCTGGCGCAGCTTTTCCGCGTAATAGCTGATGTCCCACGGGTTCAGTTCGTCGACCCCGTGCTGCTCCTTCGCAAAGGCTTGCAGCTCGGCCAGCTCGCGCTCAGCCTGGGGCTTGGATTTGACCGCCAGGTCATCCAGAAAGCCGACCACCTCGTCGGTGCTGCGTGCCATCTTGGCCGCCAGCGAGTACTCGGCGTAGTTGTTGAAACCCAGCAGTCGGGCCTTTTCATGCCGCAGCGCCAGGATCTGATCCATGATCGTGCTGTTGTCCCACTGGCCGGCGTGCGGGCCCTGATCGGACGCGCGGGTGTTGTAGGCCTCGTACAACTCGCGACGCAACCCGGCGTCCTCGGCGTAGGTCATCACCGGGTAGTAGCTGGGAAAATCCAGTGTCAGCACGTAGCCGCTTTGCTCACGCTGTTCCGCGGTCTGCTTGGCCAGGGCGATGGCCGACGGCGGCAGCCCCTTCAACGCGGACTCGTCGTCCAGTTGTTTCGACCAGGCATTGGTGGCGTCCAGCAGATTGTCGCTGAACTGGCTGGTCAGTTCGGACAATTGCTGGCTGATAGCCTTGTAGCGGGCCTGCTTGTCGGCCGGCAGATCGACGCCGGACAAATGGAAATCACGCAGGGCATTTTCCAACACCTTGCGCTGGGCGGTATCCAGGTTCAGCGCATCGGCCTTATCGGCGACCGCCTTGTAGGCTTCGTACAGCTTGCGGTTCTGACCCATCTCGGTGCCGTACTCGGACAGCTTGGGTAGACAGGCGTTGTAGGCCTCGCGCAGTTCGTCGCTGTTCACCACCGAGTTCATATGCGACACCGGTGACCAGGCACGGCCCAGGCGGTCTTCCCATTCCTCGATGGGTTCGATGGTGTTGACCCAGCTGTGATCCGTCACCTCATCCAGCAACCGGGCGATGTTGGCGCGGTTTTCCGCCAGCAGGGTATCGATGGCCGGTTCGACGTGTTCCGGTTTGATGTGGACGAAGGCCGGCAGGCCGTCATTGTCGAGCAGCGGATTGGTCATGGTGGACACCTAATCGGATCAGGCGGGCATTTTCGCACGTCAGCCCAGCAAGCGGGTGCTTACCATGAAAACCGTGATGGCTCCGGCGACAAAAAACAAGCCGACCCCCGCCCAGCCCTGTAGACGATAGCGCTTTACCAGGTCGAATTGGTCCAGATTGGCGATCAGCAGCGGACGCCGGTCGCCCGGCTTTACCAGGGTATGCACGGGCCCGGCCGCGGCCAGCTCGGCCGACTCCGTGGCCGCCTGCTGCTCGGCCATCCGGCGGGCGGCCTGCCACTCCTGGGGGTCCACTTGGCCGTCGCCGTCGCGGTCGAACTGCTTCATCACGTCCGGATGGCGCTTCCAGCGGCGCAGATAATCAGCGGCAATCTCGGCACGACCGGCGGCGTGGTACTGCGCATCCAAGGTGTGGAAACGGCCCACCGCATAGAGCGGGTCGCCGGCCAGGATGACCTCTTCGGCGTAGCGATAACGACCACCGATGCCGAAGTCGTTTTCCACCTGGATACCGGTGAGCCGATTCAGCTTGCGGTGCCAATTGTCCGGGCGGGTGCCCCAACGCTCGCCGCTGCCGGCTTCCGGCCATTCGCTGTTGCCATACCAGACACGATGCCGAATGGTGGTCACCTGGGCGCGGTCCGGGTCGATCAGACAGTCGCCCGTGTCGTCCCGTAATACGAAGACCCCGTCGCTGACGCCCTTGTCGACGATATTCCAGCTTTTTTGCGCACGGGCCTGGATGGTGTAGCGGTACCAGGCACAGGGCGCCCCGGACAGGGGCGCGATGACGGGTGTGCCAGGCAGTGCCTCGGCGGTACCCACCAGCTCCACATAACCCTGTGGCGCCGAACGCACCTTGGCGGTAGGGACGTTTTCGATCATGCGTGCCCGCGCCAGGCGGGTGATCCCGGCCCAGGCGCCCACCCCAGCCAGTCCGCCGACGAACCCGCTCCAGGCGAGAAAGTGCAGCAGGGGCATGCCGGCGACGGCATCGGCGGGATTCATGGTGCGGTAACGGCGCGTGGCACAAACGACATCAAGCGCTGAACAAGTCCTTGATGTTCACATCGGACAGCTCGTTCTCGGCAAACTCCAACAGTTCGGCCGGGCCGAAGCCAAAGCGGCGCGCCACCAGCACGTCCGGGAACTGCTCGATGCGCACGTTGTTGGCGTTGACGGCGGCATTGTAGAACTCGCGCCGATCCGCAATACCGTTTTCCAGCCCGGTGATACGCGTCTGCAGGTGCTGGAAACCCTCGTTCGCCTTCAACTCCGGATAGGCTTCCGCCACGGCGAACAGATTACCCAGGCCCATGCGGAGCATCCCTTCCGCGGCCCCTACCGCGCCCACGTCGCCCTTGGCGCGGGCATCTGCCACCGCCGCGCGCGCCCACATGACCTTCTCCAGGGTGTCCTGCTCGTACTGCATATACTGCTTGCAGGTTTCCACCAGCTTGGGCAATTCATCGTGACGTTGCTTGAGCAGCACGTCGATATTCGCCCACGCCTGCCCGACCTGGTGCTTGAGCACGACCAGCTGGTTGTAGATGAGGATGCCGTAGATCACGACAAGGGCGATAATGCCCAGGATCACGAACCAGAAAATCTCCATGTGCCCCTCCGCGGCCACCGGATCAGACTCGGACTATAACCCGCCTATGCCCAATATCCGCTCCTTTGCCGGGATCGACCCGCAGATTGCCGCCAGCGCCTGGATCGACGAAACCGCCGTGGTCATCGGCGACGTGCGCATCGGTGAACGCACCAGTATCTGGCCCGGCACGGTGATCCGTGGGGATATCCATCGCATCAGCATCGGCGCCGATTCCAACGTCCAGGACGCCAGCGTGCTGCACGTCAGCCACGACAGCGAATTCCTGCCCGGCGGTGCCGAGCTGGTGATCGGGGAGCGGGTCACCGTGGGCCACAAGGTGATCCTGCACGGCTGCGAGATCGCCGACGACTGCCTGGTGGGCATGGGTTCGATCATCATGGACCGTGCGGTGTTGCAGCCCCATGTGGTGGTCGGCGCCGGCTCCGTGGTGCCGGGCGGCAAGGTGCTGGAATCCGGCTACCTGTATGTGGGCTCACCGGCACGCCGGGTACGGCAGCTCACCGAGCAGGAACTACAGTATTTCGGCTACTCGGCCAGCCACTACGTGAAACTCGCCGCCCGCCACCGTCCTAGCGATTGAGCACTACTTGAGTTCCACCTTCTGATGGAAGCTCAGGCCCTCGGCGGTGGGCGAAAAGCGCGCGTCGATACGACCGAACGCGCCGGCACCGGTTTCCATGCCCACCGCCTGTTCGCGCATCATCTCGGCCTGCTCCATCTGACCGGCAGCCTCCATCTGCATGGCGGACAGCGTCATCAGCTGCGCCATGATCGGCGCGAAACGCGCTGCATCGTAGTCCATGCTCATCCAGACCGGCTCCTTGCTGCGCTTGGCCTTGAGCATGGACTGGGTGCGTGCGGCAGCCCCCTCGCCCATCGCCAACGCCAGCAGCCCGTCGCCGCCCGCGACATACAAGGTGCCGACCTGCGGCGGCAGCATGCCTGCCGGCACCGCGACGGCGGAGCCGTCAGCGGGCAACTCCAGGCTTGCCAATGCCGGATTCATCATCGCCCCCAGGGCAAGCATGCCCTGCGGGTCCTGCACGGCCAGCAGGATACCGGCAGCCGCGTCGGTGGGCTGTTGGGTCTGCGCATCGAACTTCAGGTCGGCCAGTTGCAGATAGATACCGCTCAAACCACCAAGCATCGGACCCAAGGCGAAATCCACCTTGGGCAGTTCGGCCAAAATGGCGTCAGCATCGACCCAGCTGCATTCTCGGCCGGTTTCAGCCACGTAGCGGCCCAGCGCCTTGAGCCCCGAGCGTACCGCGGACATGTCCACGTCAAAGCCCACGCTGGCCAGGCTGTCGCCGGCCACACCCATGCCCGGCAGCGGCTGCGGTTTGGCCAGATCCTTCAGGTATCGACCAACCGCCGGCGTCGCTTCGTGCATGGCGGTCATGACATAGTCCCTGTCGTTGGCCTCGGGCATGCCGAAGGCCAATCGCGGCATCCCGCCCACCATGCCGTCGACCAACGTCCGGCAACCCGGCTCCAATTCGGGCACGTCGCGCATCAGACCGGTCAATGCCTCGGCCGCGGGCCCTTCACCACGTCCGGTGAACCACTTGGCCAGGGACTGCAGATCGACATAGCCGTCCATATAGCCCTGGTAGCCGTAACGCTTGCGTAGCCTGGGCAAGGTGTCTGCGTCGGCCATGCTGGCGGCAGGCTGTTGATCGCCCAGCAACAAGGCCAGCATCTGTGGCGACCGGCTGGGCACGACCCCGGCAACGAACTGGTCGTCGCGGATGGCGATCACCAAGTCCAGCGCCGGGGTGAGTTCGGCGCGGCGGTAACGGTAGCCGTCGGCTTGCACCAGCTCGGCTTGGTGACCGCTGCGCACCTCGATACGGGCGATGGCCGCCTCCAGCTTGGCGGGATCGGTGACCTCGCCGCGCATCACCGGGAACGGACCGATGCCGTACAGCACCGATCTGGCTTCGGGACTGACACCCAGTGCCGGCAGGCTGTCCCGATCGAGCTTGTCGCCCACCTCCACGACCATGGCGTGCAGCACCTCGAGCATCGCCAAGGCCTTGCCGGCCTTGGGGTCGGGCGAACCGGTCGCCTCCGCCTGGGATTGGCGGACCTTGTCCATGGTCGTTTCCAGATCGGCGCGGGCTTGGCTGGCCTGCGCCTCGGTTACGCGCATCAGGCTGTCGTACAGCCCGCCCGGCAACGGTTTGCTGGCATCCAGCAGGTAGGGCGTATCCGCGGGTACGTGTTGCAGCAACGGGTTTTCGGCCGGTTTTTCCGCACAACCGGACAAGGCGATGACAGCCGCCGCCAGGGCGACGGGGCGGCGCACGATGGACAGACGCATGGGGTTTCCTCTTCCCTTTGGGTGGATCGTTGTCGTTTTCACCACCATACCAAGGGTTGGCTGTGGGTTGGACGACCTTAGCGAAAAGCCGCGATGACGTTCTCGGTATCCGGTCGGATATTGCGCCATAAGTAAAAGGATTCGGCCGCCTGTTCCACCAACATGCCCAATCCGTCCACCGCCCGGGCGGCGCCATGGGCTCGGCCCCAACGCACGAAGGCGGTCGGTTCGCTGGCGTACATCATGTCGTAGGTCCAGCCGCCGTCGGCCAGGCAGTCGTCGGGGATGGGCGGCACTTCGCCGTCCAGACCGGCGGCGGTGCCGTTGATGATCAGGTCGAATCGTCGTCCCGCCAGGGCTTCCAGTCCACAGCCCTTGACCGGCCCGAGCAGCGCCATGTCGGCGGCCAGCGCCTCGGCCTTGGCGGCGGTACGGTTGGCGATCAACAACGATTTGGGCGCCTCGGCCAACAAAGGCCGCAACACCCCCCGCGAGGCGCCGCCGGCACCCAGCAACAGAATACGTGCGCCGGAGAAATTGAAGCAGTGATTGCACCCCAGGTCACGGACCAGCCCGACGCCGTCGGTATTGTCACCCCGGATTCGCCCGTCGGGCAGATCGATCAAGGTATTGACCGCCCCGGCGGACTGCGCCCGCTCGGACAACTCGTCTGACAATTGGAAGGCGCGCTCCTTGAACGGCACCGTGACGTTCAGGCCCTTGCCACCGGCGGCGAAGAAGTCCTGCACATCGGATTCGAATTCTTCCAGATCCCCGAGAATGCGCTCGTAGACCAGATCCTGGCTGGTCTGGGCGGCGAACGCCGCATGGATCACCGGTGACTTGGAATGTTCGATGGGATTGCCGATGACGGCATAACGGTCAGTCATGTAGCTGGGGTCCGGCTGATAACAACAGGGCGCCATTGTACGTCAGCAGATGACAGTGGGTTGTCAGTCTATGCTCAATAGCGGGACCCGGTTTGTACCCCAGGCAGCGTTGAACAAGTCCGTCCTGGACTTCTCAGCGATGGCCTCAGCTTTTCAGGCGCCCGCCGCTAAGGATGCCAAGACAAGCACGGCACAGGAACCACACATGGCCTTTGAAATCAGCAACCTCTACGAGCAATGGGTGATCGACGAGATCATGCGACGTTACAGCGATGACACTACCTTCGACCATGGCGATCTGGAAGACATGGCCTGTGTGGCGCTCAACCACCTGCCACCCAAATACTACCGGCACGGCGTCGATCTGCTGTTCTACATGAGCCCGGAGGAACGCAGCGCGCTGGAGGCCAGCATCCAGGAGGCCATTACAGCGGCCCATCTCAAGGTCGGCGCCCGCTACCGGGCCTGAGCCGCCCGATCATTCATTCAACCACTGCGCCGCGCGCTTGGCGAAGTAGGTCAGCACGCCATCGGCGCCGGCCCGCTTGATACACACCAACGACTCCATCACCACCGCGCGCTCGTCCAACCAACCGTTCTGCACGGCGGCCATGTGCATGGCGTACTCGCCACTCACCTGATAGACGAACGTCGGCACGCCAAACTGGTCCTTGGCGCGGCGCACGATATCCAGGTACGGCATGCCCGGCTTGACCATCACCATGTCCGCGCCTTCGTTCAGGTCCAAGGCGATCTCGCGCAGCGCCTCGTCCGAATTGGCCGGATCCTGCTGGTAGGTGGACTTGTCGCCCTTGCCCAGGTTGGCCGCGGACCCCACCGCATCGCGGAACGGCCCGTAGTAGCTGGACGCATACTTGGCCGAATACGCCAGGATGCGGGTATGGATGTGGCTCTCCTCCTCCAGCGCCAGACGGATCTCCGCGATGCGCCCGTCCATCATGTCCGAAGGGGCAACGATGTCGGCACCGGCCTCGGCATGGGACAGCGCCTGCTGTACCAGCACGTCCACGGTCTCATCGTTGAGTACATAGCCGTCCTGGTCGACCAGGCCATCCTGTCCATGGGTGGTGAAGGGGTCCAGTGCCACATCGGTGATGACGCCCAGCTCCGGCACGGCATCCTTGATGGCCTTCACCGCGCGCTGCGCCAGGCCGTCGGGGTTGTAGGCCTCGGCGGCATCTTCGCTTTTGACATCGGCGGGCGTCACCGGGAACAGCGCCATCGCGGGCACGCCCAGATCGGCGATCTGTTTGGCTTCCTTCACCATCAGATCGATGCTCATGCGCTCGACCCCCGGCATGGAAGCCACCGGCTCACGCTGGCCCTGTCCTTCCAGCACAAACACCGGGTAGATCAGATCGTCTGGCGTCACCGTGGTCTCGCGCATCAAGCGACGGGAAAAGTCATCACGACGCATGCGCCGCATCCGGTTGTAGGGGTAGCCGCCGAAGGCACGGGTATCGATGGACATGGGCGCTCTGGCTCCGCTGGAAGGGCATCGCGGCGGCTCGGCACCGGACGCCGTGAAACGTCGGGGCATGTTAACGCATCCGCTCGCTTTGCAGAGAGCTTGGGGCAAGCGGACCAGCCCGTGCGAACCAGTCGCGTATTGAAACCCTGCCTTCTCCCCTCTCCCCCCGGGAGAGGGGCCGGGGGTGAGGGCGCTACGCACATGCGGATTCGCCAGGATGCGTCCATCGGCGCATGCCTCCCCTCACGCTAGCCCTCTCCCGGAGGGAGAGGGGATAAGGCGATACGAACCGGCCACATAACTAAAAATCCCGGTTCATCCCTGAGAGGGGGCGAGGTCGTGCGGACCAGTCGCGTATCGAAACCCTGCTGTCTCCCCTCTCCCCTCGGGAGAGGGGCCGGGGGTGAGGGAGCAACGCACATGTGGAAGACCCGCTTCACCCGGGCGACTTGAGTCGCAGTCGCACGGCCGGCAGATGGCGCCGACTGACCGGCAGGCGTTCGGACACGCCCAGCAACGCCACTTCCATGCCCGCCTCGCCCTTGTGCAATCCGGACAAGCGTTGTGGGGCGATCAAGGTGCCGCGATGGATACGCAAAAAGCGCTCGGGAAAGCGTTCCTCGATGGACACCAGCGAATCCTCGATCAGTGCCTCGCCGCCGTCATGACGAACCCGTACGTATTTGCTGTCGGCTTGCAGATAAAGCACCTGGCCCAGCGGAATCCGCCGTAGCCCGCCGCGGGTGCTTTCGGTCAGCGCGTCGCCGTCGGTCGGCGGTGTCGAGGCCACAGCCGCCTGGGCCTTCTGCAGAGCCCGCAGCAAACGGTCCTTGCGTATGGGTTTCAACAGATAATCGGTCGCATCGGCCTCAAAGGCCGCCAGGGCGTGTTGATCATAGGCGGTGGTGAAGATCACCGCCGGCGGGCGTGACAGCCCGGCCAGATACTGCGCGGCCGCCAAGCCATGGGTACCGGGCATGCGGATATCCAGCAACACCACATCCACATCACCTCCGGCACAGCAGGCGATCACCGTGTCGCCGTCGCCAGCCTGGGCCACGACCTGCCAGGGCGGACCCAGCTCGGCGAGCAGGCTGGCGAGGCGGGCACGCGCCGGGGCTTCATCGTCGGCGATCAGGACGCGCATCGACCCGCAGCCTCCCGCGCCTGGTGCAGATGGGGAAAGTGCAACCGCACCTGATAGTCGCCGTCCACCTCGCCCACCACCATGCCCGCGGCCTCGCCATACAAGGCCGCCAACCGGTCACGCACATTGGCCTGGGCGATTCGATTGCCGCTGCGTGCCGCGGCCTGGTCGTCACCCGCCGGCACACTGTTGCGCACCGCCAGGCTGACCACGCCGCGCCGGTAGCGTCCGCTGATGGTGACGTGGCCGCCATCGCGTGCCGGCTCCACACCGTGATAGACCGCATTTTCCAGCAACGGCTGCAACAACAGCTTGGGCACCGGTGCGTCCGCCGGCAGCTCGTGCAGGTCCCACGTCACCTGCAGGCGCTCGCCCAGACGCTGGGTCTCGATGCGCAGGTAACCTTCGGCCAGTTCCAGTTCCTCGCCCAGGGTCGACAAGGCGCTGGCATCGGCCAGACTGGCTCGAAATAGCTCGGCCAGGTCTTCCACCACGGCTTCGGCGCGTGCCGGATCGGCGCGGGTCAGATTGGCGATGGTGTTCATGGAATTGAACAGAAAATGCGGCCGAATGCGGGCCTGCAGCGCCGCGAAGCGGGCCTTGGATTCTGCGAACTCGCGCTCGCGCTGGCAGAACTGTTCATATAGATAACGCAGCACCACTGCGGCGATGATCGCCGTCACCCCGAGTACCCGCACCATGAAGGCGAGTACGCCGTGCGGATCGGCCAAGTGGGGATCCAGCCATAACCCGACCGCCGCCAGGGCCGCGGCCGTGCTCAGGATCAGCGCCCAGGCGACAAAGCCCGCCGCGGTGTGCGACAGCTGCCGCAACATCGGCTTGGTCGCGCACAACACCGCCGTGGCGCCGATGGCGATCCATTGCACAAACAGCGAACGCAGACTGAGCCGTTCCCAGAAGTCCGCCAGCCCGCCGCTGCCGCCCAGGGTCAACACCAGGGCCAACAGTTCGGCGGTGATGACCACCGCGAACAGCATGCGGATGCCGCAGAAATCCGGCAGGAAGTGACGTGGCGAATCCGGTTCGGTCATGGGCCGATTATAGGGTCAGGGCCGCGCGCGCATATAATGTCCGTTTTGCACCTTCCGGATTGCCACGCCATGAGCGACAAGAAACCCTGGGCCGGCCGCTTCAACGAGCCCACCTATGCCTTCGTCGAGGCCTTCACCGCCTCTGTCGATTTCGACCAGCGCCTGGCCGCTTACGACATCGCTGGCTCCATGGCGCACGCCAGCATGCTGACCAAGCAGGGCATCCTCAGCGACGACGAGCGCGACGCCATCCACGCCGGGTTGGAAAAAATCCAGCAACGCATCGCCGCCGGCGACTTCCCGTGGTCCGTATCGCTGGAAGACGTGCACATGAACATCGAAGCGGTGCTGACCGAGGACATCGGCATCGCAGGCAAAAAGCTGCACACCGGCCGCTCGCGCAACGATCAGGTAGCCACCGACGTGCGCCTGTGGCTGCGTGACGAGATCGCCACCATCCAGGCCGAACTGCGCCGCTTTCAGCACGCCCTGCTGGACTTGGCCGAACGCGAGGCCGACACCATCCTGCCCGGCTTCACCCATTTGCAAACGGCTCAGCCGGTGACCTTCGGCCACCACATGATGGCCTGGTTCGAGATGTTGGATCGCGACTACGGTCGGTTTGAAGACTGCGCCGCACGGATGAACGTGATGCCGCTGGGCGCCGCCGCCCTGGCCGGCACCACCTACCCCATCGACCGGCACCATACCGCCGAGCTGCTGGGCTTCGACCGACCCGCTGAAAATTCCTTGGACGCCGTGTCCGATCGTGACTTCGCCATCGAATTCTGCGCCGCTGCATCCATCCTGATGATGCACCTGTCGCGCATGTCCGAAGAGCTGATCATCTGGTCCTCGGCACAGTTCCACTTCGTCACCCTGTCCTACGCCTTCTGCACCGGCTCGTCCATCATGCCGCAGAAGAAAAACCCCGACGTGCCCGAGCTGGTGCGCGGCAAGAGCGGCCGCATCTTCGGCCACCTGATGGCGCTGCTGACGCTGATGAAGGGCCAGCCGCTGGCTTACAACAAGGACAATCAGGAAGACAAGGAACCGCTGTTCGACACCGTCGACAACGTCAAGGGATCGCTCAAGGTCTTCGCCGACATGGTCCCCGCCATCACCTGCAACAAGGACAAAATGCGCGCCGCCACCCTGCAGGGCTTCGCCACCGCCACCGACCTGGCCGACTACCTGGTACGCAAGGGCGTGCCCTTCCGCGACGCGCACGAGATCGTCGGCAAGTCCGTCGCCCTGGGTGTGGAAACCAACCGCGACCTGGCCGAGATGTCGCTGGACGAACTCAAGCAGTTCTCCAGCATGATCGAGCAAGACGTGTTCGAGGTGCTCACGCTGGAAGGTTCCGTCGCCGCGCGTGACCACATCGGTGGGACCGCACCCAGTCAGGTACGTGCTGCGATCAAGCGCGCACGCGAACGCCTGGGCTGATCTCAACCCAGGCGATCCAGCGGGCTGTTCACGGCCAGCCCGCCCTTCCCGATGACATGGGTGTAGATCATGGTCGTCGACACATCGCTGTCGCGGATTCAACTCCAAAGTGCACAGGTCGTAGGCCCGAGAGGACGGACACCATGGGCTGCCCTGATAAGCTGAGGTTGTCGAGACTTCAGGAAATCAGGAGCCCACAATGTCCTACCGGCATCTTAGCCGATGTGAACG
>JASBTJ010000066.1 GCA_030148485.1 Gammaproteobacteria bacterium | reverse complement strand
GGGATATCTAAAACCGTGCGCCGTAGGTTGGGGTAGGCGCGCAAGCGCCGTAACCCCACAACCGCCTTACCCCAAAACGGTGAGATACGCTTCGCCAACCCAAACTCCGGTGCTCAGGAAGCGATGAATAAGTCCATCCTGGACATCTCAGCGCACGCTGCGCGGCAAACGCGGTTTGCAGCTTGCTTCAAAATCAGTCACTTTCAGTGACCGATTTGGCGGCACCTCCCTGTGCCGCCAATACAGCGGGAGGCGGCGTACAGCGCTTGCTGATCCCGGGCTCGGCCTGATCGTAGGCAAGGACATCAACAGGGCGTTTTGTCTGCGCCCGAATAGAACGATACACATGACGACGCTCTACGGCATACCCAACTGCGACACCATGAAGAAGGCCCGCGCCTGGCTGGCCGATCACGGTATCGACTACACCTTTCACGACTACAAGAAGGCCGGCATCGACGAGGCCACCCTGCGTGGCTGGATCGACCAGGTGGGCTGGGAGATCCTGCTCAACCGCCGCGGCATGATGTGGCGCAAGGTGCCGGACGATGTGAAAACCGGCATCGGCCTGGAAAGCGCCATCGGCCTGATGCTGGAAACACCCTCCATCATCAAGCGCCCCGTACTGGACACCGGCGACGGCATCCACGTCGGCTTCAAGCCCGAGCACTACACTCAGATCTTCGCCGGCCAATAGGCAGACCGCATCTCATGTCAGACACCCTCGACCTCGCCATCGACCTGATCAGCCGCCCATCCGTCACCCCGGAAGACAAAGGCTGCCAGGACACTATGATCGCTCGCCTGGAGGCGATTGGTTTCGCCGTGGAACGGCTGCGTTTCGGGGAGGTGGACAACTTCTGGGCGCGCCGCGGTAGCGAAGGGCCCGTGCTGTGTTTTGCCGGCCACACTGACGTAGTGCCTACCGGCCCGGTGGAACAATGGCAGTCGCACCCGTTCCAGCCGGAAATCCGCGACGGCATGTTGTACGGTCGCGGCGCGGCGGACATGAAGGGTTCGCTGGCGGCCATGATCACCGCCTGCGAAGGCTTCGTGGCCGAACACCCCGACCACACAGGCTCCGTCGCCTTTCTGATCACCAGCGACGAGGAAGGCCCCTCCATCAACGGTACCGTCAAGGTGGTGCAGACCTTGGAGGCCCGCGAGGAAAAGATCGATTGGTGTCTGGTGGGTGAACCCTCCTGCACCAAGCAGCTCGGCGACGTGGTGAAAAACGGCCGGCGGGGCTCGCACAATGCCCGGCTGATCGTCAAAGGCGTGCAGGGCCACGTGGCCTACCCGCATTTGGCGAAGAACCCGGTACACCTGGCCGCCCCGGCGCTGGCAGAGCTGGCGGCCATCGAATGGGACCAGGGTAACGCGTTCTTTCCGCCCACCAGCTTTCAGATATCCAACGTCAGTGCCGGCACCGGGGCCACCAATGTGATCCCTGGCGAATTGGAGGTGATCTTCAATCTGCGTTACAGCACGGAGACCGATCATCACCGCATCGAGCAGCGCGTGGCCGAGGTGCTGGATCGCCACGGGCTCGACTACGACATCACCTGGACCCTGTCCGGCAAGCCGTTTCTGACCCCAGCCGGCGAGTTGGTGGAGGCGACCCAAGCGGCCATCAAGGCGCACACCGGCCTGGATACCGAACTGTCCACCGCCGGCGGGACGTCCGACGGTCGATTCATCGCCCCCACCGGCGCACAGGTTGTCGAACTCGGCCCCATCAACGCCACCATTCACAAGCGCGACGAATGCGTGCGGGTCGACGATCTCGATCAGCTGTCCAACATCTATCAGGACATACTGCAGCGCCTGCTTGGCAGCTGACTCCGATTGTCACGGCAGCGTCACGCGGGCAACCAATAATGTCAGCTCGATTGGCTGCGGTATGTCCCCATGAAAGCGACCGACCCCGTGCGTGCGCTGGATGCCCTACTGCGCAGTGACGCGCTCTTTTCCCATTTCCAACCGATCTTCGATCTACAAACCGGCGCCGTCCTGGGGCACGAGGCGCTGATCCGCAGCCCCGCCGATTGTCCGTTGCCCAATCCCGCCGCACTGTACGAGGCCGCAGCATGCTGCGATATGGTCGCGGATCTGGACCTGCATTGCTGCCGCACCCATCTGCAGAACTTCGCCTCCCAGAAGCTGCGCAGCCGGCTGTTCATCAACCTGGATCCCACGGCCTTGCTGGACGGCAGCGTCACCGGCGAAGCGATACTGAAATGCGTGCGCCGCACCGGGCTCGACCCGAGCCAGTTGGTGGTGGAAATCACCGAACATGCCCCGGTCGCCGATTACGACAAGCTGCGCAGCTCGCTGGATGATCTACGCCAAGTCGGGATGGACGTCGCGCTGGACGATCTCGGCTCGGGCTATTCGGGACTACGCCAATGGTCCGAACTGCAACCGCAATTCGTCAAAATCGACGCCCATTTCACCCGTGACGTACACCGCTGCAGCAACAAACGGCAGTTCATCCACTCCATCGTGGAGATGGCTCGTGCGCTCGGCAGCCGGGTGGTGGCCGAAGGCATCGAGACGCAACAGGAGCTCGACACCGTGCGCGCCCTGGGCGTCAACTATGGACAAGGCTATCTGCTCGGGCGCCCGGCGACGGACGCGGCCAACAAATGTCTGACCGGGTTGCCGGAGCGAACCGGCCGGGAGCCGTCGCGGACGTCGCAAACCGTGAGTGCCATCCTCAAGTACACGCCGGCCATCACACCGGACACCACGGTTGCGGAGGTAAAGCAACGGTTCGATGAACGACCGACGTTACGCTGCCAGGTGATCTGCGAAGATGCCCGCCCCGTTGGGCTGGTCAGCCGCAGCCATCTGACCACCGTATTCGCAAGCTTGTACGGCCGCGACCTGTTCAGCCGGCGACCGGTAAGTGAACTCATGGACACGGAGCTGATCCAGGTAACGGCCGGCACCCAACTAGAAGAACTGAGCAAACGGCTGACCAGCGAGTACGAATACCTGCCGGAACAGGACCTGGTGGTCACCGACACGGCTGGGAATTATGCCGGCACCACCAGTTTTACCGACCTGCTGCGAGCCATTACCGCACTGCAGATCCGTTCTGCCCGTTACGCCAACCCGTTGACCCAGCTGCCTGGCAGCGTACCCGTCAACGAATGTATTGATGCTCTGCTGGCAGAGGGCGAGCACTTTCACGTTGCCTACTGCGATCTGGACAACTTCAAGCCATTCAACGACACCTACGGCTACGCCCGTGGCGACGAGGTGTTGCGACGCCTAGCGCGCTTGCTGGCGGAGTCGGTGGGACCGCAGGACATGGTCGGCCATATCGGCGGCGATGACTTCATCCTTGTGTTGTGCGGTGACGATTGGCACCCACGCTGTAAACGGGTGCTGGAGGTTTTTCAAACCCTGGCGCCGAACTTCTACGACCCGGACGACCAGGAAAAAGGCGGCATTCTGTCACTCAACAGACGTGGTGAAACCTGCTTCTTCCCCTTTTTGAGTTTGTCCATCGGCGTCACCGCCACGGCGCCTGGGGAACACAACTCGCACATGGAAATCGCCGCCACCGCGGCAGAAGTGAAACAGCAGGCCAAGCATACCGAGGGTAACAGCCTGTTCCTCGACCGGCGCAGCACCCATACGACATTGCAGCTGGCCCCCGCGGACTGCCCACCGCCGTTGTTCAACGTGCGTTCCGGCCAATACCCTTAGGGCCCTTTTTGGGGAATTTGACCGCCTTCTTGGCACGCCGGGTGGCCAGTTCGATGAACTGTTGTTGACTGCCCTTCTGGCCGGCTTCGTCGGTAGGCACCCGTTGCACGTAACTACCGTCCGGCTGCATATCCCAGGCATTGCGCTGATCATCGAGCTGGACGTTGAGCAAGGTGCGCAACTCCTTACGCAACCCTTCGTCCTCCACGGGCGCAACCACTTCGACACGGGACTCCAGATTGCGCTTCATGGCATCGGCGGAGCCGATCAGGTACTCATCCTCACCACTGTTGCGGAAGTAGAAGATGCGCGCATGCTCCAGAAACCGGCCAACCACGCTGATCACCCGTGCCGACTCGGACAGCCCGGCGACCCCGGGGCGAAAACGGCAGGTGTCCCGCACGATCAAATCCACCTGCACCCCGTCCCGACTCGCCTCGTAAAGGGCGCGGGTGATATCGGCATCTTCGAGCGCGTTCATCTTGAATTGGATCAGCCCCGGGTTGTCCGGCGAATGCGCATCGCGCTCGCGCAGGATTCGGCCGATCAGCGCCTTCTTCAGCACCTTGGGTGCGGGTAGCAACTTGCGATAACGCCGCTCCGGGGTGTAACCGGTGGTCAGATAATTGAACAACTCGGTGGCGTCCCGACCGATGTCCGGGTCGCAGGTGAACAGCCCCAGGTCCGAATACAAACGCGCCGTGCCGGCGTGATAGTTGCCGGTACCGATATGGCAATAACGACGCAGGCCGTCGAAGTCCTGGCGCACCACCAATATGATCTTCGAATGGGTCTTCAGGCCGATGACCCCGTAGGTCACGTGCACCCCGGCCTCTTCCATGCGTTCGGCCCAGCGGATATTGGCCGCTTCGTCGAACTTGGCCTTCAGCTCCACAACCACCGCCACCTGCTTGCCGTTACGTGCCGCCAACATCAGGTTTTCCACCACCTTCGAGTCCGAAGAGGTGCGGTACAGGGTCATCTTGATGGCCCGCACCTTTGGGTCACGTGCCGCTTCACGGAGGAAGCGTTCCACCGAAGACACGAAGGACTCGTACGGGTGCTGTACCAGGATCGGGCCGCGGTCGCGCAGGATGTGGAAGATATTGCGCGAATCACGAAACTCCGGGTGATCGATGGGTGCGTGAGGCGGGTCGCGCAGCTCCGGAATATCCAACGACGCGATCTGAAACAGGTCGCGCATTGCCAGCATCGCGTCCCCGGCAATGAAGACGTCGCTCTCGTCCAGGCCGAGCTCGGCCGTGAGCATGCCGCGGATGGTGTCGTCCATGTCGCCCTGGACCTGCAAGCGCACGATGGGCGCGAAACGGCGATCCCGCAGCTCGGACTCAATCAGCGACATCAGATCGTCGGCATGTTCCTCGTTACGCTCGGTGTTGGCGTTACGGGTGATGCGGAACATGTAGCAACCGACGATCTCCATGTCCGGTAGCAGCATGTCCAGGTTGTTGCGTACGACATCTTCGAGCGCCACGAAGTGATTGCGTCCCGGCAACGGCAGAAAGCGCGGCACGCCCTCGCCCACCGGCACCTTCACCCGCGCCAATCCGGTCTTGCCGGCCTTGCCGGGGTAGACCACCTGTACGATCAGATTCAACGACAGATTGGAAATGAACGGAAAGGGGTGCGCCGGATCGATGGCCTGCGGCGTCACCAACGGAAAAATGTTGTTGTGGTAGTACTCGCGCAACCAGTCGCGGTCGCTGTCGTCCAACTCTTCGACCCGCAACAGACGAATATCGTGCTCGCCAAGGGCATCGCAGATGCCGGACAGCATATCCCGCTTCTCGGCGTCGATTGCCCGCACTTCTTCGTAGCATTCCTCGATTTGTTGCCGTGGGGTGCGGCCGTCCACCGTCAAGGTGGACACGCCGGCGCCCAACTGTTGTTTCAATCCGCCGATACGCTTCATGAAGAACTCGTCCAGATTGGACCCGACGATAGCGACGAACTTGAGCCGCTCGAGCAACGGATTGCGTAGGTCCGCCGCCTCATGGAGCACCCGCCGGTTGAATGCCAGCCAAGTGGTCTCCCGATTGAGATAGAGCGCCGGATCGGCCAGGTCCACAGGGACGTCGATCACCTGGTCACTGCGGGCATTCATGGCAGGGTTCCTAGGGTTAGATGCGAATCTCGAAGCCAAGTATCTGGCGCATGTACTGGCGCTCTTCATCCTGCCCGTGGGACGTGTAGGCCGACACGGCACGGCGCGCCGTGCGGCTGAGCGCGGTATCCGGCTCCGGGGCAGGCTCCAGCCGCTCGGCCACTGCATCCCGTTGCGCCGGCGTGCCTTGCGGCGCACGCTGGGGTACCGCCCGGCCACCGGGGTTTTCCAGCGGCCGGACGGCCTGCACCTGTCCCAGCCCCTGCTGGGGAGGGAGCGGCTGCGGGCCGGGCTGGATGCTGGGCAGGATGTTCATACTTCAGATAATAGACTCAGCCGGGCGGCCAGGTCATCTGGCGGCCGCCGAGCAAGTGCAGATGGATATGAAAGACCGTCTGACCGCCCTGTGCATTGCAGTTCATCACCGTCCGGTAGCCGCTCTCCGCAATACCCAGTTCCGTGGCAACCTTGCCGGCCGCCAGGTACAGCTTGCCCATGACAGCAGCGTCGGCCGTACCCAGGTCGTTCAGCGTGGCGATATGCGCCTTGGGAATCACCAACACATGCACCGGCGCCTGTGGCCCCAGGTCACGGAATGCCAGCACGTCCTCGTCTTCATACACCTTGTCGGCGGGGATATCGCCGTTGACGATCTTGCAGAAGATACAGTCGCTCATGGGAATTTCCTTCAGAAGCGTTGGCGTCCGGCAAAGGCGTGGGCCAAGGTGCCGCCGTCGACATACTCCAGTTCACCGCCCAGGGGCACGCCGTGGGCGATGCGGCTGGCGGAAACACCGCGGGCCTGTGCCAGTTCGCTGATGTAATGGGCGGTGGCCTCGCCTTCCACGGTGGGATTGGTCGCCAGGATCAGCTCGCTGACAGCGCCCGCCTGCAGCCGGGTCGCCAGCACATCCAGCCCGATCTCATTGGGCCCGATACCGTCCAACGGCGACAAGTGCCCACCCAGAACGAAATAACGCCCCCGGTACCCGGTGGCGTGCTCGATCGCCATCACATCGGAAGGGGTTTCCACCACACACAACTGGCTGTCGTCCCTCAAGTCACTGGCACACAACGCGCACACCTCATGTTCGCTCAGGGTCCGGCAGCGACTGCAATGGCCAATGCCTTCCACCGCCGAGGTCAAGGCATTGGCCAGACGACGCCCCCCTTCCCGGTCGCGCTCCAGGACGTGAAATGCCATCCGTTGCGCCGACTTCGGCCCGACCCCGGGCAAACAGCGTAGCGCCTCGATCAGCTGATCCAGCAAGGACGTACCGGCCATGGGATCAGAACGGCAGCTTGAAGCCAGGCGGCAGATTCAGGCCAGCGGTCATACCGCTCATCTGATCCTTGGTCTGTTCCTCGATACGGTGCACGGCGGCATTGCAGGCCGCGGCCACCAGATCCTCGAGCATTTCCTTGTCGTCACCGATCAGGGAATCGTCGATCTGGACCCGGCGCACTTCATGGCGGCCATTCATGGTCACCTTGACCATACCGCCGCCGGATTCGCCGACGAACTCCGCCTTGGCGAGTTCTTCCTGGGCCCGCTGCAGGTCCGCCTGCATCTTCTGGGCCTGCTTCATCAGATTTCCGATACCACCTTTCATGGGGTCCACCTTTCGCTGTTCGGGTTACTTCAATCGTAGATTCACTGTGGCACTCAGGATGCCTTGGCGGGCCGCACGCTGCCGGCCACCAATTGCCCGTCGAAGCGCTCTTCCAGCACCTTGACCAGGGGATCGGCCGCCAGCGCCTGCTCGGCGGCAGCCTGACGCGCCGCCAGGTCCTGGGCGGCGCGGGCGGCGGGGGTGTCGCCGCTCACGGCCTGGACCACAAAGTCCAAGGTGATGTCCTTGCCGAGATGGGTGCACAGCGCCTGGTGAAGACGGTCGCGCGCCAAACCGGCGGTCAGTCCTTCATGGGACGGGTCGATGTGCAGCACCAGTTTGTCCTCGGACCAGTGGCCCAAGGCGCAGTTCGCCGCCAGTTCTCGCGCCAAGCCGCCCAAATCCAGACGTGCCAGCACTTCGTGCCAATCGGGCATGCCGGCCTGTTGCGGCGCAGCAGCGACATTCGGCGGCGACGCCGGCTCGGCCGTGCCGGGATCGTCCCCCGGTCCCGGTGGCGACGGCGCCTCGGCGTTCAAGCGTTCCCCACCGCGGGGCGATGCGGACGAGCCGACAGCGACCGGAGTGACACGGGGATCGCTCGGAGATGCCGTGACCTGTGTCGCCTGCGCGACCGGCTGCGCCGCGGTGCCACCCGCTGTCGATTGCGCGCGGGGCCCGCCCGATGCGTCCGACCGGGCCGGAGCACGCGACCTGGCACTACCCGGACCACCATCGTCGGGGCGGAAGGCGATCATGCGTAACAACAGCATCTCAAATCCAGCGCGTGGGTCCGGCGCCAGGGGGAGATCCCGTTGCCCAATCAGGGCGATCTGGTAATACAGCTGCACGTCCTCGCCAGGCACGACGGCGGCCAGCGACTGGAGACGTTCGACGTCACCCCAGCCCGCGTCCGCGACCCCCGGGGCCGCCTGCAGCAGCGCCAGGCGATGCAGCAACAACACCAGGTCCTTCAGCAGGCCGGCAAAATCCGGCGCTCGCTCGGCCAGTTCCGCCGTCAGCGCCAGGACGGCCGGCGCATCCGCGGCATGCACATGGTCGAGCAGCTCGGGCAGTCGGTCGGTGACCACCGCGCCAAGCATGCTGCGGACGTCGTCCTCCTGCACCTTGCCGCCACCAAAGGCGATGGCCTGATCGAGCAGGCTCAGGCCATCGCGCATGGAGCCATCGGCGGCGCGGTCGATAAGCGCCAACGCGGCGGCATCCGCCTCGATGCCCTCTTCGCCCAGGATATGTTCGAACTGCCCCTGGATCTGCTCCACCGGCAGGCGCTTGAGATTGAACTGCAGACAGCGCGACAGCACGGTCACCGGCACCTTCTGCGGATCCGTGGTGGCGAGCAGGAATTTCACATGGGGCGGCGGCTCTTCCAAGGTCTTCAACAGCGCGTTGAAGCTGGAATCGGAGAACATGTGCACCTCGTCGATCAGGTACACCTTGTAGCGTCCGCGCACCGGCGCATAGGGGACGTTTTCCAGCAGTTCACGGGTCTGGTCGACCTTGGTACGGGATGCCGCGTCCACCTCCAGCAGATCGGCAAACCGGCCCTCGTCGATCTCCTTGCAGATGGAACACTGGCCGCAGGGCGTGGATCCCACGCCGGTCTCACAATTGAGCGACTTGGCCAGGATTCGCGCCAACGTGGTCTTGCCGACGCCGCGGGTGCCCGTGAACAGGTAGGCGTGGTGCAGGCGGTCGTTGTCCAAGGCATTGGACAAGGCGCGCACCACGTGCGACTGGCCGACCATCTCGGCAAAGTTGCGGGGCCGCCATTTACGGGCGAGTACCTGATAGGACATGCGATTGTCGAATCCGAAACGGGAGCCCCAGTGTACCGCAAACCCCGCCGCGATTGCCCCTTGGCCGCGCGCCGGCCAACGGCCTGCGGCCGCCCCTCACCCCCACCCCCACCCTCTCCCGACGGGAGAGGGGGCAGCCCGCGCCAATACCAACCACAGGTGCAAAACCGACGCGGCAAGTGCACTGGGGCCATCAAACGCACCGATTCGCCGCCCCAAACAGGAAAAAGCCCTGGCTTGGCCGAAGACAAGGCGCAGGGCTTTCGAGCAGCGCAGCGTACTCGCGGGGTACGTGAGCAGCGCAGAAAGACCGGCAACGCCGGATTCGGGCAAGCCCGGGCTTTCTGCACACCGCCCACCCAAACGCGAAAAAGCCCTGGCCTAGCCGAAGACAAGGCGCAGGGCTTTCGAGCAGCGCAGCGTACTCGCGGGTACGTGAGCAACGCAGAAAGACCGACAACGCAGGATTTGGGCAAGCCGGGGCTTTCTGCACACCGCCCCCCCAAACGCGAAAAAGCCCTGGCTTGGCCGAAGACAAGGCGCAGGGCTTTCGAGCAGCGCAGCGTACTCGCGGGTACATTAGCAGCGCCGAAAGACCCGCAACGCAGGATTCGGGCACGCCAGGGCTTGCTGCACACCGCCCACCCAAACGCGAAAAAGCCCTGGCTTGGCCGAAGACAAGGCACAGGGCTTTCGAGCAGCGCAGCGTACTCGCGGGTACGTGAGCAGCGCAGAAAGACCTGCAACGCCGGATTCGGCCAAGCCAGGGCTTTCTGCACCTAACATTGGGTGGCGGACCGTGCCAGCCACACCCCGGCACACGCATCCAACGCTGCGGCTGCTCCCTTCCGGGCCTGACCGGGTTCACGTTGTAGCGTTGCGAGGGGACCAACACGGCCGCCATAGAATCCCGACCACGGGCCGGGGCTGCGCATTATGCCGAAGCCACGCGCTTACGTCACGGATGAACAAAAAAAGGCCGCCATCCCGGCGGCCAGAATTCGAGATTGGCTGCCAGTCAGGGTTTAGTCGCGCTCAACCTCGGGCACCTCGACCTCAGGCGTTTCTACTTCCGGCACCTCTACCTCCGGTGCTTCTACTTCTGGGACTTCCACTTCCGGGGCCTCGACTTCCGGTACCTCGACCTCAGGCGCTTCCACCTCAGGCACTTCGACTTCCGGCACCTCGACCTCAGGTGCTTCCACCTCAGGGGCTTCCACTTCCGGGGTTTCCACTTCCACATCCGGCCCATCGACTTCGGGATGCTCAACCTCCGGGGTATCCACATCGTGGCCGTCAGCGTCCGGGGTGTCGGGGGTGGACACATCCACTGCGACATCCACCGACGGGGCGGTCACATTGACGTCCACACTGGCCGCCGGTGCCGGCGCCGCGGCACTGGGGATGGTCAGGGGGTCGGGCGTGGCTTGTTGAGCAAGCGCGGTGGCAGCGAACAGCGCAGCAGCCGTGGCGGTCAGCGTGGCCCAAGCGGGTTTGTTGATCATCTCGTGTTCCTCTGAAAGTTCGTCGACGTTACCGCGTCGCGCCGGACATCTGCCGACAGGCGCCGCGAGTTGGTAAAAAGACTACGTGTGATATTTTCACACGTCAATCTACGTGACCAATCCTGTGACCGAGGTCACACCACACGATGGATGCTTCAATGTTTATCGCTTTGATCGGCGGGAAACACTGGCCGAGGGGCACTGAATCCGTATATTCTTGTGTAATGGATTCCCACGCTAACGCTCAGTACGACGTCTGCGCAGATGGCTGACACCTCGCCCCCGGTGGTCGGCCCGTCCGCGGCGCTTATCGGCGCTTTGCGCCAAGTGCTTCGGCCCTTGGTGCGATTACTGATCGCGCGGGGCATTGCCTTCCCCTACCTCGCGGAGTTGCTGAAATCCGTTTACGTGGAGGTCGCAGTCAACGACTTCACGCTACCGGACAAACCCCAGACCGACAGTCGGCTGAGTCTGTTGACAGGCCTGCATCGCAAGGACGTAAAACGGCTGCGCGAGGAAGGCCAGGCCGCAGGCCACGGGAAGAACGCGCCGTTGAGTGCCCAGCTGATCGGGCGCTGGCTGGGCGATGCACGCTACTTGGCGCCGGATGGCACCCCCCGCGCCTTGCCGCGACTCGCGGCGCATGGCGACCCGTCGTTTGAAGGCCTGGTTGCCAGCACCAACAAGGACATCCGCCCCCGAGCGATTCTGGACGAATGGCTGCGTCAGTCCATCGCCAAGCTCGATGTCGATGACCGCGTTCACCTGATGACCAATGCCTTCGTCCCGTCCGCGGGCGAGGATGACAAGAGCTACTACTTCGGCCGTAATCTTCACGACCACATGGCCACCGGCGTGGACAATCTATTGGGCGAGCGTCCTCCGCTGTTGGAACGCAACGTCTATTACGACCAGCTGACACCCGAGTCGGTCACAGCACTGGCCAGCCTGGCGCGCGATCACGGCATGCGGGCATTGCAGGCGCTCAATGCAGCGGCGCTGGATCACCAGGAACAGGACGCCGGAAACCCCGCGGCCGGTTGCCGTATGAGCTTCGGCGTGTATTTCTACACCCCGCCCACTTCGGCCGGTACGGACGGAACCCATGAGCTGTAATGCGCGAATCGGTCTGCGTCTGTTGCGTACCGGCGTGGCCGGACTCGCCGCCAGCATTCTGCTCCTGGCGTCGGCATTCGCCGACACAGGTACCGGCGGCATTGGCGGTACCGGCCATAGCTCGTCTTCTGGTCAGGGGCTGGGTGGTACCGGGCGATCGGCCGGCGACTTCGACGGCTCAGGCATCGGCGGCACCGGCATGCCGTTGGCGCACGAAGGCAGCGGCATAGGCGGTACTGGCATCGTTGGGGTCATTACCGGCTTCGGTAGCATCTGGGTCAATGGTGTGGAAGTGCACTACCATCCCGATATGCCCGTCACCACTCCCGCTGGCACGGTGTCCACCAGCGATCTCGCCGTCGGGCAAGTGGTCATGGCGCGCGCCGTGCGTGATGGCGATCAGGCGCAAGCGTTACAACTGCAACTGCTGCCCAGCGTTGCAGGCCCTGTGGAGCTAGCGGACGACGAACGCATCCGGGTGGCCGGCCAAACCGTCCGCCTGTCGTCAGGCAGCACCGCTCCGGCGGTCGGCGATTGGGTTGTGGTGTCCGGGCTACCACGCGCCGACGACACCCTCCAGGCGACCAGCATTCTCCCGTACGCCGACGATCAACCGGTGACCGTGTACGGCAGGGTGCGGGCTGCCAACGCCAGCGGTGCCGATATCGCCATCAAACAGCTCCCGGTGAGACTGCCGGACAGCCAACAGCCGCCGCCTGCCGGCACCCTGGCCTTGGTCAGCGGGCATCTGTACGCCGGCAACCTGATTGCCGACCGAGTGACGGTAGCCCCGATTTCCCATTTCGCCGCAGCCGCCGACGAGGTGCGCATCCAGGGCTATGTCCAAACCGCCGCTGAAGGCCGGTTCAGCGTCGGCGGCATGACCTTCGAGCGGCACACGCAGCCCGGCGACGTGCAGACCGACCAACTGGTGATCGTCGAAGGTCATTACGGTGCGGACGGCAACCTGATCGCGGACCAGATCGAAACCCCGGATCAGCCGTTACGGACCCTGTCGTTGCCACCCGCGGCGACGCACAACCGGCCGGCTGCCAGCGGGCGAGACGGAGACGAAAGTGAGGATGGCGCCGCTCGTCAAAGCCATGACGGGGAAACGCCGGAGAATGCCCACACAGGCGCCACAGACAGCGAGGCATCGGACCAGGAAGTCTCAGCTGATCACGCCGCGCGCCCGTCACCCGACCTGGCCCCGCCCGACGACGACACCATCGAGACACCGCACCCGGAGGTAGAGACGCCCGAGCTTGACGCCCCGGAAGTGGAAGCCCCGGAAGTGGAAGCCCCGGAGGTGGAAACGCCTGAGGTCGAGGTTCCGGAAGTCGAGGCGCCTGAGGTCGAGGTTCCGGAAGTCGAGGCCCCAGAAGTGGAAACACCTGAAATCTACGAGCCACCGGAAATACAGATGAGCCCCGGATGACCCGAGGCTCCCTACAACATCCTCTTCAACACCCGATTCGAAGGACCCGCTATGACAACCAGCAACCGTCTGTTATGCGCCGCCGCGACCGCCTTGATGGTCGCAACCCCCCTGGCCATGAGTGCCGACAAGACCACCCTGAGCACCGGAATGACCTATCTCAAAGGCGATTACGGGCAAGCGAGCGACACGGAAATCCTTTACGTGCCGTTCACCTTGAAGCACCGCACCGGCCCCTGGACGCTGAAGGTCACCGTACCGTACCTGCGTATCACCGGCCCAGGCGGCGTGCTACCCGATTTGGGTGCCACCGGGGCCACCACCCCGGCCGGTACGAATTCCGGGCTTGGCGACATCATCGCCGGCGCCACCTATCGCGCCTATTACGATGCCGAGCGGGGTCTACTGGTGAATCTGACCGGAAAGGTAAAACTACCCACAGCGGACAAGAACAAAGGTCTAGGGACCGGTGAGACCGACTGGTATGCGGAGAGCAGCGTCTACAAGATCAGCGGCGCCTGGACCCCGTTTGCGACCCTCGGCTACAAGGCGCGGATTCAACTCCAAAGTGCACAGGTCGTAGGCCCGAGAGGACGGACACCATGGGCTGCCCTGATAAGCTGAGGTTGTCGAGACTTCAGGAAATCAGGAGCCCACAATGTCCTACCGGCATCTTAGCCGATGTGAACG
>JASBTJ010000013.1 GCA_030148485.1 Gammaproteobacteria bacterium | reverse complement strand
GCCGTGCACCAGTTCGAGGAATGGGGTCTGCCCTTGATGCGTGACCCGAAGACCGGCGCGTACCAGCGTGAAGGTCGTTGGCAGATCATGATCCACGGTGAATCCTACAAGCCCATTGTTGCCGAAGCGGCGAAAAAGTCGGCGGACAAGGTGTTCAACCGTATCTGCGTCACCCATTTGTTGATGGACGAATCGAAGGAGAACCGTGTCGCCGGTGCCGTCGGTTTCAACGTGCGTACCGGCAACTACCACGTGTTCAAGTCCAAGACGGTGATCTGTGGTGCCGGCGGCGCGTCCAACATCTTCAAGCCCCGTTCGGTGGGTGAAGGCGCGGGTCGGGTCTGGTACGCCCCTTGGTCCTCGGGTTCCGCTTATGGCCTGATGATCCAGGCCGGCGCGAAGATGACCCAGATGGAAAACCGGATCGTGCTGGCGCGCTTCAAGGACGGCTACGGCCCGGTGGGTGCCTACTTCCTGCACCTGAAGACCTACACGCAAAACGCCTACGGCGAAGAGTACGAGTCCAAGTGGTTCCCTGAACTGCAGAAGATGGTGGGCAAGGAGTACCTGGATCCGGAGGCATCGCACCGCACCCATCGGCCGATCCCGACCTGTCTGCGTAACCATGCGTTGATCAACGAAGTGAACGCCGGCCGCGGGCCGATCCACATGGTGACCATGGAGGCGTTCCAGGACCCGCATCTGGAAGAGATCGGTTGGCACAACTTCCTGGGAATGACCGTCGGCCAAGCGGTGCTTTGGGCCGCCACGGACGTCGATCCGAAGTATGAGAACCCGGAACTGACCACCTCCGAGCCGTACGTCATGGGTTCCCATGCGACCGGTTGCGGGGCCTGGTGTTCGGGCCCGGAGGACGTCTCCCCGGACGAATATTTCTGGGGCTACAACCGCATGACCACCATCGAAGGCCTGTTCGGCGCCGGCGATGCGGTGGGCGGTACGCCGCACGCCTTCTCGTCCGGGTCGTTCACCGAAGGTCGTCTCGCGGCCAAGGCGGCGTGCAAGTACATCGACGACGGCAAGGCGGAGGGCATTCGCGTTTCCGACACCCAGATCGACAACCGCAAGGAAGAGATCTACAAGCCCATGGAAACCTACACCGTGGGCCGCAACGAAATCGTCGCTGGAACAGTGAACCCGAACTATATCAACCCGCGTCAGGGGCTTGATCGTTTGCAGAAGCTGATGGACGAGTACTGCGGTGGTTTCGGCGTAAACTACATGACCAACGACAAGCTCCTCAACATCGGCCTCAAGAAGATGGCGATCCTGGGTGAAGATCTGGAGAAGGTCGCTGCCGAGGACATCCACGAGCTGTTGCGGGCTTGGGAGTTGAAACATCGCTTCCTTACTTCCGAGGCGGTCTTCCAGCACACGCTGTTCCGCAAGGAGACCCGTTGGCCGGGTTACTACTATCGCGGTGACGCCATGAAGGTGGACGACGAGAACTGGCACGTGCTGACCGTTTCCCGTCGTGACCCGAAGACCGGCGAGTACACGATGGAGAAGGCGCCGCTTTACCACCTGGTAAGCGACGAAGACAGCTAAGCAGATAACGGCGTAGTAGCAGCCGACAAAACTATTTGCTGTAAAAAGGACCAGCATCTCGTATGTTGGTCCTTTTTTTATCCACCCGCGTGCGGCGGCGCACTCCGGTGGATGATTAACAACTAGAAGTGTATTTGAGATGGGATTTTTCGATGAACATTCTTGAAAAGACGGACGAGGATATCCTGGCGTTGGCGCATCCGATGTGGGCTGATCTGGTCAAGTACTCCAACGAGCAGAATTACGGGGCCTTCACCCGAAACTTTTCCAGCACCTTGATCAAGGGTGCGAACGAGATCGAAATGGGACGGCAGTTCGCCCGAAGCGACCTGGCGAAAAATATCTCGGACGACTACCAGTACCTCGGCATGATCCGGCGTGGCGAATATGTCACTGTCCTGTATAAGGTCGTTAATACCAAGGACGGTGGCGAATGGCTGGGCAGGCTGGTTCTTGGCTACGAGAAAGACAAGGTAAAGATATTCGGTTGCACGTTGTTCTGAGCAGGAACGGGGTATACAGGCTTTAGTCGCTATGTCAGATATCATTGAAAACGAGAAGTTCGTCGAATTGAACTACAAGGTCGTCGACGACAAGACCGGCGATGTGCTGGTGACCGTCGATTACCCGCTGGGTTATGTGCACGGTGTGAACGACGTATTGTCCGAGGCAGTCACCAAGCAGTTGGACGGCAAGAAGGTCGGCGATGTGCTCGAGGTCCCGGTGGATACGACCCTGCTGTATGGCGAGCGGGACGAATCCTTGGTGTTTACCGATCGTATAGAAAACGTGCCGGAAGAGTACCGTCAGGTCGGCATGACCATCACCATGGAAAACGAGCAGGGAGAGGCGAAGAACTTCATCGTCACCCGTTTCGATGATCAGACGCTTACCGTGGACGGCAACAATCCGCTGTGCGGCCGTGAGGTGACCTTCGTCCTTGAGGTATTGTCCATTCGTGATGCCACGGAGCAGGAGATCGATCTGGGCGGTCCGGTGGACGGCGATCCTGATTTGAACGACATACTTGATCGGGCCAAATGAACTTTTCCAACACCTATACCATTTATCTTCGCAGCCACGCGCTGGAAAAGGCGTTGCAACATGCCGTTTCGTTGGCGCCGGACATCCTGGCCGACGCCGCGGCGGTGGACAATGACGTAACCGTCATGGACAACTTCCGCCATATGCGCGGCAACTACGAACAGCAGCGTTTCAATGCCGGCGTCCTGAGCAATGCCATCGACGTGGTCCAGTCCGCGTTGAGTGACGAACTGCGCCACGATGCACCATCGGATTGGGCCGCGTTGCAGAACAGCCTGGGAAACCTGCTGGCCGCGAGCGCTCAACAGCAGGGCGACGAAGGCCTGTACTGCCGAGCCGCCGAGGCGTTCGACCACGCCCTGGACCAGTTGAATCCGGCGGACACTTCCATGGCGTGGGCGGAAACGCTATACGACCTGGGAACGGCCAGGCAGGCCTTGGGCAAACTGTCCGGTGACGGCAAATGGTTCAAGTCGGCCGCCGACGCATACACCCAGGCGCTGGCGGTGTGGACGCGGGATGCGGCACCCGAGGCGTGGATGTACACCATGCATCAACTGGGCGAGACCTTCCATTTGCACGGCATGCAACTGAAGGGCAACCGGACCTTCCAGAAGTCAGTGGTGGCGTACAAGAATGCCGCGTCCGTGCTGGACGCCGACCGTTACGCGTTTGAACTGGCAGCCACGCACAACAACCGGGCCGTCGTTTTGCACCACCTGGGCGAATCCGAAGAAAACCCCGAGCGGCTGGAGGAGGCGATCAAGTATTACGATAAGGCGCTTGCGGTCGCCATGGAGCAACAGCTGCCGTTCCATCTGGCAGTGATTTGTCGCGTGAACAAGGCCACGGCGCAAAACGCCTTGGCAGGCTTGCGCCACGATGCCGAAATGGCGGAACAGGTCTCGGACGAATTCGAATTGATCCTGATGTGCTTCCCCCATGCCTTGCAGCCGTTGTGCGCGAAACACTGCGAAGCACAGATGGATCAAGCGAAGCGCGCCGAAACGGCCTGACATGTCCGAATGGCCGCGCAACCGGATCCGCTAAGGAAGCTTTGAATAAGTCCATTCCGGACTTCTCAGTGCACGCTGCGCTGCACAGGCGGTTTGCAGCTTGCTGCAAAATCAGTCACATGCAGTGAGCGATTTTGGCGGTACCTGTGAATTTTTCAGCGCTTCCCTCACCGAATCAGGATCGGCGATATGCCCGTAAAAACAATTGATGTGCGTCCGCCCATGTCAGCTGGTCAGATACGTTAAAATTACTCGGTTAACCCAAAAAACAGCGGCTGCGCCTGACGCGCGGCGCGTGACATCAAGAGGAGATCGGAGATGAGTGGAGACGGTCCAAAAACCCGGCCCAAGGTTCCAGAAGGCAAGGCGCGTTTTGTTACCACAACCCAGAAGCAGATTGTGGAGGGCGCATTCTTCGTTGGTTACAACACCACCTGGGAACCGTTCCAGAAGGAAGTACCTTATACGACCCCCAAAAAGCCCTGACACAGGCAGCTGCGCGATAAACCTGATCGCGTAGCCGCCGCGTGAAGACGGTGCCCCGACAAGCACGCTTTTCAGCGTGCTTTCTTTATGGCCGGGTCAAGAGCGCCCGGCGACCTGATAGTCCACATCGATAAATGCCCCGATGTCGGCCAGGAAGCGGATCATCCGGGCCCCAAAGCCCACCTCCGGGCTGGCGCCGTCGTCCGTGGACAAGCGCAACACGACCCCTACCCTGGGGGACAGATTGTGGCTCTTGCAGACCTCGACGATCTTGTCTTTGACAGGCTCCAGCTGCTTCAGGACTTCGTCCGTCAGTTTGTAGACATCCACCTCGTCCTGGTCGCTGTCGACGGTGGCGGTGGACAGTTCCCAGCTGCTGATCACCGGGCTGTCCAGGCCGCTCCTGGCACCTGCGTCGTCGAACGTTGTGGGCTCCAGCCCGAGCAGGCGCGTGATATCCGCCGGATTGAAATGGTAGCCGACCAGTGCGAAGTAGGCGCGGGCTGTGGTTGCTGCCAAGGTATGTTCCTCGTGAATGTTTATGTCCAGGACAAACTATACCTGCAATGGCATGAAGCGGCGTGCTGCCGACAGGCGACAAAAAGCCCGCCGGCAGGCGGGCTTTTCGGCAGACGAAACGGCGCTGTTCAGTTTTGCCCGACGCGCATCAATTCCAATGATCGCTGCCATTGTTCCCGCTGCTTGCGGATCAGGTGAAGTGCATCCAGATAAGGTACCGCGCCTTGTTTGCGAATGATCGCGCGGCCCTCGCGGCTATGCGCGAAGTCGATGAACTTCTTCACCTCGGCATAGCGCGGATTGGACGGGTTGTGGGCGATGTAGAGCGGGCGATAGAAATGATACTCGCCGCTACGGATGTTGTCGTAATTGGGCTCCTTGCCCTCCAGTTTGAGCACCTTAACGTTGCGTTTGCGCGCGCTGCTCACACCGGTCACGCCAACGGCGTTGGGGTTGTCCTCCACCGCTTTTTCCAGGGGGCCCGACGACTTGTGCACGTGATCTGAGACGAAGTCCTTGTCGAAGTCGCCGAACGCCAGTTCGCGCAGCGTGCGGCCGACACCGGATTGTTTACCGCGGCGGATCTGAAGTTCCAGGGGGCGGTCCGGCCCGCCGATCTGCTTCCAGTTGGTGATCTTGCCTTCGTAGATGTCGCGGATCTGGTTGATGGTCACGTTTTCAACCGGGTTGTCCGGGTTCACGATCACCACCAGCGCGTCCCAGGCCACCGGGTTGAGCTGGGTTGCCAGTTCCTCCTGGTTTCCGGGGAGCTTGGGCCGGCACGAGCCGCCGATGTTGACGGATTTGTCGCCCACCCGGCGAATGCCTTTGGCCGCGCCACCGCCTTCCAGGATGATCTCGGTGCCGTACTTGGCCTGGTAGGCGGCCGCCATTTCCGCCATGAAGGATTTTTTGGTGATACCGCAGCCGGCCCAGGTCAGGGGCTCGTTGGCATGCGCGACACTCGCCGCCAGCATGGCGCAGGCAGCAGCCATGGACTGAATGGTGCGTTTCATGGGTATGTCCTCCCGCGGAGCGAGGCTTCGTCCTGGCCGACCCGCTCGGCTGTATTTACTCGTTATCGTCGTCGACACGGTTTTTATAGGTATCAGCATAATAGTTGTCCTATCGGTAACCGGCGTCAAGGGCATTAGCGATTTCCCCTGCGCGATTTGTTGCCGACGGCGTACCGAGGGCCGGCGCCGGGGGCGTTATCCGCCGGTGGCCCCGGCGCCGATACTGCCGAATTGGGAAGTCCCGGCTGCCGGAACGCCAATCGGCTGGTAAGCTGCGGTGGTCCCGGATCGCATGGACGTCAGACGGTGCTGTTCAACTCCTTCGAGTTCCTGTTCGCCTTCCTGCCCTTGGCCTACCTCGGGTACTTCGTGCTCGGTCGTTGGTTGGGCGCCGACGCGGCCATCCGCTGGGCGGTACTGGCGTCGTTGTTCTTCTACGGCTGGTGGGAACCCGTTTATCTCCTTCTGCTGGGCGCGTCCATCGGAATCAATTTTCTGATTGGGGAAAAGCTCGGTGCGGCCGGGCCCAGGGACAAAGCCACCAAACCCTGGTTGATCTTCGGCGTGGCACTGAATCTGGCCTCCATCGGCTTTTTCAAGTACGCCGGGTTTCTGGTCGGTAACGTCAACGCGGTCAGCGATGCCGGCTTCCAGGTGCCCGATATCGTATTGCCGCTCGCTATATCGTTTTTCACTTTTCAGCAGATCGCCTATCTGGTCGACGCATGGCGAGGCGAGGTCCGCGAGTACGATTTCTGGCGCTACTGTCTGTTCGTGACCTTTTTTCCGCAGTTGATCGCCGGCCCCATCGTGCATCACCGGGAGATGATGCCGCAGTTCGCCTCGGCCGCGGCATTGACGCCCAGGCTGGACAACCTGAGCATCGGTGCCACGCTGTTCTTCATCGGTTTGTTCAAGAAGGTGGTGCTGGCGGACAATCTGGCGCTGGTGGCCACCCCGGTGTTCGCCGCCGCGGACGCCGGCCAGCCGCTGGCGTTTTTCGAGGCCTGGCGCGGCATCGTCGCCTACACCCTGCAACTGTATTTCGATTTTTCGGGTTATTCGGACATGGCCGTCGGCTTGGCGCGGATGTTCGGTGTACGGCTGCCGATGAATTTCTACTCGCCCTACCGTGCGGTGAATATCGTCGATTTCTGGCGGCGTTGGCATATGACCCTGTCGCGCTTCCTGCGCGACTACCTGTACATCCCGCTGGGCGGCAACCGCAAGGGGCGGGTACGTCGCTATCTCAACCTGATGATCACCATGGTGCTCGGCGGTTTGTGGCATGGCGCCAGTTGGAATTTCGTCATCTGGGGCGGGCTCCACGGCGGTTATCTGGTGGTCAATCATTTGTGGCAACGGGTCTGGCGGCCCTTGAATCGCTGGTGGTCGGTAACCCTGGCGCGGTTGGTGACCCTCTTCGCTGTGATGATTGGTTGGACCTTCTTTCGCGCCGAAACACTCGATGGCGCCCTCAATCTGTTGCACGGAACCATGAACCTGCCGGCCACCCTGTCCGGGCGGCTGGGCCCCGTCGAGGCACCATTGGCGGCCATCGGATTCCGCTTCGAGGGGCCCTGGGTGAGCGCCACGGACCAAACCAGCCTGGCTTGGTTTGTCGGGTGGCTGCTGGTGGTGTGGTTTGTGCCGAACACCTACGAATTGCTGCGGCGCTATCGTCCCGCGTTGGCGGTGCGTCATACCCTGGGCGACACCGAACCCGGTGTCGGTGCCCTATTGCGGCGCGTAAGCTGGCGACCGTCCCCCGCCTGGGCCTGGGCGCTGGGTGTGGTGGCCTTCGCCGGGGTGTTCAGCCTGACGCAGGTATCTGAATTCCTGTATTTCCAGTTTTAGGGTCGTCACTTTGAATCGTCGTCATCGTCGTTATCTGTTGAGCGTTGTCACCGTTGCGACGGTGTTGTGTGCGCTGGGACTGGCGGTCAATTTCGCTGTCGATCCGTTGATGTTTGCCGGCGGCAACCGGGTGTTCGATCGCAATTATGTGTTCAACGAGCGATTGTCCAAGGTGGCGTACTATCGGGGCCGGGAGCGGGTGATCGATTGCGTCATACTGGGCAGTTCGAGGATGACCTTCCTGGACGGACGCCGGGTCGGTAACGGGTGCGCGAATTATGCGTTTTCCGGCGGCAAGCCGTTGGAGCTGCTCGACTACCTGCGGTATCTGAAGGCCATGGGTATGCGACCGAGCCGGTTAGTGGTGGGGGTCGACGCCTTCACCGCCGTGGAGCCCGGCGAGGGTGTGCCGGCATTTGTCGCCGCACGCCAGCCGATGGCTAGCGCCTGGTCGTATTATTTTTCCCTCGATACGCTGCGCTACGCCTTCCAGACGCTGACCGACACCGCGCGATCACCGAACTACTACGACAGCGGGTTGCGCAAGCACGTCGGTTACCCCACGCGCGAGCCGGGCAAAGGCTATCCGGGTGACCGTTTCTACGTGGGCGACGGCTCTGGCACGCTGGCGCCGGACACCGTCGCTGTGTATGCCCGGATGGTGGCGGAGTTTCCCGACGCTCAGTGGGTCGGGGTGATCCCGCCGGTATCGCAGTGGGCCCGTCAGCGCCTGCGCGACGAGCGGGTATTGGCCGGTTACGTGGCCGCCCTGAGGGCGTTGTCCGCTCCATTCGACCGATTCTACGATTTCAGCTGGCTGACCGATGAATGCTGGGATTACCGGCAGTCGTACGACGGTATTCACTATTCAGCCGAGGTGTGGGACCGGTATGCACCGCGGCTCGCTGCCAGCGGTGACCCGGATCTGATCAAGCAGGACGACATGCGGCGTTCAGCTACCGAGTTGACGGCGGGATATCGGCAGCGGGTAGCGGCCATGCGAGCCCCGGCCTGTTCCCCATACTCGGCCCATACGGCGGCCCGCTTGGGAAGCGCTGAATAAGTCCATCCTGGACTTCTCAGCGCACGCCGCGCTGCAAACGCGGTTTGCAGCTTGCTTCAAAATCCGTCACTTGCCGTGATCGATTTTGGCGGCACCTCCCTGTGCCGCAGAACCTCTGGATTTTTCAGAGGTTCCCTAGGTTGCTGCGCCGTCGGGATGGCGCCTGTTTCAGTACATGCTGAATAACCGAATTATTTGACGCTGCGCAGCCTGGGCTGCTGCTCCGTCGGGCAGATCTCGCTGCGCATGTCGCTCATGGCGTCGCGCAGGCTGGTGCGCGCGCGGCTGAGTCGGCTCATCACGGTGCCGACGGGCACTTCCAGGACCGCGGCGGTTTCCGCGTAGGACATCCCTTCGATATCCACCAGGGTGACCACCTGACGCTGACCGATCGGCAGTCGGCCGATTTCCGCTTGCACACGGCTGACGATGTCCTGTTGTTGTTGTTCGCGTTCCGGCGTGTGGCTGTCGTACAGCTCGATGTCGTCCAGCGAGGTACCGGGCTTCTGGCGGCGCAGATACTCGTGCCAGCAATTGGATAGGATGCGAAACATCCAGGCGTTGAGACGTTCGTGATCGCGCAGCTGCTGGGCATTTTTCAGCCCACGCGCCATGGACTCCTGCACCAGATCGTCCGCCAGGGCCGGATCACGGGTCCAGGCAAGCGCCATGCGATACAACTTTTTACGGCTGTCGCCCAGTGCCTTACGGAACTGACGACTCTGGCAAACCAGGTCGAGCACACCCATGCGCTTTACTCCTCGTGGTGGGTCCCGGGCACTCTATATGTGGTGCCTTGTCTGCCATCGCGGTTGTCATGTTGTTTTCGCACAGCGGTGCTATGCGGCGGGCAGTAGAGGGATTCTAGGGCAGCCGGGCGAAAAAAAAAATTGGAATAAATGGGCGACACCTAGCGTCAACCCTAGGTGCGGTAGTCCGTAGTCCCAGTCGGACCCGTCAAAAGACCCACACGTGGAGCTTCGGAGGAGTGAATCTAATGAAAAAAATGTTATCCATCCTGCTGATGGCCTTGACCCTGGGCCTGTGGCAGGGCGCTGCGACGGCAGCGCCGGGTGACGACGGCATCAAGAAAGTCGTCTTGCAGATCAGTGACCCCAACCCGTTCAAGCAGACCCTGGTGCTGAACGTGGCCAACAACATCATCAAGTATTACGGCTCGGACAAGGTTGAGGTGGAGATCGTCGCCTTCGGCCCTGGCCTGCGCCTGCTGATGGACGGTAACAGCAACACCGGCCGTATTCAGAGTCTGTCCGATACCGGCGTGCGGTTTTCCGCGTGCTCGAACACCATGAAGGCGTTCGCCAAAAAGCTCGGTGAAACCCCCAAGCTCAACGCCAACGCCGAAGTGGTCGACGCCGGGGTGGTTCGCATCATCGACCTGGTGAGCCAGGGTTACATCCTGGTCAAGCCTTAAGCGCCATCGCCAATAAATCGGATAGAGGAATAGATCAATGAAGATGAAAAAAATCGCGCTGGCGTGTGCATGCGCCGGCATGACCGTGCTCGCGGGCCAGGCCCAGGCCGCCAACTGGTTGATGCTGCAGGGTACCGAGCCCGAGGGTTCCGCCGGCCGCGCCAAGGTCTGGGGCTTTGTGCAGGCCCAGTATCAGAAGGATTTCAGTGACGGCAATGCCGGGCCTGGCGGCTGTGCCGGCGGCGCGTCGGATTGCTACATTCCGCCGAAGTTGATCGGTCCGGATTTGAAGTCGCAGTCGAGCTTCAACGTAAACCGGGCGCGGATCGGGGTGCGTGGCGCAAACTTTCCCCTTGATGGCAAGACCAACTACTTTTTCCTCGCTGAGTTCGGGAACAATGCCATCACCACGGGCTCTGCGGCACGCCTCACCGACGCCAGTGTCACGCTGAACCACATTCCCGGCGCCCGAGTGCGTATGGGTCTTTTCAAGACGCCTGGACCGGAAGAAGGTCTGCAGGCGATTCACGTGTTCGACTACGTGAATTTCACCACCGTGACGAACCAGCTCATGCTGGAGCGATTCAACAGCGGGTTCTCCGGCACGGACGTCGGCGCACAAACGATTCCAGTCCAAACCTCCCTGAATACCTTTGATCGCCCGGTCGGTGCATTCCGGGATGTGGGTATCCAAGTGTTCGACGCTTTCAAGCAGCGGGACTGGGAACATTCGTATGCCTTGATGGTTGGCAATGGCAACGGCCTTAATTTCGGGGACAACGATTCGAATAAAGACTGGTACGCATACTGGTCGTCGGAAAAGGTGTTTGGCGGGAAAGGCGCCCGGCGTGAAGGCCTGAAGATGTTTGCTTGGTACCAGAAGGGTAAACGCACCTATGATTCCGTCGGCGATGGTACCGGCACCCTGAAGGAATTCGACCGGAAGCGTATGGGGCTGGGCGTCAAGTACCTTAAGAAGCCGTTCCGCGCGTCTGCCGAATATATGAAAGGTGACGGCATGATCTTCGTCGGTCCGGACAAGTCTTCCTATGCCTTCAAGAATCCGGCGGGTGCTGTTGTGGCAAGCGGCTTGGAAGGTAAGGCGAATGGTTGGTATGTCGAGGGTGGCTGGTATATCCCGGGTACCAAGTGGGAAATCGACGCCCGGTACGACGTGTATAACCGACTGACGGAGCAGAACTTCGAGATGAAGTTCCAGACCGCAACGCTGGGCGCCCAGTACCACTTCAACAAGAAGACCCGCATCAACATGGAATACAGCTTCCGTGACTTCGAGGCGGTGAACTTCGCTTCTGGTGCAGGCCCCAATGCCAACCTCGACGGTGTCAAAGGCCGCGCTGCCATCCAGGTGACCGCGATCTACTGATGGGTGATTTTTAAGCTCGCTTCGGCCTTATCCCCGTGTAAGGCCACGGTTCCTCAAGTAGAGCTTGGCCGGCGATTGTCATGATCGCCGGCTTTTTATTGCCTGCCGCCCGGGGTTGATCGTCACGCGCCCGCGGGCGAAGCTGGTGGTCGTGTAATGAGGAGACCCCCGATGAATGATCAGTCCACCCCGCCCGACGGGCCGGCGCGAGGAATGTATTTTGCCGCTTGGATCGGCGCTCTGGCCCTGCTGAGCTGGCTGTTCGGTGGGCTGTTGAACGAACGCTTCAATCCTAACGGCGATCCGGGTCCGGTATGGCAGGGTGACGGCCCTGCGCAGGTGGTGTTGGACGCCAATGCAGCCGGGCACTATGTGGTGGACGGCGCCATCAACCGTCAGCCGGCGACTTTCCTGGTGGATACCGGTGCCACCGACGTCGCGGTGCCGGCGTCGTTGGCCGACAGCCTGCGGCTGCCGCGCCTGGGTGGCGTGCTGAGCCAGACGGCGAATGGCGCGGTGGCCGGTTGGCGGTCCCGTCTGGATCAGGTGCGCATCGGCGGCATCGTGTTGCGCGATGTGCCCGCTACCGTGCTGCCGGACATGGGCGACAGTACGGTGTTGCTCGGTATGAGCGCGCTCAAGCATCTGGAACTGGTACAGCGGGATCGTCAGCTGACCCTGCGGGTGCCTGCGGGCTAGCCCGGCTACGATCCTGGCCGGTTCAAGATGCAGCGGGTGGGTTGATGTGAGCGAAACGGCGCTGACCGTCGCATAAGCCCGCCATCGGGTTGGTGGCGTTGCATCCGCCCCGCCGCAATGCTTCCCGTAGCAAGCGTTCAGACAACGGTTAAAGACGCGATACGCCCCGTGCTGTGCGCCTTCAGCAAGCCCATTGCCCGCAAGGCTAAGTTCCATTGTTGGAAGTATCGGCCGACCGTTTCCTGCAACCAACAAAAACGCCGCGCAATGCGCGGCGTTTCGAAGGCTGATCCGGGGTTGCGGAATCAGGCGTTCACCTTGTCCTTCAGGGCCTTCAGCGCGGTAACCTTCACCACGGTACTGGCTTTTTTGGCCGCAATCTTCATCGGCTCGCCGGTGGCCGGGTTGCGGCCCATGCGGGCCTTGCGCGCCGGCTTGACCACGCGGCGGATCTTGACGCCGGTCTCGGGGATGGCGAACTCGCCGGAGCCCCGTTTCTTGATGTGGCCGGTGATCAGGTCGTTCAACGCGGCGAACACGCCACTGATGTCCTTCTTGGTCATGCCGGTGGTTTCGGCGATGGAGGTAATGATCTGCGCCTTGGTCTGCTTGTTGCCGATGGCCTTCACCGGCTTGCTGGCGACTGCAGCCTTGGCGGTTGCCTTCTTGGCTACGGTCTTCTTCGCCTTTTTCGGGGCGGCCTTCTTCTTCACTGCCATGTCATGGACTCCTGCACTTTGGTAGAAAAACCACGCCGAACATAGCATAGATTTTTAGACGTACATATATACCCAAAGCCCGTGAAAGACGGGCTAAGCTGAGTATCACGTACGACCTCGACGAGGGTAAAGATTCGCGCGTCGTGACCGATGCAACTTAAACTGCCGTCCAGTTCCTGTATCGCACCCGTCGCGGTGTTACACTGCCACTTTCAGATCACCCCACACGATGTCAGAAAAACAGACCGAAAAGGACATCGCCGCGCTCAAGAATCTGGTGCCTTTGCACACCTTGACGGACGCGCGTTTCGAAGAGCTGCTGGCGCAAGTGCGGTTGCATCCGGTCACCCGTGGCTCGGTGATCTTCCGCGAAGGCGACGCCGATCACGAGCACATCTACTTGCTGGAAGGCACCCTGGCCCTGATGTCCGGCAACAAGGCCACCGACAAGATCGCCGCCGGCAGCGATACCGCCAGATTTCCTGTCGCCCATCAATTGCCCCGCCGCTACGGCGCCCGGGCGGTGACCGCCGCTCGCCTGGCCCATATCGATAGCCGTTTCGTCAGCGACCTGCTGGCCCGAAACCAGCGTCAGGACTATCAGGTCAACGAACTGGAGGAGGATGGCCAGCACGGCGACTGGATGGCGCAACTGCTGCAATCGCGCATCATGCAGCAGATCCCGGCCGCCAATATCCAGGGCGTCATGATGCGGGTCGAACACCTGGAGGTGGAGCCCGGTGACGTGCTGATCACCCAGGGTGAGGAGGGCGACGCTTACTACATGCTCAGCCAGGGGCACGCCCTGGTCACCCGTGATATGCATGACGGCGATCCGCCCCACGAGCTCGCCCAATTGGGACCGGGCGCGGCCTTCGGTGAAGAGGCCTTGCTGTCGGACAGTCCGCGCAACTCGACCATCACCATGCTCAGCAAGGGGGTGGTGCTGCGGTTGAGCAAGGACGACTTCCTGGAGCTCATCCAGCGCCCGCTGTCGCGCAGCTACGGCTTTGATGAAGCGCAGCGACTGGTCGCCGAACAGGGCGCCGTGTGGCTGGACGTGCGCCCCCAGCAGGCCTACGAGCAGGGCAACCTGCCGGGCAGCATCAATCTGCCCTTCGATGCGCTGCGTTATCAGGCCGCCAGCCTCGGCCGCGATCGACAATACATCGTCTGCAGCGGGAGTGGCGAGCGCGCGATCGCCGCGGCATTTTTGCTCACTGAACAGGGTTTTGAAGTCGGCGTGCTCAAGGGCGGCTATGACGCCCTGGCCGCCAGCGATGACCCGGAATCGGTGCTGGTCAGCGACACCCACGATGAACCGACAAGCATCGACGCCGCCAGCACCTTGGCCGACGACACAGAGCGTGAACGGCTGCGCGCCCAGGTGGAAGCCGCCGAGCAGCGTGCCCGGGAGATGGAAGAGCGCCTGCAGGCGCTTGCAGCGGAAAAGGAGCAGGCGGACGAACGTCGGCAGTCGCAGTTCCAGGCACTCAAGGATTCCATTGACAACGCCAAGGCCAAGATCCTGCAAAGCGAGCAGGAGCGCCGCGAGCTGCGTGAGATCGTCAGCAAGACCAAAGGCAAGGACGACAAGTGGCAGCAGAAGCTCAAGCGCATGGAGCGCGAGCTGATCGCCGAGCGCGAGCGCGCCGAGTCGGCTGGAGACAGCCTGCAGGAGATCGCCCAGAAGCTCACCGTGGTGATGGAAGAGCGCGAACTCGAACGCGCCAAGCACGACCAGAAAACCGGCGAGTTGAAGGAACAGCTGACCGCCGTGCAATTGGAATTGGAGGACACCACCCAGGAACTGGCCGCCCTGCGCAAGACCGTGGCGGACACCCAGGCCTTGGTGGAGGCGCGGGTCGATCCGGCTGAGCTGGATGCCATTCGCGCGACCGAAGCGGATGTGCGGGCCGAACTGGCCGCGGCCAAACAGGCCCTGGCCGAGGCCCAGGCCGCCGGGCAGTCGGGTGACCAGGCGGTGGCCGAGCTGCAAAAACAGCTCGCTGAACAGCAGCAGGCGGCGGAGGCCGAGCGCGCTCGACTCGACACGGCGGTGCAAACCGCCAACAGCGCCCTCGACGAGGCGAACCAGGCGCGCGAGTCTGCCGAGTCCAGACTGGCTGAACTCGAACAGGCCAGCGGCACTGCCAGTGCCGATCACGAGCAGGCGCTCGCTGCGCTGCGGGACGAACTGACACAAGCACGCGATTCCGCGCAGCGCGACGCGGCTGCGGCCGGCCGGTCGTTGCAGGACGCGCAGGCGGAGATCGCCACCCTGACCGATGCCCGGCAGCAGGCTGGTAGCGAACTCGATGCGCTCAAGCAGGCACTAGGCGATCAGGAAAAAGCCGCCGCCGCCGGACACGCGGACCTGACAGCGACCATCGACAGCCTGCAGGCCCAACTGAAGCAACTGACCGATGAACGGGATGCGCTGCAAGGGGAGCGGGACGCCATCAGCGGTCAGGCCGGCGACGCCGACCAGGCACTGGCCGCAGTCCAAGGGCAACTGACCGAGCAGCAGCAGGCCGCCGCCGACCGCCAAGCCGAAGCGGAAAAGGCGGTCGCCGAATTGCAGGCGCAGGTGGAGCAACTCGGCCGTGAACGGGACGCGCTGCAGGCGGAACAGGCTGCACTGAACGACCGGGCCGGCGACGCCGATCAGCTCGTCACCTAGCTGCGTCGGCAGCTCGCGGACCAGCAGCAGGCTGCGGCTACCGAGCAACAGACGCTGCGGGCGAAACTGGATGAACACGCTGCACAGGCCAGTGCGGCCGAGGCCGCCCGGGCCGACGGGCAGCAGCGCGTTGATCAGTTGCAAAGCGAGCGCGATCAGTTGGCGGAACAACTTGCCAATGCACAAAAGCAGCTTGCCGAGCAGACTGGGGCGAGCACCACGGCCGATAACCGTGTCACCGAGTTGGAAGGCGAATTGGAGCGCGCATGGGCCAAACTCAACGAGCTGACTGCTGAGCGTGACAGCGGCTTGCAAGGCGCCAGCGAGGCGAAAGATCGAATCCAGTCCCTGACGGACGACCTGGCGCAGGCACGAAGCAGCCAGGACGCGCAGTTGGTCAAGCTCGGGGAGGAACGTGATCAGGCCGTGGCCGAGCTGCAGACTGCGCAGGCGCAGGCGGAAGCGCGCCAAACGGCACTGCAAGCGCGAATCGACGCCTTGCAGAGTGACTTGGAAGACGCCCGGGCCGCCCAGGATCAAGCGTCGACCCTCCGCGAAGAGCGCGACGCACTCACGACCGCCCTGGAGAGCGCGCAGACACAATTGGCAAACGATGCCGAAGCCGCCGCCAAGCAGCTGGCGCAACGCGACGATACAATCGCCGAATTGGCCGCCAAACAGGCCGAGCTGGAAACGGCGCTGAGTCAGGCCGGGGACGCGGACCAAAGCCTGGCCGAGTTGCGCGAAGCGCAGCGGGCCGCGGAGCAGCAGCTGGCGGAACAGGCAGCGGACATCGCCCGGCTTGAAACCGAGCTGGCGGCAGCCACACAGACCCGCGAGCAGGCGGAACAGCAGGCTGCGCAACAAAGCGAGCAAGCCGGGGTGGCCTTGGCCGACCTTGCCGAACGCGACGACCGGATCGAAGCACTGACCGCGCAACTGGCCGAGCTGGAGGCCCAGCAGGCCGGACACGATGTGCTGCAAGGCGAACTGGACGACGCACACGCGGCCATGGAGGCCTTGGAGATAGCCAAGTCCGAGCTGGTTGAACAAAATAGCGCGCTGGAGGCTGCTCAGCGGGACCAGGCGGCCGAGTCAGAGGCCGCAGAACAGCTGAAAGTCCAGTTGCGGGCCACCGAACAGGCCCGTGATGCCGCCCAGGCCGAAGCCCAGGCGCGCAGCGCGGACGTACAAAAACTCAGAGCCGTAATGGAGGAGCACGTGGAACAGATCCAAGCCGCGCAACAGGCCGGGGACGGGGAAGACGTCGCCGCGCTGCGAATGGAATTGGAACTGGTGCGCCAGCAGGCCGCTGAAGACGCCGAACGCTTGCGCCAGTCGGCCGGCAACGGCGGCGATGCGCTGGAGCGTGAAGCGCTGCGGCAGGAGTTGGCAACCATCAAGCAGACCTTGTCGGAGCGGCAGCGTGAGCTCACGGAAGCGGCGGCGGACCGGCTCAATCTGGAGGAATCTCTGGAGGACGCCAACCGGCAGGTCGACGAATTGCGTCGCATCATGGACCGGGCAAAGGAGGAGGCGGAAGAGGCCGAATTCCAGCGTGAGGAATCGGATCAGGCCCGGCACCAGTTGGAACAGACGTTGCGCAAATACCAGGAGGATGCCGTCGAGGCCGACGCCCTCGATCTGCGAGACGAGCGCCTGAAACCCACCCGGGGGGCGCTGGACATGACCGGCGTGCTCGGCGGGTTGTCGAAGGGTTCGCTGTTGCTGGGGCTGTTGATCGGCATCGGGCTGCTGGTCGGCGGATTGGAGCTGGTGCTTTGGCTGACCGGCCGAGGCGAGCTGTTCGCCCTGCTGTTCGGGGGCGGATGAGGTGCGCATCCTGGGTGTGGGTATCGCCACGCTGGATATCGTCAACCGTGTCGCCAGCTACCCGGAAGAGGATGCCGAGGTCCGCGCTCTTGGTCAGCAGGTGGTACGGGGCGGCAATACCACCAACACCCTGGTGGTACTCAGTCAATTGGGCCACGACTGCAGTTGGGGCGGCTGTTTGGCCGACGAGCCCGACAGTCAGGTGATCCTGGACGACCTGGCCCGTTACCAGGTGGATACCATCCACTGCATGGTGCATGCCGGTGGCAAGGTGCCGACATCCTATGTGGTGCAGAGCGCCAGTACCGGTTCACGCACTATCGTGCATCATCGTGACCTGCCGGAGTTTCCCGCCGAGGCCTTCGACCTGATCGACCTGGACGATTTCGACTGGGTGCATTTCGAGGGCCGTAATATCGCCGCCCTCAAGTCCATGTTGGCACGCACCCGCCTTGCCGGCCTGCCTTGTTCGCTGGAGGTCGAGAAGGCGCGCAGCGGCATCGAACAGTTGTTCGAGTTGCCCGACGTGCTGCTGTATTCCCGGGGTTATGCCCGCCATGCGGGTTATGACCGTCCGGACGAGTTTCTGGCCGACATCCCGCCCACCGGGCGTGAGGCGTACTGCGCCTGGGGCGAACTGGGCGCCTGGGTCCGGGATGCCGCCGGACACGTGCATCACGCGCCGCCGCAACGGCCGCCCGAGGTGATCGACACCCTGGGGGCCGGCGATGTGTTCAATGCCGCGGTGATCGACGCGCGGGTCCGCGAGCTCAGTCCCATCGAGGCGGCCGCCTGCGGCTGTGCGTTGGCGGGCCGCAAGTGCGGTCAACAGGGTTTGGGGGATCTGCTGACGCTCGAGGAAGGGCGGGTGCCACCGGAGCCCGGCCCTTGAGCGCACGGCTATTGTGCGCATTGGCCGAGGTCCCGGATCCGGGTAGCCGTGGCTTCGAGCTGGCTCGCGGCGAGGGCGAGCTGCCGTTCAGCCTGTTTGTGGTACGCAAGGACGGCAAGCTCAGCGCCTACCGCAACAGCTGTCCGCACACCGGCGCGCCGCTCGAATGGCTGCCTCATCAGTTCCTGGATCGGGACAACGGGTTTATCGAGTGCGCGTTGCACGGCGCCCTGTTCGACGTGCATACCGGGCGCTGTCTGCGCGGTCCCTGTGTCGGCGATCACCTGCAGGCGCTGGCGGTCAGCGTGCGTGAGGGGAATATCTGGCTCGCCTCCACCGAACCGTTGGTGCCAGACTGTCCGACGCGGTGAAGCAACAAAAAGGCCCGGCGATGCCGGGCCTACGGGCTGCTAGGGAAGCGCTGAACAAGTCCGTCCTGGACGTCTCAGGACACGTCTGCGCTGCAGACGTGGTTTACCGCTCGCTTCAAAATCACTCGCTTTCAGTGACCGATTTTGGCGGCGCCTCCCTGTGCCGCGGAACCCGCCGGGTTTTTCAGCGGTTGCTAAGGCCTGCTGCCCGATCAGCTGTGGAACAAACCGGTCAAATCCGCCTCAGCCAAGTCCGCCGGCATGCCCGTCGGGCGGCGTTCGGTGACGGTGGCCTCCTCCACAGTTTGCAAACGGGGGGCGATCAGGCCGTGCGCGGCCTCGGCTGGCGGGGTGGTCGGCGTGGAAACGGCCGGTGCGTCATCCAGGATCAACTCGCCGGTCACCATGTCGAGAATCGTCACCATCTTCATACCCCCTGGTACCGGTAGGTACCGTTAGCTGGTGTTGTCTAGGCTATCGGCCCTGGGCCGACAGGCTTGAGCGCTGCAAGTGTTACGCCACAGGCCCGCTGATCCCTAAATGCTGTCTGGATCACGTTATTTCAAGGGCCACCCGGCGGTCAACCTGCGCCTTGTTGGTGCGACCTGTGCGCTCCCGGTGCAGGCCGCTCATCCCATTGGACCAAGCTGGTGCCCGACGGGTTTCGATCAGCATGCGACACTGCTGTCCCGTTTGGCTTTCACGGCCCAAATGGCGGCGCTGATGGTTGTAGGCTTGAGGGTCGGCGGACAGCCGCGTGCGTGCAGCCAGGCGACTCGGGTCGTGTTTCTCCCCACTTTCCCCCTGGGAATCGGCCCTGTCGCCTGGGGTGGCTGGCGACCGTTCGCCCACGGCGTAGAATACCGTCCCGGATTCAGGAGAACGAACCATGCAATTGGCCGGCGCGCCGTTTGATTCGACGGTCTGGTGGGGGTTGCTGGCGGTGGAAGCGGCGACCCTCGGCTGGGCGGTGCGCGCGGCGCCTTGGGTGGCATTGTACCGCTCCGGTCTGGTGAACCTGTTCGCCGGCGCCAGCGTGGCGGCTTGGCTGATCTGGAGCCTGACCACCCCGGCGGACGCCGGCTTTGCCTGGCATTTGTCCGGTATGGTGAGTTTGACGCTGATCTTCGGCTTGCCACTGGCACTGGTGGGCGGCGCTCTGGCATTGCTGGCGCTGCATGGTGCCGGCTGGAACGACTGGCCCGGTTGGGTGCCTACCTACATGGTGGCGGTGCTGTTGCCGGCCCTGTTCGCGCAGTGGGTGTTGATCGCGGCGCGCGCATGGTTGCCGCGCCATTTTGTCGTGTATGTGTTCGTCAACGCCTTTTTGGCCGGCGGCGTGAGCGCATTGTTGGTGGCGTTGGGTTCAGTCGGCTTGCTGTGGGTTGGCACCGATGTGGGCTGGGCGCGGCTGGACGCCACCTATATCCGCTATCTGCCTTTGATGTTCTTTCCCGAGGCCATGTTCAACGGCCTGATCATGGTGGTGTTGGTGGCCTACAAGCCCCAATGGGTACGCAGTTTCAGCGACGCCGATTATCTGGCCGGCAAATAGCGGGCGGTGCTTATCTTCAGGAGGACAGGCGAGTGAGTTGGTGGGGAAAACTGGTGGGGGGCGCGTTCGGCTTCATGTTGGGTGGGCCGTTGGGTGCCGTGCTGGGGGCGGCCCTCGGCCATAGTTTCGATCGCGGTCTGGTCGGCCTGCCGGCGCCGGACGAGGAACCCCTCGGCGATGGCGATCGCGAGCGGGTGCAAACCGCCTTTTTCACCGCGACCTTTGCCGTGCTGGGGAGTGTTGCCAAGGCCGATGGCAAGGTCACCCGGGACGAGATCCGCCTGGCCGAAACCGTCATGGCCGAGATGAATCTCGCGCCCGATATGCGGCGTGCGGCGATCCGATTGTTCGACCAGGGCAAGGCGCCGGACTTCCCGCTGACCGATGTATTGGCGCAGTTCCGTGCGGAATGCCGCGGGCGCACCACGCTGATCCGGCTGTTCCTGGAGATCCAGCTGCAGGCCGCCTATGCCGACGGCCAGCTGCACCCGGCCGAGGAAAAACTGCTGCACGGAATCTGCGACCAGCTGGGCTTTTCCCGCGCCATGTTCGCCCAGATCGAACGGCTGATCCGCGCCGAACGGCAGTTCCGCGGTCGGGCCGATGACGGGCGCCGTGCCGGCGGGCGAGGCGCGGGGGTGGACACCGGCCGCCCGAGCCTCAGCCAAGCCTATGAACTGCTGGGGGTGAAGCGCGACGCGAGTGACGCGGAGATCAAGCGCGCCTACCGCCGCCTGTTGTCCCAGCATCACCCGGACAAGTTGGTCTCCAAGGGGCTGCCGGAAGAGATGATGAAGATCGCCACGCAAAAGACCCACGAAATCCGTCAGGCCTACGAACGTATCCGGGAGGCGCGGGGCGCCAAATGAGCCAGTCCGGCGGACTCTGGGCGCTGGCTGCCAGTTGGCTGATCTATGCGGCGATCCACTCCGTGATGGCGAGCGACCGGGTCAAGCAGGCGGTCGCTACCCGCTGCGGGGCCTGCATGCGCGGCTACCGCCTGTTCTACAACGTCCTGGCCGTCGGTCTGCTGCCGGTGCCGCTGTGGTTGACCTATGGGCTGCCGGGGGAGCCGTTGTGGCATTGGCAAGGTGTGCTGGCGTGGCTGGCGAACGCCGCCGCGTTGGCCGCCATACTGGGGTTTCTCTATTCCCTGAAATTCTATGACGGCCTGTCGTTTCTTGGTGTGCGGCAGTTGGCCGGGCGGGCGCCGCCGGGCGCGGCCGACGAGCCGTTGTGTATCTCGCCGCTGCACCGCTGGGTACGCCATCCGTGGTACAGCCTGGCATTGGTGGTGTTGTGGACCCGCGATATGAATGCCCCGCTGCTGGTGACCGCGGTGATGATCAGCGGCTATTTCGTGTTGGGATCCCGGCTTGAGGAACGCAAACTGGTGGCGACCTACGGGCAAGCCTATCGCCGCTATATGCAGGCCGTGCCCGGCTTGCTGCCGCGCCCTTGGCGCCACCTGGACGCCATCGAGGCGGCCCGTATCAAGGCCGCAAGCCGCTCTCCTCAGTGAGCGCCGGGTGCGGCGGCATCCGCGTGCTGGGCGCTTAACCAGGAAGGCCGTAGCCGCCAGGCCGGGTGGTGATGATGATGGGGGTGGTTCAGGGTCATGTTCCGGGCGTTGTAGTCCAGTTCCCAGACATGATCGCCGACGTGGAATGGGTTGCCGGGCAGCACGCCCGATGGCGGCTCGCGGTCCGCATCAGCCGCGAAGGGTTCGATGAACCCCACCCCGTCGGTACAGGGGAACAGCTCGCGGGCCACCCGCCAATTGCCATTACCGAGCACGATCAGAAAGGGCGCGGGCGCCGCGTAGATGTCGATCTGGTGATTCAGCATGGGTCCATGGTATCGCCGGGGGGCAAAAAAACGCCCCCGTGTCCGGGGGCGGCAACAGTGCACACAGCTGGGGAGTCACAGGATCACGGACCTGCTGGCCGCGTTCACCGCCTACCAAAGCCGCGCCGGGCAAACGGTGATCGTCCGTATTAAATTTCGGTTCACTGAGCCCGGGTTTGAATAGGGATAAACCCCTAGCCGTGGAAAATTTTTCCATTTTGCGGCGCGGGTACCGCCGGCGGCCCTTGAACTACCAGGCCTACCCCCGGCCACGGATGCCAGTACAATGCCGGCTTTACGGTATCGAGAGGTAGTGCCCGCGATGCGAGCATCCAGCGAAACCCTGGCCATCGATCAATTGATGGCGGCCAGCGGGGTTGGCTTCGGCACCAGTGGTGCGCGCGGCCTGGCGGTGGCGATGACGGATCGGGTCTGTTACGCCTACACCGTCGGTTTTTTGCAGTATCTGGAGCGTAGCGACGCGGTGCATCCCGGTGATGCCGTGGCCATTGCCGGCGACCTGCGCCCGAGCACCGGGCGCATCATGGCGGCCACCGCGCGGGCGGTGGCGGACCTGGGTTACCGGCCTATCAACTGTGGTCGCATCCCCAGCCCGGCGGTTGCCGCCTATGGTCTGGCCGAAGGCATCGCCAGCCTGATGGTGACCGGCAGCCATATCCCGGATGACCGTAACGGCATCAAGTTCAACACGCCCTTGGGTGAGATCCTCAAACCCGACGAACTGGGCATCCGCGACCAGCAGGTCAGCATCCCCGGGGATGTGTTCGACGAGCAGGGGCATTTCCTGGATGCACAGGCGTTGCCCGCCGAAGATGGCGCAGCCTATCGCAGTTATCTGTCGCGCTATCTGGATTTTCTGCCGGCGGGCTGCCTTACCGGTGCCCGGGTGCTGTTGTACGAACACTCCAGCGTGGCCCGCGATTGCCTGGGCGAGTTGTTCGAGGCCCTGGGCGCCGAGGTGCTGCGGCGGGGGCGGTCGGAGACATTCATCCCGGTGGATACCGAGGCGATTCGCCCCGAGGACGTGCGGCTGGCGGCCGACTGGGCGACCACGGAAAGCTTCGACATGATCCTGTCCACCGACGGCGACGGTGATCGGCCGTTGGTCGGTGACGAGCAGGGTCGATGGTTGCGGGGCGACGTGGCCGGCATTCTGGTTGCCCATTACCTGGATGCGGACGCGGTGGTCACCCCGGTCAGCAGCAACAGCGCCGTTGAAGCCTGTGGCTGGTTCGATCGGGTGCTGCGCACCCGTATCGGATCGCCGTACGTGATCGAGGCCATGCAGGCCGCCGAAACCGAGGGTGCCGCCCGCGTGGTGGGTTACGAGGCCAACGGCGGATTCCTGACCCAGTCGGCCATCCGTCGGGACCATCGTACCCTGCCGGCATTGCCGACCCGGGATGCCGCCATCGTCGGCCTGGCGTTGTTGTTGGCGGCCCGCGAACACGGTTGCGCGGTGTCCGAGTTGCCGGCCCGGCTACCGCCGCGCTTCACTGCCAGCGACCGGCTCAAGGCCTTTCCGTCCGATCTGGCACGGGCCCGCATCGCCGCCCTGGTGGACGGTGGCGAACAGGCCATTGCCTCGGCATTCCCGGCCTTGGGGGTGCCCACCGATATCGATCAGACCGACGGCCTGCGGATGCGCTTCGCCAATGACGAGGTGGTGCACCTGCGCCCGTCCGGCAATGCGCCGGAATTGCGCTGCTACAACGAGGCAGCCAGCGCCGTGCGGGCCGAGGCGCTGAATCGGGACTGCCTCGCGTTGTTTGAAGGATGGCGCGACTGACCTCAAGATTTTGCTTCTCCCGGCCGCTAAACTGCCGACCAGCAACAATTAGGCAGGAGGATCCTTGCATGTTGGAAGGTGAAAATCGACGCGACTTCCCCCGCGTCACCATCGACTGTCCCGCCAGCGTGCGCATCGGCCAGGACGGCCTCGCGGAAGGCGCAATCGTTAAGAACCTGTCCGGGGGAGGCTTTCTGCTGTGGCTTGATCATGCCATAGAGACGGATGCCGTGTTCGAGATCACCGTTGCCCCCAGCACGCCGATCACGCCGCCGCTGACCGCCCGGGTCAAGGTGGTACGGTGCACCGCCGTGCCGGACAGCGAGGGCAGTTACTCGGTGGCCTGCGCCATCGAGGAGATCCTGCCGACTCGCCCCCTGGCAAGCGCTGAATAAGTCCATCCTGGACTTCCCAGCGCACGCTGCGTTGCAAACGCGGTTTGCTGCTTGCTTCAAAATCTGTCACTTGCCGTGACCGATTTTGGCGGCACCTCCCTGTGCCGCGGAGCCTCTGAATTTTTCAGAGGCGGCCTAAGGAAGCGCTGAACAAGTCCATCCTGGACTTCTCCGTGCACGCTGCGCTGCAAACGGGATTTGCAGCTTGCTGCAAAATCGGCCACTTGCCGTGACCGATTTTGGCGGCACCTCCCTGTGCCGTGGAGCCTCTGAATTTTTCAGAGGCTCCCTCGGTTGATGTTCCACAGTCGGGGCTGGGCCTGTTAAGGTGCCCGGCCTTTGTTGAGCTTCCGGAGACCTTCCATGAGCAACGACGTGCTGGCCGAGATCCTTGCGGTCATCGAGGCCGACGCCCATAGCGCCGCGGCTTTGACCTTGTATGCCATGGTCAACACCTTCGAATACGAAAACGCCGGCTGCCTGTTCAAGCTGAACAAGTTGCGTGATCTGAGCGACGCCCATCGCCAGATCGCCTATCGGCTAATGGAGCTGATGGTGGCCAAGGGGAACAGCGGCGACGCCTTGACCAAGGCCAAGGCGCGCATGGACGAGCTGGTGCGCGCAGGCTGACCGGTTGGTGCCACGACCGGCTACCGGGCGGTATGGGCTGAGCGATGCTCCGCCCATACAATCCGCCGGTCGGTCATCAGCCTTCGGGCTCGACATCCACCGCATCGGCCGGCAGTTCAAACTGGCGCGGCAGCACGAACTCGAACACCTCCTTGCCGTCGGCGTCGATCAACAGACTCAAGCCGCGGTCCGGGTAGAACCATCGCACCCGGTTCTCATCCACCCGTTGCCAGGCATCCGGCTCGCCGAGACGTTCGCGAAAGAATGCCTCGTCCAGCCCGCCATAGGCCGGGATGTAGGTCAGTCCGACCACCAGCGCATCGTCCAGGGTTGCGTTGACTGCGGACGGCAGCAGCAGCTTCCAGTCGCCGGTGGGTGAGGGCTTGCGCTCGACGGCCTGGGCCGCCAAGGCCTGTGCCCGTGCCGGCCCGAGCGCCAACGAGACCGTCACCTTGGCCTTGAGTGGGCCGAACTCGACGTTGCCGAACCAGGCCTCCAGGCTGTAGTGCCCGTCTTTGCCCTCGAACAGCGCCAGCTCTTCGTAGGGTCCCAGTTTCTGCACCGCGCGGGCCAGGTCGTCCTCGCCCAGGTGCAGGTCGATCACCTGACTGGTGCCGTCCGGGAAGGTGGTCACCTGCCACGGCAGGTCAGTGCGCTGACGTGTCACGTCCTCGCGCGGGTCCGGCATCAGAAAATACAGCGCCAGGGCGGTGACCACTGCCGCCAACAGGATTCCGTTGAAGGCCCGCATCACGCGATCTCCCGGTCGCGGATACCCAGCAGGTACAGGATGCCGTCCAGACCCAGGGTGGAGATGGCGTGGCGCGCGTTGGCCTGCACCACCGGCTTGGCGTGGAAGGCAACGCCCAGGCCGGCCAGCTTGAGCATCGGCAGATCGTTGGCGCCATCGCCCACGGCGATGGTCTGCTCCAGGCCGATGCCCAGCTCGGCAGCGATCTCCTGCAGGCGGCGCGCTTTGACCTCACCGTTCACGATCTCGCCTTTCACCTTGCCGGTTAGCTTGCTGTCGACGATGTCCAACTGGTTGGCGGACACGTGATCCAGGCCCCAGCGCTGCTTGAGCACGTCGGCGAAGTAGCTGAAGCCGCCGGACAGGATGGCCACGTGATAACCGAGTCGCTTCAGGGTGCCGATCAACCGGTCGGCACCGTCCATGATCGGCAGCGTGTCGGCGATATCCTTCAGCACCGACTCGTCCAGGCCGTTCAGGGTGCCCAAGCGTTTCTCGAAGCTCTGGTTGAAGTCGATTTCGCCGCGCATGGCGGACTCGGTAATGGCGGCCACCTGTTCACCGACGCCGGCGCGCTTGGCCAGCTCGTCCATGACCTCGCACTTGATCAGCGTGGAATCCATGTCGAACACGATCAGGCGGCGGTTGCGGCGATACAGGTCGTCCGCCTGAAAGGCCAGGTCCACCTCGTCGTCCTGGGTCAGCGACAGCAGGTCCTCGCGCAACCGATCCTCATCGGCACCACTGCCGCGGATGGAGAATTCAATGCAGGCGCGTCGTTCCGGCTCGTCGGCCTCCAGCGAGAAGCGCCCGGATAGCCGGGAGATACCATCGATGTTCAGCCCATGCCGGGCCGCCACGTCGGCCACGTGGGCGATGTTGGCGGCGGACAACTTGCGCCCCAGCAACGTGACGATGTAACGCGGACGCCCCTGGGCGGAGACCCAGGCCTCGTAGTGTGCCGAATCGACCGGACTGAAACTCAACTTCACACCATGGTGGTGGGCAACCAGCAGCAGGTCCTTCATCACCGCGCCGGCGTCCCCGGCAGCGGTTTCCAGCAGCATGCCCAGGTTCACCTGTTCGTGGATGGACGACTGGCCGATGTCGAGCACATTGGCGTCGTGCTTGGCCAGCGCCTCGCACAACGCGGCGGTCAGGCCTGGGTGGTCCGGGCCGATGACGGTCAGCAGCAGGATGTCGCGTTTCATCAGACATCGTTCCCGTAGTACATGTCCGGGTCCAGCTCCGGCGGCATCTGCAGGTGGAAGCCGCGCTCGCGCAGATTGGCCATCACCGTGTTGACGTCTTCCCGTGCCAGTTTGCGCTCGGCGTGCAGTTCCAGCTCCATCACGAACTCTGGGCGCCCAAAGCGCGACATCAGTGCCTCCGGCAGGTCGTCCAGACCATCCTCTTTCGCCAGGTAAAGGTACATCTCGTTCTTGCGGGTGCTCTTGTAGATCCAGCAGGGGAGCTTGTCGGTGGAATCGCTCATGGACGGCCTCTTTCGATCAAGGGGCGTATTTTACGGGATTGCGCGTGTTATTGCGTGTTCGGCGGTTGCGGCGGCGGGAATACAAGGCGGTGAAGGACGCAGACGCCGGGGTTGTCGGGCGTCCACGTGGTTTGGCTTCGTGCGGTGCAATGCGGCTTCGCCTTATTGCACCGCACGGGGGTTGCTCGTTCGTAGGGCGCAATAACCGCAGGGCATTGCGCCGAACACAGTCTGCCGCGCAGCGGCACCACTCCTTGCGCAGGGCGTGGCCGGGTACCGGTTGTCCATCGGTTCCGTCCGTATCTTTGCCGCGATGCCTCGCGCCATGAGCCGGGGTGCGGCGGTTTTGTTCGGTGCAATGCGGCTTCGCCTTATTGCACCCTACGGGGGTTAGAGTCGCGACCGCGCAAGCTCGGCCACTTCCTCATCCGTCAGCACGATGGGGTTGGTCTGCATGCTGCCGCCGCGGCAGTTGGCGACCACCCGGGGCAGGTCGGCCTCGGTCATGCCATAGGCTGACAGTGGTGGCAGGCCGAGGCGTTCGGTCCAGTTGGTGAGCAGGTCGACCAGCCCGTCCTGCGCGGCGGTGGCGGAGCGGAACATTTGGCCGCTGAGCAGTACCCCGGCTTCGGCGTACTTGTGTAGCGCGACGCTGTCCGGGGCGCGTTCGCGCAGCACCC
>JASBTJ010000088.1 GCA_030148485.1 Gammaproteobacteria bacterium | reverse complement strand
CTCGCCCACTGTCGCCACCCCCTGCATACCAGCGTCTTGGAAGGCATCAACAACCGGATCAAGGTCATCAAACGTATCGGGACGAGGACTACTTCTTCCTCAAAATCCGCGCCGCCTTCCCCGGACATCTTCGATGAACCTTTTTGTGTCCGCCGGAAAGGGCTCAGCGAGACGGAGGGCGGGAATCGAACAGGCCGGTGTCCATGGGCAAGGTGCCGTACGACGGATTCTGTAGCCGCGGCTCGATGACCAGTGCCTGGCGTCCTTGGCGACGGGCCAGCGCCTTGGCCTCGTCGATCAGTTGCGCGCCGATATCCGTGCCGCTATACCCTGGATCGATATAAGGGCCATCCAGTCGCAGGACACTGCACGTCGCGTCCCCGCCGACGTTGTCGGTGGTGGCGCAGGCGCATGACACGACCCCGAGCACGTGTTGCTGCGATCCGACCACCACCAGCAGCATGGCCAGATCCAGATGCGCCGAGCGGTACCGCAGGTCGGGTAGGGTGTGGGCTTTAACATGGGCGGCCCGTGCCCAGCACAACATAGCCTCATCTACGACGCGGTTGATGGCGTCCAGGTCGCTCCGCTTGGCGGGGCGAATGGTGACGGCGATTTCCGTTTCCGAATACATTGACGCAACGAGCGACGCAGGTCGCTCGACAAGGGGCCCTAGCTTCAACATAGTCCGCCCGGCCCGGGTTGCAAGCCCCCACGGCTAAAATGCATCGGATTTCGGCGTTCGTGGGTCCGATTTGACCGAATTCAGGTTGTTTTACATGTCAACGCCGCTTACGCGCAGGCGAGTCAATGCGCTAGAATCGCCGGCTTCGCAAGCGAGGTCGACATGCAGGATATCAATCCGATCAAGAACCAGATTGGCGAACTGAAGGGACGTGTGGAGTCCCTCAGGGGGTACCTTTGACTATGCCGAGAAGAAGGACCGGCTGACCGAGGTATTGCGCGAGCTGGAAGAGCCCGATGTGTGGAACGACCCAGACCGCGCCCAGGCGCTGGGCAAGGAGCGGGCCGTTCTGGAAGGGGTGGTGGGCACCATCGACGAGCTGAGCAGTGGACTGGAGGATGCCACCGAACTGCTGCAGATGGGGGTCGAGGAAGACGATGCCGACACCGTCGACGCGGTGGCCGCGGACCTGGAGGGCTTTCAGGCCAAGGTCGAGGAGCTGGAATTCCGCCGCATGTTTGCCGGGGAGATGGATGCCAGCAATGCCTTTCTGGACATCCAGGCCGGTTCCGGCGGCACCGAGGCACAGGACTGGGCCGAGATGCTGCTACGCATGTACCTTCGCTGGGGCGAGGCACATGGCTTCAAGACCGAACTGATGGAGGCCTCCGCCGGAGACGTCGCCGGTATCAAGTCCGCCACCGTTCGTTTCGAGGGCGAATACGCCTTCGGCTGGTTGCGCACGGAAACCGGTGTGCATCGCTTGGTGCGCAAGTCGCCGTTCGATTCCGGCGGCCGACGTCACACCTCGTTCACCTCGGTGTTCGTGTCGCCGGAGATCGACGATTCCATCGAGATCGAAATCAACCCGGCCGACGTGCGGACCGATACCTACCGCGCATCCGGCGCCGGCGGACAGCACGTCAACAAGACCGACTCGGCGATCCGCCTGACCCATATGCCGACCGGTATCGTGGTGTAGTGCCAGAACGACCGTTCGCAGCATAAAAACCGCGACCAGGCGTGGAAGCAACTCAAGGCCAAGCTGTACGAGCTGGAAATGCAGAAGCGCAACGAATCGGCCCAGGCGCTGGAGGACACCAAGTCAGACATCGGCTGGGGCAGCCAGATCCGTTCGTACGTCCTGGACCAGTCCCGGGTCAAGGATTTGCGTACTGGCGTGGAAACCGGCAATACCCAGGCGGTGCTCGACGGCGGTCTGGACATGTTCATCGAGGCCAGCCTGAAGAGCGGCCTGTGAGCCGAACGGCACGATACCGGTAACGCACGGCCTGTGCAGGGCGCAGCATCGTCCCTACCCAAGCGCTTGCGCGTCCCGTCCTTCAAACTTGAGACAAGCCAAATGAGCCACCAGACCCAGGACGAAAACAAACTGATTGCCCAGCGCCGCGAGAAGTTGGCCAAGTTGCGTGAGCAAGGCCAGGCCTTTCCCAACCACTTTCGCCGCGACTCGCTGGCCGCTGAGCTGCAGGCGCGTCTGGGGGACAAGACCAAGGACGAGCTGGAAGGGTTGGGTCAGCGCGCCAGTGTGGCCGGTCGCATCATGGCCAGACGCGGTCCCTTTCTGGTCATTCAGGATATGTCCGGTCAGATCCAGTTCTATGTGGACAAAAAGGGGTTGCCCGAAGACCTGGCTGCCCAGATCAAGACCTGGGACATCGGCGACATCGTCGGCGGTGAAGGCCCGATCAACAAATCCGGCAAAGGTGACCTGTATATCTATCTGGATAGTGCCCAGTTGCTGACCAAGGCACTGCGGCCGTTGCCGGAGAAGTGGCATGGTCTGACCGACACCGAAGCACGTTATCGTCAGCGCTATGTCGATCTGATCGTCAATCCGGGTGCCCGAGACACCTTCCGCAAGCGCTCGGCCATCATCGACTACATCCGCCGTTTTCTGACCGAGCGCGGCTTTCTGGAAGTGGAAACGCCGATGATGCAGGTGATTCCCGGCGGCGCCACAGCGCGCCCCTTCGAGACCCACCACAACGCCTTGGACATGGGGCTGTATCTGCGTATCGCGCCGGAGCTTTACCTGAAACGGCTGGTGGTCGGCGGTTTCGAAAAGGTGTTCGAGATCAACCGCAACTTTCGCAACGAGGGGCTATCGACCCGGCACAACCCCGAGTTCACCATGTTGGAGTTCTACGAGGCCTACGTGGATTACCACCACCTGATGGACATCACCGAGGTGCTGCTGCGGGGGATCGCCGAGGACGTCATCGGCAGCACCCGGATCAGCTACCAGGGCGAGACCTATGACTTCGGCAAGCCCTTTGCCCGAATGACCGTCAAGGAGTCCATCCTGCATTACAACCCGGACATCAAGGTGGTGCAGCTGGACGACCTGGAACAGGCGTCCGCATTGGCTCAGGGCATGGGGATCGAGATCAAACCCAGCTACGGCCTGGGCAAGGTACAGATCGAAATATTCGAAAAGACCGTGGAGCACCGTTTGAAGGACCCGACCTTCATCACCGCTTATCCCACCGAGGTTTCGCCGTTGGCGCGCCGTAACGACGACGATCCGTTCGTCACCGATCGTTTTGAATTCTTCGTCGGTGGGCGCGAGCTAGCCAACGGTTTTTCGGAGCTGAACGATGCCGAAGACCAGGCGGAAAGGTTCCGTCAGCAAGTGGCGGAGAAAGATGCCGGTGACGCCGAGGCCATGCATTTCGACGCCGACTATGTGCGCGCGTTGGAACACGGCCTGCCGCCGACCGCGGGCGAGGGCATCGGCATCGACCGGTTGGTGATGCTGTTCACTGACGCCCCGTCGATCCGCGACGTGTTGCTGTTCCCGCACATGCGCCCGGAGGCCTGATACCGCGCCCGGTGCCGGTTACCCTGCCAGGGCGTCGGTCATGCGCTGCCAAAGCGTCCGGTCCGCCTGCGAGGCCTCGGGGGCCAACGCGACCTGCAGGGTGCCTTGGCTGTACGCGCTGAGCAGGGTCAGGGTCGCCGCCTTGGATTGCGATGCGGCGAGGCTGACATAACCGAAGGTCATCTCCGTGGGGCGAAAGGCCAACTGCGCCGCTTTTCCTTCCAGGATCAACACCCGGTCGCGTTCCCGCAGTCGCTCGAAGGTACTGTCGTACCGCAGGCTGACTCCCGCATTCGTCAGGCGCAAGCGCAGTGGCAGCCGTTGGTCCGTCATGGTCTCCAGAAAGGCGTGGATCTGGTTTGCAAAGAACGCCCGGTGCGGGGGACTGGCCATCGCAGCCCTGGTGAACGAGGGTAACGGATGTGACCACGGCCGGGGGGCGGCGCGCAGGTCGGCACGATCCGGCCAGGGCGGTGTGGCTGAACTCGCCGAGCCACGCCAGCGGCTCGTCGCGGTAAGTTCCGCCGACCAAAGCGTCATGCTGTTGCGATCCTTGACCACCAGGCGTTGCCACCGCGCCGGAGTCGAACCCTGCTGGATGCCGACGCAGGCCCAGCGTTGGGGCCGCGCGGCCAGTTCCACCCGCGGGCCGTGTACGCAGGGGGCTTCGCGCTTACCTGACACCCCCGTGAGGCCGGCGACGCAGTGCAAACGCGCCCACTCGTGTGCGGCGTGAATGTCCAACGCATCGAAGGTGGTGAGATCGGAGAGCAGGTCCCACCAGTTGCTTGCCAACGGCAATTGGACAGGATCTGTCGCCGCAGTTGGGGAAGCAGGGGCGGGCCTGGCGGAGTGGTGCCGCGGTTGCGGCCCGGGCGTGTGGTCCGTGGTGGGATTGGTGGCACGGACCGCAAGCGCGGTGGAGGGTGCTGCTGGCATGGTTACTACATCCTTGTTCGTCGGTCGACGAACTGCTCATCCGATCCGGTGAGAGCAGTGTGCAGAGGTGTCGACTTAAATGCAAATGATTATCATGCGCGCTTTAGGGTCCCGGCACCGGTGTGCATCACCGATGCCGGGACGCGGCCATGTCACTCGGCCGGGGTTTCCGCCATTTGTGCTTGCAGATAGTTGGGCAGGCCGAGCATCTCGATCAGGCGGAGCTGTTTTTCCAGCCAGTAGGCGTGATCCATCTCGGTGTCGTCGAGCAGTTTGAGCAGGATCTGGCGGGTCTCATAGTCCTGCTCCTGTTCGCAGACGGCGATCGCCTGCTTGAGTGCGTCGGCGACCTCGTATTCGACGTCCAGATCGTGCTGCAGCATCTCGGGCACGTTGCTGCCGACCCGTACCTTGTCCTGCTGGTTGAAGTCCGGCTGGGTTTCCAGGAACAGCAAGCGTTCGATCAGCGCGTCGGCATGCTCGGTCTCTTCCTCCATTTCATGATCGAGTCGGGCGTACAAGGCATGCAGGCCCCAGTCCTTGTACATGCGCGAGTGCGCCATGTACTGGTCCCGTGCCGCCAATTCGCAGTTGAGCAGTTGCTGCAGGTGGGTGATGACGTTTTGATTGCCTTTCATCAGCTGGCCTCCGCCTGGGACTGCAGATAGTTTTCCAGACCGATGTTCTGGATCTGCCACTGCTGGGTTTCGATCCAGTCGATGTGTTCTTCGGTCTCCTCGAGGATCTCGCTCAGTTCGTCGCGGGAGACGTAGTCCCGCGCTTCTTCGCACTGCTTGATCACGTCCTGAAGTCGAGTGCGCATAGCCGTGAGCATGCTCAGGTCGCCGTCGAGCATCTCGGGCACGTTTTCCCCGATCAGCAATTTTCCCAGGTCCTGCAGGTTGGGCAGCCCTTCCAGGAACAGCACCCGCTCGATCAGCTCGTCAGCCTGCTTCATCGCTTTGATGGAGCGCCCGTACTCGTAGTCGTTGAACGCGCCTAGCCCCCAGTCCTTGGCCATCCGTGCATGCAGGAAGAGCTGATTGATGGCCGTGAGTTGGTCCTTCAGACAGTTGTTCAGGGATTGAATGAGTTGGGAATCGGCTTTCACTGGAACCTCCGTGGGGAAAGCGGTGAGCGGCGGCATCGGCCGCTTAGACAGGTTTAGTCCGGGCACCGGGAATTTGGTTCGCCGCACGAGGCGGGCAGGGTACGGGCGACCATGCGCGATTGCACGGCTGCGGGCAACTATTTCCTGAACGCATTTATGGTTGCGAATCATTATCATTAAGCTTAGTATGATCCACATACTGCGAACCACAGGTGCCCGGCCATGTATGTATGCGTCTGTAATCAGGTGACCGACCACGAGATCCGCCGTGCGGTGGATGACGGCGCCGACAGTATGACAGTGTTGCAGAGTACGCTGAAGGTGGCGACTTGCTGCGGTCGGTGCCACGATTGCGCCAAGCGGGTGATGAACCAGGCGCTGGCGGACCGTTGCATGGCCTGTGACATGCTGGCAACGGCGTGATCGTGTCCGGCGGGCGCCGGGCCGTGGCATCCAACGACCTCAGCCGCTGAACATGGCGGCCACCTCGGCGATCTCCTCCGCCGGACCTTCCATATCCATCACGACCACTTCCGGTTCCAGGTCGACCCGCGAGAAGGCGCTGATGTGCGCAAATGACAGGTCGTTGGGAAGTTGGCCGGTGCCCATCTGATACTGCAGCCGCGCCACCATGACCACGTCGGCGTAATCCGCCGCCTCCCGCTCCCGGGTCAGGTCCAAGCAGCCGGTGGGGACGTCCACCAGCACTTGAGGAAAGTGCCACTGGGTCAGGATCACCGTGCCCAGCTCCGGCGCCAGTTCGTCGATGACCCGGTCGATGAAATCCGCGGAGGCGGTACTGCCGAGCAATTCATCCAGCCTGGACAGCAGCGGCAACGCACCGATGCGATGCACCAGACCGGCCAACATCGCCTGTTCCGCTTGCAGTCCGGGCAGGCCGTTGCACAACACGCGGCTGATGGCGGCGACCTGAACGCAGTCGTCCCAGATCTTGCGGAAGCTGCGGTCCAGATGATCCGAGGTCGCCTGGAACATTTGTTTCATCGCCAGGCTGACCACCAGACTGCGGACCAGTTTGAGCCCGAGCCGGTTCACCGCCATTGCCAGGCTGTCGACCTCCACTCGGCCACGGTAAAGGGGGCTGTTGGCGACCTGCAGCAGCCGCGCGGACAGCGCAGGATCCTTGGCGACGATGTTGGCGATGTGATTGGAGGTGGCGTTGGGATCCTCCACGGCATCGCGTACCTGAAGCGCCACTTCAGGCAAGGTCGGCAGATGCAGCTGGTTGCCGACAATCTCGGCGCGCAATTGTGCGCCCAGGTCGGCGATCTCAGCAGGGGCCTGCTGCATGGTGAAACTCCTCCGATTGCTTTATCGATCAGTATCGGTTTTCAGGCGCAGGACTTGAGGCCCGGGTGGCGTCAATGGGCCTGTTTTTCGGCTTCGAAGGGGTAGGGCATATCCGCCACGGACAGCAGAGCGCCTTGCTCCGAGCCGACGCGCAGATCACCCGCGTCCATGCTGCTGATCTGACACACCACCAGGGCTTCACAGCCACCGTCCGGTGACGGGCGGGCATCCACCACCTTGCCGGCGCCTTGGCCGGACGCACTGCTGGCAGAGAACAACTCGGTCCCGGCAGCCGGGCAATCGCCATTGATACGCACACGGTACATACGCCGTTTGAGGGTGCCCAGGTATTGCATCCGTGCCACCACTTCCTGGCCGGTGTAACAGCCTTTGGTGAAGCTGACGCCGTTCACCAGTTGCAGGTTCGCCATCTGTGGCACGAAGGCCTCGGCCGTGGCATCGACCACGCTAGGCAGGCCTGCGCGGATATCCAGCAAGGGCCAGGTGTCGGCAGCGGCAGGCGTTGCCGCGCTGCGTGCCTGCCGCCACCAGGCCTGCATGACGTCCGGTTCACCGACCAGTAGGAACCTGTCGCGGTCGCCGGCCACCCGGATTACGGTCAGTCCCCCGGCGGTGGCGCATTCGTCGGGCCGGGCCGGCGAGGCGGGCAGCAGCTCGCCTGCGCATGCGCCGGCGATGCCGGCAATCGCCAGGTGGTCGGAGACATCCTCCAGCGTCACCTTGGCTCGCAACACGAACATGCGCAGCCGCTTGAGGACGGTATCCAGTCGCTCGCGTGGCAGCAGCAGGTAGATGTCTTCACCACGTTGGAAGACGCGGAACAGCGCCATCATGCGGCCCTTGGGGCTGCAGTAGCTCGACAGCTGGCTGTGTCCGGCATCCACTTTTCGTGCGTCGTTGGTGAACTGTCCCTGTAGGAATGCCACTGCGTCTTCGCCGCTGACACGAATCAGTCCCTGGTCGGACAGATCGCACAAGGCGCAGTCCGGCAGCAGCGGCAAGTCGCTGTCGGCCAATTGCGAGTCGAGAAATCGTTGCCAATCGGTGTTCATCGGACTTCCTTCATTGATTCGGTGGTTGGCCGGCGTCCGGCTATGGGCCGCGGTGGCTCAGCCGGCTCGCAATGGGGTACGGGCGACATGCCGCCCGCGTGGCGCCGTTTTCCACCACTGATGGTGTTCGCCCTCGTTGGCGACGGCCTCGTGAGGCTGGTAGTGACGTTGCCCCTGGGCATCAAGGTTAACGAATCCCCAGTCCTTGTACTTGGTCGTGTGACCGAACACCGTCCAGGCTTCGCGGGCCGAGGATAGGACGATGCGGTGAAAATCGTCGCCACGAATCCGATTGACGCTGCCGGGCCGCAGGTGGCGCTCGACGATCTGCTCCCCTGGGCCGTGCGGGGCGAAGCGCAGTTCCCGATAACCGCCGCTCAGGACCAGCCCAAAGGCGCGACCCCAGGGATGGTCGTGCAGACCGCGGTCCGGGTCGCTGGCGAGAAAACGGTGCAGATACAGCCCGCCGCCACCGGGCAGGCGCAGCAAATGATAGCGTTCCAGGTACGGTTCGCCATGATTGCCGCGGATGATGCGGCAGCGCAGCAGACCGCTGAGTCGGAACAGCAGCCGTGCGAGGACGGTGGGTCGGGCGGTGGTATGGCTTGAATTAGGGGCGCTACTCATGGAGCCGGTATGATACCCGCTTTGTGCTCTGTTTCACCCTTGTAACCTGGAGTTTTCGTGCCTGATATCCCCCTGCAAGCCGGCAGTCTGGTGCTGTACAAGAGCGGCCCGGCGCGGGTCACCGCCGTCACTGACAAGATCGATATCGCCCTGGATGGTGGCAAGACCAAGCGTGTGCGGGAGAAGGACGTCCAGTTATTGCATCCAGGTCCGGTGGCTGGACTGGCAGAGGTCTTGGCGGCGCCGACCCCGGCGGTGGACGAGGCCTGGGAGCTGTTGCAGGGCGAAGCCGCCACCCTCGCGGATCTGGCCGAGTTGCTGTACGGCGAGTACACGCCCTCGACCGCCTGGGGGAGTTGGCAGGTGGTGGCCGACGGCCTGTATTTCAGCGGCGCTCCGGATGCCGTGCATGCCCGAGCATCGGACGCCGTCGCCGCGGACAAGGCGGCCCGGGAGGAAAAGGCCAATGCCGAGCGTGACTGGTCGGAGTTCCTGGAACGGGCGCGCGACGGGTCGCTCATCGAAGCGGATCACAAACGGCTGTCGGAAGTGGAGCGGTTGGCCCACGGGCAGGTGCAGAACAGTCGCATCCTTGCCAGTCTGGACATTGCCGAGACGCCGGAAGCCGCGCACAGGTTTCTGCTGGCGTGCGGCTACTGGGCGCCCCATCACAATCCGCATCCCGGTCGCACCGGAGCGTCCCTGGGGTCGCCCGAACTGAGCGTGCCGGATCTGCCAGACGAGCCGCGCGCCGATCTGACCCGCCTCACTGCCTGGGCCATCGACGATGAAGGCAACCAGGACCCCGACGACGCCGTCAGTATCGATGGCGATCGCGTGTGGGTGCACGTGGCAGACGTGGCGGCCTTGGTGTCCCCGGATGACGATCTGGATCTGGCTGCCCGTGCCCGCGCGGCCAATCTGTATCTGCCGGACACCGTCCATCCGATGTTGCCGCCGGGGGTGACCCACCGTCTGGGTCTGGGTCTGGCCGAAGAGTCGCCGGCACTGTCGATTGGGTTCAAGCTGATCGAAGGTGTGCCGAGCGACATCCGGATCACGCCCAGCCGGGTGCGGGTGACGCGGATCACCTACGCCGCCGCTGACGACCTGCTGGCCGATGGCGATCTTGCGCGACTCCATCGCCTGGCGGAGGATTATCAGGCGCTGCGCAAGGCTCGCGGTGCCATCGGCGTGGACATGCCCGAGGTCATCATCAAGGTCATCGACGGCAAAGTGGTGATCCGTCCCATGGCCCGTGCCGGGTCCCGGGATTTGGTGACCAATCTGATGCTGATGGCCGGGGAAGCCGTCGCCGCTTTCGCGCGGGACAACGGACTGGTGGTACCGTTCGTCCACCAGTCGCCACCGGATCAAATCCAGCAGCCACAGGACCTGGCGGCGATGTACGCCTACCTGCGGACCTTCAAGCCGAGCAGTGCCAGTCTCGAACCGGGGCTGCATGCCGGATTGGGGATCACGCCTTACACGCGTGCGACGAGCCCGCTGCGCCGCTATCTGGACCTGGTGACCCACCAGCAACTGCGCGCCCTGGTCGCCGGGCGCCAGCCCATGGACGGCGAGGCCGTGATGGCGCGCATCGGTGCGTCGGACGCGGTATCCGGGCTGGTGCGGCGTACCGAACGGTTATCCAACAGCCATTGGAAACTGGTTTGGTTCCAGCAGAACTCGACGTGGCGCGGCGAGGCAGTGGTGGTGGCTTTGGAGGAGCGCAAGGCGGTGCTGATCATCCCCGAGTTGGCTTACCAGACCAAGGTGCGCCTGCGCGACGGCATGGCGCTGAACCAGCGGGTTTCCCTGTCGGTATCGAGTGTCGATCTACCCGCCCAGACGGTGCACTTCCGCCTGCACGACTGACAGGTTGGCAGGTTCCCTAAGGAACCTCTGATTGAATCGGTTCCAGCATCGTTATCATCGCCCCGCAGGTTATTTTTCAGGTCTGCACGCTGAAATCAGCCTCGTAGCGAAGCGTTTTACCTTTTTTCCCGCTCTATAAGCGGATTTTGGGCG
>JASBTJ010000086.1 GCA_030148485.1 Gammaproteobacteria bacterium | reverse complement strand
CGACTAGATGTGACTTCTCGGTAGGTTGTTCACTCGGGGCTTATCCGGAGAATTGGAGGTGCGAACCAAAACCAATCTCGGAGGCCCCGAATGAACAACCCTAAAAATGCCCGATTAACCGTCCATGGTCGAGCCCTTCTCGTTCAGCGCGTGCTCGAAGAAGGGCTGCGCCCAGCCGAGGTAGCCCACGCCATGGGTGTCAGTGCCCGCACTGTGTACAAATGGCTGCGTCGCTTCCAGGAAGAGGGCTATGCCGGCTTGTGGAATCGCTCTTCACGTCCTCAATGCTGTCCGCACGCTATCCCTCCCGAACGCAAGCAGCAGGTGCTGGAACGGCGTAAGCGTCGCCAGACCTACCGCCAGATCGCCCAGGAACTGGGCATCGGCTTGAGCACAGTAGCCCGCCTCCTTGAGCGCGCCGGACTGAACCGCCTCGCCCACCTCGACCCACCCAAGCCGGACAATCGCTATGAGCATGCCGCGCCCGGTGACATGCTGCACCTGGATATCAAGAAACTCGATCGTTTCAAGCGCCCCGGCCATCGCGTGACGGGCGATCGCCGCAATACCCCGAAACGCGGCCCTGGCTGGGAGTATGTCCACATCGCCATCGACGATCACAGTCGCATCGCCTTTGCTTCCATCCATCTCGACGAAACCGGTAAAAGCGCCTGCCAGGCGCTCCTCAAGGCCGTGCGGTACTACGCCGGGCTGGGCATCCGGTTTCGGCTGGTGCTCACCGACAACGGCTCCGCCTATCGATCCCGTGCTTTCCGGCGACTATGCCGTCGTCTCAGTCTGCGCCACCGTCGCACGCGACCCTATACGCCACGTACCAATGGCAAGGCCGAGCGCTTCATCCAGACGACACTGCGCGAATGGGCCTATGCGCGCGCCTACGAGACATCTGAGCAGCGCCGCCAGTATCTTTCCACTTGGCTCCACCGCTACAACTGGCACCGCCCACACGCCAGTCTCGACTACTTGCCTCCGGTCAGCCGGCTTGGCCTTTCCGTGAACAACCTGGTGGGTTTACACAACTAGGTAGCGCCTCGAGACACGTTCGCCCCGCTCCCACAGCCAGAACCACCCATACAACTGACACCAAACGGTAAGAAGTGAACGACGAGTGATCGCGTTGGCTCAAGCCGGTCAGTCGGCGCGCCGTGTGTCGGGCCTAAGGCTGCACAGACGCAAGCTTGGCCCGACGCCCCGCGACGACCGTCCCGACCATCAACAGAAGGGTCAGCGCCACCGCACCCCAGTCCCCCACACGCACGTAGGGGGTGGCGCCGGCGCGGGGCTGGACCAGCGCCTGCAACAGGTCCACCTGGAATTGCGGGGAGCGCACCACCACCTGGCCCCGGTCGTCGATCACCGCTGAAACCCCAGTATTGGTCGCGCGCAGCAGCCATCGGCCGGTCTCCGCGGCGCGCAACCGCGCCATCGCCAGGTGCTGGTGCGGCGCCAGGGAATCGCCGAACCAGGCATCATTGCTGGCGTTGACCAGAAACGACGCCTGCGGCAATGCCTGATTGACGTCGCGACCGAAGGCGTCCTCGTAACAGATTCCGATCCCCACCTGATGGCCGGCCAAGGTCAGCAGCGGTGGACGAGTCGTCTCGCCGGCGCTGAAGGACGACAACGGGATCGCCAGCAGATCGGTCACCGGCCTGAGGGTATCGGCAAAGGGCACAAATTCGCCAAAGGGCACCAGGTGGCGTTTTTCGTAGCGGTCACGTCCACTGACCCCCAGGCTTAGCATGGCGTTGTAATAGCGCTGGTCGGGGTCCATGACCGGCACGCCCAGCAGGATGTCCTGGCCCCGTTGTCGCGCCAGCTCATCGAGCGGCGCCAGCAACTGTTGCTCCACCCGATGTGCGTAAGCCGGCACCGCGGTCTCCGGCCAGATCACCAGCTTGGCGCCACCGGCGCGCTGGGTCAGCTCCACATACCGGCGCAAGGTCGGCATCAGCATGTCGCCGCGCCATTTCTGGTCCTGCGGCACATTGCCTTGAGCAATCGCCACCGGCACCCAGTCGCCCTGCGGCTCGGTGAACGTCAGCTCGGTGAGCAGAAAACCCGCCAGCCAGAGCAGCACGGCGAACAACAGCGGCGCCAGGCGCGCGCTGAGCAACGCCGATACGCTGACCATGACCCACAATGAGAGCAGATACACCCCACCGACCGGCGCCCAACCGAGCAACGGGCTGTCCACCATCGCGGTGCCCAGGTTCAACCAGGGAAAGCCGGTCAACAACCAGCCGCGTAGCCATTCCATCAACACCCAGGCCGCCGGCGCGATCAGCAGCAAGCGCCACCGGTCGCCCCCTGCCAGTCGGACGCTCAACCACCCGGCGGCGCCGTAGTAGAGCGCCATGAACATGACCAGCAGGACATTCAGCAGCACCCCGACCGCGAGCCCGCCACCGCTATAGATGCCGACGCTGATGGTCAGCCAATAGACGCCCCCGCCCATCAGGCCCAAGCCGTACAGCCAGCCCAATAGAAAGGCCCGGCGCGGCGTGGATTCCGACCACAGCCACAGCAACAACAACGGCATCAGCAGCGCCAACGGCCAGATGGCGAAGGGCGCAAAGGCCGCCACGGTGACCAGACCAGCCAGGGGCGCCAGCAGCAGGGGAAGCCTGCGATGCGTATCGATCATACGGACCCCGGGCACATATCAGACCTTGCGCATCGCCTCGGCCAACGGCCGGAACTGCAGCCCGTAGAACATTTCCAGGTAGCGCCGCGTGGCGGCACGCTCAAGGTCGGTGACATATTTCCAAAACCCGTACACCCGCGACAAGGTCATCATACGTTCGGCGTAGCGTGTCCAGGTGTACCGTTCTTCCACCCGGGCGATGGCCGCCGCTGCTATCTTGTCCCACTGGGCCGGATCCTGGCGAGCGCGGGCGAAGAAATCGGCCATCTTGGCCGCGGCATCGGCACCATGGTTGGGGTCCACATGAAAGCCGTCGACGCCGTCGCGGATGATCTCCGACGGGCCGCCGAAACAGGTGGCGAAGGTCGGCAGTCCCGTGGTCATCGATTCGATCACCGTCAGACCGAAGGCCTCGAACAAGGCCGGCTGCACGAAGCCGCCACGATGATCGGCAATGACCCGGTACAACTCACCGGCCAGGTCCTTGCTCAGATGCTTGCCCAGCCAACGCACCTGACCGTCCAGGCCGTGCTCGTCCATCAGTTGGTGCATCTCGGCGATCTGGGCACGCTCCTCGGCATCGCTGGAGCGCGCCGGGTCGATGTGTCCGGACACCAGGATCAGGTTGACCTGCTCGCGCAGTTCCGGCGATTCGGCGTACCAACGCACCAACCCGGTGATGTTCTTGATGCGGTCCATGCGCGCCATGGAAAACAGCGGCGGCTTGTCCGGGTCGGTCAGTACGCCGCGCGTTTCATCGTCGGTGTCACGCCCGAACAGGAGTTGGTCGATTTCCGGCCTCAGGTGTGACAGGCGCTTGTCGTCGTCGCCCGGTGCGAAGTACACGTTGGGGTCGGCACCCGGGGAGACGATGTTGAACTTGGGATCATGCACGTCGATGCCGTGCACCACCCGGTACAGCCCCGGCATGGTGAAGGCGCCGTGCGCCTCGTACTGTCCTACGCTGTCCGCGGTACCGGCGATCTCCTGATAGGTGGAGGTGATGATGAAATCGGCGGCATTCATGGCCACCAGATCCGCGGTGAACTGCAGCGAAAAGTGGTATTGATCGTCGTTGTCGCGCCAGTACAGATCCGAATAGAGGTATTTGGTCTTTTCCAAGGCATGGGCGATGTTGCACTGGGTGACCCCCAGGCGCCGGGACAACAGGGTCGCCACCAGATTGCCGTCGGAATAGTTGCCGACAATGAGATCCGGCCGGCAGCCCAGTTCGGCCAGCAGCTCGGTCTCCACGTCCTGGCTGAAACGCTCCAGATAGGGCCAGATCTCAAAACGGGATATCCACTGCGGCACCACGCTGTCGTCGGTATCGCGAAACGGCACCCGCAGGATCGCCGCGTTATGGGTCCCGGCGATGGGCTCCAAACGCTGGTCGCTGGCGGTGCCTTCGGCCTCGGGAATCAGGCGGGTGATCACCAGGATGCGGGGCTCGATGTCCAGACCCTGTTCGGCGGTCCGCTCACGCATCTCGTGTTCCAGAGCCCGCACCTGATCGAGGATGTACACCACCTGACCGCCGGTGTCCGGACGCCCCAGCACCCCGGACTGTCCGAACCAGCCGTGGGGCGAGAGGATCGCCACGGAAAAGATCATCGGCACCCGTGCCAGAAAGGACTCCACCGCCTGGGGCGACGGTGCCTCCAGCAGATCCAGCAGCAGCTGCATGCTATCGGCCATGCGCGAGGCGTCCCTACCCCAGCCCGGCTCGAATCCCAGCGCCCGCAAGTGACCCGACACCGCGGCCCAATCGGCATCAGGGGGCTGGCGATGCAGGTAGTCCTCGGCCGCCCGCAGGGCGCGGCGCAGTTCGGCGACATCGGGAATGGTGTCGCTGAGCATGAGTTGCTGGTCGCCATGGCTGTGCATGCGTAGGAAGTTCAACAGTTGCCGGTCGCCCTTGCCCAACTCCTCGAACAAGCGGCTGGACAGGCGGCGGTTCAAAAATTCGCCACCACGACCGATGGAGCGCGCCTCCTGTAGTTTGTAGAAGCGGCGGTCGAAGGGGTCGAGGTCGATCTCCACCGTCCATTGGCCGTCGTCCACCCCGTTGGACACCAGGCGTTCCTTGAAGCGAAGGAAATCCGCGGCGGCGATCACTTCCAGGTCGAGGGTATCGAAATGCAGTCGCACATAGGTCCAGCGCGCCACCCGCGTGCGCAGCGCCAGGTACAGCCAGGCCTGGTCCATGGCAGCCTCCTGGGCCCAACCCAGCAGGGAGTTGAGCGGCGATTCCACTACCTCGCCGTTGGCGGCGATGGCGTCCTGGATATCCGAGCGCAACAGAAATTGCCGCTCCAGCGAACGTAGCCGGTGCAATATCGCCAAGGCCTCGCTGCGGTGCGCCACCAGGTGTTCCCGCAAGGCATCGATTACGTTCACGTCCAGACTCATGCCAACTCCCATGCGTTGATAAACGACCGATAGAACGCGCGATCATGGACCGTGGCGCCACGCACCTTCACCAAGGCGGCGGCAAATGCCTGGGCGCGGTCCATGGTCAATTGCAAGGGCCACTCGCGCAACCGCCCCAACAGCAATACGCTGGCGAAGGCATCGCCCGCACCGACCGTATCCACCACCGCCGTGATGCCGGCGGGGACCGTACGGATCGGTTCGGCCTCTGCTTGCCACGCCGAGGCGCCGGCGGCGCCATGGGTGACGATCACTAATTGTGGCCCAGGGTCCGCCATCAGTTCACGCACGGCGGCGCTGTCGCCGCCGTCGCGATCCGGCAACAGGCGATGCAGTTCGTCGCCGTTCAGCTTGACCCAATCCGCCTTGCGTATCTGGGTCAACACCGCGTCAGCCCGCCACCAGGGATCGCGCAGATTGACGTCCAACAAGGCGACCCGCGACAACTGCTCCTGCACCCGCTGGAGGGCGGCGGCGGAACGCGGCGATCGCGCCGCCAGACTGCCGTGATACAGCAACCCGTTCGGCGGCAACGGTGGTAGCGCCGCAGCGTCGATGTGGTCCCAGGCGCGGGCCGTGACGATGTCGTAGCGCGGCTCGCCATCGACGATCGACACCTCCACGGTGCCCGTCGGGTGGACCGCGTCACGCTGCAGGCCCTCCAGCGTCATGCCCCAGTCGGCCATGGATGCGGCGATGCGCTCGCCCAGGGCATCCTCCCCCACCCGCGACACGAACAAGGGTGCGGCGCCGAAGGCGGTCAGGTGCCAGGCGACGTTGAACGGCGCCCCGCCGGCCACCTCGCTCCCGTCGGGAAAGCGGTCGAACAACACCTCACCGAATATCACCGGGCGACGGGCATCATCCGACATGGCTTTGCCGCTCCGCGTCGAGCCCAGCCAGGTAGGCCGGGTGAAAATGCGCCACACCCTCGAGGATACCGGCGCTGTAATTGCCATTCATGTCCAGCAGGCCGCCATGCGCCAAATACAGACTGTCGCCATGGCCACCGCGGCTCGCCGCCGCTTGCGCATCGGCGCGCACCTCGGCACTGGCATTGGCCACCAGCACCGACGGCACCCCGCTGGTCAACACGGGCAGATCGTTGCCGCTGTCGCCGGCGAACAGACAATCGGCGTAGCCGAGATCGAGCTTGCCGCGCAGATACTCCACCGCGTGCAGCTTGGTCGCGCTGGCAGGCAACACATCCAGCAGACCGATACCGGCCGGTTCGTCGATGCTGAACACCAGTTCGGCACGCAGGCCCTCGGCCGCCAGGCGTTCGCGCATCCTGCCGAGCAGGGTGTCCCGGTCCGCCGTGAGCGGCACGAAGTAGCTGAGTTTGTGGGCGCCCTGCCGGTCCGGCTCCTGCAACCGCAGCGCCCCAAGATCGCCGAACAGTTTGTGCAGATCACCAGGTCCGAGACCCCGCCAATCCTCGCCGATGTCTTGTTCCCAGCCGCCGTCCGGCTGCCAGGCACCGGCCACACGCTCCCAGATGCGGGTACCGACGTCGCTGACCACGAAGTCGGGATCAGGCAGCCGGTAGTCGCCGATGGCCTGCTCCACGAGCGCGAGGTGACGTCCGGTGACATAGGCAAGACGTACATCCGGACGGGCCACCAGCTGCGCAAACAGGGGCCGGGCCCGGGGCGATTCCGGCTGGGCACCGTTGGGCAGCAGGGTCCGGTCCATATCGGTGCACAACAACAGCATCATCAGGCCACCCGGTTGGACGGCCGGGGAATGCGACAGGCACCGAAGAAATCATAGTGATCGATGGCCTCGAGTATGCCGCCGGCATAGGGCCGTTTGGCGAAATAGAGATTGTCCATGTCTTCCACTTGCGACAGCTCCTCGTTGTGTCGGTTCGCCACGACCACACCCAGGGTGTTGCCGCGGATCATGCCTTCGTCGGCGCCAGACCCCCCGGTGGCCAGGATCTGCTCCAAGGGAATGTCCCAGCGCTGCGCCACATAGCGCAGGGCAAAATCCTTGGAGGCGCGGATCGGCAGGATGTCGAGAAATTCGCCGAACGATTGTATGACGTTCACCGACAGCTCGGCCTGGGCCAGCAGGCGTTGCAACTCGTCCACATCCGGGGCCTTCTCTGGATCATAGTAGTAGCTGATCTTGAAACGGCTCTGTTCAACCTTGGGCTGCGGCAACAAGCCGGGCAGGTGGTCGAGCACCTCGTGCACCTTGCGCGGCATCCAGTGGTAGTCGATGTGCTTGGCCCAGGCGACGTCCTCGTTGAGCTTGGGGGCATAGTGGATCTGGGTCCCGCCACTGGTGATCAACACGTCCGGTTCCGGTACGTCATGTTCGCGCAACAGCCGTAACGCCGCGTCCAGGCGCCGCCCGGTGGCGATGCCGAAGGCGACGCATTTGCGGTTCGCCTGCAGCTCGGCCACCAGCTCGCGCAATGCCTCGGCGTCGCCGGTCAGGCTCAGGTCGATGTCCGAAAACAACGCGCGGTCGTGGTAGAGCTTCTCGCGCCGATGCAAGGGGGTGCGGATCAGCAGCTCGGTACGACTGATGATCGGCCGCACCATGTCCAGATAGGCCTGCGCGTGAGCGTGCCAAGCGTAGTGCTCGCGCACCCCGGCCAGCCCGTCGTCGACCCGTCGCTGCCAGGACTCCCGGTCCGACAGCACGGCGATCAAGGCCTGGCTGATGTCGCCGCTCTCCAATGGATTCACCAGCAAGCCGTTCTTGCAGTTGCCGACGATGTCCCGGGGACCACCATCCTCGGTGGCGACGATCGGCACGCCGCTGGCCGCCGCCTCGATCAGGGTCAGCCCGAAGGGTTCGGTCAAGGCGGGGTTCACAAATACCCCGTGGGACGCCGACGCCAAGCGGTACAACAACGGAACGTCGTCGGCACTGTGGTGCTTGGGGATCGCCATTTGGCCGTACAGATCGTAGCGGTCCATCAGTACCAGCAATTCGGTCAGGACATCGCGGCTGCCGTCGGGCAGATCGTTTATGTCGTCCCGATTGCCGGCCACGATCACCAGATTCGCCATGGCCTGCAGCTTGGGCGACTCGCCATAGGCGGTGACCAGCGCGGCGATGTTCTTGCGCGGATCCGGGCGCGACAGCGCCAGGATGAGCGGCTTGTCGGGATCGCGGAGAAAGCGGCGCAGCTCGGCGGCCATGTCGCTGTCGGTCTCGCTGCCGTCGGGCGGGTGGAAGCGCTGCAGGTCGGTACCCGGGGGGATGACGCGCATCTGCTCGGGTTGATAGTGATCGTAGCGGCCGTACTGCTCCTCGATCTCCTGGTGGGTGCTGGTGATGACCCGTTCCGCGCTGGCCAGCACCAGCTCTTCCGCCTCGATACGGCGCGCCATGTTGTAACGGGTTTCAATATCCGACGCGCTCAAGCCACTGGCCAGCAGGCGGCGGCGCTTGACCCGGCCCAGCGAGTGACCGGTGTGCACCAGCGGCACACCCAACAGATGGGTCAGGCGGCTGCCGATATAGCCGGCATCGGCATAGTGGCTGTGCAACAGATCCGGGATTCGCCCGGCCTCTTCACGAAAGTAATCCAGCACATTGTCGGCAAAGGCGTCCAGGTGGTCCCAGAGCTCCTCCTTGGCCAGATACCCGGGCGGACCGCAATCGATGCGCACGATGCGCGCACCATCCCCCAGGGATTCGACGGGCTGGGCGTAGTCCTTGCTGACGGCCGGGTCCTCCACACGACGGGTGAACAGATCCACCTGTCCAACGTCCGGCAGTGCGGCGAGCGCCCGAGCCAGTTCGATCACGTACAGGATCTGACCGCCCGTGTCGGGGTCCCGGCCCAATTCCAAATCATGCCCACGAATCAGGCCGTGAACGCTGAGCAGCGCGATATTCAACCCGGCGTCGGGATCGGATTCCTCCGGCTGCGCGCCCTTTGCCGGGGTCTTGTCCGTTTGGTCTTCTGGCATGTCGCCTTACCTCCTGGTCAGGCGTGCCACCCCAGTTCGGCGGCCTTTTGGCGGGCCTGGGCCGGCACATCCGTCGCGACAAAATGTTGGTGCAGTATCTGCACCCCGAGCATGTGGTTGATCTGCGCGTCCATGCGATTGCGATCCCCCAATGGAGTATGTGGATCGTCATGCAGGCGCAACAGTTCCTCGACCCCGGCCGGATCGAGCAATCCGGTGGCCATCAGGGCCTGTGGATTCAGGTACTGCTCCGCCAGCTTGTTCATGGCATCCAACTTGGCCTGCTCGGTGTGCGCGGGCGGGGCCATGAAGGCGAATTTCTCGCGCTCGTAGAGCACCTTCGGCAGCAGGCCCTTCATGGCCTCGCGCAGGACGTATTTCTCCTTTTGCCCTTTGATCCGCATCGACGGCGGAATGGTCGCCGCAAACTCCGCCAGGTGGTGATCGAGGAACGGCGGGCGGGCCTCCATGGAATTGGCCATGTCCACCCGGTCGCCGCCCCAGGTGAGGATCTGACCTTCCAGCATGGTCTTGATCCACACGTACTGGGCCTTGTCCAGAGCATGACGCCCCTTGAGCTTGTCGGTATCGAGCTGTGCGGCGATGGCCGCGCCCGGGTCATAGCCGTGGAGCTGCTCGCGCAACGCCGGGTTGAGCAGACCCGGGACGTATTCGCCGGCCGCCAGCCAGGGTTGCAGGCAACTGGGGGTAAAGCCGACCGTGCTGTCCAGCGCCGCGTTGTCCACCTGGGTCTCCGCCAGCATGGCGCCTTTGAACAGCTTGTTGTTCTGCTCCAGCATGGCCTGCCATTGGGCGCGCTCGCTGGCCGGCATGTCGTCCAAGCCGTGCAGGAACAGATCACGGCGGAAGGCCGGGTAGCCACCGAACAGTTCGTCCGAGCCCTCGCCGGTAACCACCACCTTGTAACCGGCCTGATTGACGTGGCGGCTCATCAGCAGTTTGGCGACACCCAGGGTGTTGTAGATGGTGCGCTCGGTATGCCAGAGGGTTTCCTCGAAGTTGTCGTACAGGTGCCCGCCATTGAGCGTCATCACGTCCTGGTCGGCGCCGACCGCCGCGGCCATCTCGCGGGCGATCGGGGTCTCGTCGTAGGCCTTGTCGTCGAAGCCGATGGTAAAGGCCTTCACCGCCGACTGCTGACTGGCCGCCGACAGGCCCAGGATGGAACAGGAGTCGATACCCCCGGACAGGTAGCAGGCCACCGGTACATCCGCCTCCAGGCGGTGCTGGACGGCCTCCAGCAAGCCGGCACGCACGCCTTCGATCCAGGGCTCTTCATCGCCCGGCTCGCCACGGTCGGCCAGCAGTGGGAAGTTCATATCCCAATATTCCTGCTCGGTGATGTGCAGCTTGCCGTCGCGGCGCTGGATGCGCAGCAGATGCCCCGGCTTGATCTGACGCACCCCGGCAAAGGCGGTGGTGCCGGGCACCATGGTCTGCATCAGCTGATGATAGACGCCGGCCGGATCGAAGTCGCGGGCCACATCCGGGTGCGCGAACAACACCTTCAGTTCGGAGCCGAACACCACGCCGTCGCGGGTCTCGCACCAGTACAACGGCTTGATGCCAAAGCGATCCCGCACCAGCGTCAGGCTGTCGTCGTCCCGGTCATACAGGGCAAAGGCGAACTCACCGCGCAGCTGCGGCAAGGTGCCGGCCAGACCGTAGCGGGGATAGAGATGCATGATCATCTCCGAGTCGCTCTTGGTCTGGAAGCGCGCGCCCCGCGACACCAGATCGGCGCGGATGCGTTTGTAGTCGTAAAGCTCGCCGTTCTTGGCCAGCATCAGTCGGCCGTCCTCCGACACAAAGGGCTGGCGCCCGCGGTTCTCGTTCAGATCGATGATCGACAGCCGGGCGTGGCTCATGCCGACACCCTCGGCGCGCTGCCAGCCGAAGCCGTCCGGGCCACGGTGGTACTGGATGGCCGCCATGGCCACCAGGGTGTCGGGATCGACCGGCTTGTCGCGGTCGGCGTAGATAAAGCCTGCTATGCCACACATATCGGATTCAGTTGAAGCTCTTGAGTAGGGCCGCCAGCAGGGCCATGCGCACGAACACCGCGCCACGGGCCTGGGCGAAATACCAGTTGAAAGGGGTGCCATCGAGGTCGCGGTCCAGCTCGTCACCACGGGCCAGCGGGTGCATCACGATGGCACCGGGCTTGAGCGGCGACGCCGCGGACAGCCGGTAGCGTGCGCCGTGGTTTTCGAAGGAATCGCCAACCCAGGCGATGGCATTGATGTAGACCACGTCCATCTGCGGCAGCTCGCGGTCCAGGTCGTCGGCAACCCGCAGCACCAGGCCGGCTTCCTCCAGTTCCTCCCGTTGCCCGGGATCGAAGGGCTGGTCCACGTCGGTGACGATCACCACCTCGGCGATACCGGGGGCAAAGCGCGACAGGAACAACAGCAGCGAACGCACCGTACGCATCCGACCGGGCACGCCGATGATACAGATACGCACCTTATCCGCTTCTGCCACGCTTCCCGGCGCCGCCAGGGCCGGTCGCCACTTGAGCATGGTGTACACGTCGGCCATCGCCTTGGTGGGATGTTCGTCCACGCCGTTGCCACCATTGACGATGGGAATACGCAAGCCTTCGAGCATCTCGTAGATGGCGCGATCATCGGTGTCGCGCAACACCACCAGGTCGCCATAGTGGTTGAGCATCTCCGCCACGTCGTACAGCGACTCCCCCTTGGCGATGCCGGTGGTGGCCGGGTCGGTGATGGACATGATGTCGCCGCCCAGCCGATGCCAAGCGCTCTCGAAGGAAAGCCGCGTGCGGGTACTGGGCTCGTAAAAGGCGCTGATCAGAATCTTGCCGGTGAGCGGGCGACTGATCAGGTGCGGCTGGGTCTCATAGCGCGCCGCAAGGCGGCACAACTGCACCAGTTGCTCACGGCTGAACTGACGTGCCGACACCACCGGGCGATGCACCAGCTCGAGCAGCGGCACCAGATCCTCGGGCACCTCCTGCATCAGGTCGCGGGGGCGCTCGAAACCTTGGGTATCCAGCGGCGGCTCTGCCACCGGCTGGGTCAATTGCGGGTCCAGTTTGTTGTTCACCAGAGCGTGTCCTTCTTACGATCCATAAACCAGAGAACGATCAGCACCACGGGGGCCACCATGGCCAAGCCGATGGCGCCATGGATGAGCCAGGCCAGACCGGTAACGGAAAGTGTCATGTCGCCTCCTGTGGGGCCAGGTGCCGCCAGTCGAAGTCGCGGGGGGCCAGCCAGGTGGTGACCAGCACCACCGTCATCGACACCGCGGCGGAGATCAACGCGGCGACGTAAAAGCCGATCACGAAGTAGCTGGCCAGCCCGATCGCGGTACCCAGCACCATCGCCAGGGTGGCGCCCAGGGGATTGACCCGGCGCCAATACAATCCAGCCGCCACCGGCCAAATGGTGCTGGCAACGAAGGCGCCAGTGAAATAAAGCAATTCGGCCAATGTCGTCAGACGAGGCAGACACAGCAGCCAGGTAACCACACCGAGCAGCAGCACCACCAAGCGCGCCGCGCGCAGCATTTCCGCACCGCTGGCCTGCGGACGCAGATGGCCGCGATAGATGTCCTGCAGCAGCAGATCCGAGGTGGCCGCGAGCAACGAGTCCAAACTGGACGCCAGGGCCGCGAATACCAGCACGAACACCAGCGCCGCACCGCCCGCGCCCAACAACTGCGCCGCTACCAGCGGACCGACCATATCGCCCGCCGGTACGTTCAGGCCGAGGGCCGGCGTGGCCAGCGCCACAAAGCCCGCAACGATGGGGATCGGTGCCCAGAAGATGCCCGCCAGGGCATAGGCCTTGAAGCCGACGCCTTCACGAAAGGCGAAGGCACGACTCCACCAGACGTTTGAATGGAAGATTTCACCGATGCCGAACAACAGATTGTTGAACAGAAACATGATGGCCGCCGGGAACATCAGGTCCAGCAACTTGGGACGTTCCTTCAGCAAGGCCGCATGCATGTCGGCAACCCCGACCTGCTGCAACGCCAGGATCGCCAGGAACACCACGCCGAACAGGATGATCAGGGTCTGCACGAAGTCGGTACCGATCACCGCCCGCAGACCGCCAAGCAGGGTGTACAGCACGCAGATGCCCAGGATCACGCTCATGCTGATGGTGTAGTCGATTCCGGTCAAGGCATTGATCAACACCCCACCGGCCATGCCCAGACTCACCAGCCAGCCCAGACCGTAGAAAAACGAGATCCCCAGGAACACCCGCCAGGCCAGTTTGCCGTAGCGCAAACGCATGAAATCGCTGCTGGTGTAGCCATTGGGCATCAGTGTGCGGATGCGTTTGGCCAGCGGCGCGAACAGCAGTAGCCCGACCGAGCCGAGCGAATAGCCGACCATGCCCCAGACGCCCATCTGCAAGGCCAGTTGCGGTGCGGCCATGGTGGTATTGCTGGTGACCCAGGTGGCCATGGCCGTGGCAGTACCCAGCGCCAGCCCGACTTTGCGACCGGCCAAGGTGTAGTCGTCCAGGGTGTCCTGACGACGCCCCAGCCACCAACCAAGCACCACCCACAAGGCGCTGAACGCCAGCAGGATGGCGACCCCGGTCTCGGTGCTGAGAACCGCGTCGTCGACGGGGCTGTTCACGCCAGCGTGCCGTCCAGTTCACGGACCGCTTCCTGGGTGGTGAGCACCCGGGCGTAGCGGTCCTTCATGGTGGTGATGGTGGCGTTCTGCAGCTCCGGCGTCACCGTGGCGGTGGCATCGCTGATCAAGGTGACGTAGAAGCCCAGGTCGCAGGCGTCGCGCACCGCCGTGCTCACGCATTCATTGCTGTAGACCCCGACGACGAACAGACCGGTGATGCCCATGTTGCGCAGCACGTATTCCAGGTTGGTGGCATTGAATACGCCGCTGGCGGTCTTGTTGATGACAATCTCGTCTCCCTTGGGCGCGATTTCCGGCAGGAACTCCGCCTCCTTCGACCCAGGTGCCGCATGCAGATTGAGGCGTTTGTGGCCGGGACCGCGGTCACGCCCATCCATGGTGAGCGACTGGATGCGGGTGTGGATCACCTCCAAGCGGTGGGCGCGAAAGCCGTCCTGCAGGCGGCGCACATTGGGCAGCACGTGCTTTTGCAGCCGATCGAAATAGTATTGCTGCGCCTCGGGCGGCACCCCGGCCGCCTCGGCATCCTTGAACACGCCGTAACCCGGCGCGGCGTCCAGGTATTGCATATCAATGCACAACAAGGCGGTGTTGTGATGCTCCAGGGAGCGGGTGATGGCGACGGACTCAGTGATGCCTTCGCGGTAGCTTTCCGCCAGCGGGTCGACATTCAGATATGGGTCCTGTCCCTGGACGGGCGGGTGTTTCTTGGTCATCGGGATGTCTCTCAGGAGGCCAGGCGATAGAGGGTGTTGAGCAACACATTGGCACCGGCTTCGATATCCGCCCAGGCGGTCCATTCGGCGGCCGAATGGCTACGCCCTTCCTTACTGGGCACGAACACCATGCCGGCGGGCACCATGCGCGCGAGCTGCTGGGTGTCGTGTGCGGCGCCACTGGGCATGCGTCGCAGGGACAGGCCCAGCGCCTCCGCCACCGTGGACACGGTCTCGATGACCAGCGGGTCGCACGCCACCGGGGCGATGCGGCTGACCACATCGAACTCGAACATCAGCTCGCGCCGGCGAGCGATCACCGACAGGGTGCGGCGAAAGGCGTCCGCTAGATCCAACAGCACCTGGGGATCGGTGTCGCGCATCTCCAGGGCGAAACGGGCCTCCCCAGGCACCACGTTGGCGGCGCCGGGGATCAGCTCGACGCGGCCGATGGTGGCCACACTGCGCGGCCCGCCGTGCTCTTCCAGGATACGGTCGATCTCACCGGCGAACTCGGCCAAGCCCCGCATGGCGTCGCGGCGCAACGGCATGGGCGTGGTACCGGCGTGGTTGGCCTGCCCCTGCAGACTGACCTCCCAGCGCTGCAGTCCGGTGATGGCCTCCACCACGCCGATTCTGGTGTGATCGTGATCCAGCACCGGGCCCTGCTCGATGTGCAGTTCGACAAAGGCATGGATGCTGGCGGGGTCCCGTTGGGCGTCCAGCGCAGCCATGGCATCCAGCCCCTGCGCTTTCATCGCCTCGACCAAGGTGACGCCCTGCAGGTCCACCGCGCCATGGATCGACTCGGGCGTCAGGGCACCGCTCATGGCCTGGGAACCAAGCATGCCGCCGAAGCGCCCCTCTTCATCGCTGAAGGCCACTGCCTCGAGCGGGCGTTTGAGTTTGACGCCCTGCTCCTTGAGCGAACGCAGCGCCTCCAGCCCGCATAGCACACCCAGCGCGCCGTCCAGGTGGCCGGCGCCAGGGACCGTATCGATGTGCGAGCCGGTCATGACACTGGGCGTGGCTCCGTCCCAGCCGAAGCGGGCGTGCAGGTTGGCGGCGCCGTCCTGATGAAAGTCCAGCCCGGCATCGGTGATCCGCTGTTTCAGCCATGCCCTGCCGGCCATATCCCCGTCGGAGAAGGCCATGCGATAAATGCCCTGCTCGCTGTCACGACCGATGGCAGCCAGGGCCTCGACGTCGGCGCGCAGCCGGGCAAAGTCGACCTGCAACAACTCAGCCATGACCGGCCTCCCGGCGGGCGCCTGACAGAATCAGCCCGAGGGTCGCGGCTAACACCCCGGCACCCAGGCCAAACAGCCCCCAGGTGCGTAATGCGTCATGGTGTCGGACCGTCACGGTGACGGGTGCCGACCAGGGTTCGGTACGCCCGTCGGCGTCTCGCGCGCGCACCCGGTAATGGTAGACCCCGTCGCGCAGGCCGGTGCGCAGACTGGCGCTATCACCGCCCCGATAGATCACCCGGGCGTCGGCAAAGCCGACGTCGTTGGCTCGCTGCAACGTCACCACGCGGCCGTCCGCCGCCCAGCTCAGCTGCGCGGTGCCATCGGTGGACATCGCGGGATCGACTTGCAGCGCGATGGCCGAAACCGGCAGCGGCGCCAACGCCAGACCCAGCCCCACCAGACCGATGCCCCGGTTTTGCCGTCTCCCTGACGCGCTCAGCTTTTCCCTGACGATGACGAACTCCCAGCGATGACGATAATTGCTTTGTATCCTAAACAGTTTTCGGCGAAATTTCAGCCTCACCGCCGCAATACCCTGGAATAATATCGGAAATACCCAGGGATATTTGCTTCGCGCAAAAAATACTCCACAGGAGACGAAGCTGACTTAGAATGCGCCACCATGCCTGATATCGGTGAACAGATTCTGACAGCCTTGCGCCGGGTAACCCGTGCGGTGGATCGCTATTCCCGCCAGCTCGCCCAGAACCACGGTCTGACCGGCCCGCAGGCGCTGATCATGACCCAGGTGGCGCGCAGCGATGGCATCGGCATGGGCGAGCTGGCACGCCGGGTGAATCTCAGCCAAGGCACGGTGACCGACATCGCCAACCGCCTGGAATCCCGCCAGTTGCTGGTGCGCCAGCGCGACAGCGCCGACCGCCGCCGAGTGACCCTCAGCCTCACTCCGGCCGGCAAGGCCTTGCTCAGCAGCCCACTGCCCCTGCTGCAGGAGGATTTCCTGGCGCAATTGAAGCAGCTGCAGGACTGGGAGCAGAGTCAATTGCTCAGCTCGCTGCAGCGCATAGCGGAAATGATGCACGCCCAGGATCTGGACGCGGCCCCGTTACTGACCAGTGGCGGCCTGGCGGCGACGCCGGAGGCGGTGGTGCAGGCCACGCAACCGCTGGCCCCGCTACCGGACGAACCGTCCGATCAGGACACCGGCCGTCCCGGCGAGTCCACGCCGGACTGAACCGGCTCCAGCGGCAACTCGGGATCAAGCCGCTCCACCACCAATAGCCGGACCTTGCGACTGTCAGCGCGCAGCACGTGGAAACGCAGCCCGGCCATGTCGACACGCTCGCCCCGCTTGGGCATGCGCCCCATGCGGTTCACCACCAGGCCGCCGATGGTATCGAAGTCGTTGTTGTCGAAATCGGTGCCGAAGAATTCGTTGAACTCGTCGATTTCGGTGTGGGCCTTGACCGTGTACTCGCGCTCGGAGCGCTTGAGGATGAACGCCCCCTCGTCGAAGTCGTGCTCGTCCTCGATCTCACCAACAATCTGTTCGAGCACGTCCTCGATGGTGACCAGCCCTGCGGCGGCACCGTATTCGTCCACCACGATGGCCATGTGATTGCGGCTGGCGCGAAACTCCCTGAGCAGGACGTTCAGACGCTTGCTCTCGGGGACGAACACCGCGGAACGCAGCACGTCGCGGATATTGAAGCGCTTGGCGCGTTCCCCGCAGAATTGCAGCAGGTCCTTGGCCAGCACAATACCGACCACTTCAGCGCGGTCGTCGCCGATCACCGGCAGGCGCGAATGGGCGGATTCGATGACCGCCGGGATGATCGCCTCCAGCGGATCGTCGCGGCGCACCACCGACATCTGGGCGCGCGGAATCATGATGTCGCGCACCTGCAGATCGGCCACCTGCAACACCCCTTCCATCATGGTCAGGGCATCCCCGTCGAACAGGGCGCGGCTGCGCGCTTCACGCAGCACCTCGACCAGTTCGGCTTTGCTGGTCGGCTCACTGCCGAAATGGCGGAACAGGCGTTCCAACCAAGACTTCGGCGATGAGCCGTTGGGCGTTCGGTCGCTACTCATTGGGCATTCACGATGGCATAGGGATCGGGATAGGACAGACCGGCCAGGATGTCTCGCTCCAGCGCTTCCATCTCATCGGCCTGGTCGTCTGTCATGTGGTCGTAACCGAGCAGATGCAGGACACCATGCACGGTCATATGGGCCCAGTGGGCCTCCGGGGCTTTGTCCTGCTCGCCGGCCTCGCGCTGCACCACGGCGGCGCAGATCACCAGGTCACCGATGTGATCGCTGGGCACACCGGGCGGGGCATCGAACGGGAAGGACAGCACATTGGTGGCACTGGCCTTACCGCGGTAGTGGTGATTGAGCTGCCGACTTTCAGGTTCATCGACAACGCGTATCACCAGCTCGGCGTCCGTGCGACGCCCCTCCAGCGCGGCCGTGGCCCAGCGCTGGAAGCGACTAGGCGGTGGTATCTCGTCGGCTTCGCTGGCCTGTTGCACCTCGACGGTCAGGGCCATCAGTGATCGCCCCCGCCGCCGCCCTGCTCATAGGCGTCGTAGGCACGCACCACGCGCTGCACCAAGGGGTGGCGCACCACGTCGCGGGCATTGAAGAAGGTAAAGCTGATACCGTCCACGTCAGACAAGATTTCCACCGCTTGGCGCAGACCGGACTTGGCACCGCGCGGCAGGTCCACCTGGGTCACGTCGCCGGTGCACACCGCCGTGGAACCGAAACCGATCCGGGTCAGGAACATCTTCATCTGCTCAGGCGTGGTGTTCTGCGCCTCGTCCAGGATGATGAAGGCCTCGTTCAGGGTCCGGCCGCGCATATAGGCCAGCGGCGCGACCTCGATGACATTACGCTCGATCAGCTTGTGCACCCGCTCGAAGCCCATCATTTCATACAGGGCGTCATACAGCGGCCGCAGATAAGGGTCGATCTTCTGGCTCAGGTCGCCGGGTAGAAAGCCCAGGCGCTCGCCGGCTTCCACCGCCGGCCTTACCAGCACAATACGTCGCACTCTCTCGGTTTCCAGTGCCTCCACGGCCGCGGCTACGGCCAGGTAAGTCTTGCCGGTCCCCGCTGGCCCCACGCCAAAAGTGAGGTCCTGCTCCCGCATCTGGCTGACATAGCGATGCTGGTTCTTGCCCCGAGCCCGAATGGCGCGCTTTCGTGTCTTTACCACCACCTCGGTCTCGGCCT
>JASBTJ010000085.1 GCA_030148485.1 Gammaproteobacteria bacterium | reverse complement strand
GGCTTCATCAGTGTGGAAGGCACACCGACCGATTGCGTCCATCTTGCCATTACCGGGCTGTTGGACAAGGAGCCGGACATGGTGGTGTCGGGGATCAACGCCGGTGCCAACATGGGGGACGACGTGTTGTATTCCGGTACGGTGGCGGCGGCCACCGAAGGGCGTTTTTTGGGCTTGCCGGCGATTGCCGTATCGTTGACGTCCCACACGCCGAGTCATTTCGATACCGCGGCACGGGTCGCCAGGGAACTGGTGCTGCGCCTGCAGGGTTCGCCGTTGCCGGCGGACAGCATCCTGAATGTCAATGTCCCTGATGTTCCCTATGAGCGACTGCGTGGCTGGCGGGCCACCCGACTCGGGCATCGTCATAAGGCGGAGCCCGCGGTGCGCGCCCAGGATCCGCGTGGGCGGGACATCTACTGGGTGGGCCCGGCCGGTCCCGAGGCCGATGCCGGGCCGGGTACCGATTTTCACGCCGTGCGCGAAGGCTTCGTGTCCATCACCCCGCTGCAGGTTGACCTGACCCGGCATGCCGCGCTGCCGGAACTGGCCGACTGGCTAGGCGGGGAAGGCCTGACGTGATCAGCGTGCACCGCGGTATCGGCATGACCTCCCAGCGTACCCGCGAGCGGCTCATCGAGCGGCTCAAGGCGGAAGGTATCCGCGATCCCCGGGTACTCGATCGGATTCGTAACACGCCGCGGCACCTCTTTGTGGACGAAGCACTGGCAAGTCGGGCCTACGAGGACACGGCGTTGCCCATCGGTCACAACCAGACCATTTCACAGCCCTATATCGTCGCGCGTATGACCGAGGCCCTGCTGGAAGCCGGGCCGCTGGAAAACGTCCTCGAGGTGGGCACCGGCTCGGGCTATCAGACCGCGGTATTGGCGCCGCTGGTGCGCCGCGTCTATACGGTCGAGCGCATCCAGGCGTTGCATGAACTCGCCCGTAGCCGCTTTCGTACCATTGGGTTGCGCAACATCCGTACCCGGCACGTGGACGGCGGCATGGGCTGGCCCGAGTACGCGCCGTTCGACGGGATCATCGTGACTGCCGCGCCTGAAGGTATCCCCCGTGCCCTGGTCAACCAGTTGCGGGTTGGCGGCCGTATGGTCCTGCCCATCGGGGACAACAGCCTGCAGGCCTTGGTACGGGTGACCAAGACCGAAGACGGTTACGACAGCGAGGTGCTGGAGCAGGTCGCCTTCGTCCCCATGCTCAGCGGAGTGACCTGATGCGTTTGTTCGGACCGCTTTACGATCGCGCCATGGGTTGGGCCCGGCACGCCCACGCTCGTTGGTATCTGGCCGGCCTGAGTTTCGCCGAGTCGTCGTTTTTCCCGATTCCGCCGGACGTCATGCTCGCGCCCATGAGCATGGCGCGGCCCGACCGGGCCCGCTACTACGCGCTGCTCACCACCATAGCCTCTGTATTGGGCGGGTTAGCGGGTTACCTGATCGGCATGCTGGCATTTCACTGGGTGGAGCCGGTGCTGATCGATCATGGCTATCATGCCAAGTATCTGCAGGTGCGCGAATGGTTCGATGCGTGGGGATTCTGGGCGGTGTTCCTGGCGGGATTTTCGCCCGTCCCTTATAAGCTGTTCACCATCACCGCTGGGGTGGTTGGGATGAACCTGCCGGCGTTTTTATTGGCATCCCTGGTGGGGCGCGGCGCGCGGTTTTTCCTGGTGGCCCTGATCATGGCGCGGGGAGGCCCGGCCATGGAGGCGAAGCTGCGGACCCACATCGACGTGCTCGGTTGGCTGACGGTGCTGATCGTTTGCGTGGTCGTGCTATTGACCTGGTTATGAGGGGGCGGCGTTAAGGTGTCTCATGTCCCGACCCTGCTGATGACCCGTCTGGCCGCTGTGCTGGTGCTGGTGTCGCTGGTCGGGTGTGGCTCTGCCTGGAAGGCGCCGCTGGAAACCCGCAGCGCCGGCGATCACCGCGCACACAAGTCCGGTAGCTACCCCAGCATCGGCGGCCGGACCTATCGGGTGAGGCGAGGTGACACGCTTTACAGCATTGCCTGGCGGGCCGGTAAGGATTTTCGCAGCCTTGCGCAGTGGAATCGCATCCGTGCGCCCTACACCATCTATCCGGGGCAGGTGATCCGTCTGGTGGCGCCGGTGCGACACGCCCAGACGGCGGCGAAGCCTGCGCCCCGGCCGAGCGCCACCGGGCACGCGGCGCCCAGTCGGCATACGCCGCGAACCACTGCCTCCACCACCACGAAATCAGCCACGCGGGGGGCCGTGCCGGCCAGTGCCTTGCGCTGGGCGTGGCCGGTGGACGGGCCGCTGGTTTCATCCTATTCGAGCCGCGACGCGACCCGCCAGGGAATCAAGATCGGCGGCCAGCCCGGGCAGGCCGTCAAGGCGGCCGAAGCGGGGCGTGTGGTTTACAGCGGCAGCGGATTGATCGGCTATGGACAGCTGATTATCATCAAGCACAACGATAACTATTTAAGCGCGTACGGACACAACGCCAAGTTGTTGGTGAAAGAAGGCGCACAAGTGGCGAGGGGGGCGCGAATTGCGGACATGGGGCGGTCGAATGACGGGCGTGCCATGTTGCATTTCGAGATCCGTCGAGACGGACGGCCCGTTGACCCCGTGGCGTTGTTGCCTCGGCGTTGAGGGATGGTCATGATGACCGCATCGGCAGAGTTCAAGCCCGTGAGCGGGCGTATTGTCGTACATCACAAAGGAGGGAATCATGCCGTCGAAGCGCGCCGACGCAAATACCACGACCAAGTCGCCCAAGCAGGACCGTGACGACGAGGATGTCGTGATGCCCGACGAGGACGCGGCGGAGACCTCGGACGACGACGCCGAGCGGGAAAGCACCAAGACCTATGCGGCCGGCGAGGTGTCCGATAGCCAGATGGACGCCACGCGCATCTATCTGAGTGAGATCGGCGCATCCAAACTGCTCACGGCGGAGGAAGAGGTCTACTTCGCGCGCAAGGCGCAGAAAGGGGACATGGCTTCCCGCCAGCGGATGATCGAAAGCAATCTGCGCCTGGTGGTGAAGATCGCCCGGCGCTATATGAATCGCGGTTTGGCGCTGTTGGACCTGATCGAAGAGGGCAATCTGGGATTGATCCGCGCGGTGGAGAAGTTCGATCCCGAACGGGGCTTCCGCTTTTCCACCTATGCCACCTGGTGGATCCGCCAGACCATCGAGCGCGCGATCATGAATCAGACCCGGACCATCCGGTTGCCGATTCATGTGGTCAAGGAGATCAACGTCTATCTGCGTGCCGCCCGCAAGCTGGCGCAGTCGCTGGACCACGAGCCCACCGCGGACGAGATCGCGGACCTGCTCGACAAGCCTTTGGGCGACGTGAAGCGCATGCTCGGTCTGAACGAGCGGGTGACCTCCGTGGATACGCCCTATGGCAAGGATGCCGACAAGCCCTTGTTGGACACCATTGCCGATGACAATGCCACAGACCCGGCCGACAACCTGCAGGTGAATGCCGTCAACAGCCATCTGGACGACTGGCTGAACAAGCTCAACGACAAGCAACGGGCGGTGGTGGAACGCCGTTTCGGCCTACACGGCTACGAGAACTCCACCCTGGAGGAAGTGGCCAACGAACTGGGCGTGACCCGGGAGCGGGTGCGGCAGATCCAGATGGACGCGCTGAAACGACTGCGCGGTATTCTGGAGCAGGAAGGCTTTTCCGTGGATGCGATCTTCAAATAACGACGTCCACCCGCCGTCCGACAGCAGCTGTGTCTAGCGGCTGGCTGTCGGGTGGTTACGATAGGGGTGCACGTCGTTGGCGCCCAACCAGGTGGTCAGCCGTTGGCTGAACCAGCAACGTCCTCGTCCTGGCCAGCCCCCGGTCACGAAGCCGACATGGCCCCCGCGCTGCACCAGTTCCAGTTCCACCGAGTCGGCCAGTTCGGCGGCTGTGGGTACGGTGGTCGGGTACATGAACGGATCGTCCGCCGCGTGTAGTAGCAGGGTCGGAATCCGTATGGCGTGCAGAAACTGCCGGCTGCTCGAACGGGCGTAGTAGTCGTTGACGTCGGCAAAGCCGTGCAGCGGCGCGGTGACCTGGTCGTCGAAGCGGCGAAAGGTGCGCAGCTGGGACAGGGGAATCGTGCTGGGCGTGCCGTGGCGGCGAAACTTCCCGCGACACTTCCGTGCCAAGCTGTCGATGAGATAGCGCTGGTAGATACGCGACAGGCCGGTCGCCATGCGGTCGGCGGCGTCACCCAGGTCGAAGGGCACCGATACCGCCATGGCGCAACGCAGCGATGCCCGCGCGCCCTGCTCACCGAGCCATTTGAGCAAGACGTTGCCCCCCAGCGAGTACCCGATGGCCGCCTGGGCCGGTTGTCCCTGGCCACGAAGCTGCTCCAGTACCCGTGCCAGGTCCCCGGTGTCGCCGCTGTGATAGCTGCGCGCGAGCCGGTTCGGTTCGCCGCTGCAGCCGCGAAACTGGAACACACAGCTCTGGTAGCCGGCCCGGTTCAAGGCGTGCACGGTGCGCCGGACATAATGGGAGCGCAGGCCACCTTCCAGGCCGTGAAGTACCAGTACCACAGGTGCTTGTTCCGCGCCGAACCAGGCCAGGTCGACAAAGTCCCCGTCCGGCAGCTCCAGCCGCTGGCTAGCGCGTACCGGCGGCGCTGCCGGGCGAAACAGGAACGGCCACAGCGTCTGCCAGTGGGCACCGGGCAGCCACCACGCGGCGCGGTAGGGCGTCGGCGCGCGCGGGTCGGTCACTGGCGCGGGTCTTGGCGGCGATACAAGGTGGCGTAGAGTCCGCCATCGGCCATCAGGGCCTCGTGGCTTCCCTGTTCGACAATGCGGCCGTCGTCGAATACCAGGGCGCGGTCGGCCTGGCGCACCGCGCTCAGTCGATGGGCGACGATCAGGGTGGTCCGCCCGGCCAGGAAATGGCGCAAAGCGGCATGGAGCTGACGCTCGGTGGCGGCATCCAGCGCCGAGGTGGCCTCGTCCAGGATCACCACCTTGGGGTCGCTCAGTACCATCCGCGCCACCGCCAGCCGCTGGCGCTGTCCACCCGACAGACGCACGCCGCTGCGACCGATCAGGGTGTCCAGTCCGTGAGGCAGCGCGTGCACCGTGTCGGCGAGTTGGGCGATGCGTAGTGCCTGCCAGATGGCGGTGTCGTCGTGCTCGGCACCCAGGGTCAGGTTGTTGCGCACCGTGTCGTTGAACAAGGCGGGATGTTGCAGCACGGTGGCAACGTTGTCGCGCACCACGTCCAGGCCGATCTGTTGCACGGGTATGTCATCGAACAACACCTGGCCGCTCTGTGCCGGGTACAGCCCAAGGATCACCTGGACCAAGGTGGTCTTGCCGCCGCCGCTGGCACCGACCAGCGCCACTTTCTCGCCGGGAGCGATGTCCAGATTCAGTTGGTGCAGCACCTGGGTCCCGTCGCCGTACGCGAAACTCAGGTCGCGCACGCTGATACCGACAGTGCGCTTGCCCTGGAACGGATCTCTGAGGTGCGGATAACGGGGCTCCAGGGCGACGTTCATCAAGCCGTTCAGTCGTTCCAGCGCCGCCCGGGCTGAATGGTAGGCGTATTGGATGGAGAGGATTTCCTGCACCGGCGCCATCATGAACCACAGGTAGGCGAACACCGCGAGCATCTGCCCGATGGTCAGGTCCGAGAACAGCACCATGCCCATGGAGATGGCGCGAAACACGTCGAAGCCGAACAGAAACACCATAAAGGACAGCCGATTGGCGGCGTCACTCTTCCAGGCGAAATTGGCCGAGTGGCTACGGATGTTGGCAGCGGCGTCGATGGTGCGGGCGATGTAATGCCGTTCCCGATTGGCGGCGCGGATCTCGGCAATGGCGTCGAGGGTTTCGGCCAGCGACTCCTGAAACAACTCGAAGGCACTGTTTTCGCGCCGCTTCAGCTCCTTCACCCGGCGACCGAACACCGTGGTCACATAGATCACCAGCGGGTTCATCAACAGGATGAACAGCGCCAGTTGCCAGTTCATCCACAACAGCACCACCGCGGTACCGACCACGCTCAGCACCGCGACGATGAACTTGGCGGTGCTCTGGGACACGAATTGATCCAACGCATCCAGGTCGGTGACCAGGTGGGATGCCACCGTCCCGGCGCCCAGGGTCTCGTATTCGGCCATGGAAAAGCGCTGCAACCTGAGCAACAGATCGCGCCGCATGCGGAAGATCACGTCCTTGGAAACGCGGGTGAACTGGCGCACCTGCCAAACGCCGAACACCAGGGCGAGGAAACGTAGCAGCAGGGTCAGTGCCAGGATGGCGCCGATGTAAAGCGCCGGTCCATGCCATTCCGCGGGAAACAGCCGATTCATCCAACTGACGGCTTGTCCGGGCTGGTGCAGCAGCACCTAGTCCACCAGCAGCGGAATCAGCAGCGGCACCGGGACCGCTGCCAGCGCGCCGAGTACCGCGACGATGTTGGCTGCGATCAGTTCCCGTCGATGGCTGAGTACCATGCGCACCAGTTCGCGCCAGCGGTAAGGCTGGTCGCGTACGCTGGCCGGATCGGCTGGCGGCGTGGAGGCGGTGGGCGGCATGGCGTCAGTGTATCAAGACGGTCCGGCCGGTTGTCAGGGGGCGGGGCGTGGCTTAACCTGGATCGTCCGATTTGGTAGGAGTTTCCGATGTCCCGGATCGCTGTTGTGTCACTGGCCTGCTGCAGCCTGTTCGGCATTGCGCGGGCCGCCGAGGTCCGACTGGAGGGGCAGCATGTCCAGGGCGGCATGCTGATCGGCCACGCCCCGCCGGGCAGTCAGGTGACCCAGGATGGGCAATCGGTCCGGGTGTCGGACCGAGGCGAGTTTCTGATCGGCTTCAACCGGGACGAGGGGCCGACGTCGGTAGTTGACGTGCTGACTCCGGCGGGGGAGCTGATCCGGCGCGAAATCACCGTTGCGCCGCGGGATTATCGGATCCAGCGGATCGACGGCCTGCCGCCGCGCAAGGTCACGCCCAAGCCGGAGGACGTGGCGCGTATCCGCGCCGATGTGACCGCCGTGAAACGGGCGCGCAAGCGTGACGATCCGCGCACCGACTTCGACGCCGGCTTCATCTGGCCGGCCATCGGCCCGATCAGCGGTGTGTACGGTAGCCAACGGGTGCTCAATGGCAAGCCCCGACGTCCCCATTATGGCGTCGATGTGGCCGCCCCGGTGGGCAGCCCGGTTGTGGCGCCGGCCGACGGCATCGTCACCCTGGCCCATTCGGACATGTTCTACTCCGGCGCGACTCTGGTGATCGACCATGGGCACCGCCTGTCATCGAGTTTTCTGCACCTGAATCGTATCCTGGTCGAGGAAGGCGATCGGGTGAAGCAGGGTGATCTCATCGCCGAGGTGGGCGCCAGCGGTCGGGTTACCGGAGCCCACCTGGACTGGCGTATGAACCTACGCGACAAACGTATCGACCCGCAGTTGCTGGTGGGCCCGATGCCCGCACAGGCCGATGCCCGGGCGAACTGATCCGATTTGATTTTTTGGGACTGAAACAGACGGGTTTTCCCGTCAGAGGAATCGAGCGACATGAAACGTATCTTGATGGCCGTGCTGTTGTTGACCAGCGGGCACTGGGCCGTGGCCGACGACCTGCTGCAGCTCTACCAGCGCGCACAGGAGAACGATCCCCAGATACGTGCCGCCCGAGCCACGCGGCAGGCAGCGTCAGAGGCCAAACCCATTGCCCGCGCAGGCCTGTTGCCGAGCGTCAGTGCTAACGGCAGTGCCGCGTATTCCAATCAGAAAGTCATCGGTCGGGGCAGCGAGAGCTACGACAGCTGGAATGCATCGCTCAACATCGTGCAGCCGTTATATCGGCGTGACCGCCTGGTGCGTCTCGATCAGGCGGACGCCCAGATCGTCCAGGCCGAGGCGAACCTCGAACAGGCTGAACAGGTGCTGTTGCTGCGGGTGGCCGAGGCGTACTTTGGGGTGTTGGCGGCACAGGATAATCTGGGATTCGCCAAATCCGAGCAGGAGGCTATTGCCCGTCAGTTGGACCAGGCCAAGCGGCGCTTCGAGGTCGGACTGATCGCCATCACCGGCGTGCATGAGGCTCAGGCCCGCTATGATGCATCCCGCGCCAACGTCATCAGCGCCCGCAATCAGTTGGACAACGCGCGCGAAGTCCTACGGGAAATCATCGGTAGCCAGCCGGGTGAACTGAGCCGCCTGGAGGACGAACTGCCGCTGGCGATGCCGGCCCCGGCCGATCTCAGATACTGGACCGATCTGGCGCTGGACAAGAATCCCGGCGTGATGGCCGCCCTGGCACAGCTGGATGTGGCCCGCCAGGAAGTCGAGGTGCAGCGTTCCGGCCATTACCCCACCGTGGATCTGGTGGGCGGCTATACCTTAACGCGTTCGGCGTCCAAGTCCTTTTTCGCCCGTGATCTGAACACCGCCAGCATCAGCCTCGAACTGGCGGTACCCCTGTACACCGGCGGTGGCGTCGACGCGGCGAGCCGCCAGGCGCGATTCAACCTGCAGGCGGCGCGCGACACCTTGGATCAAACCCGCCGTGCCGCGGCCCGTCAGGTGCGTGATGCCTACCGCGGCATCGAGGCGAGCATCAGCCGTGTCGAGGCCTTGAACGCCGGGAACGTGTCATCCGCCAGCGCGTTGGAGGCCACCCAGGCGGGCTTCGATGTCGGCACCCGTACCCTGGTCGACGTGCTCAATGCACAGAGCGAGTTGTACCGTGCCCAGCGGGACTATGCGCAGGCCCGCTACGACTATGTCGTCAACCTGCTGGCGCTCAAACAGGCAGCGGGCACGGTGGCGGCTGCGGATGTGCAGGAGGTCAATGCGTGGCTGCAATAAGCGGCCGGGACTTCAGTCCCGGCTGCGTCGGGCGAAGGTCAGCGCGGTGATCTGCTCTGAAACCACCCCAATCAGGAAGGTGAGGAGCGACGTGGTGTACAGCAGCGCGCTCATGTTGGTGAAACGCCCCGAATCGAAGAACGTATAGCCGTAAAGCAAGCTGGCACAGACGAACAAGCCGGCACTGATCGGTAGGAAAAGCTTCAGCGGCGAGTACAGCGAGCCGATGCGCAGGATGATGATGACGAAGCGCATGCCGTCATTGAAAGGCCGGATGTGGCTCTCTGACGTGTCGACACGACGACCAACAGATACCGTTTGGTAGCCGACCGTGTAGCCGGATCGGAAAAATGCCATGGTGCTGGTTGTCGGGTAGGAGAATCCGTTCGGCAGCAGATGCAGGAACTCGCGAAATCGTTTGGCCCTTGCTACCCGCAGCCCGCTGGTCAGATCCAGCACAGGCCGTTCCGTCATCCAGCCGGCCAGCCTGTTGAAGAAGCCGTTCGCCAATCGCCGCCAGGTCGATGCATGATCCGCCGGCGCGCGGGCGCCGACCACCATGTCGTAGTCGCCGCTGTGAAACATCTCCAGGACTTTGTGCAGTTCCGTCGCGGTGTGCTGACCGTCGCCATCGATGAAGGCCAGCACACCGCCACGGGCCGCACGGACGCCACGTTTGATTGCGGCGCCATTGCCCATCGAATAGGGGTTGGTGATCACGTCGCAAGGCAGTCCTGCCAGCACCTCGGCGGTGTGGTCCGTTGACCCGTCATTGACCACGAGGATCTCGGCGGCGGGGAACCTGTTGGCCAAATCCGATACCAGCGGACCAAGGGTGTCCGCTTCGTTACGGGCCGGAATGATGATGCTCAGAGAGTCTGTCACGCGTTAGTCCTGGCGTTGGGTCGGATCGGCGCCGAGCTGTCTGCGCAATTCGTCCACTTGTTGTCTGTTTGCTTGGGCGCTGGGCAGTGCCGCGGCGCGGGCAAAGGCGTCGCTCGCTTCCTGCAGGCGGCCGAGGCGGAGGAGTACCTGTACCAGCCGGTAATGGTAATGCCAGCGCGCCGGCCACGTCTTGACCGCCGCCTGCGCATAGGGGAGCGCCGTGTTCGGGTCGTCGAGCACCCGGTCATGGTAGGCGCGTAGCGCAGACAGGATGGATGCCTTTCCCTGCGCGTTCATGCGTGGGTTGTCCAGCGGTGCCGTGAGTATCGCCAGGGCGTCTGCATGGGCCAGGTGATGCGCCCCCGCGGACAGTTGCCATTTCACCAGGTACGAGAACTGGGCGAGGCTGAGCTGGGTCGGACCGACGACGCCACTTTCGAGCCGGGTCGTCAGATCGGCGATCAGTCCGGGCGGCGGGTCCTTCTCCAGGATGAGATCCAGGAACAGCTGACCGAACAACGCATCCACATTGGTCGGTGACATGCGCCGCACGGCTTCCAGGTGCCGGTAGGCCGCGGAAACCACGGCCGGCGACAGATCGCCGCGTTGTATCGCGCCGATGTAAAGCTGTGCCGCGCGGAAGTTGGCACGTGGCGAATTCGGGTGGTGACGGACCTCCTGCGCGATCAGACGCTGCTCGTTGGACCAGTCCAGGGCGCGCAAATTGGTCAGCGCGGCGAGGACGGCCAAGCAGACCACGGCCAATAGCGGCAGCAAGCGCCGCAACTTGGCCGGTGTGTTGACGCCGATCAGCCAGCTCAACGCGAAGATCGGGCCGATACTGGGCACGTAGTTGCGGTGCTCGAACACCAGTTCCAGCGGGATGATGGTCGATTCCAGCAGATGCCCGGCCAGGAAGAACAACACGCCGAAGCTCGGTACCGGCCAGCGGCGTGCGCCGATCAGCGCCAACCCTATCGTGACGCCCCAAGCACCGAGGGCGAGCAGCGTACTGGGTGGCTCCAGCAGCGAGCGGCTGATGGCGATGTCGTCGTGATGGAAGCCGAGCACGGAAAGATCGGGCACCAACAGCATCTGGACGTACAGCCACACGACCCGGGCCTCGGTCATGACCCGTTCGACCATGCTGAAGGGCCTGCCGGCGTGACTGGTCAGGCCCCAATGGGTCGCCAGGTACCAGGCGCCTACGGTTAGCGGCAGCACGACGCTCAGCAGTACGAGCAGTCGTCTTCGCGGCGAGGGGGTATGGCGCAGCAGGGTGTATTCGAGCACCAGGACGAACACCGGGAACAACGCGGCGGACTCCTTCGCCAGGATGCCGATAGCGATCAACGGCCAAGCCGAGAGTGCCAACCAGAAGCCGGTTGGATTACCTTCCGCCAGAGCGCGTCGACCACGGACGTGACACCACAAAGCCGTAATCAGAAACAGCGCCGACAAGGATGTCATGCGCTGCACGACGTAAAGCACAGGGGTGAGGTTCAGCGGGTGCAGCAGCCAGGCGGCCGCTGCAAACAGCGCGACCCAGGTGGACGTCGATTCCTTGCCATCAAGCGCACGTCCCAATTCGCGGGTGAAGACGAAAACCATCACCCCCGCGAGCAGATGAATGACAAGGTTCACCGCCTTGAACCACCAGGCATCGAGCCCGGTCAGCGCATGGTTTACCCCGAATGTCAGTTGCGCCAGCGGCCGCGCAGCGAAACCGGATGCCAGCGACGAATGCCAGGCGCGGGACAACGACTGGCTGCTGAGGTCCGGTACGTGTACCTGGGTGTTATGGACGATATGGGGTGCATCGTCGAACAGGAAGGGGCCCGACAGGCCCGGCAGGTAGACCAGCGCTGTGGCGAGCAGGATGACGGGCATTAGCCACAGGTGGTGTTTCAAAGACGCGGGTCCTGTGATCGGAATTTAGGCCGAAACGGCAGCAGAGCGTACCACTTGGCGGCGAACGTCGGGAGCGGCCGCGGCATGACCGGCTGGCACCGTGACAAAGGTCACGTGTTTTTCGTACTGAAAAATAGTACGTTATCCGCATGCTGGGTACGCTGATCACCTCCAAAATGCGTGTGCAGATCCTGATGAGGCTGTTCCTCAATCCGGACAGCCGTGCCTATCTGCGCGAACTGGCGCAGGAGTTCGAGGCTTCCCCGGGCCATGTGCGCAGCGAGTTGCAGCAGCTCAGCGAAGCCGGCCTGCTGGCTAGCGAGAAGGACGGTCGGCAAGTGCTGTATCGCGCCGAGCGTTCCCACCCGCTGTTTCCGGAACTCCAGTCGATGGTGCGTAAAGCGCTGGGCATGGACCGGATACTGGACAGTATCGTCGAGCGGCTGGGACGACTCGAACAGGTTTGGTTGATCGACGACTATGCCGTGGGCAGGGATACGGGGCTGATTGACTTGGTTCTGGTAGGTGATATCGACCGAAATAATCTTGCAGATATCGTGGCTAAAACCGAGCGATACATCGAACGCAAGATCCGTCCATTGGTTGTTTCACAAGCCGAATGGATCGATCTCACTGCGATATTGGAGAAGCGTCCGAGCTTGCTGTTGTGGAGAAGCGACACGGTGGGCGATGCACGGAGCGAACGTCGATGATTCCGTCTGCCGCACGGCGTCGGCCTGACAGCGCCCTGTGGGCTTGGAAGGGTTGGCGGGACATGGCTCGTGACGTTTGGAGAGCTCGGGAACTTATCTTCCGATTAGCGTATCGCGATCTTGCCGTACGTTATAGAAATTCCCTGCTGGGCTACGTGTGGGCCATGCTGGTGCCTCTTGTGACTGTGGGGCTGCTGTCCTTCCTTGTGAGCCGGCGGGTGATTCATATGGACGCAACCACGCTGCCATACCCGCTTTTCGCCCTCTGGGGCATCATCGTATGGCAGTTGTTTACGGGAATCTTGTCGGCGTGCACTGCCAGCCTTGTGAATGCCGGTTCTTTGGTCACCCGGATCAATTTTGCCAAGGAGGCGCTGTTATTCAGTGCTTTGGCTCAACCCTTGGTTGATTTTCTTATCAAAGTGGTCCTGGTTGCCTTTGCTTTCGGTTGGTTCGGCATTGTGCCGCCTCCGGCGGCACTTTGGATCCCCCTGGTGTTGCTCCCTTTGGTTCTTCTGGCCCTCGGTATGGGGTTCCTGCTTGCGGTGATGAACCTGCTGATCCGTGATGTGGCAAATGCGGTGGGCATATTCGCGAGCATCGGCATGCTCGCAGCTCCTGTGCTCTATCCACCACCGACCAGTTTTCCGTTCAGTTTGGTCAATGTCCTGAATCCGGTAAGCCCCATGCTTATCGCGACTCAGGACCTGCTGGCTCACGGGGAGCTACAGCATCCTGCGTTGTTCTCGGCTGGCCTGGTCTGCTGTCTTGCAACGTTCCTGCTTGGGTGGCGATTTTTCAGGGTCGCAATCATCCGTGTCGCGGAAAGAGCCTGATTGGATGCTATGCGTGCGCTGATAGAAGTACGAGCTGTTGGAAAGAAGTATTGTCGATCCATGCAACGGTCCATGCAGTACGGCCTGGCTGATGTGACTAGGGACCTGCTTGGGCTGGATTTGCGCAGCACGGCACTGCGCAAGGACGAATTTTGGGGGCTGCGTGATATCGACTTCCAGGTGGAGCCGGGAGAGTGTCTGGGTGTCATAGGGCCAAATGGGGCGGGTAAGAGCACCTTGCTGAAACTTCTGTCCGGTATATTTTTGCCGGACCAGGGGCATCTTTTGGTTCGGGGGAAGGTGGGAACCTTGATCGAGGTCGGGGCTGGGTTTCATCCTTTACTGACGGGCCGAGAAAACATCTATGTTAACGGTACCATTCTCGGAATGTCCAAGCGGGATATCAGTCGGAAGCTGGATCAGATTATTGCTTTTTCCGGCGTCGAAGAATTCATCGATGCGCCTGTCAAGCATTATTCAAGTGGCATGTTCGTGCGGCTTGGTTTTTCCGTTGCAGTACATTCCACTCCCCGAGTGCTGTTGGTCGATGAGGCACTCGCGGTTGGTGATGTTGAGTTTAGTATCCGTTGTCTGAACAGAATCGCAGATCTGCGGCGGAATGGTGTGGCGGTCGTATTCGTTTCACATAACGAATTGCAGGTGAGGGAAGCTGCCAGCCGCTGTCTGCTGCTTAGCCACGGGATTGCCGCCTACCTGGGTGATGTGGAGCACGCATTTCAAAGATACGAATCGTTGCGCGCGAAAGATCAAAATATCCCTCGGACGGGTCCCTTGGTATTTGGCAGTAGCGTGTCGATCCCAGGGCTGAAGATCACTGAGGCGGACGGTGAGGACCAGCCCCGTTGTGGCAACGACGTGGATGTCGAACTCACTCTGCGCTGCGCACGCGCAGAGCCCGATGCTTACCTGGAACTGCGTTTCTGGGATTCTTCGGGGCATATGGTGGGGTCGATCGACTCTCGAACTCTGGGTACGAAGCTGAGTCTGCCCCGAGGAGGCTCTAGGTTGCGCTTGTTGATTCATGCCTTCCCTTTGAACCAGGGCTGGTATCGGGTTGCTGGAGGCATTCGCCGGGATGGCGAGGTGCTTGGTTGGTCCAGGGACCTGATCTCTATCGCTGTTCAGGCTCCGACTGGGTTTGCGGCTGCACCGGGTACGGTCGCCCTACGGGTGAGTCAACTCGACGTCACTGAATGGGAGGGTTGAGATGACGGCTGTGAAGCAGAAGACATCCATGCAAACGTCTCCGGAACGAGAGGGTGACGGTCCAAAGAGGCTCATCCTCTGTGCCGGCCTGCAGAGTAGTGGTAGTACCCTTATCTCGTGGTGTTTTCTTCAGCGAGCCGACACCGACGGCATGCTGGATCTTGAGTGTGATCGACTCAGACCTTGTCCGGATGTCCACGTGCGCAATGCCTGGGTCAAGATGACCATCTCCAGTTTTCGCTGGGGAGAAGTGGCTGAATACTATCGCTGGTTCGGCTTCAACCCACAGCCATTGCTTATCGTGCGTGACGTACGTGATGTCTACGCCTCATTGCGGATCAAGCGCCATGGGCTGAACAGTGTTACGGCGGAAGATCCGCCGCTGCGAATGCGTTTGCAGCGATTCCTGGAAGACTGGCGAATGTTTCGAGAAAACGGCTGGCCCATCCTGCGTTATGAGGATGTCATTAGTGACGGTGAGTCAGCACTGAAGTCCGCATGCCAGGCGCTTTCTCTCTCTTGGGACCGGAGCATGATCGACTGGGACAAGCCGTCAGGGGCGATAGCGGATATCGGATTCGGTAGTCCGAGTTTTCATGCTTCCCGTGGCGCCGGTGGGCTCCACGCCGTACTCGGTACATGTCCCGCTTCGGCCAAGAGTCTTCCTCGCAGGGAGCTCGAGTGGCTGGAAGCCACGTTCAGGCAGTTCAATGAAGCCGAGGGTTATCCGCTTGGGAGGGGTGACTTCGTGACATCCGATGAGAGCGGTATGCCTGAGATGCATCTGTCCGGCCGCACCTTGCTTGAACAGTGTGAGCAACGACTGGATGCCTGTGGGCATGCTCGGCAGCACGCAGAATCAGATCTCGTGCGTATTCAGCGGCATCCTGTGTTCGGACGCTTGTTGAGGCTGTGGTCGAGATTCGTCAATCCAACGTTTCCAGCAGGCAAGGCGAAGAGGTTGCGATGAAAATTGCGATGCTGAGCAAGGCCGACAGTGCTGGGGGCGGGGCCAGCAGCGTTGCTGAGACGCTGCAAGAAGTACTTTCTAGAGATGGCCACGATGTCATCCATTTCGCAGCCTGGTCGAGCAAGGGCTTTGGCGGCGGTCGACAGCCCCTATATGGTGGCGGCCGCTGGTGGCAGAAAGGCGTCAGAGCCGCCCATGAGGTGTCGCGCATGGCGGGATTGGCCGAGATGGTCCCGTTCGAGTTGCCGAGGTTGTTGAAGGCAGGGGTTAAGGACTTTGACCTGCTTCACTTTCATGACCTGTCGTCTGCGATCTCACCATGGACGCTTTACCACTTGAGCCGATACGTGCCAGTGGTGTGGACGATTCACGACTGTTCGCCATTTACCGGGGGCTGTCTGTACCCGATGGAATGCGAGCGCTTTCGAAGCCATTGCGGCCCCTGTCCTAGCTTAGGAGAGTGGCCGCTTGACTCAAGATTCGACTTCACACACACCATGCAGCGCATCAAGGCCAAGTTGCATAGCAGCGGCCGCATATCTTGCTTCACGCCATCGCGATGGATGGCCGACATGGCAGAGGCGAGCGGTAAGTTGCCCGAGAGACCACGCGTTGTCCCCAATGCTGTGGACATCGCGTTGTACAAGCCGTCGAGTGATGTTGCTGGGCTTCGGCGCCGTCTCAATCTGCCGGAACAACGATTGATTCTGCTGGCCTCAGCCGGCTTCCTGAGTGATGAGTGGAAGGGTATTGGCTACGCCGTACGAGCCGTGCGGGCGCTGGCGGACCGCAATCCTTTCTTGCTGCTGGTGGGTAGCATGGCACCCGGTGAGGAAGCTCTGCTGGACGGCGTAGAGTGGCACGCAACCGGCTACGTGGGCGATGCATCTGTCATGGCTGACTTTTATGCGGCGGCCGACCTGTTCCTGTTCTGCTCGCTGGCGGATAATCAGCCTCTTGCCGTACTCGAGTCGATGGCTTGTGGCACGCCAGTGATCGCTTTCGATACCGGGGGCGTGCCCGAGCTGGTAAGCCATGGCGAGCATGGCCTGGTTGTTCCGCAGAAGGACGAAGTGCAGTTGGTAGAGGCTGTTACCAGCGTGTTAGACGGTGGGTGCCTTCCTGAGTGGAGGCAACGGGCGCGCGAGTACGTTGTCAGGAATCACGGCCTGGCCGTTCTACTGGAAAACCATCTGCGCAGCTACCAGGCGGTGATTGATAAATGGCACGAGCGAGGCGTTCATGCGTAGGTGGCGCACGCTACGGAGTTTTGCCGATCTTGAGGCTCAGATCGAAGCGCAATGTAAGGAAGCGAAGATTGAGCGTATTTCGTTCGACGTATTTGACACTCTGGTGAGACGGCGATGCGCGCCCGATACCGTGGTACGAGGCGTTGCTTTGGCCCTTCAGCAGGTGCTCCCGTCAGCGAGCGCGGTGGGATTGGATCAGATACTGGCGGAACGCCACAGGGCTTACATGTTGCTCGCCACAGCCAACGAGGCATGCGGGTTGGATATGGAGACGAGTCTGGGGCAGCTCGCTAAGGCGTGGGTAGCGCGATTGTGCCCCGAGGAAGCTAGCGAGCAGAAAGACTATCTGGTCAGTGTCATAACCGACGCGGAACTCCGATACGAGCGGTGGGCTTGTATGCCCAACCGCGAGATGCTTGCGCTGTGTCAGCATCTCCACGCTTCCGGCCAGCGCCTAGTGTACACCTCGGACATGTACCTGGGTGGTGATGTTGTCCAGGCGTTACTCGAAGAGTGCGGCTTTGGAGGTTTGTTTTCGGCCGGGTATGTGTCCGGTGATCATTTGCTCCTCAAGCGTACGGGACGATTATTCGACCATGTGGCTGAGCAGGAAGGGGTTGATCCATCAGCTATCGTGCATGTTGGCGACGATAGATACTCGGACGGCCATATGGCCGCGGCACGCAGGTTCCGCAGTTTCGTGATAGAGGACCGTCAGGAAGTCCGTCGACGTAATCGTGTGCAGTACGATCACCATCGGCTGGACGAGGATGACCAGTGGGCTGGCGTGATTGCTGCGGAATACGCGGCCGCAGAAGCAAGGCCGGACGAGGATCCGGCGATTTCCATTGGGCGCGATCTGCTAGGGCCGCAGCTGGTGTCGTTTATCCATTACGTAGCGGATTATTGCCGTGACCATAAGGTCGAGCGGGTGTTCTTCCTTTCCCGCGAAGGCTATGTGTTGCGATCTATGTACGATGAGGTGACGAAAGCCCTGGAGTTACCGGTTCCCAAGGGGAGTTACCTGTGCGTATCGCGTATTTCCAGTAGTTTGGGTGCGATGGGAGAGTCTTTTAGCCTACGAGAGATAAACGCGGCGGTGGCTGCCAATGCCCGGGTGACGCCGCGACGCATTGTGGCTCCGTTGAGGTTTACGCCGGATGAATTGCGACACTTGGCGTCCGACAGCGGCCTGGAGGGGTTGGACGAACCGGTGCGTTTGCATGATTCTCCCGCATTCGCGCGATTCGTGACACATCCGGCTGTTACCCGACGAGCCCGAGACGTAGGGAATCGCGGCAGACAGACTCTCCATGATTACCTCTCCAAGCAAGGGTTCTTCGACGCCGCGCGAGTTGCACTCATTGATGTAGGTTGGGGGGCTCAGATACAGGAAAACCTGGAACTTGCCATTCAGGGAAGAACGGATGCCCCTGAGATCCACGGTCTCTACTTGGGCGCAAACCGGTTCACAGAAGAGCGGCGGCGAGGCGGCATGCTGGCCAGTGCGGCTTTGACCGATGTGATTGACTACGAGTGGTGTGGTGGGGCTGCCTTCGATTTTGTGCAGGCCTATGAAGTGGCGACCCGTGCGCCGCACGGAACGGTGCTCGGGTACCGGGATGGCAGACCTGTGCTAGCCGAGTCGGGTTCGCCGGAGCGGGGGTGTGAGGAAGAAGATGATGCCCGAATAGCCCGGCTGCAGCTTGGTTTGGTCGAATGCGCTCGTCAGTACGGGCGCTGCTTTCGGATGTTGGGAGCAGGTGCCATCCATGGCCGACGTTATGGTCGAAACCTCGCCTGTCGAATGGTGCGGTTTCCGCGGCGAGCGGAATCGGCGTTTTTCATCTCGTTCAACAACGTCTCAAATTTCGGCGTTCCTGAAACACTGCCGCTGGGAATTAAGCAGGCCTGGTGGAGGCCGATCGCTTTTTTGCGGGCGGTGAACGGGTCATTGTGGAGCGAGGGTGTGGCTCGTGTAGGTTGGGGCTATTTTGGTGCGGTGGCACTGTCGATACTGAAAGCCAAACGCATCAGCCGTGTGTTGCCGCGGCAGCGTCCAGTGGACGCTGGGGTAGGGAACCGGGCTCTAGATCCCTGTGCCTGTCCAGCCGCGACCATGCATGATTTTGAACCAGGTCTGGATCGACATTGGCAGCGGTTGGCCGGACAACGATCAATCTCTGGCGCACTTGCTATGAATAAGCCTCCCATTCCTGGCTGCGTCCTGAGCTTTAGCGAACTTTTGGTTATGTGGCTAACGCATCGCTTGGCGCGTCTCTACCTGACTTTGCGTCGCGTCCAGCCCTTGGAGGCGGATCTCGTTCCGCTCAGCGCTTGGTTACAGCGCACTCTGTATAGCCGTTACGCTCGCCAGATCAGAGGCGGGCGGCGCGCATGGCGTAAAGCAGTCGGCAGGTGGCGTCGTGCCCGTGCCGACGTCAGCGAGTCCGATTGCTAGGCGGGTACCCTGCGTGCCTAGTGAACATCGTTTGGACGTGTTGCTGCCGGTGCGCGGTGATGCACCCTGGCTGGAGGAGGCTTTGCTCAGCCTTGCGCATCAGGAGCATCGTGCAGACCGCGTATTGTTGATCGATGACGGCTTACGTGACCGTTCGAGGGTTAACGCATTAGGGCGACGACTGCTCGGGGGAGATTTTGTGTTGCTCGACAATGCTGGTACCGGCATATCCAGTGCGCTGAATACCGGCGTCGCGGAGAGCAACGCGACCTGGGTGGCGCGCATGGACGCCGACGACGTGGCGCATCGCCAGCGTTTCTCGCGTCAGCTCCACCTACTAGAGGGGCGGGGCCCCGAGGTCGTTGGTTGTGGAACACAAGTGCGCTTGGTGGACGAGCACGGGAGAGGGTTGGGCTTTTCGCGCTATCCGACGGAGCCGGAGGTGCTTGCCGGGCAGCTGCTCAGACAAAGCTGCTTTGCTCACCCCTCCATGGTTTTTCGACGAGACGCCTTGATGGAAGTGCCGTATCGCGCTGCCATGGACGGTGCGGAAGATGTCGACTTGGTGCTGCGGCTCGCAGAACGCTGGCAGCTGCGCAACCTGGATGCCTCGCTGCTCGACTATCGGATTCACGTGGCTCAGGAGAATTACCGAGGAAGAGCCAGACAAACTGCATTGCAGGAACTGGCCTTCCGGCTTGCCGATGCGAGGCGGGCCGACGGCTTTGATCCTCTTGAGGCTGATGTCGGGCTTGCGGAACGGTTCGTCACCTGGCGTTTGCAGGAGCCGGGCTACGTGCAGGCGAGGCAGGCGATGACAGCCATGCGTTATCTCAAAAGCTTTCTCCGCGCAGGCAACCTGTCTGCCGCAAGGGCGTGTCTCGAGCGGACGTTGAGCGCCGGCCCTTGGCGACCGGAAGTGTTTCGATGGATAAGTCGTGTATACCGGCATGGGCCGGGAGCGGTCAGGGGGGACGTCAGCCCCTTCGTCAGCCTGAACGTCGTTGCTACGGCAGGGCCCACGAGGGAGGGTGACCATGCTTGACGTTGTTATCCCTGTACACAATGGTGCCGACGTGATCGGTAAGACTATGGCTGCCTTGCTCACCCAGCGGAGTACGCGTGCGGGTCGCCGCCACATAATCGTGGTGGACGACGGTTCGACTGACGGCACGGGGAACGTCGTGCGGGCTTTCGGACACCCGCAGGTCCGACTCATTCGCGTGCCATGGCGCCGGGGACGAGCCAATGCGTGCAATCTGGGCGTTGCTTCAAGCCGAGCGGTGGCGGTGCTCTTGCTCGACGCCGATTGCGTGCCACTGGCCGATGACCTGCTGTGTCGGCACGAACAGGCGCTGGTTTCAGGCTGCGATTTGAGTTTTGGGTCCATCACTGCCCTAGGTGATGATTTCTGGAGCCACTATGCGCGGGTCGTCGCCCAGGAGCGAGAAGCCAGAGTTAGCCTGGGCGACTATCTGTCGATGACGAGTACGAACGTGGCAGTGCGGCGCACGCTATTTAATTGTTGCGGAGGATTCCATGAGGGTTACCGTCACTATGGCTTCGAAGACCGTGACCTTATAGCTTCGCTCTTCGCATGCGAGGCGCGGCCTCACTATGACGCATTCGCCACAGTGCTTCATGATGCACAGGCTTCGGTTGCCGGATTGTGTCGCAAGATGGAAGAGGCGGGCCGCTACACCTCGGGGATATTTCAGCGGCGCCAGCCCGATATCTACCGCGCTATGAAGTTTTCCAAAGTGGATGTTCGAACAGGCCCAATACCGATCAGGGCCTTGCCCGGATTTTGGGCTGTGTTTGCTAGTCCAGTCGAGGCGTTGGCCGCTGAATTGGTTTGCTTTCGGTGGTTGCCGGCTGGATGGCGGCTGGCCCTGGTGCGGTTCGCGCTAGCCCTTGCGTTTCTGCGTGGCACGAAGGCCGCAGTTTCCGCTACGAGTCATTCGTAGGCTGGCTTAGCAGATCAGCGTATCGCTCGGCGATCACCGGCCAGTCGAACTTGGCCAAGGCATGGGTGCGCCCCGCGTTAGCCAGCCGCATCGCTAGTTCCGGGTCGTTAAAGAGACGGAGCAGGGCGTTGGCCAAGGCGGGCGGGTCATCGGGAGGTACGAGCAGCCCGGTCCGTTCGTGCTCGATAACGTCGTGCACGGCGGGTACATTACCGGCTACCACGGGTAGGCCGCAGCCCATGGCCTCTAGCATGACCAGCCCCAGTCCTTCCTGGTCGCCTCCTGCCGCACATCGAAAAGGATAGACCGCAACGTCGCTTTGCTGCAGGAGCTTGGGCAGATCCTCGTTGCGGTAGCTGCCTAGAAATTCTACCGCGCCGGCGATGCCCAGTCGCTGGGCGCTTGCCTTGAGCGTAGATTGCTGCGGGCCGCTGCCGGCTATCAGTAGGCGGCAATCGGAGACTTCAGGCAGCACCAGTGTCAGGGATTCGAGCAGGGTTGAGACGCCCTTCTTCTCGACCAGGCGTCCGGTGAAAAGTAGCGTTGGGCGACCTACGTTTCGGCGAGCGGGGAGAAAGCGTTGTTGCAGGTCGACACCCATTGGGACGACGTGGAGCTTCTCGGGTTCTTGGGTAAGCTCGGAAGCTTCTCGCTCAAGCGCATGGCTGACAACGGTGACTGCATCGGCATGCTGGAGGGTGAGTCGTTTAAGCCAGCGAGCGATCGAAAAGCGCAAGGCATGGATATCGGCGCCATGGCTGGTGGCCAACAGCCGTGCAGGAATCCCGGCTAGTCCTCGTGCCAGTACTGCGACCAAACCCTGCGGGAGTAGCCAGTGGGCGTGTATGGCGTCGGGCCGCAAGTGGTGCATCAGTCTCCACGCAGCTAGTAGTTGCGCGATCAGGAAGATTGGTACTAGCAGCCTTAGTCGCGGTAGTTGACGTAATTTGGTTGGAATACCACCATCGTAAGCGAGCTTTTCCAGCCGCTCCGGCGCGTAGCGAAAACGAACGACCTGGACGCCATCCATGACTTCGCGACGGGCAGCCCCCGGGGCATGAGGGGCCAGTACGGTAACGTCAAAACGGTCGGTAAGCCGCCGGGCCAGCTCATACACGAAGGGAGGTTCGTGGTCGTTAGGCCAACGTGGAAACGTCGAGGTCAGAACCAGCAGTCTGGGTTTTTTCACCGGGGCCGAAGAAGACATATCAGCGTGGGTTGCATAGTAGCGGTGCGCTCGATCAGCCAGTTTGGCGATATGCGAACCAGGGTTTCGGCCCAGAGCGGGATTTGCAGCGAATATTCGGCCGGGTTTCGTAGTAGTTTCTGATGCCAGGTGCTCACGGTGAACCTATTGTTGGCATGACGTCGTAGGCTTGCCAGCGACTGCAGCTGCAAGGGTTCGGTGGATCGCCCGAGCGCGCGTGCAAGCCGGAAAAACGCGGTAGTCGGCAGGTAATGCAGCAGGGGCAGTGCTGTATGGACCTCCCACGGCCACCAACGGTTGGGCGTCGCAAGATAGGCGACGCCATCCGGCCTGAGGACGCGTCGGATCTCTGCCAACTGCCGGGCAGGATCGGCAACGTGTTCGATAACGTGGTTCGATACGACCAGGTCGAAACTGGCGTCCGGAAACGGTAATCGATCTGCTACCTGCACGAACGGTAGGTCTTTGCCGACTGTTCGCTGATCGACAACGTCACAGGCGATGACACGTCCCAGCTGTGATAAATTAAGCGCTATATGTCCACTGCCCGTGCCCAGGTCGAGGATGTCCTGGCCCCGGCTGACCGCATGACCTGCCCGCTCAAGGATTGCGAGGATTTTCCTGGCCTTTGCGTGACGCCCCTGGGTGGCCGAGAATCCCTGCCGATGAATGGGCATGTCCGCCAAACGAAGCCTCCGGGCGATGAACAGTAGCGTATCGAATGTCTGGCAATACTATCGGAAAACTCTTCACAGTGACCTCCTTCGGCGAGAGTCACGGTCTTGCCATCGGCTGTATCGTGGACGGCTGCCCGCCGGGGTTCGAACTGTCGGAAGCGGACATCCAGCCGGACCTGGAGCGGCGCCGGCCGGGCAAGACCCGCCACACCACCCAGCGGCGTGAGATGGACGAGGTGCAGATACTGTCCGGGGTGTTCGAGGGCAAGACCACCGGGACGCCCATCGGCATGATCATCCATAACACCGATCAGCGTTCCAAGGATTACGGCGACATTGCTGAGAAGTTCCGCCCCGGGCATGCCGATTACACCTACATCCAGAAGTATGGCGTGCGGGACTACCGGGGCGGTGGTCGCTCGTCTGCCCGCGAGACGGCGATGCGTGTGGCCGCCGGCGCGGTGGCCAAGAAGGTGCTCAAGGCGCTGTTCGGGGTGACGGTTCGCGGCTATTTGTCGGCCCTGGGCGAGAACCGTCCGCAGGCGTTCAGTTGGGCGCCGGTGGAGGAGAACCCGTTCTTCTGGCCTCATGCCGACCAGGTGCCGGAGCTGGAAGACTATATGGACGCACTGCGCAAATCGGGCGATTCGGTGGGCGCGGAGGTGACCGTGGTGGCCGCTGGCGTTCCGCCGGGCTGGGGGGAGCCGGTGTTCGATCGGTTGGATGCGGACATCGCCCATGCGCTGATGGGGATCAACGCGGCCAAGGGGGTGGAGATCGGCGCCGGGTTCGATTCGGTGGCGCAAAAGGGCACCGAGCACCGTGACGAGATGACCCCTGAAGGCTTCCTGTCGAACAACGCCGGCGGTGTGTTGGGCGGTATTTACAGCGGGCAGGACGTGGTGGCGCGGGTGGCCTTCAAGCCGACCTCGAGCATCCGCCTGGGTGGTCACACGGTGGACGTTTCCGGGGCGCCGGTGGACGTGATCACCAAAGGGCGTCACGACCCCTGCGTGGGGATTCGCGCGGTGCCCATCGCCGAGGCCATGCTGGCCATCGTGCTGCTCGATCACGCGTTACGGCAGCGTGGTCAGAACGGCCATGTGCATCCGGCGACACCGGTCATCCCTTCCCAAGTCGGTGATTGATCCTTCACGGCGCGGCTGACCGGTTAGCAGCGCGGTGGAACCGTCCGATACCGGCAAAGGGCAAGGGCCGCGCATGCCGTACTGGCGCCTTTCGGGTTTCTACTTCTTCTACTTTGCCGCCCTCGGCGCACTGGTGCCGTACTGGGGGCTGTATCTGCAGTCGTTGGGATTCGGCGCGGTGGAGATCGGCTCGCTGACCGCGATCCTGATGGCGACCAAGATCGTCGCACCCTATATCTGGGGCTGGTTGGGCGACCACCTGGGGCATCGCATGCGCATCGTTCGCGTTGCGTCGCTGGTATCGGCGCTGGCCTTTACCCTGATGTTCTGGGCGGATGATTTCTGGGCCATTGCGGTGGCGATGAGCCTGTTCAGTTTCTTCTGGAACGCCTCGTTGCCCCAGTTCGAGGTGGTCACCCTCGGTTACCTTGGCAAGCAGGTGAACCGCTACGCCTTGTTACGGGTATGGGGGTCGATCGGATTCATCGTCACCGTACTGGCATTGGGTTGGCTGGTGGATCGCCAGGGACCAGCGGTGGTGCTTTCCGTGGTGTTCATGATCTACCTCGGAATCTGGTTGGCGTCCCTGGCGGTGCGTGATCCTGACCCGCAGGCACATCCGCCGGACCATCGGTCGCTGTGGCAGGTGCTTCGACAGCCGGCGGTGCTGGGTTTTTTCGTCGCCGTCTTCCTCATGCAACTCAGCCACGGCCCGTACTACGCCTTCTACAGCATCTACATGACCGATCAGGGTTATTCCAAGACCCTGATCGGTGGCCTGTGGGCATTGGGCGTTGCCGCGGAAGTTGCGGTATTCATGGTCATGCACCATTTCCTGGAACGATTCGGTGCCGCGCGGGTGCTGGTGGCAAGTCTGTTGATAGCCGCCCTGCGCTGGGTGCTGGTGGGGGTGTTCCCCGGTGAGCTGTGGATCATGGTGGGTGCGCAGTTGTTGCATGCGGCCACCTTCGGGACCTTTCACGGCGCGGCCATTCACTTGGCTGCGCGTTATTTTCACGGTCGCTTCAAGGGTCGGGGGCAGGCGTTGTATTCGAGCATCAGTTTTGGCGCCGGTGGAGCGGTCGGTGCGGTGATGGCGGGTTATGGGTGGGATCGCTTCGGCGCCTTGTCCACCTATCTGATTGCCGGGTCGGTGGCATTGGTCGGTGCCGCGGCCGCCTACCTGCTGGTGCGACGCCTGCCGCCGTCCTAGGGTTCCGTTCCGCCGCCGCTGACCGCACAATGACCGGAACCCGCGGTCGTGCTCGGTACTCCAACCCGCGATCCCACCCTCAGGCAATCCGACTGCATGACGACCCGAATGAAGAAGTTTTTGCTCCCCATCCTGATACTCGGGATCGCCATCGCCGGCCTGTTGCTGCTGATGGAAACCAAGCCCCAGGCAAAGCCGGTCACGATCACGGAAAAGGCCTGGCCCGTCGCCGTGGTTCAGGTGACGCCGGCCAGCCTGGCGCCTCAGGTGACCTTGTACGGCCGGATCGAGGCGCAATGGGATAGTCGACTCACCGCGGCCGTCGCTGCCGAAGTGCAGGATGTGCCAGTGCACGAAGGGGAGTCGGTCGGTGCGGGGGCGCCCTTGGTTCGACTGGATGCCAGCGACGCTCAGCTGCGCCTCCATCAGGCCGATGCGCGCATTGCGACCGAATTGGCGCGCCATCAAGCCAACCTGGATGCCTTGCCGCGGGAGCGCAATCTGCTGGCGCTGGCGCGTAAGGAACTGAAGCGGTCGCAGGACCTGGTCGCCAGGAAGCTCGCCAGTCAGTCGGCCTTGGACACCGCGCGGCAGGCGGTTGACCGTCAGGCCATTGCGCTCAGCGCTCGGCAGACGGCGATCCAGGAACACGACGCCCGCATGGCCGAACTGGCCGCCGCCAGGGATCAGGCGCAACTCGACCTGGACCGCACCCTGGTCAAGGCGCCGTTTGCGGGTCGCGTCGCCAAGCTGCTGGTGTCGCCCGGTCAACGGGTGCGGGTCGGCGATGGCCTGGTGCAGATCTACGATACGGCGAGTCTATTGGTGCGCGCGCAGGTCCCGGACGATCAACTGGCGGCGGTCCGCGACGCCCTGGCTGCGGGCATGACGCTATCGGCCAGCGGCGAACTCGACGGCAGGCCGCTGACCGCCGCGCTGGAACGCTTGGCGGGAGAGGCCGGTGCGAGCGGTGGCATCGCCGGGCTGTTCCGTATTGCCGAGCCGGACGCCGGCGTCCGGCCCGGGCGTTTTGTGCGGCTGACACTGCATCTGCCAGCGCGTGAGGAGGTGGTGGCGCTGCCGGCACAGGCCCTGTACGGCCTTGAGCGTATCTATATCGTCGATGAGCAACAGCGTTTGCGTCCGCGCCGGGTGCGCCGCATCGGCGACCAGCAAAGGCCCGACGGCCGCAGCCAGGTGTTGGTGCATGCCGCGGACCTCGGGGCAGGCAGTCGCGTGCTGGCGACCCAACTGCCCAATGCCATGGACGGGCTGAAAGTCACCGTCGTCGACGCCGCGGGTACCCGCTGATATGGGCTTTGCGCATCGCAATGACCTGATCGGACGGTTTGCCCAACACAAGGTGGCGGCCAACCTGCTGATGGCGATCATGGTGTTGGCGGGTTTCTGGGCGCTCAACAACCTCAATACCCAGTTCTTTCCCAACTTCGAGGTGGAAGTCGTCACGGTACGCACCCTCTGGCAGGGGGCCAACGCCGAAGATGTCGAGCGCGCGGTGACGGTGCCCTTGGAACAGGCGTTGCGGTCGGTGGATGGGCTCGATCGCATGACATCCACGTCGGCCGAGAACGTCAGCCTGATCAGCCTGGAGTTCCCTGAGGGGACCGACATGGGCGAGGCGACCGACCGTGTCGAGGCCCTGGTCAACACGGTGCGCAACCTGCCGAGCGATACCGAGCGGCCTCAGGTGACCCATGTGATCCGCTATGAGCCCGTGGCTAGGCTATTGGTGCACGGCCCGGACAACATCGACGAACTGCGCCCCCTGGCCCGACAGTTCGAGCGCGAATTGTTGGCCGCCGGCATTGCCCAGATCACCATCACCGGTCTGCCCGAGGAAGAGATCGCCATCCAGCTTCCCCAGGCCAGTCTGGACGCCCTGAACCTGAGTCTGTCCCAGGCCAGTGCGCGTATCGCGGCCGAATCCCGGGATCTGCCCGCCGGCAGTGTCGGTCGAGACGAAGCCGGGCGGGAGTTGCGCGCGGTCAGTCAGCAGCGCGACCCCTTGGGTTTTGCCCGTCTGCCATTGATCACCGACGCCGAGGGGCAACTGGTGCGTGTGGGCGACGTGGCGCAGGTGGAGCGACGCCCCAGGCCGGATCAGGTCGCCGTCAGCTATCAGGGAAAACCGGCGGTGGAGTTGCAATTGCAGCGGTCGCCCACTGCCGATTCGTTGGCTTCGGCGGCCATCATGCAGGACTGGTTGGCAAAGACCCGACCGACCTTGCCGCCGAATGTTGCGCTCACGGTGTACGACGAAAGCTGGCAGCTGATCGAAGATCGCATCATGTTGCTGATCAAGAACGGTCTCGGCGGCCTGGTGTTGGTGGTTGCCATCCTGTTCATTTTTCTGAACGGGCGAGTGGCGTTCTGGGTGACGGTCGGCATCCCCGTGTCGTTCCTGGCGACGCTGGCGGTGGTGTACCTGATCGGCGGCAGCATCAACATGATCTCGCTGTTCGCCTTGATCATGGCGTTGGGCATCATCGTGGACGACGCCATCGTCGTCGGTGAGGACGCGCTGACCCATTATCAGACCGGCGAGAATTCGCTGCAGGCGGCCGAAGGTGGCGCGCGGCGCATGTTCGCACCGGTGATGTCGTCGTCGCTGACCACCATTGCGGCGTTCATCCCGCTGTTGGTCATCGGCGGCATCATCGGCAAGATCCTGCACGACATCCCGGTGGTGGTGATCTGCGTGATTCTCGCGTCGCTGGTGGAGAGTTTCCTGGTCCTGCCCGGTCATCTCCGACACAGTTTTCTGCGTATGCATCACGCGCCGCCGGGGCGGTTTCGGCAGCGTTGGGACAACGCCTTTGCGCGGTTCCGCGACGGCCGTTTCCGCCGCCTGGTGACCTTGGCGGTGGACTACCGCTGGGTCACCCTGTCAGGCGCAGCGGCGGCGGTGATCCTGACCATCGGTTTATTGGTCGGCGGACGTCTTGGCTTTGTCTTCTTTCCCAATGTGGAGGGGAATATCGTCATTGCCAGCGCCCAGTTCGTCGCCGGTACGCCGCCGGATCGGGTGCACGACTACATCCGCCACGTCGAGCAGGGCCTGTATGCCACGGATAAGGCCTTCGGCGGCGGCTTGGTGCGGGCCGTGGCCGTACTGGACGGCCAGGGCGCGGCATCGGGTGGTCGTCAGGGCCAGCGCGGCGATCAATTCGCCATGGTGCAGGTGGAGTTGGTGCCGTCGGATACCCGTGACGTGCGCAACGAACAGTTCCTGGCCGAATGGCGTAAGCACGTGCCGGTCCCGCCGGGGCTGGAAAATCTGACCCTGACGTCGCGCCGCGGCGGCCATCCGGGGCGCGACCTGGAGATCCGCCTCACCGGGCCGGACACCGAGCAGCTCAAACGGGCGGGCGAGGCCCTGTCCGCGGCCTTGAAAGGTGTTGCCGGGGTGCATGGGGTGGAAGACGACATGCCCTATGGTCCGCAACAATGGGTATTCCGCTTGACACCCTTGGCCGAGGCGCACGGGCTGACCGTCGCCGAGGTGGGGCGTCAACTGCGCGGTGCCTTGGATGGCTACCTGACACAGATCTTCAATCAGGGCGAGGAAGAGATCGAGGTGCGCGTCATGCTGCCGGACAGCGAACGCCATCGGCTCGCAGCATTGCGGGACTTCACCTTCGTCTTGCCCAGTGGGGAGCGTATGCCGGCGGGTTCGGCATTGCAGTTGCGCGAGCGCCGCGGCTTCAAGGCCATTCGTCACGCCGAGGGGTTGCGGGCAGTAACCATATTGGCGGATGTCGACACCACGCAGAACAACGCCAATCAGATCCGCAGCCAACTGCGTACCGACATCCTGCCCGGCATCGTCGCGCGTTACGGGGTCAATTGGGAGTATACGGGGCGCGCCGAGGACCAACGGGAAACCGCCCGGGACATGAAGGCCGGCGCCCTGGTGGCGCTGGCCATGATCTACATCATCCTCGCTTGGGTGTTCGGCTCCTACGGCTGGCCGCTGGTGGTGATGGCGGTCATACCCTTCGGCCTGGTGGGCGCCGTGGTGGGCCACTGGGTGATGGGCATCGATCTGACCATTCTGTCGATGTTCGGCTTGTTCGGTTTGGCCGGCATCGTGATCAACGATTCGATTATTCTGGTGGTGTTCTACAAACAGCTGCGCGAGCAGGGCATGGCGATTCGTGACGCCGTGATCGCGGCATCCTGTCAGCGTTTGCGCGCGGTATTGCTGACCTCTTTGACGACCATCGCGGGATTGACACCCTTGCTGTTCGAGACCTCGTTGCAGGCACAGTTCCTGATTCCGATGGCGGTATCCATCAGCTTCGGCTTGGCGGTATCCACCGTATTGGTGCTCATCGTGGTGCCGGTGCTGTTGGCCGGAATGGAAGGCTTGAAGGCGCGGATCCTGGCCCGTTGGCCACGCTTGGCCGCGCCCGAGATGGACGCCGTTGGCTGAGCTGAGCGGGGGGCAATGGCTGGTCGCCGCCGGCAGTGCCCTCGGCGGCGTGGGACTGTTCCTGCTGGCGGTCGGGATGATCACCGACGGCCTGCGGGTGGCGGCCGGCGGTGCGCTTCGCCAGATACTCGGGTCCTGGACTTCGTCCACCTTGCGCGGTGTGCTGGCCGGCGTCGGCATCACCGCGTTGGTGCAGTCGTCCAGCGCAGTGACCGTGGCGACCATCGGCTTTGTCAACGCGGGTCTGCTGACCTTGTATCAGGCGTTGGGGGTCATTTACGGCTCGAACGTCGGCACCACCATGACCGGTTGGCTGGTGGCCAGCGTCGGTTTCGAATTCAAGCTCGCCTTGTTCGCCCTGCCGTTGGTCGGCGTCGGCATGGTCTTGCGCCTGGCCGCCGGCGATGGCCGGGTCGGCGCAATCGGTCGGACCCTGGTGGGATTCGGTTTGTTCTTCATCGGTCTGGATGTGCTCAAAGACGCCTTCGCTGGCCTGACCGGGATGATCGGACCGGGGCGGGACTTGGGTACCGGATTGGGTGCCATGGCGTTGTATGTCGCCATGGGGTTCCTCATCACCCTGGTAACCCAGTCGTCGAGTGCGGCCATTGCCATCACGCTGACGGCCGCGAACGGCGGGTTGTTGTCCCTGGCCGGTGCTGCCGCCATGGTGATCGGCGCGAACGTCGGCACCACATCCACGGCCGGCCTGGCGGTGATCGGTGCCACGCCGAACGCCAAACGCGTCGCCGTCGCGCATATGGCTTTCAATCTGATCACCGCGGTTGTCGCATTATTGCTGTTGCCGGGCATGCTTTGGTTGGTGCGCGCGACGGGCGACGTGCTCGGCTTGCATGACGCGCCGGCGGTGTCGCTGGCACTGTTTCACACCGCATTCAACCTGTTGGGCGTATTGATCATGTTTCCGCTCAGCCGCCGTCTGAGTGATTGGCTGGCGAACCGTTTTCGCACATATGAAGAGATCGCCGGTCGACCGAAGCATCTGGATCCCAACGTGGTGGTGATGCCGTCGCTGGCACTGAATGCGTTGGTACTGGAAACGGCGCGGGTGGGTCAACATGCCCGGGGCTTGGCCCAGGCGGTACTCAGTGCCGAACGACAGTCCCCGTCGGTGTTGCGCGCAGAGCATGCGGTGGTGGTGGAGCTGACCAACGCGATCGGGGATTTCATGACCCGCTTGCAGCGGTCAAGCCTACCTGCCGCGGTCGCCGAAGCACTGCCAACGGTGATGCGTACCGGCCAGTATTATCTCGAGATTGCCGACATCGCGCAGGCCTATGCCAATGACCGCAGTCTGGTCGAGTATGCACGGGACGAGCGCATCACGGCGCAGACTCAGGCTTATGTCGGCAAGGTGTCGCAGCTGTTGGCCCATGCCGATCCGCAAGGGGAGGGGTTCGACATGGCGGTTTGCCAAGCCGAGGTCGATGCGATCGGCCGACAGTACAGTGAGCTGAAAAACGCCCTGCTCCAGTTGGGTACGAAGGCGCCGGTCGCCGCGACCCAGGTCGGCGAACTGCTGGACCAATTGCGCAGGCTGCGGCGTATCGCGCAGCAGGTGGCGAAGGGCGCAGGCTACCTTGCCGGTCTGCTCGCCGCGGTCCGTCACCCGGACCAGGTGCTCGCCGCCAAGGAGGTCGGGGAGCGCCCCGCTCAGCTCATTCCGTGATCGGCTGCACCAGCACCCAGGGTGCAACGACCACCGCCCAGAACATCGGCTGGGATGCCACCCAGGTCCGCGCATCGTCGTCGTCGGCGTTCGCCACCTGACCGGACGCCATCCAGGCCTCCACTTGCGCCTTGTCGTCGGCGATGACTTGGGCGGCAACCTGTACCAGGTCCAGTTCCGGCGCGACCTTGATGACCACGCCCCGGGCGAAGTGCTTTTGCAGCTCTTCCCAGGCGATCTTGGCGGTCTGCGCGTTGAGCAGGTCGCGGGAGTCGATCTTGATGTCTTGGTCCACCGGTTGGCCTCGGTTGGCTGAATCGGGCAAGGGCGCGCATTTTACCGGAATCCGCCGCTGTCGGCAGGCCGGAAGCGGTTGCAAGGATGTTCAGCACTTGCCGGCCTGCGAGATGCAGGTCTCCACCATGGCGCGTGCCGCGTTGGACAGGGTGCGCTTGCGGTGGATGACGATGCCCAGTTGGCGCGACAGCTGTAGCGGCACGGGTAGTTCCGTGACGCCTTCGTCGAGCATGGTGGCAGGCAGCAGGCTCCAGCCCAGTCCCGTTGCCACGAGCATCTTCAGGGTTTCCAGGTAGTTGGTGGACATGGCGACCTGGAGCTTGAGACCCGCCCCGGCCAGCGCACGGGTAAGGATGCCGCGGGTGTAGGTCGATGGTCCGGGCAGGACCGCGCGGTGCGCGGCCAGGGTCTGGAGCGTGACTTGCGTTTCGCCAGCCAAGGGGTGATCCCGATGCACCATGAACACCAGCCGGTCCTGCCACAGCGGGGTGATGCCCAAGGCGTCGGACGGCTGATTGGGCAGGGTGACCACGGCCAGCTCCAGGTCGCCGGCCTCCACCGCGCGACAGGCGGCCTCCGAATCCATGAAGTCGATATCCAACTGGGCCTCGGGGTATGCCCGGGTGAAGGCCCGCAACACCGGCGGCAGACGGTGAAGGCCGATGTGGTGACTGGTGCCCATGTTCAAGGTCCCGCTGACCCCGGCTGTGAGGCTGGCGGCCAGACGCTTCATCTCGGCGGCCTCCTGCAACAGTCGGCTGGCCTGGGGCAGCAGGGCATTGCCCGCCTCGGTCAGGGTGACCTTGCGACCAATGCGGTCGAACAGCGGAGTGCCCAGTTCGCTTTCCAGCGCCGCGACCCGTTTGCTGACCGCCGGCTGGGTCAGGAACAGGTGCTCGGCGGCAACCGAAAAGGATCCGGTGCGGGCGACTTCCACGAAGGCGGTGAGGGCGTGGATCTCCATTATTCTCTATAGGAATCCGAAAAATAAAAAATATGAATTAGATTTATAGATGATCGGTGGCTATGTTTCCACCAGCTTAAGGAACTGCTGAAAAATTCAGCGGTTCCGCGGCACAGGGAGGTGCCGCCAAAACCGGTCACGGACAGTGACCGGTTTTGCAGCAAGCAGTAACCGCGTTTGCCGCGCAGCGTGCGCTGAGCAGTCCCGGATGGACTGATTCGGCGCTTCCCTCAAGGAGCCGCAGATGACCGCCAAGACCCTTTACGACAAGTTGTGGGATGCCCATGTGGTGCGTACCGACGAGGACGGCACCGCGCTGCTCTACATCGACCGCCAGCTGGTGCATGAGGTGACCTCGCCCCAGGCCTTCGAAGGTCTGCGCATTGCTGGGCGCCAGCCTTGGCGAGCATCGGCCAACCTGGCCACGCCGGATCATAACGTGCCGACCACCCGCGACGAGCGCACCAGCGGCGTGGCTGGTATCGTCGATCCCATTTCCCGCACCCAGGTGGAAACCCTGGACCAGAATTGCGCGGACTTCGGCATCGTCGAGTTTTCCATGAATGATGTGCGCCAGGGCATTGTGCATGTCATGGGGCCGGAGCAGGGCGCGACCCTGCCCGGCATGACCGTGGTGTGCGGCGACTCGCACACCTCGACCCACGGCGCCTTCGGCGCCCTGGCGCACGGTATCGGCACCTCGGAAGTCGAACACGTACTGGCCACTCAATGCCTGATCCAGAAGAAGTCCAAGGCCATGCGGGTGACCGTGGACGGCAAGGTGGGCCCGGGTGTGACGGCCAAGGACATCGTGCTGGCGATCATTGGCGAGATCGGTACCGCAGGCGGTACCGGGTATGCCATCGAGTTTGCCGGCCAGGCCATTCGCGATCTGTCCATCGAGGGTCGTATGACCGTGTGCAATATGGCCATCGAGGCGGGTGCCCGCGCCGGTTTCGTCGCCGTGGACGACAAGACCATCGCCTATGTAAAGGGACGGCCCTACGCACCGAGCGCCGAGCATTGGGACGCCGCGGTGGCCTACTGGCGGACGCTGCACAGCGACGTGGGTGCGGTGTTCGACAAGGAGGTGGTGATCGACGCCGCCGGCATCCAGCCGCAGGTCACCTGGGGCACGTCGCCGGAGATGGTGGTGGGCGTCAATGATCGCGTGCCCAACCCGGCCGATGACGCCGACAGCGTAAAAGCCGGCGGCATGCAGCGTGCGCTGGACTACATGGGGCTGACCGCCGGCACGCCGGTCAATGAGATCACGGTGGACAAGGTGTTCATCGGCTCCTGCACCAACTCGCGCATCGAGGACCTGCGTGCCGCCGCTGCGGTGGCAAAAGGCAAGAAGGTGGCCGGCAACGTCAAACTGGCCATGGTGGTGCCGGGCTCGGGCCTGGTGAAAAAACAGGCCGAGGAAGAAGGTCTGGACAGGATCTTCGTCGCGGCCGGCTTCGAGTGGCGCGAGCCCGGGTGCTCCATGTGCCTGGCGATGAACGCCGACCGTCTGGAGCCGGGCGAGCGCTGCGCCTCCACCTCCAATCGTAACTTCGAAGGCCGCCAGGGGCGGGGGGGGCGTACCCACCTGGTGAGCCCGGCCATTGCCGCTGCCGCTGCGGTGGCCGGCCACTTCGTCGATGTGCGGGAACTGTAAGGAGGCGACTATGGAAAAGTTCGAGACATTCACCGGCATCGTCTGCCCGTTGGACCGTTCCAACGTGGATACCGATGCCATCATCCCCAAGCAGTTCCTGAAATCCATCAAGCGCACCGGCTTCGGCCCGAACCTGTTCGACGAGTGGCGTTACCTGGATCACGGCGAGCCGGGCATGGACAACAGCACGCGCCCGCTCAACCGGGACTTCGTACTCAACGACCCGCGCTACAGCGGGGCGCAGATTCTGCTGGCGCGGGAGAACTTCGGCTGCGGCTCATCGCGTGAGCACGCCCCTTGGGCCTTGGAAGACTATGGCTTCAAGGTGATCATCGCGCCCAGCTTTGCCGACATCTTCTTCAACAACAGCTTTAAAAACGGCATCCTGCCCATCGTGTTGGACGCCAAAGTGGTGGATGGGTTGTTCGCCAAGGCACTGGGCGATGCGGCGTTGCGGATCACCGTCGACCTGCCGGCGCAAAAGCTGACCTTGGCCGATGGCGAAGAGATCGCCTTTGCGGTGGACGCCTTCCGCAAGCATTGCCTGATCGAGGGTCTGGACGACATCGGCCTGACCCTGGCGCACGGGGACGAGATCAAGGCCTATGAGGCGAAGCGCAAGGCCGAGGCGCCCTGGTTGTTCAATTAGGCAGCCACCGCAAAGGCGCCGGGCGTCACCGGTTTGCCTCCAGCTGTTGGCATCAAGGCACATGCCACGGTTCTGTGGTTCACCAAATAAATTTCGGAACAAGGTTCGACTATGAGCAAACGTATTCTGGTACTGCCGGGTGACGGCATCGGCCCCGAGATCGTCGCGGAGGCGGTGAAGGTTCTCGATGTCCTTGCCGGCGAGCATGGCCTGGACGTGGAACTGGACGAGGGCCTGGTCGGCGGTGCCGGCTACGACGCCGTCGGCACGCCGCTGCCCGACGCGACCCTGGACATGGCCAAGGAGGCGGACGCCATCCTGCTGGGTGCGGTCGGTGGCTACAAGTGGGAATCGCTGGACATCTCGGTGCGCCCGGAGAAGGGGCTGCTGGGCCTTCGCGCCGGCCTGGGCCTGTTCTCCAACCTGCGTCCGGCCATTCTGTACCCGCAGCTGGCGGGCGCCTCTACGCTGAAGCCCGAGGTGGTGTCCGGTCTGGATCTGATGATCGTGCGCGAGCTCACCGGCGGCATCTACTTCGGTCAACCGCGCGGCATCCGCACCCTGGACAACGGCGAGAAGCAGGGCTTCAACACCCTGGTGTATGCCGAACACGAGATCGAGCGCATCGTGCGATCCGCCTGTGACATCGCCATGAAGCGCAACAAGCGGGTATGCTCGGTGGACAAGGCCAACGTGCTCGAGTGCACCGAGCTGTGGCGCGAAGTCGCCACCCGCGTGGTGAAGGCCGAGTATCCGCAGATCGAGCTGTCGCACATGTACGTGGACAATGCCGCCATGCAGCTGGTGCGTGCGCCCAAGCAGTTCGACGTGATGGTCACGACCAATATGTTCGGTGACATCCTGTCCGACTGTGCCGCCATGCTGACCGGTTCCATCGGCATGCTGCCGTCGGCCTCGCTGAACGAGAAGGGGCAGGGCATGTACGAGCCGATTCACGGCTCGGCGCCGGACATCGCCGGCCAGGGTGTCGCCAACCCCATCGCCACCATCCTCTCGGTGGCGATGATGCTGCGTTACTCGCTGGACGAAGGCGCACTGGCCGACAAGATCGAGGCCGCGGTCAACAAGGTGTTGGATAACGGCCTGCGCACGGCGGACATCATGTCGGACGGCATGACCGAAGTCGGCACCGAGGCCATGGGCGACGCCATCGTCGCGGCGCTTTGATTGGTCATTGGATCGCAGAGGCGCGAAGGCACCAAACAGTGGATGTCTTCGCGCATCGACTGCTCTGCCTATCCGCGTCTCAGCGGTAAATTTCGATTGGGAAAAGCATGATGAAACGGGTTGGATTCGTAGGTTGGCGCGGCATGGTGGGTTCGGTCCTGATGGACCGCATGCGCGAGGAGAGCGACTTCGCGGGCATCGACGAGCCGGTGTTCTTCACCACCTCCCAGGTGGGGCAGCCCGGCCCGGATATCGGCAAGGATATCGCACCGCTCAAGGACGCCAGCGATATCGACGAGCTCAAGGGGATGGATGCGATCGTCACCTGCCAGGGCGGCGACTACACCACCGAGGTGTACGGCAAGCTGCGTGAGGCCGGCTGGCAGGGCTACTGGATCGACGCCGCATCCACCCTGCGCATGGCGGACGACGCCATCATCGTGCTGGATCCGGTCAACCGCAATGTCATCGATCGCGCGCTGGACGCCGGCAAGAAGGATTTCGTCGGCGGCAACTGCACAGTCAGCCTGATGCTGATGGCCTTGGGTGGGCTGTTCAAAGGCGATCACATCGAATGGATGACCGCCATGACCTATCAGGCGGCCTCCGGTGCCGGGGCACGTAACATGCGCGAACTGCTGACCCAGATGGGGCAGCTCAAGAACAGTGCCGAACCCATGCTGTCGGATCCTGCCGCGGCGATACTCGACATCGACCGTGCCGTTACCGAAACCATGCGTGCCAACAGTTTCGCCACGGAGAATTTCGGCGTGCCCCTGGCGGGCAGTCTGATTCCCTGGATCGACAAGAAGCTGGACAACGGTCAGAGCAAGGAAGAGTGGAAGGGCGGTGTCGAGACCAACAAGATACTCGGCCGCCAAACCAGCATTCCCATCGACGGTATCTGTGTCCGTATCGGTGCCATGCGTTCCCACAGCCAGGCACTGACCATCAAGCTCAAGCAGGACATCCCACTGGACGAGATCCACGACATGCTAGCCGCGGCCAATGACTGGGTGAAGGTCGTCCCCAACGAACGCGACCTCACCATGGCGGAGCTGACGCCGGCGAAGGTCACGGGCACGCTCAGTGTCCCGGTGGGGCGACTGCGCAAGATGAACATGGGCAACGAGTACTTGTCCGCGTTCACTGTCGGTGATCAACTGTTGTGGGGAGCCGCCGAGCCCCTGCGGCGCATGTTGCAGATCCTGCTCGCGCGGTGACCTGGGTCACGGTTCCGCCGATCAGGTGGTCGGCGGATAAGCCCCAGGCAGCCCGCACGCCTTGCACATATTGGTGAAATCCGTTGGCTGGGCTATAGTTAGGCCGTATTTATCAGGCGCGTTCTTAAAGATATAAAACAAAGTGCCAATCCAAATGGGAAGGCGTGCCCGGCACAAGGGCGCGATTATAGGAGGACACATGGCCCGCAAGCTGGCTCCGGCTGTGGCTCTGATCAGCATGGTCGTTTCGGCCACAGCCCTGGCCCTCGGGCTGGGGGATATTCAGACCCGATCCGCGCTCAATCAGAATTTCGAGGCAGAGGTCAAGCTACTCTCTGTCGATCCCACCGAGTTGGACAGTCTGAAGGTTCGCTTGGCATCGCCGGAGGCCTTCCAGCGCGCCGGGGTGGAGCGCCCCTTCTATCTGTCACGGCTGCGTTTCGTGCCCATGGTCAACAAGGCCGGGCAGTCGGTTATCCGGGTCTACAGTGATAACCCGATACGTGAGCCCTTTCTGAATTTCCTCCTGGAAATCAACTGGCCCAAGGGCAAGTTGGTGCGCGAATACACCGTGCTGCTGGATCCGCCTACCACCTTGGAGCGGCGTCCAGGTCGAGTGGATCGCAGCCAGACCTCGGTGAGCGCGGGAACGCCATCGTCCGCCAGCCAGTATCAGGCTCCGACGGCACGCGCCGTACTACCGAACGAGTACCGGGTGCAGAATAGCGACACCCTGTGGGGCATCGCCAAGGAATTGCGCCCCAGCGGGGTCAGTCTCACCCAGACCCTGATGGCCTTGTACAAGGCCAATCCCGACGCCTTCATCGCCGGGGACATCAATCGACTGAAAAAGGGCCGTATCCTGCGGGTTCCCAGTCGGGACGATATGTTGGCCTTGTCGCGTACCAATGCCAATGCGGCGTACCGGTCCGCCCAGGACACCGCCTTGGCGGCCCGTGCCCAGCCCTCTGCCGAACCATTGCAGGACGGTGCGGCAGACGCCGAATCCGCCGGGGACGCCGCCACAGGTTCGCCCGATGCGGTTGCCGATGCGTCGGCCAAGGATGCCGAGCTGCGAATCGCCACACCCAGCCCCGAGGGCGAGGGCGAGGCGGGTGCGGGCGACCAGACGACGGCCGGCAAGACCGCTGCCGATCTGGAAAATGCCCTGCTGCTGGCACGTGAGAATGCCGAGACCTCCCGTCAAGCGGCCGACAACCTGCGCGAGGAAGTCAGCACCTTGGAGCAGCAGCTGGCGGACATGCAGCGCTTGCTCAGTCTGAAGGACGAACAACTGGCGCGCTTGCAGGTGGCCACGGAAGAAGGCCAGGCAGATCAGGCTGGTCAACCAGTAGCGCCGGGCGGGATCGAAGGTGCGGAACCAGCGGCGTCGGCGGACAACGCCGCCGGCCCTGCCGAAACAACGGCTGCGATTGCCGCTGGCGAAGAGGCCGTCGCCCCGAGCGATGCCGCTGCCGCTACGGACGAGCCGGCGACCGCTGGCGCGGATGCCGGGGCTGCGGACGTGGCCGAGGACGCAACGGCGCCTGCTGATGACAATGGCGCCGCAGCTGTCGCGGACGCCACCGAACCGTCCGCGGAGGTTGCGCCGACGGACGATGCCGCAGCACAGGCCCCGGCGGCGGTTGCCGACGATCAGCCCGAGGCGACTGCCGAAGCGCCGGTTGCAACCGGCGAGGATGCCGACTCCGTCCCGCCAGCCAAGGCCGGTTTGATCGACCGCTTGCTGGGCGAACCCGGGCTGTTGGCCGGTGCCGCCGCGGCAGTGGTGGCACTGTTGCTCGGCTTGCTGATGTTGTTGCGTCGCAAGTCCAAGGACGAGTCCGACGTACCGGCGGAGCAGCAGGTCGCCGACGATGCTGAGGAAAGCATCCTGCTCGAGCCTGGTGTCGATGACGCCGACCTGGATATGCCGCCCGAGGACACCGCGGGCGGCGATCACGACACGTCCTTCCTCAGCGAGTTTTCCGCCAGTGAGATGCATTCCCTGGCTGACGAGACGAGCGAGGTCGATCCGGTGTCGGAAGCCGATGTCTACATCGCTTACGGCCGCTACGATCAGGCGGAAGAGCTGCTCAGTCAGGCGCTGAACCGGGACCCGGACCGCTTGGCGCTCAAGTTCAAGTTGTTGGAAGTGTATTACGCCAACCGCAACGTCGGCGCGTTCACCGATTGTGCACAACAACTGGCGGACGCCGGTCAGGACGGCGTCGATGGGGCGGCCTGGCAGCGGGTCTGCGATATGGGTCGTGACCTTGCGCCGGAGTATCCGTTGTTCACCGCCACGGTGGCGGCCAGCGTGCCTCGGAGTGACGATGGCTTGGCCGATTTCGAACCCAGCGAGCCGGCGGGCATCGATCCGCTGTCCGGCTTTGACGAACAATCGTCCCTGCAAGTGCCCCCGTTGGCCGAAACGTCGCCGGACGGCGAAGCCGTGCAACAGGCCGATGCCGATCGCCAGGGGGCCGTCGGGGACGCACCGGGCGACGCCGACCTGGACCTGACGCTCGACCTGGACGACATGTCCATGCCGCACAGCATCAGTCAGGACGATGAAAGCATCGACGGGCTCGAATCCATCGACCTGGAATTGCCGGATTTGGATATGGATCCGGCCAAGCCCAAGGTTGACGATCAGGTCAGTGACGACAGCCTGATACTGGATCTGGACACCGGCCTGGAAGACTCCATGGTCGATAGTGGTTTTGCGCCACTGGATGACCGCTCGGTCGACGCCGAATCCCTGCAGGCCCAGCTGGAAGAACTCAGCGACCTGACGGAGCTGGACGACGAACTCAGTCAGTTGACGGCGGATTTCGAAGGCCTGGATCTGCCCAAGCAGGAATCCGCTGGTGCCGACGCCACCGCAGCGCCGGGCGCTGATCTGGACATCCCCTCGCCGTTCTCGGAACAACTGGGTGACGAAGACGAGGTGCAGACCAAGCTGGACCTGGCCATCGCTTATGTCGAAATGGGCGATAAGGAAGGCGCGCGGAGCATCCTGGACGAGGTCAAAGCCGAGGGCAATGATAACCAGAAGGCCGAGGCGGACAAGTTGTTGGCCGATATCGGTTGACCTGGACCGGTTGGCGTAGGCCAATGCAACGGGGCGCCAATCGGCGCCCCGTTTACTTTATCGAAGCGTTGATCTGAACACCCATGCGCATTGCTCTTGGCGTCGAATACAACGGTACCGCTTACCACGGCTGGCAGGCGCAAAAGCACGGCGTGCCCAGCGTGCAGCACACCTTGGAGCAGGCGGTAAGCCGGGTTGCCGCCCACCCGCTACGGGTGGTGTGCGCAGGTCGTACCGATCGCGGTGTGCACGGGTTCGGCCAGGTGGTGCATTTCGACAGTGCGTCGCCGCGCACTGAGCATAACTGGGTGATGGGGAGCAACGTCAATCTGCCCGACGACATCAGCGTCACCTGGGCCAAACCGGTACCCGACGACTTCCACGCCAGATTTTCCGCCACCGGGCGGCATTATCGCTACGTCATGCTCAATCGCCGTTATCGGTCGGCGTTGTGGGCCAACCGGGCAACCTGGATTCACACGCCGTTGGACGCCGACGCCATGCACCGCGCCGGCCAGGTATTGGTGGGCGAGCACGATTTCTCATCGTACCGCGCACTCGGTTGTCAGGCGAAAAGCCCAATCCGTACCCTGGAATCGCTGCGCGTGGTGCGGCACGGCGACGTGATTGAGCTGGCGGTGTCGGCGAACGCTTTTCTACACCACATGGTGCGCAATATCGCCGGGGTGCTCATCGCCGTCGGCCGGGGCGACCAGCCCGAGTCCTATGCCCGGGAGGTGCTGGATTTCAAAGACCGGACCCTCGGTGGGGTGACGGCACCCCCGGATGGACTGTACTTTGCTGGTGTGCGGTACCCGGATCGCTTCGATATTCCCGCGCCGCCCGCCGCCGGCTTCCTGCCATAGCTCGGCGTTCAGGGTAGAATGCGGGGTTTTCCAGCTGGATCGATCATGCGCACCAGGGTCAAGATCTGCGGCATCACACGGGAACAGGACGCGCTTGCCGCCATCGCTGCGGGCGCGGACGCCATTGGCTTGGTGTTTTATCCGCCCAGCCCCCGTCACGTGACGCGGGAGCAGGCGGAAGCGATAACCCGTCGCCTGCCGCCCTTTGTCAGCGTGGTCGGGCTGTTCGTCAATGCGGACGCACAAACCATCGCGGCGTCGTGCCAGGCGGGGCGGGTGAGTCTGATCCAATTCCATGGCCAGGAGTGTGCGGACTACTGTGCACAGCATGGCCGGCCCTGGATCAAGGCGATCCGCATGAAGGAGGGCGTCGACCCGGTCGCGGCTGCGGCGGATTACCCGGCCGCCGCGGCCTTGTTGTTGGATGCCTATCGTCCCGGAGTGCCCGGTGGCACGGGCGATACCTTCGATTGGGGGAGAATCCCCGCGACCCTGGCGGACAGGATCGTGTTGGCCGGCGGGCTGACGCCAAACAATGTAGCCGAGGCAGTGCGCACCGTGCGCCCCTACGGGGTGGACGTGAGCGGCGGTGTCGAGGCGGAACCGGGCATCAAGGACGGTGACCGGATCGCGCAATTCATGCGAGGTGTACACGTTGGACAAGACTGATATCCCCCTGAGCAAACTGCCGGACGAGCGCGGCCATTTCGGTCCCTATGGCGGTATTTTCGTCGCCGAGACGCTGATGGAACCGCTGGACGAGTTGCGCCAGGCCTATGAGCAATACCTACAGGACCCGGACTTCCAGGCGGAGCTTGATGCCGACCTGCAACATTATGTGGGCCGGCCTTCGCCGATCTATCATGCCGAGCGGCTGAGTCGGGAGCTGGGCGGCGCGCAGATATACCTCAAGCGCGAGGATCTCAACCACACCGGCGCGCATAAGGTGAACAACACCATCGGTCAGGCGTTGCTCGCCAAACGCATGGGCAAGACCCGCATCATTGCCGAGACCGGGGCCGGGCAGCATGGCGTGGCGTCGGCCACGGTCGCCGCCCGTCTGGGGCTGGAGTGCGTGGTGTACATGGGCGAGGTGGACGCCGCCCGCCAGGAGGCCAATGTCTACCGCATGCGCCTGCTCGGTGCCGAGGTAAAAACCGTGTCGTCCGGTTCCAAGACCTTGAAGGATGCGCTGAACGAGGCGATGCGCGATTGGGTCACCCACGTCGACAACACCTTCTACATCATCGGTACCGTCGCCGGGCCCCACCCGTATCCGGCGATGGTGCGAGACTTCCAGGCGATCATCGGTCGTGAGGCCCGGGCGCAGATCCAGGACATGACCGGCCGCTTGCCGGACGCGCTGATTGCCTGCGTGGGGGGCGGTTCCAATGCCATCGGGCTGTTTCATCCGTTCATCGACGACGCCGATGTTGCCATGTACGGCGTGGAGGCGGCGGGCGACGGTCTCGATACCGGCAACCACGCCGCGCCCCTGTGCGCCGGAAAGCCTGGGGTGCTGCACGGCAACCGGACCTACCTGATGGAGGATCGGGACGGCCAGATCATCGAAACCCAGTCGATCTCCGCCGGATTGGATTATCCCGGCGTCGGTCCCGAGCATGCCTGGTTGAAGGATGCCGGTCGCGCTCGATACGTCGCGGTCACCGACGACGAGGCGCTGGCTGCCTTCCATCGATTGACACGTACCGAGGGCATCATCCCGGCACTGGAGTCCAGTCATGCCATCGCTCAGGCGATCAAACTGGCGCCGACCCTGGACAAGGACAAGATCCTGCTGGTCAACCTATCCGGTCGCGGTGACAAGGACATGCACACCGTCGCCGCCCGTGAAGGCCTGGTCATATGAGTCGTATCGAGAAACGTTTTGCCGACCTGAAGGCCGCCGGCCGCAAGGCGCTGATTCCCTATGTCACCGCCGGTGACCCGAATCCGCAGGTCACGGTGCCGGCCATGCACGCCCTGGTGGCAGCCGGCGCGGACGTCATCGAGCTGGGGGTGCCGTTTTCCGACCCCATGGCCGACGGCCCGGTGATCCAACGCGCCACCGAGCGGGCCCTGGCTCATCACGTATCGCTGCGGGAGGTGCTGGCCATGGTTGCCGAATTCCGCCAGCGCGACGCGGAAACCCCGGTGGTGTTGATGGGGTATCTCAATCCCGTGGAAGTAATGGGCTATGAAGCCTTCGCCGCCGCTGCCGCCAAGGCGGGCGTCGATGGTGTGTTGACCGTCGATCTGCCCCCGGAGGAGGCCGATGCCGTGGTGCCGGTGTTCCGCGCCCATGATCTGGATCCCATATTCCTGCTTTCGCCCACCAGTCACGAAACCCGCATCAAACGTATCGCGGCGGCGGCCAGCGGCTTCGTCTACTATGTGTCGCTCAAAGGCGTGACCGGCGCTGCCAACCTCGATGTGGACGCGGTCGCGGCCAAGCTTGGCGAGATTCGCGGCCACACCGATTTGCCGCTGGGGGTCGGATTCGGCATCAAGGACGGTGCGACGGCGGCGCGTGTGGCCCAGGTCGCCGATGCCGTCGTGGTCGGCAGCGCCCTGGTGAATCGCATCGAGGCCTTGGCCGACCAGCCGGACGCGATTCCTGCCGCGCTCAAGGACGTGCTCGGCGCCATGCGCTTGGCCATGGACGCCAACTGATACTTCAACCGGAATAACAACGATGAGCTGGTTCGACATTCTGCTGCCCAGCCGCATTCGCACCGAAGGCGGCAACAAGAAAGGCGTCCCGGAAGGCCTGTGGAACAAATGCACCGGGTGCGGTGCTGTGCTTTACCGCGCCGAGATGGAACGCAATCTGGACGTGTGCCCCAAATGCAATCATCACGAGCGCATCGGTGCCCGGCGTCGGCTGGACATCTTTCTTGACCCCGAGGGTCGGGAGGAGATCGGTGCCGGCCTGGAATCTTCGGATCCGCTCAAGTTCCGCGACAGCAAGAAGTATCGGGACCGTCTGGTAGCCGCACAAAAGGGCACCGGCGAAAAAGACGCCCTGGTGGTGATGCGCGGGCAGCTCAAGGGCATGGACATCGTCGCTGCCGCGTCCGAATTCCGTTTCATGGGGGGCTCCATGGGGTCGGTGGTGGGCGAACGCTTCGTGCGCGGCGTGCGTGCGGCCATAGAACAACGCAGTCCCATGGTGTGTTTCGCCGCCAGCGGTGGCGCACGTATGCAGGAATCGCTGTTTTCGTTGATGCAGATGGCGAAGACGTCGGCGGCGCTCAAACAACTCGCCGAGCACCGGCTGCCGTTCATTTCGGTGATGACCGACCCGACCATGGGTGGCGTTTCCGCCAGTCTGGCGATGCTGGGCGATCTGAATGTCGCCGAGCCGAATGCGCTGATCGGCTTTGCCGGTCCCCGGGTCATCGAGCAGACCGTTCGGGAGACATTGCCCGAAGGCTTCCAACGCAGCGAATTCATGGTGGAGCACGGTGCCGTGGACATGATCGTCAGTCGCGCCGAGATGCGTGATCGCTTGGCCAGTGTGTTGGGCATGTTGATGAAACAGCCCGCTTCCGCCTGAGCGGCGTGGTGATGAGGCAGCGCAGCCTCGCCGACTGGCTCGCCTGGCAGGAACAGCTCAATCCCAAAGGCATCGAACTCGGACTCGAGCGGGTGCGGGTGGCTTGGCAGGCCCTGGGTGCGCCGCAAGTGGCCGACACGGTGCTGACCATCGCCGGCACCAACGGCAAGGGCTCCGTGGTGGCGTACTGCGACGCGATACTGCGTGCCGGTGGCTACCGGGTCGGGACCTACACCTCGCCGCATCTGCAGCGTTACAACGAACGCATTTGCCTCGATGGCGTCGAGGTGGAAGACCAGGTGCTTTGCGCGGCATTCAGTGCCATTGATGCCGCACGCGGTGATATCCCGCTGACCTACTTCGAATTCGGCACCCTGGCGGCGTTCTGGATCTTTGCCCAGGAAGGCCTCGACGCCGCGGTGCTGGAGGTCGGGCTCGGTGGTCGGTTGGACGCGGTCAATGTGCTTGATGCCGACGTCGCGGTGGTCACCAGTGTGGATCTCGATCACCAGGACTGGCTCGGCAACGACCGCGAGACCATCGGCTACGAAAAGGCCGGCGTTTACCGGCCGGACCGTCCGGCGGTGTGTGGTGACTTGTCGGCGCCGCAGCGGCTGGAAAGACATGCCCGGGACATCGGTGCCCGGCTATGCTGCGCGGGGCGCGATTTTCGGGCCGTTTCGCACCCCGCGCATTGGGATTTCGAGGCCGACCCCGGCGCACGGCGCGGATTGCCTTTCCCGGCCATGCGGGGCCGCCACCAGTTGCGCAATGCGGCTACCGCGTTGGCGGCACTGGCTGGTGTCGCCGATCGTCTGCCACTGGATCAACGCGCGGTGCGGGACGGGCTGCTGTCCGCCCGGGTGGCGGGGCGGATGGAGGTGGTCGGCAACGATCCGATCTGGCTGTTGGACGTGGCCCATAATCCGCATGCCGCCCGAGCCCTGGCGGAGGCATTGCGGGACCAGTATGTGAGTGGGGCCACCCACGCCGTGCTTGCGATGTTGACCGACAAGGATGCCGCCGGGGTGGTGGCCGCGTTGGACGGGTGTGTCGACCATTGGTGGCTGGCCGGTCTGGAGGGCGCTCGCGCAATGACCGCGCAGACGTTGCGCGAGCGTTTGCCGCAGACCCTGAAGGCAAGCTGCTTCGCAACGGTTGAGGACGCCCTGACAGCGGTTTCCGGCCGGATTGGGAAAGGCGATCGGGTGATCGTGCTGGGGTCTTTCCTGACCGTGGGGCAAGCCCGGGATTGGCTGGGGGTGAATTGCGTCGTGGGACCGTTATAATCGGTCAAACGATGGGGATTTTATGAACAAGGCACAACTCAAGCGCCGCCTGGTCGGCGCCGTGGTTCTGGTATCACTGGCGGTGATCTTCATCCCGATGATGCTCGATCAGCGGCCCGACGTGAACATTGGCGTGGTGATCCCGGATCGTGACGCCGGCCCGTTCGACATGCGTCTTGCGGCCGAGCGGCCGGAGCCGATCAAACGGCTGGAGCCGGCGGCGCAATCGGCTCAAGGGGCGGCACCGTCCGCTTCGCCCCAGCGATTTGATCCGAACCAGCAGGCGGCACCGGCCGCCGGCAGCACCGAACCGACCCCGGAAACCGCGTCACCGCAGGCCTGGGTGGTACAAGTGGGCAGCTTCGGCCAATCCGACAATGCCGAGGGCTTGGCGGGGCGACTCCGCGCCGCTGGCTTCGACACGGTGGTCGAGCAGGCCGACGTCGGCGGCTCGCCGGTTTACCGTGTGCAGGTGGGCCCGACCTCCAGCGAGGCCCGCGCCGAGCAATTGCGCGTGCGCATCAGCGACAAACTCAAGCTGGATGGCGCGGTTCTACGACACCCGGCGGGGTGAACGCCCGTGGGTGTGGGACACTTGCCGTGCAAGTCTGTTCCTGTTCCCGTTGTAGCCGTACAATGCGCCCTTTCCGCCATTGACCACGTCACGGGACCATGAACTGGTTCGACTACCTCATTATCGGCGTCATCGCCGTTTCGACCCTTATCAGTCTGTGGCGCGGTTTCCTGCGCGAAGCCTTTTCGTTGGCGGTGTGGATCCTGGCGTTCTGGGTGGGCTGGAACTTCTTTCGTGATCTGGCACCCCATTTGGCCGCCTGGGTCGATACACCGTCGATCCGTCTTGGGCTGGCGTTTGTGGCATTGATGATATTGACCCTGGTGGTGGGCGGGTTGGTCAACTTCCTGCTCATCAAATTGGTCGAAAGCAGTGGTCTGTCGGGTACTGATCGGCTGATTGGCATGGTGTTCGGCGCCGCCCGCGGCATGCTGCTGGTGTCCGCTCTGGTGTTGCTCGCCGGACTCACGCCGTTGCCGGAGGATCCATGGTGGCAGGCGTCGGTGTTGGCGCCGTATTTTCAGGAATTGGCCTTGTGGCTGCGGGACTTGTTGCCGCAGGACATTGCAGATCGTTTCAATTATGCCGCTAGCAGCGGCATGTCCGAGTTTTGGTGGGGGTAGTACGGGATGTGTGGAATTGTCGGTATCGTGGGTCGCAGCCCGGTCAACCAGGCGATCTATGATGCGCTCATGGTGTTGCAGCACCGTGGTCAGGACGCCGCGGGTATCGTCACCTGCGACCACGGCAAGCTGCATTTACGCAAAGACAATGGCTTGGCTCGCGATGTGTTCGATACCGAACAGATGATCAAATTGCGGGGCAACATCGGTATTGGCCATGTGCGCTACCCGACCGCCGGCTGTTCCAGCTCCGCCGAAGCGCAGCCGTTCTACGTGAACTCCCCGTACGGTATCGCGCTGGCGCACAACGGCAACCTGACCAATGCGGATGAACTGAAGGAGGATCTGTTCAGAACGGATCGTCGCCATATCAATACCTCGTCGGATTCCGAGGTGTTGTTGAACGTCTTCGCCCATGAGTTGATCGCATGCGCCACCGGCCTGGATCTCAACGAGGTGGACATCTTCAAGGCCATAGAGCGTGTCCACCAGCGTTGTCGGGGCGGTTATGCCGCGGTGGCGCTGATCCCCGGCTACGGCGTGATCGCCTTCCGCGACCCACACGGTATCCGTCCCGCGGTATTCGGCGAGCGGCAAACCAAGCACGGCAAGGAATTCATGGTGGCCTCGGAGAGTGTCGCACTCGATACCCAGGGTTTTGAATTGATCCGCGACATCGCACCCGGCGAAGCGGTGATCTTCACCGAGGACGGTCGGTTCTTCGCCCAGCCATGCGCCAGCGCCACCATCAAGTCGCCCTGCATCTTCGAGTTCGTATATTTCGCGCGACCGGATTCGATCATCGACAACATCTTCGTGCACAAGGCTCGTCAGCGCATGGGCGTGAAGCTGGCCGAGAAGCTGAAACGCGAATGGGGCGAGCACGATATCGACGTGGTGATCCCCATCCCGGATACCAGCCGCACCTCGGCGTTGAGCATGGCGCACGAACTCGGCGTCAAGTTCACCGAAGGCTTTATCAAGAATCGTTATATCGGCCGGACCTTCATCATGCCGGGTCAGACCACCCGCAAGAAGTCCGTGCGGCAGAAACTCAACCCCATCGACGTCGAATTCAAGGGCAAGAACGTGCTGCTGGTGGATGACTCCATCGTGCGCGGTACCACGTCCAAGCAGATCGTGGAGATGGCGCGGGATGCCGGTGCCAACAAGGTGTACTTTGCCTCCGCCGCGCCGCCGGTGCGTGTCCCCAACGTGTACGGCATCGACATGCCGGCTGCCAGTGAGCTGATTGCGCATGGCCGCACCGAGGAGGAGGTGGGCATTTGGATCGGTGCCGACCGCATGCTTTATCAGGATCTGGATGACCTGATCGATGCGGTGCAGAAAAAGGGCAAGACCCACGTCGACCGTTTCGATACCTCCGTATTCAGCGGCGAATACGTTACCGGTGACGTCGACGATGCGTACCTGGGCGCCCTGGAGAGTCAACGCAACGACGATGCCAAGCAGGCTCGTGAGACCACCATCGTGCACAACGTGATCGGTCTGCATAACGACGCTTGAATGCGGGTTGAGGGCGATTCACGCGATGCCTCGCTGGACGTGAGCAGCGCCGCGGCGGAATCCCTCGAGCACGGTGCTTGACGCTGTCACGGGGGCTGTTAGACTGCGGTTGTCCGCCGTTGGGCTGACAGCGCCGATTTGTCTCAGATTGCGGGCGCTATACAAGTGCAGCTAAAGCGAGGGCAACCTGCTTTGGCCGTGCCGGGGCGGGTTTTTTGTTGCCTGGCGGCCGGGTTCGGGGCACACCCTCAGGCGATGAGATGACTTCAGGAGACCCCGATGGACGACTTCGACCCGTACTTTGATCCCGCCTGGGGATCAGCCACCCAAGCGATCCGCACCGGGCATGCCCGCACCCACGAGCGAGAGCATTCCGAACCCATCTACCCGACATCCAGCTACGTCTTCGCCAGCGCGGCCGAGGCGGCAGCAACCTTTGGCGGTGAACGCCAGGGCAATATCTATTCGCGCTTCACCAATCCCACGGTACGCACCTTCGAGCAGCGCCTGGCGGCATTGGAAGGCGGGGAGTCCTGTGTGGCGACCGCGTCCGGCATGGCGGCCATCCTGGCGACCTGTATGGGGGTGTTGCAGGCCGGCGACCATCTGGTCAGCTCGGCGAGCATCTTTGGCAGCACCGTGGTGTTGTTCAACAAGTACCTGGGCCGATTCGGCATCGATACCAGTTACGTGCCGTTGACCGATCTGGAGGCATGGGAGCGGGCCATCCAGCCGAACACCAAGTTGCTGTTCATCGAGACGCCCTCGAACCCGCTCACCGACACCGGCGACATCCGCGCCTTGGCCGAGTTGGCGCATCGCAAGGGCTGCTTGCTGGCGGTGGACAACTGCTTTTGCACGCCCATCCTGCAACAGCCCTTGGCGCTGGGGGCGGATATCGTCATTCACTCGGCCACCAAGTACCTGGACGGCCAGGGTCGCTGCATGGGCGGCGCCGTGGTCGGCGATGCCAAGACGGTGGGGGAGGACGTGTTCGGGGTGTTGCGCACCGCCGGCCCCACCCTCAGCCCGTTCAATGCCTGGGTGTTTCTCAAGGGTCTGGAGACCCTCAAGATCCGTATGGCGGCACACAGCGCCAACGCTACGGCGCTGGCAAGCTGGTTGGAGCAGCAGTCCGGTGTGGAACGGGTGTACTATCCCGGCCTGTCCAGCCACCCGCAATACGCCTTGGCCCAGACCCAGCAAAGCGCGCCCGGCGGCATCCTGTCCTTTCAGGTGGCCGGCGGTCGGGAAGGGGCATGGCGGGTGATCGATAGCACCCGCATGCTGTCGATCACCGCAAACCTGGGCGACGCCAAGACCACCATCACCCATCCGGCCACCACCACCCACGGTCGCCTGTCCGATCAGGAACGTGACGCAGCGGGTATCACCCAAGGCCTGGTGCGCGTCGCGGTGGGTCTGGAGGATGTCGTCGACATCCAGAACGATCTGGCGCGCGGTCTGGCCGGCTGAAGGTGACCGACGACCGCCGCGTCCTGTGGGACGCACGCCATGCGCAAGCGACCGACCAAGGGCAGGTGCCTTTGATCCTGACCCGTTTCGCGTCCTTGTTGCCCGTGGCGGGACATGCGCTGGATCTGGCCTGCGGACGCGGTGCCGGTGCGCTGTGGTTGGCACAACGAGGGCTGACGGTGAGTGCCTGGGATTTCTCCCAGGTGGCCGTCGATCGGCTCCGCCAGGCGGCAGGCGATCAGGGGCTGGTCATGGACGTTCAGCGACGCGACGTGGTTGCCCAGCCGCCACAGCCGGCGAGCTTCGATCTGGTGCTGGTCAGTCACTTTCTCGAGCGCGACCTGTTCGATGCTATTGCCGCCGCACTCAAGCCCGGTGGCATGCTTTGCTACCAAACGTTCGGCCCGTGGCTGCCCGGTGCATCCGGTACCCGCAACCCGGCGTTCAGACTCGTACCCAACGCGTTGTTGCGCGGTTTTTCCGCGCTGCGGGTGCTTGCTTATCTGGAGCCGGGTGAACGCGCTGACCCGGAGGACCCGGCATGCGGGCTGGCGCTGCTGGTGGCGACACGGGCCTAGGCATGAGCGATTGGGACGTGATCGTGGTCGGCGCCGGCGCTGCCGGGTTGATGTGTGCGGCGACGGCCGGACAACGGGGTCGCCAGGTGTTGGTGCTCGACCATGCACGTAAGCCGGGCAACAAGATCCGCATGTCCGGCGGCGGCAAGTGCAACTTCACCAACTACACGATCGAACCGGCGAACTACCTGTCGCGCAATCCCCATTTTTGCAAGTCGGCACTGTCCCGATTCACCCAGTGGGACTTCCTGGCGCTCGTTGACAAACACCGGATTCCGTTTCATGAACGGGACCACGGCCAATTGTTCTGCGATCGAAGTTCCAAGGACATTCTCGACATGCTGTTGGTCGAGTGTGAGCAAGCGGGGGTGACCATACGAGTGAAGACGGTCATCGAGCACATCGCCGCCGCGCCAGGCGGGGGCTTCAGGTTGACCACCCCGGACGGGGTGATCGGTGCGGCCGCGTTGGTGATCGCCACCGGTGGCCTGTCCATTCCGACCATGGGTGCCACGCCTTTCGGCTACCGGGTCGCCGAACAATTCGGTTTGCCGGTCTGGCCCCCTTCGGCGGGCCTGGTTCCTTTTACATTGAAGCCGGAGGACAAGGCGCGTCTCGAAACCCTGGCCGGGATCGCCGTGGACAGTCGCGTCTGGAACCCGCGCGCGAGCTTCCGCGAGAACCTGTTGTTCACCCATCGGGGCTTGAGCGGGCCGGCGATTCTGCAGCTGTCCAACTATTGGGAGCCCGGGGAGGCGATCCATATCGACCTGCTCCCTGACCTGGATCTGCGGGAGGATCTGATCCGCGCGCAGCAGGTACAGCCAAACGGCAAGCTCAAGAGCTATCTGGTGGGCCTGCTTCCAAAACGACTGGTCAGCGCGTTGATGCCTGCCGCGCTGGCGGAAAAGCGGTTGCAGTACCTGTCGCATGCGCGTTTCGAGGAGGTCGCGGCGTTGTTGCAGGACTGGCAACTGATGCCCAATGGCACTGAAGGTTATCGAACCGCTGAGGTGACACGCGGTGGTGTCGATTGTGATTCGGTCAGTTCGAAGACCTTTGAAGCGGCTAAGGTCCCCGGGCTGTATTTCATCGGCGAGGTGTTGGACGTGACCGGGTGGCTGGGCGGGTACAACTTTCAGTGGGCCTGGGCATCCGGCTGGTGTGCCGGGCAATACGTTTAGTTCGCCTTGAAAGGTGACCGGCTGCCGGCATTTGGATCGCCGGCCCACAGCGGCCATCGACTCCGGTAGAATCGCCCGCTTTGTGCCCCCGGCACCGTTGTTGAGCTACCGCTAGGACCCGATCATGATCCGCCGTAAGTTAACTACCGCCGCCCTGGCGTGCGTGCTGGGCGCCAGCCACGCCGTGGCGGCCCAAACCCCGGTTGTAGAGGCCGCCTGCCAGGCGAGCGGCAAGCACGCCGCGATCCTGATGACCAATGAGGGCAACGCCAGCGCGGCGGTGGGCGAGGGTGAGGCCGCCTATCGGTGCGGGCTGACCCTCGTGGGCGTCAGCGGCCCGCCATTCACCGACAATGCCACCGGCATGCTGTTGCTGGAATTCCGCCGCGGCGCCTGCGATCCTGCCGCGGCCAAGCGCAAGGTGCAGCGCACCGTGGATCTGCATATCACCGACCACACCCAGGCAAGCAACGAGGCGATGGCAGTGATCGAACGCCGTACCGGCGTGTTCAAGTGTGCCATCCGTACCCTGGATATGCCGGGTTTAAGCAAGCTCGCTCAGCCGCTGGTCGGCAAGAACGGCGCCGACTGAGCTACCCGGTGGTGTCGGTCTCTTCGCGCAGATCCGTCAGGGCATAGCGCGCGAAACCCTGACCGACGCCATCATAGTAGTTGTAGATCAGGTCGGCACCGGCGGCGCGCAGCGGTTCGATTTCCTCGGGGAACACCGCTGTGGCGCTGATCTGGCCGGTAAAGCCCAGCTGCCGCAACTGCCGGGTCGCCATCTGCTTGGCCGACGGCTCGGGCAAGGCCAGCAGGATGGCATGCACCCCGGACAGATCCAGCTTGGTCCAGAAGCCGGGGTCTTCGGCATCGGCGTACAGCACCCGCCGTCCCGCGGCCTTGTGGCGCTCGACTTTCGCCGGGTCCGAGTCCAGGCCCACGGCACGTTGCTGCTGACTGGTCAGCTCGTCGTAGGCGCCGGTACCGACCCGACCCATGCCCATTACCACCAGGTGGGAGTTGCCCAACGACAAGGGCTCGTCGTCCGGGTGACGCCGGCGCGACTCGAAGCGGCCGAGAAAGCGTTCCAGCGGCCCGTAGATCTCATGCGCGTAGCGGTTGAGCGGCGCGGACACGGCAAATGACAGCGCCACCGCCACCGCCAGCATTACCAACCATTCCTCGGACAACCAACCCTGCTTGACCCCGAGGCTGGCGATGATCAGACCGAACTCGCTGTAGGTGGCCAATGCCAGGCCGGCCAGAAAGGCGCTGCGAGCCCGTAAGCGGAACAACAACAGCACGAAGAAGAACAGCAGCGCCTTGACAGGCAACAACACGTTCAGGGCGATGGCCTGTTCCACCGCCAGCAGGGACGGCTGACCGGACAGGCCGATCTGCAGGAAAAATCCCACCAATAATATTTCCTTGAGTCCCCATAGCGCGTCGGCAAGCTCTTTGGAGCGTTTGTGGTCGGCCAGAATCACACCGAGCAGGAGCGCACCGAGTTCAGAACTGAGGCCCAGGTGTTCGAAGCTGCTGCCGCCGATCACCAGCGCCAGCACCAGGCCATACAGCACCACCAGTTCGCCGTGGCCGGACAGGTCCAACAGCCAGTGCAGGAGGGGGCGCACCAGGAAGAAGCCCAGCACGATGAACGCCCAGGGAGAGGGTGCATCGCCACCGGCCGCGCTGAGGACGGCGACGGCCACCAGGTCCTGCATGATCAGAATGCCGATTGCTACCCGGCCATGGAACGCACGCAGCTCGCGCTTGCTTTCAAGTACCTTGGCGGCCACCACCGTGCTGGAAAAGGACAGCGCCAGCGCCAGTACGACGGCGGTTTGCCAGGACAACTCGACGAACTGGAACAACAGCACACCGACCAACACAATGGTGATGGCCATGTGCAGCAGCGAACCGGCCAGAACCTCGCTGCGCAGCAGGGATTTGAGCCGGAGTTTCAAGCCGACACTGAACAGCAACAGCAACACCCCGGCGTGGGCCACGGCGTTCAGAATGTCGTTGCTTTGGTGGCCTTGGGTGCTGAGCACGAAACCGGCGGCGAGATAGCCTACCAGCGGCGGCAGCCCGATCAGGCGCATCAGAAGTCCCAGGGCGAAGGCGAAACTCAGCCAGATCGTCGCTGTCAGCATGGTGTTGGGTATCGTGTAGTGCCAATCAGGCGCCAGTTTACCTGCTTGTGCACTCTGGGGGCAGGCTAAGGTGTGGCAAAGTCAGTCGAACAGTTCGTCGTCGCTATGGTGTTGTTGAAAACTGTCCACCGTGTCCGCGGCGTCGCGTACGCCGCTGCGGAAGCGCGCGACATGAAACAAGGCCTCACCTTCGTGGATGATCGGCAGGTTCGCACAACCGATGACGATGCCGTTGAACGGGCAACTGATGGCGACAGCCTGTCCGCTGTAGGGGTCGCTGACATAGCCGAGGATCTCACCTTTCTTGACCCGGGCGCCCAGCGCCACGGCGTGCCGCAGCATGCCGCTTTCCGGGGAGCGTACCCAGCTGCTATTGTCGGCAACCACCGCGTCCACCGGACCGCGCTTACGTTTCGCTTGTGCCAGCATCCCCAGCGACCGCATCACATTGAGCACGCCCTGGGTGCCGGCGCGGATCGATAATTCGTCGTAGCGTAACGCTTCGCCGGCCTCGTACAGCAGCATCGGGATACCGAGCGACGCCGCGGATTCGCGCAGCGAGCCATCTCGCAGGGCCGAGTTGAGCAGTACCGGGACACCGAACGCCTGTGCCAGCCCAGCGGTTTCCTCGTCGTCCAGATTGGCGCGAATCTGAGGCAGGTTGCTGCGATGGATCGCGCCGGTGTGCAAGTCGATGCCGTGGGTCGCCCGGGACACGATCTCCTGCATGAATACATGCGCCACACGACCGGCCAGCGAACCCTTGTCCGAGCCCGGGAACGACCGGTTCAGGTCGCGACGGTCCGGAAGATACCGGGACTGATGGATCAATCCATAGACGTTGACCACGGGCACGGCGAGCAGGGTGCCGCGCAGACGGGCCACGGCCTTGTGCTCCAGGATGCGACGGATGATCTCGACACCATTTACCTCGTCACCATGTACGGCCGCGGACAGGAACAGCCTGGGGCCATCCTTGCATCCGTGGATCACGTGCACCGGCATGGACAACTCAGTGTGCGAGTTGAGCTTCGGTAACGGCAGGTCGATGGTGACGCGACTGCCCGGCGTGATGGACTGACCATCAATGACCAGGGGTTCCCTCGCCATGGTTCAGCCTTTGCCTCGGGTGCGGGTCTTGCCCTTGACGGCGTTCTTTTCGATGAACTGTACGATGGTGCCGGCGATGTCCTTGTCTGTGGCGTTCTCGATGCCTTCAAGACCAGGTGAGGAGTTCACCTCCATGACCACAGGGCCGTGATTGGCGCGCAACAGATCCACGCCCGCGACGTTGAGCCCCATGGTCTTGGCGGCACGTACCGCGGTGGATCGCTCTTCCGGCGTGATACGGATGATCGTGGCACTGCCACCGCGGTGCAGATTGGAGCGGAATTCACCTTCCTTTCCCTGGCGCTTCATTGCAGCCACGACCTTGTCGCCGATCACAAAGCAGCGGATGTCCGCACCGCCGGCTTCCTTGATGAACTCCTGGGTGAGAATGTTCGCCTTCAGGCCCATGAAGGCCTCGATCACCGACTAGGCGGCCTTGTGCGTTTCCGCCAATACCACGCCGATCCCTTGGGTGCCTTCGAGCAGCTTCACCACCAAGGGCGCGCCGCCCACCATGCCGATCAGGTCCTGAACATCGTCCGGCGAGTGCGCGAAGCCGGTTACCGGCAGGCCGATACCTTTACGGGCCAGCAACTGCAACGAACGCAGCTTGTCGCGGGAGCGGGTGATGGCAACCGACTCGTTGAGCGGGAAGGTCCCCATCATCTCGAACTGGCGCAACACGGCGGTGCCGTAGAAGGTGACGGATGCGCCGATACGCGGGATAACGGCGTCATAGTCGTCCAGCAGTTCGCCCTTGTAGTGGATGCTGGGTCGATTCGATGTGATGTTCATGTAGCAGCGTAACGGATCGAGGACGCGCACGTCATGACCGCGTTCCTTGGCGGCCTCCACCAGGCGCTTGGTCGAGTACAGGTTCCGGTTACGGGACAGGATGGCGATTTTCATCAGGTGCTCCTCACGGGAAAGGACGTTGCTGTTGGTATTGGACAGCCGCCGCAACGCATAAGTCACGTCTGCTCAGGCGGACAGCAACTCCTGGCGCGCCGGGCCGAGCTGCCTGGCCAACTGATCCAGCGCGCGGTAAAGGCGCATCTTGGTCGCGCTCAAGCTGGCGCCGGTGGCGGCGGCAATGTCTTCCAGCGCCATATCCCTGAAGAAGCGCAACATCACCACATCGCGGCTGGCCACCGGCAAACCGTCCAATGCGAGCTGCACCTGGCGCTGAACGTCGGCGTCGGGGACACGGTCGTTACGACGCAAGGTCTCATGCAGGGCAATCAACGCGCTCATGTGGTCGCTCAGCAGATGTTTGCGTCGCTTCGCAACCAGGGTGTGACACTGGTTGTCGGCGATCGCGAACAGCCAGGTGCGGAAGCTGGCGTCTCCCTTGAATGACTGTAGGCCACGGTAGGCGCGCAGAATGGTTTCCTGCGCCGCGTCTTCGGCGTCATCGTGATTTTTCAGATAAGCCCGGCAGCGGCGCAACAGATCGTTGCGGTGCTGCTGGATCAAGGCGTTAAACGCCGCTGCAGTGGCCGGCGCGCTGTGCGCGCGGTCCGTCGTCGGTCGCTCGTCATGCGCTCGGCTTTGGGTGTTGTTGTGTTGATGGGTCATGTTGCCCCCTGTCGTTTTCCAGGGGGCACACCCTAGGGGGCTTGATATGACAAATCTAACGATTAATAATTGTCGTTTAAGAAAAAAATATTTATCGTCGGGTATTGATCGTTATGGATATCGAGCTCCTCCGCACCTTCCTTGAAGTCGCTCGTACCCGTCATTTCGGTCAAGCAGCCGAGGGGTTACACGTCACCCAGGCGGCGGTCAGCGCGCGCATCAAATCGCTGGAGACCGTGCTGGGCGTGAAACTGTTCGATCGACTCAAGCGCGATATTCGTCTGACGCCCGAAGGTCATCGCTTGCGCCGTTACGCGAATCTGCTGATTGCCGAATGGCGTAAGGCGCGCCAGGACGTCAGCAGCGGCGGCGCGGTAGCGCAATTGTCGCTGGGGGGCAGCCAACGGCTGTGGGATATCTTTCTGCAGGACTGGTTGCATCGGCTGCGTGTCGCCCGGCCGGAGATGGCCTTGATCGCGGAAATGCATTCCCCTGAAGTGCTGACCCGCCAGTTGCTCGACGGTGTGCTGGATCTGGCCTTCATGCTGGAGCCGGCCCAGTTGGAAGTGCTCGATATTCGTCCGGTGACGACCCTGCGACTGGTGCTCGTTGCCGATCGCCCCGGATTGACGGTCGCCGAGGCGCTCGGTGCCGGTTATCTGATGGTGGACTGGGGGCTCGCCCACGCCCTGCAGCACCGCCGGCTGCACCCGGACGCACCCGAACCGCTGGTACGTCTAGGAACGGCCGCCATGGCCCGGGCGCATATGTTGGCCCTGGGTGGCAGCGCCTACCTGCCGGAAAGGGGGATCGCCGATGCATTGGCGACCGGGCGTGTCCACCGGGTCCCCGACGCGCCGGTTATCGAACATCAGGTGCATGCGGTGTTTCCGGTGCGCAGCCACCGTATGCCCTTGATAGACGAGGTACTGGCATTGTTCGACGCCGGCCCGATGTCATTACAGTAGGAACACGGTTGCCAGGCCGAGGAAACTCAGAAAACCGATGATGTCCGTCACGGTCGTGAGGATGACCGCGCCGGACAGGGCCGGATCAATGCCCAGGCGCTGCAGCAACAACGGGATGGTGACCCCGGACAAGGCGGCAGCCAACAGGTTGAGCATCATCGCGGCAGCAATGATCGCGGCAATACGGATGTCGCCGAACCACAGGTAGGAGACCAGGGCCACGGCGACTGCCCAGACGCCGCCGTTGAGCGCGCCGACCGCCAGTTCCTTGACAGTCAGCCAGCGCACGTTGCTGCCGGCGATCTGATTCAGCGCCAAGCCGCGAATGGTCAGCGTGAGTGTCTGGCTACCCGCGATACCGCCCATGCTGGCGACCACCGGCATCAACACCGCAAGGGCGACGATCTGGTCCAAGGCCGCCTGAAACTGGCCGATGACCCAGGCGGCCATGAAAACGGTGACCAGATTGATCCCCAGCCAGATGCCGCGACGCTTGCTGCTGGGAACCACAGGGGCGAAAAGGTCCTCTTCCTCGTCCAGGCCAGCGCTGTGCAGGAAGGCGCGATCCGACTCGTCGCGAATCACGTCCACTACGTCATCGATGGTGATACGCCCGAGCAGTCGCTGGTGTTCGTCCAATACCGCGACCGAGATCAGGTCGCGCCGTTCGAACAATGCGGCAACCTCGCGCTCCGTCGCCAGGGCGGACACGGTATCCGCGTCGCAGCGCATGGCCGTCTCCACCCGGGTTTCCGGCGCCCCGGTCACCAGCACGTCGATCGGCAGCATGCCGACGTATCGACCGTTGCCGTCAATCACCATCAACGCGTCCGTGTGCGGCGGTAACGCCGCATGGCGACGCAGCCAACGCAGCACCACGGCCAGGGTCACGTCGGGACGAATGCTCACCACATCGGTGCTCATCAATCGGCCGGCGGTGGCCTCCGGGTAGTTGAGCACCGCATCGACACGGCTGCGATGATCCTGGTCCATCGCGATCAACAGGGCCGCGCCTATCTCGTCGGGCAACTCGTCGATGACCTCGGCCAGGTCCTCCGGCGCCATGGACTCGGCAGCGGCGACCAGTTCGGCCGGTTCCATCACATCGATGATGGTGTTGCGCGCCTCTTCGTGCAGGTGGGTCAGGATCTCGCCTTCCTGATCCGGCGGCACGTCTTCCCACAATTCCTGACGTTGCTCGATGGGCAAGGATTCGAGCAGATCGGCGACTTCCGCCGGATGGGCCTCTGCCAGACTGGCGTGCACATCCGCGTGCCGGCCTGCCTCCAGGTCGGCGAATACTTGTTCCCGTAGATCGGTGTACGGCTGTTCGGGCGTCGGCTGCATGACGTGTTCTGACGTTGGGGAGGCGATCAGTTGCCCGATTCGGTGGACAACCTGTCGGACGGACCGTCGACGGCCGCCTCCGGTTGAGGGAGCGTGGACGCCGGGAGTTCCGTGCGTTCGATCAGTACACGACCGACCCGACGATCCACCAAGTCCCGGGCTTGAAGATTGAATGCGCCGACAGCGATCACTTCATCTTCCTGTGGCATACGTTGCAGATGCTGCATGAACAAGCCGGACAGGGTGTTGGCGTCAAGGTCGTCCGGCACCGTCATGCCGGTGGCGCGTTCCACGTCGCTCAGGGACACCAGGCCGTCGGCCTCCCAGCGGTCCTCGCTCAACTGCATCACCGGAGCAGGCGCCTCGGTGTCGTCGGTTTCGTCGTGGATGTCGCCGACGATCTCTTCCAGCAGATCCTCGAGCGTCACGATGCCGACGAATACACCGTATTCATCCACCACGGTCGCCATGTGCGCGCGGCGGGTACGCATCAGTTCGAACAGTTCCGATACCCGTTGGTATTCCGGCACCACCAGGGCGTCACGGCAGAAGCGCTGCAGGTCTGCCCAAGGCGTCTGTTCGCCGGCCAGCAGGGCGCGGTGAAAGTCCTTGGCCAGCACGATGCCGACAATGGTGTCGTCGCGGGTGCTGTCGATCACCGGGAAGCGGGAATGTTCAGTGTGCCGGATGGTTGCCAGATTGATGTCCGGCTCGGCACTGATATCCAGGGCCTGCACCTTGTGGCGCGGGATCATCACGCGCCCGACCTGCCGCTGGTCGAACTCGAACAGGTTGTGCAGCATGTCGGCCTTGTCCTGCTGGATCTCGCCATGATCGCGGGAGGTGGCGACCAGCCCCTTCAATTCGTCGCCGCTGAGCACCTCGGCATGGCCGGCTTCTTCGACCCGCAGCAGGTTCAGCAGTCCTCTGCTGGCCTTGTTCAGGAGCCAGTTCAACGGCCAGACCATGAGATAGCTGATATGCAACGGATAAGCGACCCACAGGGATACCGGTTCAGCCTTACGGATCGCCAGGGTCTTGGGCACCTGCTCGCCCACCACGATGTGCAGCGACGAAAAGATCAGAAAACCGACGATGAAGGCGGTGGTGTGGAGCATGGCGTCGGGTACGCCCAGTGACTGGAAGGCCGGTTCGAGCAAGGCCGCAACGGCGGGTTCGCCGACCCAGCCGAGCCCCAGCGAAGCCATGGTGATGCCCAACTGGCATGCTGCCAGATAGGCCTCCAGATTCGCTTGGATACGCAGCGTCAGGCGGGCGGATTTGCTGCCGGCGTTGGCCGCCGATTCGATACGAAAGCCGCGCGCCTTCACCAGCGCGAACTCGGCGGCGACAAAAAAGCCGTTGGCGGTCAGCAACAGCACAATGGCAATAAAGCTGGAAGAGGTGTCCATGGGGTCTCGTGCGTCCGGTTGGCGGAATGTAGGGTTTGGACACGCGGCGCGCGCGGCGAGTCACATGCCGTTGTCAGGGAAGGTTGCGCAACAGCACGTCGTGATAATTGCGCACTCGGGTCACGTAACGGATTGCGTCGTTGCCACGGGCGAAGCCGTGGCGCAGATCGCGGTAATGATGCTTTTGCGAAAGCAGTGGCAGTATCTCGCTCATGCCATGCCAGCTGTTGGCGTCCCGGCCGAGACTGATCGCCAGGGCACGGGCATCCTGGATGTGTCCCAAGCCCAGGGTATAAGCCGCCAGTGCAAACCAGATCCTGTCCTTGGGGCGGATATCGGCAGGCAACCGGGCATACAGGCGGGCCAGGTAACGGGTTCCACCGGCGATGCTCTGGGCGGGGTCCCGGCGATCCTTTACCTTCATCGCCTTGGCGGTGTTGCGGGTCAGCATCATGACTCCGCGCACGCCGGTCGGGCTGACGGCCTTGGAGTCCCAGTGGGATTCCTGGTAGGCCTGGGCGGCGATCAGGGTCCAGGCGAACCCGTGTCGGCGCGCATGGTCTTCGAACAACGGCCGCAGTGCGGGCAGGCGGGATGCGATGCGACGTTCGTAAACCGCCAGGTCCTGCGGCTCGTAGATGCCGATGTGACCGTAGTAGCGGTAGAGGATCGCCGGGAGGCGAATGGCGCCGGCCTCGTCGTCCAGCCAGTTGTGCAGGCGCGCTTCCAAGTGGCCTCCGTCGGACGGCAGTACCCAGGCCAGGGACTGAGGTTCGCCGGCGGCGAAAGCGATGCTCAATTCCGGCAGGTAGCGCAGATTCACGGCCACGATATTCGAGTCGGCAAGTACGCAGTCCACCACGCCGCGAGCGGCGCTTTCCATGATCTGTTCCGTCGAGTGCTCCGACGACATCTGCCAGACGATGCCCGGGTAGGCGGCTTGCCAGTCCTTCAAGGTTTGTTCGTAGGCGCTGTCGCTGATGATGGCAAGGCTTCTCCCCGCCAGCTGCTCGGGGCCGGTGGGCAGGGGCGCATCACGGCGACAGACCACTTGTTGCTGGATGCTCTGATAGTCGGGACCGAAGCGGAAGGTATCCTCCCGCGTGTCCGTTCGAGTGATGCCGGCGGCAATCAAATGGCCTTCGCCCGTGGCCAGGCCGCTGAGCAGATCGCCGATACTGTCCTTGACGATGATCTGCAGTTTGACGCCCAGACTGTCGGCGAACGCCTTCGCCAGGTCGTATTCGGGACCGGCCGGCTCGTCGTGTTCGATGTAGTAGGTGGTCGAGGTGTTGCGCGTCAGCACCCGCAAGGTGCCTGTGTCGCGGATGTCGTTGAGCACCGGACCGTTCCAAAGAAACCGGGTTTCGCGCCACCATTGGTAGGCCAGGGTGGCGAGCAATGCTGCCAACACGATGAATATCAGGGTTGGAATGCCGAGCGATCTTGACCGGAACATGCACCTGGGGTCCTACGTCTGCCGTGGCCTGGGCCGCGGGTTGGTCGGGGTGTGTCCGGGGTAGACGCGGTGATCGGCGCGAAAGTCACAACTTGGGCATAGGTTTTCCGGCGGCCGGCCGTTATACTGCGCATGCTTGGCATCATCCGGTCGATGCCGTCGTGTCGTCCGACCTCTTTCCTGCGAAAGACCACAGCGCACTTTCCTCTGCAAACCTCCGCCTTGACCGGCCCCGTCAATATACGGGTGGGCCGGATCTGGAGTCTCCATGTCATTTGATGAACTCGGCCTGCAGGCCGAATTGCTGCGCGCCATCGACGCGCAGGGTTATACACGTCCCACACCCATCCAGGCGCAAGCGATTCCCGTGGTTCTACAGGGACGCGATGTACTGGCCGGCGCCCAGACCGGTACCGGCAAGACCGCCGCCTTTACGTTGCCTGTGCTGCAACTGCTCAGTGGCCGGGAGCGGCGCGGCAAGGCGCCGCGGGCGCTGGTCCTGACGCCGACCCGCGAGCTGGCCGCCCAGGTCGGGGAGAGTGTCGTGACCTACGGTGAGCACTTGGCGCTGCGATCCACCGTGATCTTTGGTGGGGTCGGGATCAATCCGCAAAAAGACGCTTTGCGGCGCGGTGTCGATGTGCTGGTCGCCACGCCGGGAAGGCTGCTTGACCACGCGGGGCAGGGTACGATTGATTTGTCGGCAGTGGAGATCCTGGTGCTGGACGAAGCGGACCGCATGCTCGACATGGGTTTTATCCACGACATCCGCAAGGTGCTGAAACTGCTACCGCGGCAGCGCCAGAATCTGCTGTTCTCCGCGACCTATTCCGACGACATCAAGCGCCTCGCCGATGGCCTGCTGCACCAACCCGCATTGATCGAGGTGGCGCGTCGCAACACGGCTGCGCAAACGGTGACCCAACATGTCTATCGGGCCGATAAGGACTTGAAACGGGATCTGTTGATTTATCTGATCGATGAAGGCAACTGGTTCCAGGTGCTGGTGTTCACCCGTACCAAACACGGCGCCAACCGCTTGGCCGAACAGCTCAACCGGGCGGGTATCGGTGCGGCCGCCATCCATGGCAACAAAAGCCAGGGCGCGCGGACCAAGGCATTGGCGGGTTTCAAGGACGGCAGCCTTAGGGTGCTGGTGGCCACCGACATCGCCGCCCGCGGCCTGGACATCGATAAACTGCCTCATGTGGTGAACTACGAGCTGCCCAACGTGGCCGAGGACTATGTCCACCGCATCGGTCGCACCGGCCGTGCCGGCGAGTCGGGCGCGGCGATCTCCCTGGTGGGACAGGATGAGGTGAAGCTGCTCAAGGGCATACAGCGGTTGATCAAGCGGGATATCGAGGTGCTGCCGGTGCCGGACTTTGTGCCCAAGGTGCTTGCACCGCCCCCGCCCAAGCCGGCCAAACAGCCCGCGGGTGGACGCAACAAGGGCAAGCGCGGTAGCGGCAAGCCTCCCGGCCGTCAGGGGCAGGCACGGGGCAACGCCGCGGCTGATACCGCCAAGGCGCCGACCCGCCGTCGCCGTCGTCCGGCCAAACCGGCGTCGGGCAACGCCCGCTAGTTCCTATTCGGACATTGCCAGGAATGGCATGCGCTACCGCGTTCTGTGTGTTGACTCAACGGTGGCGATCATCACGCGCAACACACGGACCAGGAAGGACGAAAACATGAATATTTACGTCGGCAATCTTGCCATACAGCACCACCGAGGACGACCTTCGGGAGGCCTTCGCCGTCTTCGGTAACGTCGACAGCGTGAACCTGATCTCGGATAAGTTCACCGGCCAATCGAAGGGTTTCGCCTTTGTCGAGATGGCGGACAATTCGTCCGCTGACGCGGCGATCAAAGGATTGAACGAGACCGCCATGGGCGGACGCAACATCAAGGTCAATCAGGCCAAGCCCCGTTCATCCGGCGGTGGATCGCGTTGGTAAGCGCACCACCCGGTCAGGTTGAACGTCGCGCATCGCGCGGCGTTTTTTTTTTGGTCGTCAGCCAGCCGCCAGCTGATCGGTGAAGAGTTCCAACGGCCCGACGCGATTGATCGGCAGTGGCTGACCGGCGCGAACCTCTGCCAGAGCCGGGGCTTTACCGGTGCCGGTGACCAGGGCGATGCGCAGATCGGCGGCCTGGATGGTGGGTATGCTGAGCGAGACTCGCTCGGGCGGCGGCTTGGGTGAGTTGAACACCGGCACCACGGCTTCGGTCAGGGCAAGGGCCGGGTTATCGGGAAACAGACTGGCGGTGTGTCCGTCCTCACCCATCCCCAGCAATACCACGTCCAGGTGCCCGGCCAGCGCGATCTGTTCGCTGTAATCGGTTGCGCCCGCCACCGGGCCGAGCTCCGCGCGTACCCGGTGGCAATTGGCCTCGGGGATGTCCGCCAGGTTCCACAGGCATGCCGCCAACAAGGTGTCGTTACGCTCAGGATCGCCGACGGGCAGGCAGCGTTCGTCGCCCAGATACCAATGGATGCGCGCCCATGGCAGGTCCATGGTGGCCAGACGACGTAAACAGGCTGCCGGGGTGGTGCCGCCGGGTAGCGCCACATGGCAGCTGTCGCGTTCGGCGAGTACGTTGTGGATGCGCGTGGCCAGGTAGTCGGCTGCGGCGTGGGACACCGTCTCGGCGTCGGGGTGGATGTGCCAGTTGTGCATGTTGTCAGCTCGGTTTGTGCCAGCCGCCGACGCAGCCGGCCAACAAAGGGCCCATGCCGGGGACGTCCCAGGTGCCGGCCGGGTAGCGTTTGATGTCGGTGCGCAACTTGGCCTCTTCCAACAGCGGCTCGATGATCTTCCAGGACTCTTCCACTTCGTCCGCGCGGGAGAACAGAGTTGCGTCCCCTTGCAGTACGTCGTAAAGCAACACCTCGTAGGCCTCGGCCACGTCGCTGCCGTCGGGGGCGTAAGGCGCGCGCATCACCAAGCGCTGCATCTCAGTGGTCAAGCCCGGTTTCTTGGCATTGGTGCGGAGGAACACCCCTTCGTCCGGTTGCAGGCGGAACACCAGGGCGTTGGGCAGGGGCGCCGGGCCGTCCGGGTCGAACAGGTTGAACGGTACCTCACGGAACCGGATGACGATTTCCGATACCCGTTTCTTCATGCGTTTGCCGGTCCACAGAATGAACGGCACGCCTTGCCAACGCCAGTTGTCGACGAAGAATTTGGCGGCGGCGAAGGTCTCTGTCACGGAGTCCGGTGCGACGTCTTCCTCGCCCACATAGGCCGGTACCTTTTCGCCGTTGACTTGGCCCTTGGCGTACTGGGCGAACACGGCCTGACATTTCGGTGTCTGGAATTCGAACGGGCGGACCGCGCGCAACACCTTCATTTTTTCGTCACGTACCGCGTCGTCGGTCAGTTCAACAGGGGGTTCCATGGCCACCAGGGTCATCACCTGCATCAGGTGACTCTGGATCATGTCCCTCAGCGCGCCGGAATTCTCGTAGTAGTTGGCGCGGTATTCGATCCCGATGCTCTCCGCCGCCAGTATCTGTACGTGGTCGATGTATTGGCGGTTCCACAACGGCTCCATAATGGAATTGGCAAAGCGGAACACCATCAGGTTCTGGACGCTTTCCTTGCCCAGATAGTGGTCTATGCGGTAAATCTGGGATTCGTCGAACACCTGTTGCAACTCGGTGTTCAGCGATTTGGCCGACTCCAGATCCATGCCGAAGGGTTTTTCGATGACGATGCGTCGAAAGCCATTGTCCTGGCGAGTCAGTCCGGCGGCCTGCAACCCTTCCGCGGTGCGGGTGTACCACTGGGGCGGGATCGCGCAATAGAACAAGGCGTTCTTTTGGCCGTCCAGTTCCTGCAACGCCTCGCCCAGCCGGGTATAGGTCTCGGCATCGCCCAGGTCGCCGGGGACCATGTGCATGCGTTCGGCGAAGGCCTGCCATTCGGTTTCCTGCAGATTCAATTCCGGCGCATAGTCGACGATGCCTTGATGCACCAGTTCCAGCCATTCGGCTTCGGTGCGGTTGTTCACCACGCCGGTCACCACGCTGTCCGGGTGCAACAGCCCGGCGCGTTGCATATTGATCAACGCCGGCAGCAGTTTGCGCTTGGTCAGATCGCCGGCGGCGCCGAAGATCACGATATTGGTCGGCGGACTGGTTTGGTTCGTCTCGATTGCGGCGTCGGTCATGGCTTATTCCCCGTCCGCCGGCTTGATCGCATGGCCGCCGAATCCGGCGCGCATGGCGTTGAGCATACGACCCGCGTAGGACGGATTCTGACGGCTGGCAAAACGCATCTGCAGCGCCAGGGTCAGTACCGGGGTGGGTATGGCCTGATCGATGCTGTCCTGCACGGTCCAGCGGCCTTCGCCGGAGTCGTCGACCCAGTCGCTCAGTCCGGACAGCGCCACATCCTGTTCCAGGGCGTTGGCGACCAGGTCCAGCAGCCAGGAGCGCACCACGCTGCCGTGTTGCCAGATGTGCGAGATCTGGCGCATGTCCAGATTGAACTCGTCCTTGGATGCCATCAGGTCGAAGCCTTCAGCGTAGGCCTGCATCATGCCGTACTCGATGCCGTTGTGGACCATCTTCACATAGTGACCGGCACCGACCGGGCCGACATGGCCCCAGCCTTTGTCATCATCCGGCGCCAGGGACTTCAGTATCGGCGTGATATGGCGGACAGCCACGTCGCTACCGCCGACCATCAAGCTGTAGCCGTTCTCCAGCCCCCACACGCCGCCCGAGGTGCCACAGTCGACATATTCGATGCCATCCTCGGCCAGACGTTCACCGCGGGCCTTGGTCTGATGGAAGTTGGAGTTGCCGCCATCGACGAGGATGTCGCCCTGGGCCAGGCCACCGTCGCGTAGCTTGGCGATGGTGTCGTCGACGTACTGATGCGGCACCATCATCCAGATCACCCGAGGTGTCGGCAATTCGTTGAGCACCCCGGTCAGCGAGCCGGCGGCTTCGACAGTGCTCAGCTCGCCATCCAGGTTGTTGGCCACCGTGTCGTCCACGTCGTAGACCACCAGTTCATGCCCATCCCTGGACAGCCGACGCACCATATTGGCGCCCATCCGGCCGAGTCCGATCATGGCGAGTTTCATAATGGCTCCTTTTTATTACTGCTGTTGCCGCGCGGCATGCTTGTTGTTCGGGTGTACGGCGTTTCAGTGTACGCCACCGGCGTTGGAATTAGCCTGAGTCTAGCAATGGCGGTGCCAGCTGAAAGGCAGCCGTCCGGCTTGCCCGCTTCGCCCGGCCCGGGCATCCTCATGGACGTTTGCACAACGATGGAGTTCCGCCATGTCTCAGCCCCAGTCCGGTATCCTGGCCGCCTTGCCCCGCCAGGCACGCTATCTGAGCTTCGAGATCCTGCCGGAGGGCGATGCCGCCGCGGCGCTGGGTGCCGTAGCGCCTTTGATCGACGGGGACACGGCGGTGATGGGCGTCGGCCGCTCGCTGGCCTTGGAACTGGGCGTCGAGATTCCCGGTCTACGGGACTTTCCGGCCAGTGCGATCCCCGGCGCGGATATCCCTGCTACCCCGGCAGCGCTGTGGTTCTGGCTGCGCGGTGACGATCGCGGCGTGCTGCTGCACAAGGCACGGCGCATCGAGGCGGCGGTCAAGGCCGCATTCCGACTGCATACCGTGTTGGACGCCTTCCAGCATGGCAAGAGTCGGGACCTGACCGGCTATGAGGACGGCACCGAGAATCCACGTGATGAGGCCGCCGTCGATGCCGCCATCGTGGCGGGGCAGGGTGCCGGACTGGATGGCGGCAGTTTTGTCGCCGTGCAGCAGTGGCAGCATCAGTTCGACCGTTTCGAACAGCTGAGCGCAGGTGAAAAAGACGATGTCTTCGGTCGCCGCTTGTCCGACAACGAGGAATTCGACGACGCCCCGCCGGCCGCCCATGCCAAGCGCACCGCCCAGGAAAGCTTCAGTCCGCCGGCGTTCGTGGTGCGGCGCTCCATGCCCTGGACGGACGGTATGAGCGGCGGCTTGGTTTTCGTGGCCTTCGGGCGCTCGCTGGATGCCTTCGAGGCGCTGCTCAAGCGCATGACCGGCGGCGAGGACGGCATCGTCGACAATTTGTTCACCATCACCCGGCCGGTGACCGGCGCCTACTACTGGTGTCCGCCGATGGGGGGCGGCGGGCAGGTGGATCTGAGTCGTCTGGGTTTGTAAGGCCGTGTCGTCGGGGCGTGCAAAGCTCCGCGCCCCGCGTGCGGATAGGATATGGGTGCCGATGGCGGACCGATCGAAGCCGTGTGGACCGGTTAGTGATGAGGACCCTCAGCCGGAACAGGACGCCAGAGCCGATGGGCGTAGTCGCGTCGTGTGTCCGATGCGGGCAGGGGTAGAAAGCCGTGTTGGATGAAATAGGATTCCGCGTCGGCCTGCGCCTTTACCAGCACGCCATCCAAACCCGCCTGTTCGGCGGCGGACAGGGCCGCATCAATAAGGGTTTGCCCCAGCCCGTGTCGCCAGTGGGCCGGATGCACGTACAGGCCGTGCAACAGCAACAGCTGCCGGCCAGGGGGATTGTCGGTAGATTCGGCCGGCTCCCAGGCGGCGACCGCCACCGGCTTGTCTTCGGCAACCGCCTGCACCAGGGTCAGGTGCGCCAGGTCGTGCGGGTCATAGCGATAGCTGGGCATGGCGAGGCGTTTGACGCGATCGGGCAGATCCCAGGTCTGTACCGCTGCCTCGACGATGGCGTTGATCGCCGGCAGGTCATCGGCGTCAACCCCCACGATGGCCGGCGCGTTGGGTGGCATGGTTGTCATTCTCCTATAGGTTAGGCCGGGGCCACAGCGCGGCGCGGGGCCGCGCTGCTATCCGGGTTCAGCCCGCCTGTTTCCAGTCCAGGCCGCTGTCGATGGCCTGATGGGGGTCCGGCTGCGGGTCTGGCGTCTTCAAGGTGACCAGTTCCTCGGCACTGATCGGGTGGATCGCCACGGTGCTGTCCAAGTCCGCCTTGGTGGCACCCATTTTCACCGCCACCGCGAAGCCTTGCAGCATCTCATCGACGTTGTCACCGATCAGGTGTATCCCGGCCACCCGTTCGTCGTCTCCGACACAGATCAGCTTCATTGCCGTGCCGGCGCCGTGATCGGACAGGGCGTGACGCATCGGCGTGAAGCGGGTCTGGTATACCGTCACCTTGCCGTGGCGCTCGCGGGCCTGCGGTTCCGTCAGGCCTATTGTCGCCACCGGCGGGTGGGCGAACACCACACTGGGGATGTTGTCGTAGTCCACGCGGGCGGCCGGCTGGCCGCCGAACAGCCGATCAGCCAGTTTACGGCCGGCCTTGATGGCTACTGGGGTCAACGGCGAGCGGCCGGTGATGTCTCCAATTGCGTAGATGCCCGGCACGTTGGTGTTCTGATACGCATCGGTGGGGATGATACCGTTGCTGCGCAACTCGATACCGGCCGCCTCCGCATTCAGTCCGCGGGTATTGGGCGCGCGTCCGACCGCCCAGATTACCGCGTCGAAGCCATCCAGGCGGACGCCGGTCCGGCTGTCCAATGCAATGCCCGAGTCGGTCTTGGCGAGTCCGGCCACTTGAAAGCTCATCTCCAGATTGATGCCCTGCTTATGCATCTCGGTCATCAGCACGTCGCCGACCATCGGGTCGAACAGCTCCAATGCCCGGGCTTCCAGGGCGACCAGGGACACCTCGGAGCCCAGCCCGCGCAATACCCCGGCCAGTTCCACCCCGATATAGCCGCCGCCGATCACGGCGACCTTTTCCGGCAGGTCCTGCAGTTCGAAGAAGCCGTCCGAGGTCATTCCCAGCTCGGCGCCGGGCACCGGTGGGACGATGGGGCGGCCACCGGTGGCGATGACGATGTGCTCTGCCGAATAGGCTTGGCCGTTCACCTCGATGCTTTTGGCATCGATGAAACGGGCCAGCCCATCGATGCGGGTGATGCCGTTGTGGTCCACATGGTCGTCCCAGTAGTCGTTGATCCGGGCGATGTAGGCCTCCCGCCCGGCCACCAACTTGCCCCAGTCGGTGCGCCGGCGCTGCGCGGCAATGCCGAAGGCATTGGCATCGTCCACGGCGTGGGCCAGGTGAGCGGCGTACCACATGACCTTTTTCGGCACGCAGCCGTTGTTGACACAGGTGCCGCCGAGTTTGGCGGCCTCGACTACCGCAACGCGCTTACCGTAGCGCACGGCCTGCTCGGCCACCGCCAGGCCGCCGCTTCCGCCACCGATACTGATCAAGTCGAAATGGGTGTTCATGGTCGTTTCCTTGTGAGAATGCGCTTGCCGTGTACCAGCCGGGCTTGTGCCCCGGCCAGTGGTTTCCCGGGTATTCGGCGGCCCTTGTTCCGATCTCGCTCCCGGCGGGGCTCGGCGCCGGATCAAGCGCCGGCCTCGGGTACTTCCGGTTCCGGGAGGGAGGGGGTAGTGAAAATCAGGCCGCGGTTTTGTCCTTCAGGTGCTCGGCCAGTGCTTCCGCGCCGCCGATGTAGTCACCTTCGATGAACACCTGGGGTACCGTGTCCTTGCCGGTGATGGCGCGGACGGTGCGCAAGGTGGCGTCATGGCCGAGACTGATCTCCTCGTAGTCCATGCCGTGTTCGGCCAGCAGCTTCTTGGCCGCAGCGCAGTACGGACAGCCGGGCTTGGTAATGACGCTCACGGCCTGGGGCTTGCGGGCGTTCGGGTTGATGTAGGCCAGCATGGTGTCGGCGTTGGAGACCTCGAAGGGATCGCCCGGCACGTCCGGCTCGACGAACATCTTGTCGATCACGCCATCCTTGACCAGCATCGAGTAACGCCAGCTGCGTTTGCCGAAGCCGAGGTCCGACTTGTCCACCAGCATGCCCATGCCGGCCGAAAAATCCCCGTTGCCGTCGGGAATCAGGGTAACGTTGTCGGCCTCCTGATTTTCCTTCCACGCATCCATCACGAAGGCGTCGTTGACGGACAGACAGATGATCTCGTCCACGCCGTTTTCCTTGAACGCTCCGGCCAGCTCGTTGTAGCGGGGCAGGTGAGTGGAAGAACAGGTGGGGGTGAAGGCGCCCGGCAGGGAGAACACCACGACCGTACGGCCCTTGAAGATGTCGTCGGTGGTGACGTCCTTGAACTCGCCATGGGCGCGGGTCTTGAAAGTCACGTTGGGTACGCGTTGTCCTTCATGGTTTTGCATAACTGGCTCCTGTCTTGATGAGGTGGTTTATTGCGAAGACAGGGCTAGTATCGGGATGTTCAGGTCATAGTAAAAATCGTTTGTTTCAAATTGGGCAATAGCTAAAAACAATAATCTTACCGGTCAATACGATAGTCATTCCCTATCAATCGAGACGCTAACCTGTTCCTGGTCCGAGGTGTATCGGAACTGCCCGGTGATCCGGGTCAGGCGCTCCGCCAGCCCGTGCAGGTCGTCGGTTGTGCCGGTCAGATACTCGGTCCGACGGGTGTTGGCGGTGGCGAGCTGTTGAATTTCCGCCATGTTGTCCGCCACCTCCCGGGACACTGCACGCTGCTGCTCGACGGCGGTCGCAATCACCTGATTGATACCCGCCAGGTCGTCGATGCCGGCTTTTATGCCGTCGAAGCACGCCAGCGCACTGTTCGCCTTGGTCATGTTTTCTCCGACGTGTTCCCTGACCGCGGACATGCGATCTACCGAATCCGTGGTGCCGTTCAGCAGGTCGTCGATGATCTGTTCGATCTCGGCGGTGGATTGCTGGGTGCGGCTTGCCAGCGCACGGACCTCGTCGGCCACTACCGAAAAGCCGCGACCCTGTTCGCCGGCCCGGGCCGCTTCGATGGCGGCGTTCAGCGCCAGCAGGTTGGTCTGCTCGGCGATGCCCTTGATGACCTCGATGATCCGCGTCACCTGTTCCGCCTGATCGTTCAGCGATTCGATGGTATCGCTCACTTGGCCGATTTCGTCGCTCAGTTCCCGCGCCGACGTCACGTTCTGTTTCAGCAAGGTGTGACCCTCACTGGCTGCGGCGCCCATGTCCAGCGCGGTTTTTGCCGCCTGTTCCGTCACCTCGGCCGCCGATTGGACGGAATGCGCCATGTCGGACAGCGACAGGCTGATGCGTTCGCTGCGGGAGTTCTGGTCGGCGACGTTGGCGTTGGCTTCGGACACGCAGTGGCGAATGCTGCCGGATGCCTGACGGATCTCGTCCGACGCGATGGCGATGTCCGATACCATCCCGCGCAATCCGCCGGCCATGTGATTCATGCCTTTCTGCAGCGCCTGTACCTCGGCGACGCCGTCCTCCGGCGCCTGGCCGGTCAAGTCGCCGCCGGCGACCTGGGACAGTCGCGCGGCGGTGTCCCGCAGCGGCGCCAGATAACGGGTAAGCATCCAAACCAATACCGCGATGCCGGCGAGCGTGGTCAGCGCCGCGACCGTGTTGCCGATGACGTGAGCCTGTCGCATGCCGGTCAGGGCGTCGGTATCGTCACGGGCCACCAGCAGGTAGGCCAAGGTCTTGCCACTGGCATCCAGCATGGGCTCGGCGCTGACCACATAGCGTCGGTCGGCGGCGGCGTCGGTCCATACCGTCGCACCCGACAGGTCCGACACCCGGGCCTTCAGGTCGTCCAAGGTGGGAAAATCGGTGCTGGCGATCAGGCGCGTGGCGTACAGGCCCACGCCGGCTTCGGTGAGCGTAGCCATGTGTGGGATCAGCTTCTCCAGACGCCGGGCGTAGACCGCCATGCCCTTGAGTTTGTTCCGCGACTCGACGGGAAACGCCACCACCAGCAACGGGTGACCGTCGTTGCTGCCCAGTATGCCGTCGACGATCTGCCGGTCTTTTTTGACTCGATCCAGCAGTTGCCCGATGGCGGGAATCCTAAGTTCAGGCGCCGAGCTGTAAAGCCGCTCACCGGCTACGCCGAAGACCTGCAACAGATCGTATTGCCCTTGATCACCGGTCAACTGGACGTAGCGATCGGCATAGTGGGCGATCTCAGACGCGTCGTTGCGTTTGATCGCGGCACGTAGCTCGAATTCGTCGTCGAATGCCGATATCGCAGTGCGCGTGAGTTCAAGCTGCGCCTTTACCCTTTCGTTCCAGAGCAGGCGATTGCCATCCAGCACCGCATCGGCCACTTGCCGTTCGGTCAGTGACTCAATGGTCTGGGCGACCGTGCCGAGCACGGCGGCGACGATGAGGGTGGTGAGAATGGCGATCAGGGAAATACGCGCTTTCAAAGTCATCGGACGGGGCCTTTGGTAAAGCCGTGTTTATCGGCTTATTAGAAGCTACTGATCGTTGGTGACAGTTCCGTTACACGGCCGGCAGACAAGGAACCCGATTCGGCGGTATCCTGGAAACGGTGCATCGGCCCCGGGGAGGCATATCGTGCCCGCCAGTTGCTGTGCTCAGTCCAATGCCGATACCGGCAAGTTGTTTTCCTGGATGGCGGGTCTCCACCGCGTCCGGCATCGGTTGTTCGGCTTTGAAAAAAACCAGCGTCAGCTGCTGGACGCGATCCGTGCCCAGGGAATCGCCGACGCCACCCTGCTGGAGGTCGGCAGCGGCACCGGCGCACTTCACCAGCGGCTGCTGTTCGAAGGAGCGGCGTCGGCAGTCGGTGTCGATTTGTCCCAGCGCATGCTGGACATTGCCCGTCGTCAGGCGGATCAAGGTGGTCTGGCGCCACGGGTCGACTACCGCCAGGGCGACTTCGTGCAGTTGGTGGATCAGATAGCGACGGCCGACATCACCATCCTGGACAAGGTGGTGTGCTGTTATCCCGATTGGCAGGCCTTGATGGACGCGACCTTGTCACGCACCGGCCGGGTCTGCGCGCTGACCTACCCGCGGGATCGCAGGGTGCTGCGTGTGGGGATCCGCATCATGAGCAAGCTGCTCGATCTCTTGCACTGTTGCTATCGGCCCTATCTGCACGACCCGGCACAGATCCGCGCCCACCTGCTGGCGCAGGGCTTCGAGCTGGCCATCGAGAAACACACCGGCAGCTGGTTGACTGAAGTGTACGTGCGCTGCGAGCAGGACATTTCCCAGGGAAGCGCTGAATAAGTCCATCCTGGACTTCCCAGCGCACGCTGCGCTGCAAACGGGGTTTGCCGCTTGCTGCAAAATCGGCCACTTGCCGTGACCGGTTTTGGCGGCACCTCTCTGTGCCGCGGAACCTCTGAATTTCGCAGAGCTTCCCTAGGCCGTCGGAGGAACCGGTTCGACCAGTTCCGCCTGGAACGCGGCCTCGTCGATGGCAGCGCCCAGGTGCGCGGCGACGGTACGCATGTCCTTTTCGGCGTTGTCGATGCACGAGGTGCCGCCAGGGGAGGGCGTCATGTTGAAGATGGCGCCGTCGCCCGGGTTGATCTTGGCCTCGCCCATCAATAGTTTTTGTTGGGTCTTGTCGATCAACTGCGGGCGGATGCCGCCGAAGCGGGTGGCAAAGCTCAGCTGCTTCAGCTTCAGCGACGGGATGATCTTGCGTGCGTCGCGCAAAAACACCAGTCGGCGGATGAAGGGGATCTCGAACACCATGTTCTTGAGCATGTAGTTACGGATGTCGGATACCTTGAACAGGTCCCACAGCACCTTGGCGACATTGCGATCGAAGCGCAGAACGCGCAGGAAGTCCGGCAGGGTGCGGTAATTGTAGCGTTCCAGAATCGGCAGGATCAGCGCCGTCGGTCCGAAGCGGGTCTTCCCGGGAATCATCACGTCCGGGTCGCCATGAATGGCGGCAAACGGCAGCTTGTCGTTTTGTACCGTGTAGACCTTGCCATTGAGCAACTGCGGCGTGAAGTAGTAGCTGCCGGCCACCGGCAAACAGGAGAAGTGCGTGCCCAGGCCCAGGTAGTGGGCCAGCTTCAGGCTATGCCCTCCGGCGCACACCACCAGGGCGCGGGTGCGATAACAGGTATGGTCCGTTTCAACGACAAAGTGGTCGTCCGCCTTGTGGATGTGCAACACCGTCTCGTTGTATTGGATGTCCACCTGTTTGCCGTCGACCGCCTGCGCCTGACGCACGAAGGAACGCGACAAGGTCTCGAAATTGACCGCGGTGTATTCGTCGGTGGAGCCGAGCGCGACGATCTCCTCGTCGCGCAGGTGGCCGTCCATGCCGGTCGCTACCGCCGGTTCGACGGCGGCAATCGCCTTTTTGTCCAGCAGTTGCAAATGCGGGTAATGGGGGCCAAAGACCTTGAACCGGTCGCGCAGCAGCGCGCATTCGTGCTCGCCGACGCCCAGTACCATCTTCGGATACTTGAAGATCAAGTGATCCTTGTCCGGCTGGCTCAGACAATAGTTGGCCAACATGCGTGCGGCACGTTGCACGGCCAATGCCTTCTCCAGGGTGTAATTGGTTTCGATATCGCCGCAGTGCAGCGTCTGACTGTTGTTGCTGGACAGCGAGTTGACCCGCGCCGGCGCGGCGTACTTTTCGATCACGCCGATGCGCCCGATGTCCGTATAGCGGGCGGTGAGGTACATCAGCGCCGTGCCGGATACGCCGGCGCCAATGATCATCAGGTCGTACTGCGGGGTGACGGACATGGACAGGGTTCCTGCGTTGTTGTGACCGACGTGGTCGTGATCGATGTGCGATGTGACAATTGTACGACCACGGCGGGGCTTGTTTTACAGCATGTTGGCCCGCGGCGGGAGGGGTTGAGATGCCAAGGCCCGCGGGCTCGGGAAGTCGGCGTACATCGGGTGTTCGCGATTGCCGATACCGCCGGGCCGCCAAGCCGGTAAAATTGCCGCCATGATCGATACCGCATACACATCCGCCAGCACCATCCACGAGACCCTGCAGCGGGTCTATGGCTACGACAGCTTTCGCCCGCAACAGCAGGCGATCATCGAAGACCTGATCGCCGGAGACGATGCCTTCGTGCTGATGCCTACCGGTGGCGGAAAGTCCTTGTGTTACCAGCTCCCTGCGCTGCACCGGTCCGGCGTCGGTATCGTGGTTTCACCGCTGATTTCGCTGATGAAGGATCAGGTGGATGCACTCACCGCCAACGGCGTATCCGCGGCTTACTACAATTCCAGTCAGGGGTCGGAGGCGGCGCGTCAGGTGCTGGCCAGGCTGCACAATCACGACTTGGATCTTTTGTATATCAGTCCGGAGCGATTGATCTCAGGCGGTTTCCTCGACCGGCTGGTGGACATCGACATCGCGCTGTTCGCCATCGACGAGGCCCATTGCGTGTCCCAATGGGGCCATGATTTCCGCCCCGAATACGCCCGCCTGGACAGCCTGCGTGAGCGCTTCCCCCAGGTGCCGCTGGTGGCGTTGACCGCCACCGCGGATCCCACCACCCGCGACGACATCGCCCGGGTGCTCGGCCTGGGCCACGCCAAGCGCCACGTCACCGGCTTTGATCGCCCCAATATCCGCTACACGGTGTTGGAAAAGCACAAGCCCTTCGACCAGCTGATGGCCTTCCTGCAAAAGCGTCGGGACGAATCTGGGATCGTCTACGCCCTGTCGCGCAAGAAGGTGGAGGAAGTGGCCGGCAAGCTGGAGATGCAAGGTATCAAGGCTGCCGCCTATCACGCCGGTTTTCCCGCCGAACAGCGTGAACGGGTGCAAGAGGCCTTTCTCAAGGATGAAGTGAACGTGGTGGTGGCCACCGTGGCGTTCGGCATGGGCATCGACAAACCCAATGTACGCTTCGTGGTGCACTACGATCTGCCCAAGCACATCGAAGGCTATTACCAGGAAACCGGCCGGGCCGGGCGTGACGGGCTGCCGTCCGAGGCATTGCTATTGTACGGCGCCCAGGATGTGGCGATGGCCAGACGACTGATCGACAACAACGGCAATCCCGATCAGCAGCGCATCGAGATCCACAAGCTCAACGCCATGGTCGCCCTGGCCGAGGCGGTGACCTGTCGCAGGCAGGTGCTGCTCAACTACTTCGGTGATTCCTTGCCCCCCTCGGTCGGCAACGGGGGCCCCTCGGACACCCTCACCCCTAACCCCTCTCCCGGCGGGAGAGGGGAACAGGAAAAGCCCCCCGAAACCCCACGGGTAACGCCCCCCTCTCCCCCTGGGGAGAGCGCAGCGAGGGGGGCGCAGCCGGCTGGGGGTGAGGAATCAGACGCCGGCCCCGAGTCCGCCGCCCACTATCACTGCAACAACTGCGACATCTGCCTGAACCCGCCCGAGACCTTCGACGCCACCGTGGACGCGCAAAAGGCCTTGTCCTGTGTCTACCGCGTCGACCAGCGCTTCGGCATCAAGCATGTCATCGACGTGCTGCGCGGCGCGGACACCGATCGCATCCGCACCCTGGGTCACACCGGACTGTCCACCTATGGCATCGGCCGCGACAAGAGCGAGCAGGCATGGACCTCCATCATCCGCCAACTCATCCATCACGGTTACCTGCTGCAGGACATCGCCAACTATTCGGTGCTCAAGCTCACCCCGGCGGCACGGCCGTTGCTCAGGGGTGAAACCAACCTGACCCTGGCCAAGCCGCGTATCAAGGAAACACTCAAAAAGACCAAGCGACCCAAGGCCGCCGCCGAACTGGCCGCCGGTGATGAGCCGTTGTTCGATGAACTGCGGGCGCTGCGCAAATCCCTGGCCGACGCCGAGGGCAAGCCGCCCTACATCGTGTTCGGCGACGCCACCCTGGTGCAGATGGCCCGGGAAAAGCCCCAGACCGAGCAGGACCTGCTGGCCATCAGCGGGGTGGGGCAGGCCAAGCTGGAGAAGTACGGCAACGACTTCCTCAATGCCATCGCCGAATACTGCGTGGCGAATGGCCAACCCGGCGCTGCGCTGACACCGGCGCTGCAAGCGGTACTCAATCTGTCCCAGCAGGGCCTGGACCTGGACGCCATCGCCACCCGCCGCAACCAGACCCTGGCCGAAACCAGCGAACAACTCATCCAACTGATCGACGCCAACCAGGCCGTCTACCCGGAACGACTCGTCGCCCGCCAAAAATACGCTCTGATCGAAGGGGTGCTGGAGGACTTCGGGTCAGAAGCAGACTGGCAGACCCTGCGCGACGCCCTGCCGCCGCTGGTGGCGGATCATGAGATTCGCTTGGTGAGGGCGGGGTGGTGAGGCGGGTACGTTGTCCGTAGAAGTACCCCGCGGATCATGAAGGTACGAGCCAATGCAGCGGCCACTGTTCTGGGCTCGGGTGATCTCGCCACACACGCCGCGGCGGAAAAAGCGCGCACTCCACCGCCCAGAGGCGAAATGCTTGCGCGCCTCTTAGGCAGGTAGCAAGAAAAGGGGAGTATCACGGACGTCAGTCGGCACAGGTGGGATGGATACGCCCATCATCGAACCGCCCCCAGTGCTTCCTTGCACAACCCGGTGATGGCCCCAAAGTCCGATTCCGCCACGCGCTGCTTGGGCACGATCCAACTGCCGCCCACACAGACCACGTTCGGCAGTGCCAGGTAGTCGTTCATATTGGCCTGGCTGATCCCGCCGGTGGGGCAGAACTTCATCGCCCCGAACGGGCCGGCAAAGCCCTTCAGCAACTCAATGCCGCCCACGGCGGCGGCGGGGAACAGTTTGCAGCCGGCGATGCCGTGGCGCATGGCCAGCATGACCTCGCTGGCCGTGGCGACGCCCGGGATGAAGGGGATGGCTTGCTGCTTGGCGCAGTCCAGCAGCTCGTCGCTGATGCCCGGGCTGAAGCTGAAGCGCCCGCCGGCATCGCGTACCCGGCTCATCTGCTGAGCGTCCAACACGGTGCCGGCGCCGACATGCATGTCAGGTAGGTCCTTGGCGATACGTTCGATGCTCATCAGCGCCGCGTCGCTGCGCAGGGTGATCTCCATGATGTCGATGCCGCCGGCCAGCAGGGCGTCGGCCAGGGGCAGGGCGTGCTCGGGATCGTCCAGTACCACGACCGGGACGATGGGCGACAGTTTCAGGTAGTCGATGGCGTTCATGCGCGTTCTTCACCGACGGGATCGAAGATGGTGGCGCCCTGCTCGGCGCTGCCGACGCTGTGGCGCATCTTGGCGAACAGTTCGCGGCCGACGCCGAATCGATTATGCGACAAATCCGGTTCGACGAACTCGCGTTTGGCCAGTTCGGCGTCCGGCACCTTCACTTCCAGCAGCTTCCGGTCCACGTCCAGCACGATGATGTCGCCGTCGTGCACCCGGGCGAGCATGCCGGCGTCGTGGGCCTCGGGGGTGACGTGGATGGCCGACGGCACCTTGCCCGAGGCGCCGGACATGCGACCGTCGGTGACGACGGCGACATGGAAGCCACGGTCCTGCAGGGCACCCAGCGGCGGCATCAGGCCATGCAGTTCGGGCATGCCGTTGGCCTTGGGGCCCTGGAAGCGGACCACGGCGACAAAGTCCTTGTCCAGCTCACCGGCCTTGAAGGCATCTTGCAGGGCCTGTTGGGAGTTGAACACGATGGCCGGTGCCTCGATGCGGTGCTGCTCGGGTTTGAGTGCCGATGTCTTGATCACCGCCCGCCCCAGGTTGTCGTGCAGCATGGACACCCCGCCGTGGTGGTCGAAGGGGGTCTCCACGGTGGATAGCACCTCGCTGTCGCCCGCCACGGCCGGCGCCGGTTTCCAGGCCAGGGCACCGTGGTCGAGGTAGGCCTCGGTGGCATAGGCGGCAAGGCCTTCGCCCATGATCGTGCTGACGTCGCCGTGCAGCAGCCCGGCGTCCAGCAGGCGGGCGATCACATAGCCCATGCCGCCGGCATCGTGGAATTGGTTCACGTCGGCCTTGCCATTCGGGTAGATGCGCGCGATCAGTGGGGTGGCCGACGAGAGCGCGTCGAAGTCGTCCCAGCGCAGGGCGATGCCGGCGGCGCTGGCCATGGCGATCAGGTGCATGGTGTGGTTGGTGGAACCGCCGGTGGCCATTAGGCCGACGATGGCGTTGACGAAGCTGCGCTCGTCCAGCATCCGACCCACCGGCAGGTAATGGTCGCCCAGTTGGGTGAGTCGGGTTACCTGCTGGGCGCCGGTGACGGTCAGCGCCGCGCGCAGTGGCGTACCGGGGTTGACGAAGGTGCCGCCGGGCACCATCAAGCCCATCACCTCGACCATCATCTGATTGGAATTGGCGGTGCCGTAGAAGGTGCAGGTGCCGCTGCTGTGGTAGCAGGCGGATTCACTCTTCAGCAGCTCTTCCCGACCGATTTTGCCGAGCGCGAATTCCTTCCGCACGGTGGCCTTCTGGTCGTTGCTGATGCCTGAGCGCATGGGTCCGGCGGACACGAACACCGCCGGCAGGTGGCCGAAGGTCAGCGCCCCGATCATCAGCCCGGGCACGATCTTGTCGCACACACCCAGGTACAGTGCACCTTCGTAGACGTTGTGCGACAGCGCCACGGCGGTGGACATGGCGATGACGTCGCGGCTGAACAGGCTGAGTTCCATCCCCGGTTGCGACTGGGTGACGCCGTCGCACATGGCCGGCACGCCGCCGGCGACCTGACCGGTGGCACCGACCTGGTGCAGGGCATCCTTGATCAGGGGCGGGTAGTCGGCGAAAGGCTGGTGCGCCGACAGCATGTCGTTGTAGGCCGTGACGATGGCGATATTGGGCGATTGCATGGCCGATAACGCGGCCTTGTCGGCGGCGGATTCGGCCGCCATGACGTGGGCGAGGTTGCTGCAACCGAGTGCTGAACGGTTCACTTGGTGGGCGGTATGGGCTTCGGCGATGCGCGTCAGGTAGCGCTCTCGCGTCGGCCGGGAACGTTCGATGATGCGTTCGGTTACGTCGTTGATTTCAGCTTTCATGCGGTGGCCGATACTCTGCGGGGTTCATATGATGCGACTCTAGCAGAGACTGAGGGCAAGTCTTGTGCCAGGGGGGATCCAGGCGCCGGGTCGCGATGGCCAGTGGTATCGTCCGGAGCTGACGCTTGGCCAGCTGCGTATCGGGATCGGTGCATCGACCGAATCACGATAGGCGGGGCAAGTGGAGACTATTGGCGCCGCTGCCGGTGAATTCACCGGCATTCCCCGTCCCCCGTCTCAGCAACAGGACCAAACCTATGATCACCTATCTCTACTGGGGCGTTGTCATCGCCCTCGTGGTTGGCGCCATGACCGTATTCGCCGGCAAGCTCAACAACGTGCGCCTGGCGCTGGCCTCTTCGGCCGTCATCCTGCTGGTGGGTTGGGGCGCGTACTACTTCCACTTTCAGCAGATCTTTGTGAAGCGCTTCGGCGGGGTGATGTCGATCAGCGTGCCGGCGGGGCAGCGCCACATCGCGGCCACCTGGAAGGATGACAACCTGTGGGTGGAAAACTACGATCCTGCCAGCAACACCTGCATCTTCTCCGAGTATTCGCGCGGCAACATGCTGCAGGGCCAGGTGAAGATCAAGGACTGTAACCCGCTGATGCCGCGACAACCTGGGGTGCAGCCGCCCGCCGCCCCGTCGGTTGCGCCGTAACCGCACCGCGAAATCAACTGCTCAATCGGTCGTGGGCATGACGCCTTGCGGCGGCATCCGCCGCGCCGGACGAGTCCGGTGCTCGCCGAGCCCATGCTCGTGTTTCGACTGGGGCTTGCCCGGCCCCGGTCCTATCGCTTTGGGTTAGGCTGTAGCCGCGTCGGGCAGTATCAGCGGCCGTGGCTGACTAGGTTTATTCATGCTGGCTATTGTTTACACGCTCATTCCCGTTGTGTTGGTCATTGCGTTGGGTTGGTTGCTCAAACGTTCGTCGTTGATCGGTGACGCCCATTGGTCCGGTGTCGCGCAGCTGTGTTTTCTGATCCTGTTTCCGGCGCTGCTGGTCAAGACGCTGGCCGGCGTGCAGATCGGTTCGACCGAGGTGCTGGCCTTTGCCGGCACGGTGCTGTTCGCCGTGTTTGCCATGACCGGATTGATGTTGCTGGCCTATCCGTTGATGACGCGGCGCTTTGGTGTGACACCGGCGGCGTTCACCAGCTTGTTTCAAGGTGCCACGCGTTGGCACGGGTTTGTCGCCTTGTCCATTGTCGGCTTCATGTTGGGCGACGAGGCCACGGCGTACATGGCCATTGTCATGGCAGTGATCATCCCGCCGTTGCTGGTGATCAATATCCTGGTGGTGAGCAGTTTTGCCGACGGCCGCGGTGATTTGCGTTCCGTGCCCGGCAAGGTGCTGCGCAACCCGTTCGTCCTGGCTTGTCTGGTCGGCGGCGCGTTGAATGTGTCCGGGATCGGTTTGCCTGACCCCGTGTACCCGGTGTTCGACATGCTCGGCAGTGGCGCGCTGGGCGTGGGCCTGTTGGTGGTCGGCGCTGGGCTCGAATTCGGCAAGGTGGCGGAGCATCGGGGCCTGGTGGCGTTCGGCACCGTGGTCCGATTGATCGGCATGCCGCTGCTGATGTTCGCCGGCGCGTGGCTGTTCGGTGTGCGCGGCTTGCCGCTAACGGTGGCGGTGCTGGCCGGCGCCGTGCCCACCGCATCCTCATCTTACGTGCTGGCTCGTCAAATGGGCGGTGACGCGCCCTTGATGGCGAATCTGATCACCGTGCAGGTGATCGTGTCGGTGGTGACCTTGCCACTGATGATCTGGCTGGCACAGCAGTGACCGTTGGTCTATGCGTCCAGGTGCCGATTACCGTACGGCCGGCTTGCAAATGACGCCGATCCTCGGCGCGTGATAGATTTCCCGCGATCCATTCAACCGCTACGAGTCTTCGATGACCCTGCTGATCATCTATCTGACTATCGCCATCGGTGTGTCTTTTCTGTGTTCCGTACTCGAAGCGGTGCTGCTGTCCATTACGCCCAGTTATCTGGAAAAATTGCAGTCTGATCGTCCCCGCAAAGGGCGCGTGGTCGCCCGGGTGAAGGAGCGGCTCGACGAATCCTTGTCCAGCATCCTGATCCTGAACACCTTTGCCCACACCATGGGCGCGGCAGGTGTCGGTTCCCAGGCATTGCAGGTGTTCGGGCAGGAATGGGAGACGGTGATCGCCGTCTTGTTGACCTTGGCGATCCTGTACTTTTCCGAAATCATCCCCAAGACGCTGGGTGCCACCTTCTGGCGGGCGCTGGCGATACCGGCCGGCTATGTGATTTCGTGGCTGGTGAAGCTGGTGTACCCCTTGGTGTGGATATCCACCCGTTTGACCCGCTTGTTCAGTCATTCGGAAGGCAGCGAAATCACCCGCGAGGAGATCATCGCCCTGGCATCCCTGGGTCACCGCGACGGCACCCTGATCGCGCACGAAAACGAATACCTGGCCAATGCCCTGAGCCTGCGCGACGTGACCACCGAGCAGATCCTCACGCCCCGTAGCGTGGTGCACATGCTGGACGAGGCCGCCACCGCCAGCGCGGCATTGGACGACCCGAAGACCCGCCAGTTCGCCCGCATGCCGGTGTACGCCGGCGATGCGGACAATGTCACCGGTCAGGTGCTGCGCATTGATCTGTTCGAAGCGGAGCGTCAGGGCCGCGGCGATGAGCCGGTAAAGGTGTTTGCCAAGGACATCCACCGGGTATCGGAAAAGCTGCCGGTGCAGACGCTGCTCGATTTCTTCATCAAACACCGCGCACATCTGTATCTGGTGGAGGACGAGTTCGGCCAGACAGCCGGTATCGTCACCTTGGAAGACGCCATAGAAACCCTGCTGGGCCGGGAGATCATGGACGAAAAAGACACGGTCGCCGACATGCAGGCATTGGCGCGAGCCCAATACCGGGATCGGCTACGCGCGGAGAAGCGCGGCGCCGATTGATCATGCTGCCGCGCACCGGGCGCGAGATCAGCCGTCCGGTGTAGCGAAGGTCAAGGAGGCCCAGCGGGTTTCCCATACTGCCTGGGTTTCCGCCACGGTCGGCCGATCCGGGACCATGATGCGCACGGCGTTCAGCAGATAGGTCGCGCCCGGGGTGCGGGGCAGGGTGACCTTGCCTGTCGCATCGGTGTGCAGCACCTGTTCCGTTATGCGCCCACCCACGCGCACGAACACGCGACATTGCACATTGGCGGCCACCGCGTCACGCCACCAGAGTTGCGCGACCGGTGCGGCGCTATTGGTATACGGGTTGGTCAGCAGGACCCATTCAAACGCCAGCCCGGTGCGGCGGTCGTCGCCCTGGCCGCTGCCGACCTTTACCAGCGACTTGGCATGACGTCGGTAGGCTTCGACGATGCCGGTGGTCGGCAGTCCACGTTCCTGGTGGGCTTGCAGTGCCCAGTCCAGCCCTTCCTTGCGCAGAAAGGCGGGAAATTTATCCGCTTCATGATAGGTCACGGTGAACAGCGTGGAGGACAGGGTTAGCATATGCAGCCCGTCGCCCAGCGGAGCGACGCGGATGGCCGGCAGATCCCCGAGCTTGGCGGGCACATCGGTGACGGTGTCCGCGCGTTGTACTCGCAGCGTATCGACCTGGCTGGGGCGGTACGGAAAGGTGTCCCCCTTGAAGTGCTGGCCGATGCGCATGTCCGACTGCAGCGGCTGGTCGACACGGATGCCGTAGTCCAACGGCGCAAGCCAGAATTCGTGCGCGCTGACCGGCAGGCTGAACAGGACCACCAGCAGGGCCGGGACATGGAGCGGGGCGCGGTTGTAGGTCATAAACACGGGTTCAACCCAGGGTGAGGTGGATGAAAGTCAGCGCGACCAACGCGACGCGACGCAGGGCATTCGGTTGGTGGCTGTTCGCCCTGGTCTGTCAGTTCGGCACGGCAACGGCCTGGGCACACGAGGTGCGACCGGCCATCGTCGATCTGCATGTCTCCAGCGACGGGCGCTATCAGCTGGCAATCCGACTGAATTTGGAGGCCATTATCGCAGACATCGGTCCGGAGCACGGTGACACCGCCGAATCGGTGAATGCCGACCGGTACGATGCCTTGCGTGCTCTGCCCCCGACCCGACTGCGCGGCGCGTTTGATGGCGTGCAAGCGCGTTTTCTGGCCGACATCGAACTGCGTACCGGGCAGCAGGTGCGGCTGCGGCCGGGCTGGGTGGACCTGCACGTACCGCCGGTTGGCGACCCGGATCTGGCGCGTGACAGCGTGGTGACCCTGGCGGGGCAGTTGCCGCCGAACACCCGGGCGCTGGTGTGGCAGTGGGCGCCGCGCTTGGGTGCCAGCATCGTGCGCGTGACCGGCCCGGCGGACGAGGATCTTTATCGCGCCTATCTGGCACCGGGGCAGGCCAGTCAGGCCGTTCTGCGGGAAGGCATGGCGGTCCAGCCCCTGGACGAGTTGATCCTGGACTATATGCGGATCGGGTTCGAGCACATTGTCCCCAAGGGCTTGGATCACATCCTGTTCGTGGTTGGACTGTTCCTGTTCAGTGTGCACTGGCGTCCGCTGTTGTGGCAGGTGACCAGCTTCACCCTGGCACACAGCGTGACCCTGGCATTGGGTGTGCTGGGATTGGTGAGCATATCGCCGGCTGTGGTGGAGCCCTTGATCGCCTTGTCGATCATCTATGTCGGTGTGGAGAATCTGGCCGCGCGACGGCTGCATGTTTGGCGACCGATGGTGATCTTCGGTTTCGGGTTGCTGCACGGCCTGGGTTTTGCCGGTGTGTTGGAGGAAGTCGGGCTGGATCGCAGCCATTTTGTCGCCGGGCTGCTGGCCTTCAACCTTGGCATCGAACTGGGACAACTGGCGGTGATACTGGGATGCTTCCTGTTGGTGGGGTTGTGGTTCCGGAACAAGGCTTGGTATCGCCGGCGCATCGTATTGCCCGGCTCGGCGGTGGTGGCCGCAGTCGGAGGCTATTGGTTCATCGAACGCACGCTGTTGTAGCGTGCCGCCCTGATACACGGGGCGAACTTCCCGAGCCAGGCAAGGTCTTTTGGTACCAGGGGCGAAGATCGCTCGGTCGCGGCGGAGAGCAGGGCTCGGTCTTTCCGCGCGAACTGTACTAAACCTAGTAGGGAAGCGGTGAACAAGTCCATCCTGGACTTCTCAGCGCACGCTGCGCGGCAAACGCGGTTTGCCGCTTGCTGCAAAATCAGTTACTTGCCGTGACCGATTTTGGCGGCACCTCCCTGTGCCGCGGAAGCTCTGAATTATTCAGAGCTTCCCTAAGGAAGCTCTGATTGAATCCCTCAAATAAGGCAAAATCAATTCACTCGTGTGCCACAGAAAGATCGACCGGATGAAGCAACAAAGTTTCGCCTCACTGAGCTACGCGGCAAAGAAGCGCAAGACCCGCAAAGAGCTTT
>JASBTJ010000084.1 GCA_030148485.1 Gammaproteobacteria bacterium | reverse complement strand
CCAATTACCAGCACACCGAGGCGGAGGGAGACGACCTGCGGGTGGCCGACCTGGTGGAAGACCCGCAAGACCTGAGTGATGAGGACCTCGCGCGCATCCGGGAGATCGCCACGCACGAGCCGTTGTTGGCCAATCGCCTGGTGTCACCCGACGGCAAGCACACTGGCGTCAATGTCACCATCCAACTGCCGGGCAAGACCCTGGGCGAAGTGCCGGAGGTCACGGCATTTGCACGGGAACTGGCCGACCGACTGGTCGCCAAGGATCCGAATCTCGAGGTGCGTCTGACCGGTATGGTCATCATGAACAACGCTTTCCCGGAGGCGAGCCAGAAGGACATGATGACCCTGTACCCGGTGATGTTTCTGGTGGTGCTGGTGACCTTGGGCATCATGTTGCGGTCGTTGGCTGGCACGGTGGTGACACTTGCCGTGATTGTTTTGATGGTGCTGGCGACCATGGGCATTTCCGGTTGGCTGGGCATCACCTTGTCGCCGCCGACCACCAGTGTCCCAGTGGTGGTCATGACCCTGGCGGTGGCGGACTGCGTGCATATCCTGGCGACCTTTCTACTCGGCTATCACGAGAGCGGGGACAAACGGGCGGCGATGCGCGAAAGTCTGCGTATCAACCTGACGCCGGTTTTCCTGACCACCTTGACCACGGTGATCGGTTTTCTGAGTCTGAATTTCAGCGACGCACCGCCGTTCCGCGACCTGGGCAACATGACCGCCATGGGTGTCACCATCGCCTTCTTGCTGTCGGTGACCTTGCTGCCGGCCATGATGATGGTTTTGCCCACCCGGCGCCCGGCACATCCGGCGCGGGGCGGGAAACTCATGCCGGGCCTGGCCGACTTCGTGGTCCGTCGCCGTAACCTGCTGTTCTGGGGCATGGGCGCGCTGGGTGTGGTGTTGGTCGCGCAACTGCCGCGTATCGAGTTGAACGACGAGTTCGTGGAGTATTTCGGTGAACAGAATGATTTCAGACAGGCCACCGAGTACGCCGTCGACAACCTGACCGGCATCTATCTGATCGAATACTCGTTGCCGGCGGCCGGTGAAGGCGGGGTCAGCGACCCGGCCTACCTGCAGCATCTGGAGGCGTTCGCCAACTGGTATCGCCAACAGCCCAAGGTGCTGCACGTCAACGTCCTGACCGACATCATGAAGCGTCTGAACAAGAACCTGCATGGTGACGATCCGGCGTGGTACAAGCTGCCGGACGACCGGGAGCTGTCCGCCCAGTACCTGCTGCTCTACGAATTCTCCTTACCTTTCGGTTTGGATCTGACCAACCAGATCGACGTACGCAAATCGGCGACCCGCATGACGGTGACGCTGGAGAACCTGACCAGCACGGAGTTGCTGGCCATGGAAAAGAAAGCCCAACAATGGCTGGCTACCAATGCGCCGCCCTACATGCAAACCCACGGCGCCAGCCCTTCGATGATGTTTGCGGACATCGGCCAGCGCAATATCGTGTCCATGCTGGAAGGCTCCTTTCTTGCCTTGGTGTTGATTTCCGGGGTGCTGATCCTTGCGCTACGGTCTTGGCGTTTGGGGCTGTTGAGCCTGATACCGAACCTGCTGCCCATTGCCATGGGCTACGGGATGTGGGCGCTCATCGATGGGCAGATCGGGTTGGCCCTGTCGGTGGTGAGCGGCATGGTGCTCGGTATCGTGGTGGACGATACGGTACATTTTCTCAGCAAGTATCTACGAGCCCGTCGCGAGAAAGGGCTGGATGCCGAGCAGGCCGTGCGCTATGCCTTCGGTACCGTCGGCACAGCGCTCTGGGTCACGACCCTGGTGTTGGCGCTTGGCTTCGGTGTACTGGCTTTGTCGGACTTCGTGATGAACGGCCGTACCGGTTTGCTGACGGCCATTACCATTGGTTTGGCATTGTTAGCTGACTTCCTGTTCCTGCCCCCGCTACTGATGAAATTTGGAGACCGCAAAGATGCGAAAGTCGCTGTTGTTGATCCCGCTTAGTCTGTTCGCCTTCACCGCGCCCGTTTCAGCCGGCCCCGCGGAGGATCGCGGGTTGGAAATCGCCACGGAAGCGGACCAGCGGGACACCGGCTTTCACGATTTCACCGCGGAACTGTCCATGTTGTTGAAAAATGCGCAAGGTACCGAGAGTCTGCGCGAGATGCGCACCCAGGTGCTGGAGGTGGAGGGCGACGGCGACAAGACGCTGATTGTTTTCGATCAGCCGCGGGACGTAGCGGGCACCGCCTTGCTGACCTTTACCCACAAGGTCGGTGCTGACGACCAGTGGCTCTATCTGCCGGCCCTCAAGCGTGTGAAGCGCATTGCATCGCGCAACAAATCGGGTCCCTTCATGGGCAGCGAGTTTTCCTACGAGGACCTGTCGTCGCAGGAGATCGAGAAATACGGATACCGCTACTTGCGGGATGAGACTCTTGAAGGACAGCCGATGTTCGTCATCGAACGCGACCCGGTCGACGAAAACTCCGGTTACACGCGCCAAGTGGTCTGGCTGGACCAGGCCGAGTACCGGCCCATGAAGATCGATTTCTATGACCGAAAAAACGCTCTGCTCAAAACGCTGACCTATAGTGAGTACAAGCAATATCTGGACAAGTACTGGCGGGCGAACAGGATGTTCATGATCAACCATCAAACCGGCAAGAGCACCTTGTTGAGCTGGCGCGACTACAAGTTCCGCGTCGGGCTGGACGACGGCGACTTCACCAAGAACGCCCTCAAGCGGAGCCGATGACACTTTCTCGCCGAGTCGCAGCGGCCCTGCTGGTTGGGGGCTGTTACATAGCTGCGCCCCAGGCGTTTGCCGGCGAGGTGTTGGGCCTGCGTTGTATCGGGTTGTCGGATGGCGTGGTCCGCCTGGTCGTCGATGTGGACGATCGTGTCCAGGGACGCCTGATCAGGCAGGCGGCAGATACCGTCCACCGTATCCGCTTGCCACGCACGTTGGTGCCTCGGCCTGCCTGGGGCGGCGAGTGCGCGGCGGACGTGCGTGTCAGCATCGCCCAGGACAGTCGCGGGGGATCCCGGGTGGTGTTGCGCAGCGACGCGTCGCGCAGCCTGAAGATCTACCGGTTGGGCCCGCGCGGGGGGGCGGCAGGGCGCATCGTGTTCGATCTGTCACCGCCCCGCATGCCTACCCGACCGGACCTGGCGGCCGCCGAATCGGCACCACCCGCAGGCGTCGCTGAGCAAGCGCGGCCGGCCGCGCCCACGCCCGAGCCGGCGGTTCCGGCCACGCGATCAGCGGTGCAGCCCGCGCCGAGCCGAGCGTCTGTGCCGGCGCCGACGCCTTGGCATTTTCGCGGTTATCTCGGCGCAGAGGCACGGGGATTCAGTCAAACCGGCCGGTTTCCCGGTCAGCAGGGTAGCGGCCTGTCGCTGGTCGCCGAGCCCGAGTTTTATCGGACCTGGGACGACGATACCCTGGTGTTTCGTCCCTACGCCCGCTGGGACCAGCACGACGATGAGCGCAGTTATGTCGATGTGCGGGAATTGCTTTGGCTACGTGCCGGCGACGGGTGGGAGATCGCTGCAGGCATAGGCAAGGTCTTTTGGGGTGTCACGGAGGCCTACCATCTGGTCGACGTGATCAACCAGACGGACTTGATCGCCAACCCGGACGGCGAACAGAAGCTTGGGCAGCCGATGTTGCGCGGCGCGTTGGAGCGCGACTGGGGCACCCTGACGCTGTTTGCGATGCCCGGTTTCCGGGAAAGGACCTACCCGGGCAGATCCGGGCGTTTTCGCACGCCCCTGGTGGTCGATACCGACAATGCCCAATACCGCGATGGGCGAAGCCAATGGGATTGGGCTGTGCGTTGGTCGCACTATATCGGCGACCTCGATATCGGCATCGCGCATTTCCATGGCACCGGACGGGAGCCGACCCTCCAGCCCGGTCTCGACAGCGCTGGCAGGCCGGTACTGATTCCGGTCTATGAGCTGATTGATCAAACCAGTCTGGACGCCCAGTTGACCCGCGGCGATTGGTTATGGAAGCTCGAGGCGATACGCCGCAGCGGACAGGGGAGAACCTTCTGGGCGACCACCGGCGGCTTCGAGTACACCCTGGTGGGGATTGCCGACAGCGATGCGGATTTGGGCGTGTTGGCCGAGTACATGTACGACAGTCGGGGCGAGGACGCGACCACGGCCTTCAACCGCGATGTGTTTTTGGGGCTCCGTTGGACCGCCAACGACGTTGCCGGCAGTACCGTGCTCGCCGGCGTGATCCGGGATTGGGACAATGGTGCCTCGGCGTTCAATCTCGAGGCATCGCGCCGCTTCGGCCAACGTTGGAAACTGCAGGTGCAGGCGCGCGCCTGGTTCGATGTGCCGGCCGAGGACATCCTGGCGGCGATCGCCCGGGACGATTATGTCGAGATCGGCATCTATCGGTATTTCTGACCGGCCGGTGTGGCTCAACCGGCGACGCTCAACGCGCCGCGGCGGTGCGCCGTCGCTTGGAGTGAGCGATTTTGGCGGCACCGGGAGGTGCCGCCAAAATTGCTGGATTGTTCAGAGCTTCCTCAGCGAATTTCGTCGACGCTGAATTTCTTCTCGGTAATCTCCGGCTTGATCAGGCCGTAGCCTTGCTGTTGCCAGTAGACCAGGTCGGTCATGGCGGATGGTGCCAATTGCACAAAGTCGTACAGGTCCTCGGCGCTGTAGCCGAAGTCCTTCATGGCCAGAGAGCAGGCACGAACCTTTACCCCAAGCTGGCTGTAATAACGCAGCCGTTCCACCTCGGTCTTGTAGCGTGGATAGTTCTTTTTCGCCAGCGCGACAAGCTCGGTGCCGTGAATCACGATCACCGTATCCATGAACTCCGGCGCCAGGTTGTAGGGCGCTTCCATCATGGGGTTGATGTATGAGCGTACCCAGTACAGTGCGCTACTGAGCTTGGCGGGGTCGTCCAGATAGAACTCGAAAACCGCCTTGGGTTCCGGGTTCGGCGGGGTATCGAAGGTGGCCTGAGCACGGGCGCCGCCGCCGGCTAGCAGTGCCAGGCAGGTGAGCAATGACCGGAATTGACGGGTGAACACGGCAAGCCTCCCAGGCGCGGAGCCTAAGAACCGAAGCGCCATGCATCAATTGTAGTCGGGCGCGACGAAGTCGCCCCCCAACGACAACAAACCGGTGCCAGGGCGTTCAGCTGCGGGAGACGCGCACCGCCGGGCTGTTATCCGCTGTCGCCTTGGGGATCGGATTGATTGTTTGTTCTTGATATTCGGCAACCACGGACGCCTGCCAAGCCATGGTCAAACCGAGGGCAACGACCACTACGAACGCCAGTTTCATGTCCACCTCCGCACACTGTTATTCCCGCCGGGCGCGACTCTTTTCGGTCGCTGCCTTGGTTATTGTTGAGCAGGAACCGTTTCACTATACACAAAACGGCTGTTTTGCAAACAACTTGAAGCAAAACAGTATATGCGGAACTCGTTATGAAGCTGTGACGAGCATCCGAAATGGCGGCACGGCAGGCTTCCCGTTCAGGTCGGATCGACCCAAATCCGGCCGTCCGTCACACGAACCGGGTAGGTCCGAATAGGCTCGCAGGCCGGTTCCACTGTCGGCTCGCCGGTCTTCAGGTCGAAGAAACTGCCGTGCAAGGAGCACTTGATACGATGATCCTTGATACAGCCGAGGTACAGGGAATAGTCCTCGTGGCTGCACATCTCGTCCACTACGTAGAAGCGCCCTTCGGCATTGGCCAGCAACAGCCGCTTGTCGCCCACCTGGATTTTTTTCATCTGGGCGACGGCCAGTTCGTGTTCGGCGGCAACGGCCACCCAGGGTGCGTCCAGCGACATGCTTATTTTACCCGCGCGGCGGCTTTGCCCGAGTCGAGCACCCCACGGATGATGTCCGCCGCGGCTTCCATCGAGGCGGCCTTGCCCACGTGATGCAAGGCGATGGCCCCGCTATAGACCAGCGCGTCGTAGGGAGCACCTTTCTCGCCTCGCAATGCCGCCATGCCCATGTCGGCCGCCACCTTGGCGGCGGCTTTGAGGTCGACACCGGCTTCGATCTCGTCGGCTTGCGCCGTCTTGGGCAGATCGTCCGGGAAGCCGACCGAGCGCAGTTCCTGCGCTATGCCCAGTGTCTTGGGATTGATGGCAACCTCCACTTCGGCCTCCTTGTCGTGGTAGGCGAAATATTTGCCTTCCTGACGTAGGGACGGAATGACGCCACCCTCGGTGCCGCGCACCAGTACCGCCGAATCGAAGCCCACGTGACGGGCGAGTTCGGCGTAAATGGGCGGGTAGGGCTTGTGCACGTAGCCGGTCATGAAGTGGGTTTTGAGCTTGCCGGATACCGGCTTGCACATGACTTCCACCGTGGTCAGCACCTGGCGTTTGATCATCTTGCCGCGCAGCGGCAACAGGTCGTGCAGCGGTTTGCAGAAGCTGGCTTGGTCCAGATAGCTCCAACCGATGCCTTGGTCTGCCAGGCGCTTGGCGGCGTCGGCGCTGGAAAGGTCGACCGGTACGCCCAGCGCTTGCCAGATGTGTCGATGGGTGATGCCGTTTTTCGGCCCGACCTTGTCCAGTCCGTGGGTGATGACCGGCATGCCGCATTCGGCCAGCAGCGGTGCGAGGAAGGGCGAGGTGGGCAGGGTACGGTTGTAGCCGTCATAGGGATCGGCGATGTCGAGCAGCTCGTCGACGTCGGCGGTGACCGCGTCGGTGGCGGCGCGCAGGGCGTTGAGCACCCCCTTGTTCTCGTCCATCGTTTCACGCTTCATGCGCAGCGCGATGAAGAAGATGCCGGCCTGGACCGGGTCGATCCGGTCGTCCAGGATCGCCTGCATGCCCAGCTCGGCCTCCAACTCGGAGATGTCCTTGGACAGGTCCGGGCCTGTGGCGATGCGTTGGATGATGGAACGCATGACCAGTTTCGGGTCGGTGTTGGGGTCGGTGACGGGCTGAGTCATTAGGAACTCCTTATATACGCTGGTCCGGAGTATTCAGTTCCCGACTGCATCAGTCAACTGTTCGGCGGGCTCAATCGTCCAGAAAGCGTCGGGTTATCCCGGCGTAGCCATCGATGCGGCGGTCCCGCAGAAAGGGCCAGATCCGGCGTACCGATTCGCTGCGGGCCAGGTCGATATCCGCGCTCAGCAGTTCGGGTTCGTGGCCGGCGCGCGCCAGGAACTCCCCTTGGGGGCCGGCGATGAACGAGTGGCCCCAGAAATCAATGCCGGCATCGCCCGGGCGCGGCGACGCCTCGTGCCCGACGCGATTGCACGCCAGTACCGGCAGGCCGTTCGCTACCGCGTGGCCCCGTTGCACCGTGGTCCAGGCGTCGAGTTGGCGGTCTTTTTCCGCCGCGTCGTCGTGGGGGTCCCAGCCGATGGCGGTCGGGTACAGCAACAGCTCGGCGCCAGCCAGGGCCATCAGCCGTGCCGCTTCCGGGTACCACTGATCCCAGCAGACCAGCACGCCAAGTCGCCCGACCGCGGTGTCGACCGGGGTGAAGCCGAGGTCGCCGGGGGTGAAGTAGAATTTTTCATAGAATCCCGGGTCGTCCGGGATGTGCATCTTGCGGTATTTGCCGGCCAAGCGGCCGTCGGCGTCCAGTACCACGGCGGTGTTGTGGTAGAGCCCGGCGGCGCGTCGTTCGAACAGCGACGCGACGATTACACAGCCGGTCTCCGCCGCCAGCCGGCCCAGGCGGTCGGTGCTCGGCCCGGGGATGGCCTCCGCCAGATCGAACGCCTCGGTGTCCTCGGTCTGGCAGAAATAGGCCCCGTTGTGGAGTTCCTGCAGCAATACAAGGCGCGTACCGTTGGCGGCAGCGGCGCGTACCTGCTGTTCGATGTATTGCAGATTGGCATCGACGCCCCCCTGGTCGGCGTGCTGGACCAGGGTGGCGGTGAGGGTACGGTCGCTCATCGGATCAGGCGGTCTCAAGGCCCGGATCGCCCCGCAACGGGAGCGCGGCCGGGAATTGCATGGTCAGGCAGTGAAGGCTGCCATTCTGCGCGATGATGGGGCGACAGTCGATGGGCAGGATGTGACGATCGGGAAACACGTCTGCCAGCACCCCGATGGCCAATTGATCGTTGGGCACGCCGTACACCGGCAGGAGCACCGCCTGATTGATGATCAGGAAGTTGGCGTAGGTCGCCGGCAAGCGACGCCCGTCGCGGTCCCGATGTACTCCGGGGGGCGGGAGCGGTATCAACCGGTAGGCCTCGCCGTCCGTGGTGCGCAGCGCGGTCAATTCCTCGGCCATGGCGGCCAGCCCGGGAAAGTCCGGGTCGTTCGGCTCGCTGGTGGTGTAGAGGATGGTGTCCGGTGTGGCGAAGCGTGCCAGGGTATCGATATGGCCATCGGTGTCGTCGCCGGACAAGGCGCCGTGATCGAGCCAGTGGAAGTGTTCAATACCGAGCTGCTCACGCAGCCGTTGTTCCACGGCGGCGTCGCTGAGTCCCGGGTTGCGGGTGGTGGTGATCACCGAATGGCGGGTCGCCAGTAGCGTGCCTGCACCGTCGGTTTCGATGGCGCCGCCTTCCAGCACCAGCTCCACGTGCACACAATCGGCGTCACCGAACACCCCGGCGGCGCGCAGGTTGCGCGTGATGCGGTTGTCGGCGACCGCGGCGAATTTTCCGCCCCAGCCATTGAACTGGAAATCGAGCAGCTTGGGTTGACCGTCCACCATCACGGTGATGGCGCCATGGTCCCGCGCCCAGGTGTCCTCACTGGGTGCCACGGAAAAGCAGACCCGGGCCAGCTCGGCACCGGCCTGCTGGAGCAGGGCGCGCACATGCCCGGCGTGGATCGCGGATTGGCAGACCACCAGCAAGGTCTCGTAGCGGGTAATGGCCGCGCCGATGTCGGCGAACACCGGCTCGACCTCGGTCAGCCGTTCAGCCCAGTCGCTGTCGGCATGCGGCCAGGTCAGCTGCACGCCGGACTGCGGCTCCCATTCAGCCGGAAGCCTGGGACGGGAAGGATCGGGCATCAGGGCGCGCGGTGGATCACGGTGTCCAGCACGTATTGGTGTTCGAAGAATACCGAATACTTGGGATAGTCCCAGCGGGTGATGGGCGGGTCGCCAACCCAGGGGTTTGCCTTGGTCGGCTCGCCGAATTCGGCGCGGACCTTATTCATCGTCATGCCGCGCGTCGGGCGCGGGAGCGCCCCTGGGGCGTTCGCGGGCGCCTCGGCGATGGCATCGATCAGCAGTACATCCGCTTGGGCGGGTCCTGCGACGGGCGCGGCGAGAACCGCAGCGAGAAATAAGAGTCCTTTTCGCATGGCACGAGCTCAGTTTTCCTGGGGATTCGATTTTACTATAGCAAATCGCGTTAAGCGCATAGTTTGCAACGGCCTTTTCCCCATTTATGTGATTTAATGCCGGCATGTACCACCCCCTCTCGCTATTCATCGGCCTGCGCTATACCCGCGCCAAGCGCCGCAATCACTTCATCTCCTTCATTTCGGCGATCTCGATGATCGGGATTGCCCTGGGCGTCATCGTGCTGATCACGGTGCTCTCGGTCATGAACGGTTTTCACAAGGAAGTCCGCGAGCGCATCCTCGGCATGGCCTCGCATGCCGAAATTCGTGCGCTGGGCGGTGAACTCGAGGACTGGCAGACGGCCTTGACGAAGGCGCAGCGGCATCCCGAGGTGGTCGGCGCGGCGCCGTTCGTCGAAGCGCAGGCGATGCTCAGTCATGTGAGCAATGTCAGCGGCGCCCTGGTGCGCGGCATCGATCCGCAGCTGGAGTCGGCGGTGGTGGATGTCGAACAGCATATGGTCAAGGGCAAGCTGTCCGATCTGACGCCGGGCGCGTATCACATCATCCTCGGCAAGGAACTGGCGGATGTGCTCGGTGTGCGGGTCGGCGACAAGGTCACGCTGCTGGTGCCGCAAACCATCGTCACGCCGATGGGCAGTATGCCACGCATGAAGCGCTTCACGGTCAGCGGGATATTCGAAGTGGGGATGGGTGAGTACGATCGCGGCGTCGCCATGGTGCACATGGCCGATGCCGCCAAACTGCTGCGCATGGGGGACGGGGTTTCCGGCGTGCGGCTGAAGCTGAAGGATTTGTTCAAGGCACGACAGGTGTCCCATGAACTGGCGCGGGACTTCGACGGGCTATTCCGTGTGTTGAACTGGACCGATTACCACAAGAATTTCTTCAGTGCCCTGGATACGGAAAAGCGCATGATGGCCGTGCTGTTGTTTTTCATCATCGTCATCGCCGCGTTCAACATTGTTGCCACCTTGGTGATGGCGGTGGTGGACAAGCAGAGCGATATCGCCATTCTGAAGACCTTCGGCGCGAGCCCGGCGCAAATCCGCAACATCTTCATGATCCAGGGGGCTGTGATCGGCGTCGTGGGTACCGTGATCGGTACCGTGCTCGGCATTGCCTTGTCGCTGACGCTCGAGGACATCGTAGCGGCACTGGAGCAGCTGTTCGGCGTGGAATTCATCGATCCCAGCGTGTATTACATCGCCAAGTTGCCGTCCCAGTTGCTGTGGAGTGACGTGGCGCTGGTGACGGCGGGATCCTTCCTGCTGACCCTGCTCATGACGCTCTATCCGGCCCGCCAGGCCTTCAAGGTCCAACCGGCGGAGGCGCTGCGTTATGAATGAGGTGGTGCTCGGTTGCAGCGACCTGCACAAGACCTTTACCAGTGGCCCCGCGCCGGTGAAGGTGCTCAATGGCGTGAGTCTGGCGATTGCGCGGCAGGAACGTGTCGGCATCATCGGTGCATCCGGATCCGGCAAAAGCACCTTGTTGCATTGCCTGGGCGGACTGGACGTGCCCACCAGCGGCACGGTGGAGCTCGGTGGTCGCGCGTTCAGCACATTGTCGGAGACGGCGCGTGGACACGCCCGGAACACGGCCTTGGGCTTTGTTTACCAGTTCCACCATCTGTTGCCTGAATTCACCGCCTTGGAAAACGTCGCGATGCCGTTGTTGGTGCGCCGTGAGCCGATCCCGCAGGCAACCGCCCGGGCCCAGGCGATTCTGGAACGTGTGGGGCTCGGCGACCGGTTGCGCCACAAGCCCGGGGAGTTGTCCGGGGGCGAACGGCAACGGGCGGCGATTGCCCGCGCGCTCGTGCACAACCCCGCCTGCGTGCTGGCGGACGAACCCACGGGCAACCTCGACGGGCATACCGCCGAGAAGATCTACCAGTTGATGCTGGAGCTGAACCAGGAGCAGGGCACGGCGTTCGTGATCGTCACCCACGACCCGCAACTGGCCGGGCGCATGGACCGGGTGCTTCAGTTGGTCGACGGGGTCTTGTCCACCCGCGAGGCCTGACGGCGTTTGAACTGGCTGAGTACATGCCAACGCCAAAAGGCGCGCATCCCCACATAACCCAGCAGCCCGGCAATCAGACCGACCACGCCACTGCCGATCATCAGCGGTTCCCAGATCTGCCCGACGACGGATTCGAACCAGGCCAGGCTCGGCTGGAAGTGGGTCACTTCCACCGGTCTACGCAATATCCAGGTGCCGACCAGATAGTTGAAGTAGAACACCGGTGGCATGGTGAGCGGGTTGGTCAACCAGACAAGCGCGACGGCGATTGGGAGATTGACGCGGCAGAATATCGCGCTGGCCGCTGCGGCACCCATCTGCAGCGGAATCGGGATGGCCGCCCAGAACAGTCCCCAGAAAAACGCGCCGGCCACCGAGCGCCGGTTCAGGTGCCACAGGTTCGGATCGTGCAGCAGATCCCCGAACACCTTGAGAAAACGATGGTTCTTGATGGCGGTGTGGCTTGGGATGAACCGTTTGATGAATTTCTTCGGCATCGACAGGACCGACTCGGTTGCCAGGGAAACACGTGGCGCGGCGACATTGAAACATGGCCCGAATGCCATTGACTACTTCGGCGCGATGGCGCGAAGCTTGACACGATAATCCAGCGTGCCAGGGAAGGCTCATGATTATTGCGTTAATGACCGGCGTGTTCGGCATGTGGTTGTTTCAGTTCCAGCCGGATGTGCCGAGCCCGGTTCTGTTTCCACTTTACCTCGCCGCGGCCGCCCTGGCGCCGGGGTGGCCTCGGTTGCGCATACCGATCTACTTGGTGCTCGGCTTCGGCTGGGCCCATGCGCATGCCTTGTGGCAAGCGCCGCAATCCCTGGCTGGCATCAACTTGGCGGTGCCAGTATGGGTCGACGGTCGGGTTGCCAGCATCGTGACCGCATACGGCGAGGGCGTGCAATTCGTGTTCCATGCCACCGAATGGCAGCAGAACAGTACTGTCGTGCCGGCGGATACCCGGTTACGGGTCACCTGGTATCGGGACAACCCCGAGCTGCTGCCCGGCGATCGATGGCGGTTGCGGCTGCGAGTGCGCCACCCCATCGGACGAACCAACCCCGGTGGTTTCGATTACGCGCATTGGCTGTATGGTCAAGGCATCGGCTACAGCGCCAGTGTACGGCAGGACCCACGCAATCGACGCCTCGCCGAGGCGGATGGCCCGTCGATACATGGCATCCGCCAGGCGCTGGCGACGGCAATGTCCCCGCCCGGTGCCGCGGATGCCCGGTCCGCGGCTTTGCTACGGGCCTTGGTAATCGGTGATCGGTCCGGCTTCCGGTCGCGGGACTGGGCGACCTTTTCCGCCACAGGCACCAACCACCTGGTCGCCATATCCGGATTACACGTCGGATTGGTCGCCGGGCTCATGGGCTGGCTGGTAGGCGCGGCATGGCGACGACTGCCGCGATTGGCGTGCCGCTGGCCGGCGCAGCATGCCGGCGTGTTTGCCGGCACCCTGGCGGCCGGGGCATACGCCGCCTTGGCCGGGTTTTCCGTGCCCACCCAGCGTGCGTTGTTGATGGTCGCTGTGGCCGCGGCGATGCTGCTGGCGAGTCGCGCCCCAAGACCCTGGCTTGGGCTGAGTATCGCGCTGCTACTGGTGGGCGGCTGGGCCCCCAGCGCCTTGCACACGCCGGGGTTGTGGCTGTCTTTCGGCGCGGTGGCGGCCATGCTGTGGGTACTGACGGCGCGACGTCATCAGCCCTTGTTGCGTCGTTGGATCGAGATCCAATTGGCGCTGTCGCTGGGCCTGTTGCCCTGGCTGACGTTGTTCTTCGGTCAGGCGTCGTTGTCGGCACCGCTGGTCAACCTGTTGGCCATCCCCTGGTTCAGTCTGGTGCTGGTGCCCGGCGCGTTGCTGGGCGCCGTTGCCTGGTCCGTAGACCCTGCCTGGGGCGAAACGATCTGGCATGTGTGGACAATGTTGGCAGTGCCGACCTTGGATGCCCTCGATCTGGTGGCCGGCATGTCGGACGGAATCGTCCACCTGCCTAGCCCGTCGCCATTGGCCTTCGGTTTGGCGCTGCTCGGCGGCGCATTGCTGCTCGCACCACGGGGCTTGCCGGCGCGCCTGCTCGGGATCGTGCTGATGCTGCCGGTACTTTGGGGCGCGCGCGACGTGCCGCCAACCGGCCGTTTCAGCGTCACGGTGCTGGACGTGGGCCAGGGGTTGTCGGCCGTGGTGCAGACCGCCCATCACACCCTGATTTACGACGCCGGGCCCCGATTCGCTACCGGTTTTGATGCCGGTGAACGGATCGTGGTCCCGGCGTTGCGCGCCCTGAATGTGTCCGCGGTGGATATGATGGTGATCAGCCATGGGGACAATGACCATGCGGGCGGGGCCTTGGCGGTACGACGTGGGATGCGGGTGCAGCGGGTGTTGGCAGGCGAAGCAGCACAGACCAGCGGGGCCATCGCCTGTCAAGCAGGCCAGGGATGGCAATGGGACGGTGTGTCGTTCACGGTACTTGGCCCCGCCGCGCCGGGAGCGACAGGGAACAATGCGTCCTGTGTGTTACGGGTCGAGAACACGTCGCATAGCCTTTTGTTGACCGGGGACATCGAGGCCGGTGCCGAAAGGGCCATGCTGAGCGGTGGGGATCCGCGACCGGCGGACGTGGTGGTGGTACCGCATCATGGCAGTCGAAGTTCGTCTTCTGCCGGGTTTGTCCGGGCGCTGACGCCGCGACACGTGGTCTATGCGGTTGGCAGAGGTAACCGCTGGGGCTTCCCAAAGCAGTCGGTGGTGGCCCGTTGGCGCGACGTGGGCGCGGTCGCCTGGCGAACCGCCGATGATGGCGCAGTCACCTTCGTCATGCCCCCGGATGCGGGAGAGATCACGATCCGTTCGTATCGTCGTCAGCGCTATTGGACACCGTGACAGGATCGATTCGGCTCACCGGCCCAGGTGCAGTATCATGAGTTCCGGTTTCGAACACACGACATAACAACGGCTTCGAGGAAGGGGTTCCGTGTACGAATTGGTGACAGCTGGCGGCTGGTTGATGCTGCCCATCATTGCGTGCTCCATTGCCGCTATGACCATTATTGCGGAACGCCTTTGGGCGTACCGGCGCAAACGGGTCATCCCGGGCAATCTGGCGGCACATGTCTGGAAGCTCTACAAGGCCAACCAGCTGACGGCCAACCATGTCAGCACTGTGCGCAACAGCTCGCCGCTGGGCCGCATCCTGGCGGCAGCACTGGTCAATCATCGCCGTTCTCGGGACGTCATGAAAGAGGCGATCGAGGAAGAAGGACGGCAGGTGGTGCATGAGCTCGAACGCTATCTGAACACCCTCGGGACCATTGCCGCGATCTCGCCGTTGCTCGGTCTGCTGGGCACGGTGATCGGAATGATCAAGGTGTTTGCCGCGATCACCACGGCCGGTGTGGGCAACCCGACGGTGTTGGCCGGCGGCATCTCGGAGGCGCTCATCACCACCGCAGCCGGTCTGTCGGTAGCGATCCCCAGTCTGATGTTCCACCGTTATCTCACCGGTCGGGTGGATCAACTGGTGATTGCCATGGAAGAACAGGCGGTCAAGCTGATGGATGCCATGCACGGCGAGAAGGACAAGCCCGCGTGAATCTACGCCCGCATCGCCGTGATCGCCCGACGCTGGACATGACGCCATTGATCGACGTGGTGTTTCTGCTGCTGATCTTCTTCATGGTGTCCACCACCTTCGACAAGCAGACGCACTTGAAGGTGGACCTGCCCGAGGCGAGTCCCCAGGCGGCCGCGGACCCGAACGCTGACAGGGTGACCTTGACCATCGATGCGGCGGGGCATTTCTATGTCAACGAGCGGGAAGTGATCAACACGGATGTGACCACCCTCAAGCGTGCCCTGGTCAAAGCCGCCGGCGGCAAGCTCGACCTGCCTGTGGTGATAACCGTGGACCGCAACGCGCCGTTCCAGACCACCATGACCGCAATGGATGCCGCCGCTCAGGCCGGGTTGTGGCGGTTGCGATTCGTCGCCGACCAGCACACCCCCGCCACGCCCTGACGCCGATGTCGATAGAGCGCCGTTGGCAAGACTGGAATGCGATTTCCATCCTGCTGCTTCCACTTGCCGGCCTGTTCTGGCTGGTCGCTGCATCGCGCCGGCTGTGTTATCGCCTGCAACTCTGTCGCCGACACCGCTTGCCCGTACCGGTGATCGTGGTCGGCAATATCACGGTCGGCGGTACCGGCAAGACGCCGTTGGTGATCTGGCTGGTCAATTACCTCAAGGCCGCCGGCTGGCACCCCGGCGTCGTGGCCCGGGGCTATGGCGGCAAGGCCAGTCGCTGGCCCCAGCAGGTGCGGGCCGACAGCGACCCGGTGATGGTCGGCGACGAACCACTGCTTGTCGCTGCCGGTACCGGGTGCCCGGTTTGTGTCGGGCCGGACCGCGTAGCCGCGGCGCAGCAACTTCTGCAGCACGGCCAATGCGACATCATCGTCAGCGACGATGGGCTTCAGCATTATCGACTGGCCCGTGACGTGGAGATCGTGGTGGTGGACGGGCAGCGGCGCTACGGTAACGGCTTGCCGTTGCCAGCCGGGCCGCTGCGTGAGCCGGTCAAGCGAGCGCAGCGTGCCGACTGGGTGATCGTCCAGGGTGAACCGCTCAACGGCGAGCACCGTCTGCAGTTGTCCGACGCCCAGATTCGGCCATTGCGCGGTGGCGCGGCGGAGCCCCTGGCCAACTGGGCCGGACGCTCGGTCCATGCGGTTGCCGGTATCGGCTTCCCGCAGCGTTTTTTCCAGACCCTTGCCGATGCCGGATTGCAGGTCAGCGAGCATCCGTATCCGGATCATCACCCCTTTGCGGCGGCCGATCTGGCGTTCGATGACCAGCGGCCGGTTCTGATGACCGCCAAGGATGCCGTAAAATGCCGACGATTCGCGCGGGATCATCATTACGTGGTTACCGTGCAGGCCCGCCCGGGCGCCGCATTCGAGGCCGCCCTGGCGCAAAAACTGAAGGAGTTCCCCCGTGGATAAGAAGCTGTTGGACATCATGGTATGCCCCGTGTGCAAGGGCAAACTGGTGCACCGAAAGGCTGAAGGCGAGCTGGTTTGCAAGGTCGACCGGCTGGCTTTTGCAATTCGTGACGGCATCCCGGTGATGCTGCCGCAGGAGGCGCGCCCGTTGGCGGCCGACGAAGAGCTTGAAGAAGCCTGAGCATGACCGATTTCCACGTCGTCATTCCGGCCCGCTACGGCTCCACCCGGCTGCCGGGCAAGCCACTGCTTGCCATCGGCGAGCTGCCCATGATCGCCCATGTTTATCAACGCGCGGCGGAGTCCGGCGCCGACACCGTGGTGGTCGCCACCGACGATGACCGCATCGCGGATGCGGCGCGCGCCGTGGGCGCACAGGTGTGCATGACCCGCAGCGATCACCCCAGCGGCACCGACCGGTTGGCGGAGGTGGTGGAACGGCTGGCGATGGCCGACGACGCCATCGTGGTCAACCTGCAGGGCGACGAACCTTTGATGCCGCCACAACTGTTGACCCAAGTTGCCACCGATCTGGCGGCGCATCCACAGGCGGCCATCAGCACCTTGTGTGCCCCCCTGGAGGACGCGGAACAGGTACAGGATCCGAACGTGGTCAAAGTGGTGCGCGATGCGGCCGGGTTCGCGCTCTATTTCAGCCGCGCCACCGTGCCTTGGCCTCGGGATGCGATGGCCTCGGGCGGGCAGGGGATCGCGTTGGACGATTTCCGTCGGCACCTGGGCATCTATGCCTACCGAGCCGGATTTCTACGCCGCTATGCGCAATGGCAACCGGCACCCATGGAGCAGGCGGAGGCACTCGAACAGCTACGGGCGTTGTGGTATGGCGAACGCATCCATGTGGTGGAGGCCTCGGCGCCGCCGCCGGCAGGGGTCGACACCGAAGCGGATCTGCGACGGGTGCGTGAGCGCCTCGCCGGCGTCTGAGCTTCAGTCGCTCAGGCGCCCTGCAAGCAGTGCGATGATCTCATCGGAATAACCGGCCGGGTCGTCGCCACTTAGCGGCAAGGTCAGGGTGCGGGGCGCGCGTCGATGCGGTTGGCCGTACTGGCTGGACTGGACTTCGCCACCCTGGAGGGCACTGATCACCAGCGCGTCCTCGGCCCCGAGTACTTCCACAAGCTGCCAGACTTCGCCCAGGTAATTGAAGCGTTGCCCGGTCAAACCGCGTAGCTTGTCGATCAGAATTTGAGAAGTCATGGTGTTGTGGTTCCGGGAAGCAGCCCGATCATCGCGCCACAATCCATCCGACACAAGGTGCTAAGACAGATGGTAAAAGTACTGTTCGTATGCATGGGCAATATCTGCCGCTCTCCCACCGCGCACGGCGTCTTCCGCGATCTGGTGCGTCGCGAGGGGCTGGCTGGACAGATCGAGATCGATTCCGCCGGCACCCACGCCTATCACGTGGGGAACTCACCGGACGCCCGTGCGATGGCCGCCGCCAACCGGCGCGGCGTGGATTTGTCAGACCTGCGTGCGCGCAAGGCCGAGCCTGCCGACTTCGAACATTTCGACTATGTGCTGGCCATGGACCAGGACAACTACCACGGCCTGAGCGGGATCTGCCCGGCGGGAAGCCATGACAAGATCCAGTTGTTCATGGATTTCGCCCCGGAGATGCGCACACGGGAGGTGCCGGACCCCTATTACGGCGGGCCCAAGGGGTTTGAACACGTGCTTGATCTGGTGGAAGCGGCGTCGGCCGGACTCCTTGCGGATGTCCGGCGTCGTCACCAACTCTGATCCGACAGCGGCGCGTTCAGTCGCCCTTGTCGGAAGCTTCGCCGGCCGGGGCAGGGGGCTGCGCCGGTTTGGCTTCAGTCCGTGTCTCGGGATTGGCCTCGGTTGCCGGGGCCGGCTTGTCGGTTGCCTGTTTCGGTGTGTCGGCCGCGACCTGTGGTTCGGTGGCCGGCGCCGACTTGGGCTTCGCCGCGGGTGACTTCTTCGGTTTGGCTTGCTCGGATTTCGCTGACGACCCCGCGCCCGGCTCGGGCCCGTCCGCCATGCGGCTCAAGGCGCCGGGCGCGGCCGGGGCACGGCTGACGTCGGTCTTGGCTTCGTCCGCTTGAGGTGCCGCCTTCGGTTTGTCCGCCGCCGGGGAGTCCGCCTTCGGTTTGGACGGTTTGTCGCTCGCTTTCGGCGCTGCCTCGCTGTCCGTGGTCGACCGCTGCGAGGTGTCGCTGTTCCCGGCTGCCGGGGTGCGCGCATCGTTGCTCGCCGTGGCGTTGTCGGCTACGGATTCACCGTTGCCGCCGTTACCGCCCCGCCGACGACGTCCGCCGCGGCGGCCACGGCGACTGCGTTTGCTGGACTGGTCCTGATCGTCGCCCTTGTCGCCGGACTGAGCCGGGCCAGATTGCGCACCGGACGGGGTTTTGGCGGTTTGCTTGTCCGCCTTACCGTCCTGGTCCGGTTTGTTGGATATGTCGTTCTTGCGTCCGCCCCGACCACGCCCTCGGCCGCGGCCTTGTTGGGTTTCGCTTTGTTCGGCACGGCCACGGCCGCGGCCACGGCCGCCGCGTCGCTTGCCGGACTCGCCGCCTTCGTTACGGCCGTCGGTTTGCGGCTGTTCCGGAACGGCCGGGGTCGGAGCCGCCGGCGCTTCGCCGAATTCAGGGCGCGGTGTGAAGATGCTGCTGAACAGGCGACGGATGAAACCGACCTCACCCTCGCTCTTGGGCGTAGGGGCGACAACCGGGGGCTGCGGGGCAGGCGCAGTGGCCTGGGGTGCAGGTGCGGGTGCGGGTGCGGGTGCGGACGGGGTGATGTTACGCACCGCCGGTTGTTCGACCGGACGTGCAGCCGGCTTGGCACCGGGTACTTCGACGGCCTCCGGCTTGGTGGCTAGACGGTAGCTGGCCGCCTCCTCGTTGGGTTCATCCTGCCGACGGATGCGCTCGATCTCGTAATGGGGGGTGTCGAAGTGCTTGTTCGGCACCAGCACCACGGTGATGTCGTGGCGCTCCTCCAGCTTGGCGATGGCCTGGCGCTTTTCGTTCAGCAGGAAGGCGGCAACCTCCACCGGCAACTGGGCATGGACGCGGCCGGTGTTTTCCTTGAGCGCTTCCTCCTCGATGATGCGCAGGATCGACAGCACCAGCGAATCGGTACCGCGAATATGGCCTTGGCCGTCGCAGCGCGGGCAGACCTGGTGGGTGGATTCGCCCAGGGATGGCCGCAGTCGTTGGCGGGACATCTCCAGCAGACCGAAGCGCGAGATACGACCGATCTGTACCCGGGCGCGATCCTCCTTAAGCGCATCCTTGATGCGGTTTTCCACCTCGCGCTGGTTACGCGAGGGGGTCATGTCGATGAAGTCGATGACGAACAACCCGCCCAGGTCGCGCAGGCGCAGTTGACGGGCGATCTCGTCGGCCGCTTCCAGGTTGGTGTTGAGAGCGGTTTCCTCGATGTCGGCGCCTTTGGTGGAGCGGGCCGAGTTGATATCAATGGACGTCAATGCCTCGGTGTGGTCGATCACCAGGGCGCCGCCGGACGGCAGGCGCACTTCCCGTTGGAAGGCGGATTCGATCTGCGATTCGATCTGGTAGCGCGAGAACAACGGCACTTCGTCGGTGTACAGCTTCAGCTTGCGCTCGTACTTGGGCATCACCTGGGCGATGAAGTGTTGCGCCTCGGCAAACACGTCATCGTCGTCGATGACGATCTCGCCGATGTCCGCGCGCAGGTAATCGCGCATGGAGCGGATGATGACGTTGCTTTCCTGGTAGATCAGGAAGGGCGCTTTTTTCTGTGCGGATTCCTCGATGGCGCTCCACAGCTGCAGCAGATAGTCGAGATCCCACTGCAGTTCCTCGGCGCTCTTGCCGATACCCGCGGTGCGCACGATCAGTCCCATGCCCTCGGGAATCTCTAGTTCGCTCATGGCTTCGCGCAGGGCCGAGCGGTCGTCGCCCTCGATACGGCGCGATACGCCGCCGGCGCGGGGATTGTTCGGCATCAACACCAGATAGCGGCCGGCCAGCGAGATGAAGGTGGTCAGGGCGGCGCCCTTGTTGCCACGTTCTTCCTTTTCGACCTGGACGATCACCTCTTGGCCTTCCTTGAGCGCGGCCGCGATGTTGACCTTGCCGCTGGCCTTGCGGGCCTCTTCGGTGAAGTAGCTGCGGGCGATCTCTTTCAGCGGAAGGAAGCCGTGGCGCTCGGCGCCGTAATCGACGAAGGCGGCTTCCAGGCTGGGTTCGACGCGGGTGATACGGCCCTTGTAGATGTTGGCCTTTTTTTGTTCGCGCCCTGGGGTTTCGATGTCTAGGTTGTAGAGCTTTTGGCCATCGACGATGGCAACGCGCAACTCTTCTGGCTGAGTTGCGTTGATCAGCATACGTTTCATGTTGTTAGTGTCTCTTGGCACTCGCCACCGACGTGGCTGGGGTCGGGTCGAGGCCAGCGGCCGCGCAGCAGAATGCTGCGGCGGGCCGGGCTGACTCACCAGACGCACCTCAGGGCACGGGCGGGACGAGCGCGGTTTATTCAGTGGCGATCACCAACAGTGGTGATCGCCTTACGTGGCGCCGATCGGTGGATGTCGGTTAGCATTGCCAAGCGGCGGGCGGGGATCGCGGGACTGGCCGGGATCTGCGCATCGCGCCGGGGCCTGTTGTCCAGCCGCCGGTCGGCGTCTCAGTTACCCACCTTTACGGGGTCGGCAACGGAAACCGTGTGTAGCCAGCGAAGCCCGGTCAAACGGGCAAAATCGCAGTAGCACCGTCAGACTATAGCAGTACTCTTCCGAATGCAGCAAATGCCTGAAAAGGGGGCCGATTTTGCCGGCTGATGCACAACCCAAGCCCCGCGTCCGCATGGTCACGGTGGACGACGGCGCCGCCGGCCAGCGGGTCGACAATTTCCTGCTCAGGCACCTCAAGGGCGCGCCACGCACGCTGATCTACCGGTTGCTGCGGAAAGGCGAGGTGCGCGTCAACAAGGGCCGCGTAAAGCCGACCTACAAACTGAGCCCCGGGGATCAGGTGCGCATACCGCCGGTGCGGCTTGCGGCCGACGACGGGCCAGCGGTCGTCAGCCAGAGTCAGCAAGAATCAATATTGAAAACAGTGATCTATGAGGATGATCTCATGATCGTTGTCAACAAGCCCAGCGGTTGGGCAGTGCACGGTGGCAGTGGTATCAGCCTGGGCGTGATCGAGGCCCTGCGGGCGGCCCGGCCGGAGCTTGGGCAACTGGAGCTTGCGCACCGCATCGACCGCGACACCTCCGGCTGTCTGATGCTTGCCAAGCGTCGCAGCAGCCTGCGGGCGTTGCAGGATCTGCAGCGCAGCGGCGGCATTCACAAACGCTATCTGGCCTTGCTGTCCGGCCGCTGGCGTAAGGGCCAGGCCACCGTGGACATGCCGTTGCGCAAAAACACCCTGGCCGGCGGTGAGCGTGTGGTGCGGGTCGACCCGCAGGGCAAGGCGTCGCGCACCTTCTTCAAGGTGCTGGACAAGTTCGCCGACGCCACGCTGGTCGAGGCGACGCTGGACACCGGGCGCACCCACCAGATCCGCGTGCATACGGCGCACTTGGGCTCGCCGATCCTCGGCGATCCCAAATACGGCGACGCCGAGGCCAATCGTCGCTTCCGGGAACGGGGGCTGCGTCGATTGTTCCTGCACGCCCACAGTTTGGCGTTCACCTGGCCCGAATCCGGACAGAAATTCGCCATCAGCGCGCCGCTGCCCGGGGATCTGCAAGCGGTGCTCGACGCCTTGGACGAGCGATGAGCCTGCCGTACCAATTATTGGTGTTCGACTGGGACGGGACGCTGATGGATTCCGAGTCCCGTATTGTCACCTGTATGCAGGCCGCTGCCCGTGATGCGGGCGTCGAGGTCCCCACCGCCGCCGCGGCACGGGACATCATCGGCTTGGGTATGGCGGAGGCCGTCGAACAGCTGTTCGGCAGGCCCTCCGCAGACCTTGCCGAGGCCATCATCGACCATTACCGGCGCCATTGGCTGAGCGACAGCCTGCCGCCGGCACCCTTGTTCGATGGGGCGCGCGACCTGCTGGCGCGACTGGACGCCGCGGGTTATCTGTTGGCGGTGGCCACCGGCAAGAGTCGGCGCGGGCTGGACCACGTACTGGCGGAAACCCGGCTGGCCGGCCATTTCGTCACCACCCGCTGTGCGGACGAGGCGTTTTCCAAGCCGCACCCGCAGATGCTGCTGGACATCCTCGAACGCACCGGCATGACCGCCGATCAGACGCTGATGATTGGGGATACCGAATACGACATGGCCATGGCGGCCAACGCCGGGGCACACAGTGTCGGCGTCAGCCATGGCGTGCACGCGCCGGATCGATTGTTGCGCAGCGGCGCACGGGCTTGTTTCGCACACCTGAATGAACTGTCATGCTGGCTGGATCAGGCCGGCGTCAGTCCGTTGGAAAAGGAGTCACGATGAATACCGACAACACCGAACAACATCACCGTGAGGTACTGGAAAACCTAGCCAAGGAAAGCCTGGTCGAACGCAAGCGGGCACGTCGTTGGGGGATCTTCTTCAAGCTGCTGACGTTCGTTTACGTCTCGTTCCTGGTACTGGCGGTGGTCGGCGCCATGATCGGTGATGCAGCAGTCAAGCGCGGACCGCACACCGCGCTGGTGGACCTGCAGGGTGTCATCGCGGCGGATGCCGGCGCCAGCGCGGATCGCATGACCCAGGGGTTGCGGGACGCCTTTGAGGATCCCAATACCAAAGGGGTCATCCTGCGCATCAACAGCCCGGGCGGTTCCCCGGTGCAGTCCAGTTACATCAACCGCGAAATCCAACGCCTGCGCGCCGCGCACCCGGACATCCCGCTCTACGCCGTGGTGGAGGACGTCTGTGCCTCCGGCGGGTACTTCGTGGCCGCCGCCGCCGACCGGATCTATGTGAACGAATCGAGCGTGGTGGGTTCCATCGGCGTGTTGTCGTCGGGATTCGGATTCGTCGGAACCCTGGAAAAGCTCGGCGTCGAACGACGTCTGTACACCGCCGGTGAGCACAAGGGGTTCATGGATCCTTTCTCGCCGCAGAACGATGCTGACAAGGCCCATCTGGAACAGTTGCTTGGGCAGATACATCAGCAATTCATTGCCGTGGTCAGGGCAGGCCGGGGAGATCGCCTGAGCGATAATCCGGACCTGTTCAGCGGCTTGTTCTGGACCGGTGAGGAGGCGATCCGCCTCGGTCTGGCCGACGAGATCGGCAGTGCGGGCCAGGTCGCCCGGGATGTGATCGGCGAAGAAAAGGTGGTGGATTTCACGCCGCGGGAGGATCTGGTGGGACGCTTGGCCGAACAACTCGGTGTCGGTGCCGCCAAGGTGCTGGCCGAGACCCTTGGCATCACGGCGCCGGTGGGCGGATTGCGCTAGTCGAACGTGGGCAGCCCGGGGCCAAGCGCCCGCCAATGGGCCAGGGGCTCGGCGCGGATTGCATCGGGGTCATGGTGTTGTCATAAAAGCCGGTTGTAATCCGGGCGACATAATTCTGCGGAGAGGAAACCATGGCCGCCGACAGCCAAATTCTTGTGGTCGAGGACGAAGACGCGGTGCGCGAACTGATCGTCACCACGCTTGAAGGTGCCGGATATCAGGTGTTGCCCGCCGCGGACGCCGAGCAGGCGCAGCGGCTACTCGGCGACAATCTTCCGGGGCTGGTACTGCTCGACTGGATGCTGCCGGGCATGAACGGCCTGGAGTTCACCCGCTGGCTCAAGCGGGACGATGGCCTGCGGGAGCTTCCGGTGATCATGTTGACGGCCCGTGGCGACGAGGCGAACAAGGTGCAAGGTCTGGAGGCCGGGGTGGACGACTATGTCACCAAACCCTTCTCCACCCGCGAACTGCTGGCGCGAATCAAGGCGGTGATGCGTCGCAGCGGCACGGACGCGGCGGAGCTGGTCCGTATCGATCAGGGCTTGCAAATCGACATGACCCAGCACCGCGTCAGCGCCAACGAGCAGGTGGTGAATGTCGGCCCCACCGAGTTCCGGCTGCTGCATTTCTTCATGACGCACCCGGAGCGGGTATACTCGCGCTCGCAACTTCTCGATCAGGTCTGGGGACGCAACGTGTATATCGAGGAACGTACCGTGGACGTGCACATCCGCCGGCTGCGCAAGGCGCTGGAGCCTTTCGGTTTCGACGAACTGGTTCAGACCGTGCGCGGTGTGGGCTACCGCTTCTCGTCCCAGGCCTGACGATGCCGTCCAGTTGGTCCCAGGAGTTCTGGCGACTGGTCAGCGTGCTGGCCTTCTGCCTGGTTCTCGGGCTGCTGGTGGGCGAAGTGCAGACCTTGCTGTTGCTCGGGTTGGGTGCCGGTGTCATCTGGTATCTGTACAACCTGTTCCTGCTGCAGCGTTGGCTCGAGTCCCCGCGGCGGGACAACATTCCGCCGGAAAGCGGCGTCTGGGGCGACCTCTATTACAAGGTACTCAAGCTGCAGGCGAACAGCCTGTCCCGTAAGCGGCGGCTGCGGGCCTGGCTGTCGCAGTTCCGGGCGTCCGCCGAGGCCTTGCCGGACGGCGCGGTGGCGCTGGACGAAAACTGGGAGATCCGTTGGTTCAATGATGCCGCCGCCAGACTGCTTGACCTGCATCCGGGTAAGGACGTCGGCAACTCCATCCTCAACCTGTTCCGCAATCCCGCCTTTGGCCGCTACCTGAAAGGCGAAGACTTCAGCAAACCGCTCGCGATCACCGTGCCCGGCCTACCGCCGATCCGCTTGTCGATCCGGGTGATTCCCTATGGTGACGGGCAGTGGCTGTTGCTTGCCCAAGACGTCACGGAGCGTTATCGATTAGAGCGGGTCCGCACCGATTTTGTGGCCAATGTTTCCCACGAATTGCGCACGCCCCTGACAGTGTTGTCCGGTTACATCGAGAATCTGCAACACAGCGAAGACGGCTGTGCGATCACTTGGGAACGTCCTTTGACCCAGATGTCGCAGCAAGCCGAGCGTATGCAACATATCGTCGAGGATCTGTTGCTGTTGGCCGGACTGGAATCGAACCAGCACGAAAATCGAATCGACAGCGTCGTCGACGTGGCGGCATTGGCCGAACAACTCCAGGCGGATGCACGCTCGGCCCGCCCGGACGGTGCGACGGTCCAATTGGACCTGCGCAGCAAAGCGGGTCTGCTGGGTGACGAAGCGCAACTGCGCAGCGCCTTCGGCAATCTGGTGATGAATGCCGTCAATTACACCCCGGACGACGGCAAGGTCACCATTCGTTGGTTCACCGATCGCACGGGACAGCCCTGTTTCGAGGTCGCCGACACCGGCGAGGGCATCGCAGCGGAACACCTGCCACGGCTGACCGAACGCTTTTATCGCGTGGATGCCGGGCGCTCGCGGCAACGCGGCGGTACCGGGCTGGGGTTGGCCATCGTCAAACACGCCTTGCAGAATCATCAGGCGGAGCTGATCATTGATAGTCGTGTCGGCCAGGGCAGCACCTTCCGTTGTCGTTTTCCGGTCAGTCGCGCCGCAAAGCTGCAAGAAAGTGTGCCGGATGTGCAGAAAAACGCCGGCGCCTGAGGTTACAATGGCGGTGCCCATCGCTTAAGGAATCTCTGAAAAATTCAGCGGTTCCGCGGCGCAGGGAGGTGCTGCCAAAATCGGTCATTGCAAGTGACTGATTTTGAAGCAAGCTGCAAACCGCGTTTGCAGCGTAGCGTGCGCTGAGAAGTCCAGGATGGACTTGTTCAGAGCGTCCTTAACAAAACATGTGCCGTCGGAGGCACCAGGTAGACCATGGACCACTCCAAGATCCAGCATCACTATTCCCACCAGTACAACGCGGAGCTGGAACAAATCCGCACCTCCGTGCTGACCATGGGTGGTCTGGTGGAGCAGCAGCTGGAATTCGCCCTCAACGCCCTCAATTCGGGTGAAAGCGAGCAAGGCGAAGAGGTGGTGTCCAATGACTATCAGGTCAATGCCTTCGACGTGGACATCGACGAGCGGTGCACCCAGATCATCGCCCGGCGGCAACCGACCGCGAGCGATCTGCGTCTGGTGCTGACGGTGATCAAGACCACCGCGGATCTGGAACGCATCGGCGACGAAGCCAAACGGGTTGCCAAGATGGCAGTGCGATTGGCATCGGCCGACCATTCCCGCAGCCTGTTCCTGCAGATCGAGCATCTCGGCTCGCTGGTGCGCGCCATGCTGCACGACGCCCTCGATGCCTTCGCCCGAATGGACGTGGACGCCGCCGTGGAAGTGGTGGTGCAGGACCAGCGCATCGACCGCGAATACGAAAACATCATGCGCAACTGCATCACCTACATGATGGAAGACCCGCGCTCCATCCCGCTGGTATTGGATATCATCTGGTCGGCCCGCGCCCTGGAGCGCACCGGTGATCGGTGCTGCAATATCTGCGAGTACGTCATCTATTTCGTGAAGGGCAAGGATGTTCGACACACCAGCCTGGAACAGATCGAAAAGGAGATCGAGGGCTGATCCCGGCCCGGGGCTGACTTCGCAAGGACGGCGTGCGCGACTACCTTGTCACCTTACTGATTTTCGGTAGCCTGCCGTTCATTCTGGCCAGGCCGTACATCGGTGTGCTGGTCTGGTCATGGATCAGCTACATGAATCCGCACCGGCTGACGTGGAGCTTTGCCTACGACATGCCGTTCGCCAAGGTCGTGGCGATCACCCTGTTCATCTCGTTGCTGTTCAGCCGTGATGTCCGTAAACCGCCCATGTATCCGCTGGTCTGGGTTTGGTTGTTGTTTGTCGGGTGGATGTGTGTGACCACCTTCACCGCGATCTATCCCGACTTCGCCATGGCCTACCTGTCGCGGGTGCTGAAGATCCAGATCATCATCTTTCTGACTATGATGATCATGCGAACGCCTGAACGTATTCACATGATGCTGTGGGTCATCTATCTGTCGGTGGGTTTTTTCGGCATCAAGGGCGGTATTTTCACCATCGCCCACGGCGGCAGCTTCCGCGTTTGGGGACCGGAACAGTCCTTCATCGAAGACAACAACCACCTGGCTATCGCCCTGCTGATGGTGTTGCCGTTGGGCTTCTACCTGCTGCAACGGGAGCCCAGGCGCTGGGTCAAATGGCTGCTGGGCATCTCCATGGGCCTGATCGCCGTGTCGGTCGTCGGGTCGTATTCCCGCGGCGCATTTCTGGCGATCATCGCGGTCAGCCTGTTCCTGTGGTGGAAGTCGCGCAATCGCCTGATGATCGGCCTGGCCTTTCTGCCGCTGTTGCCGGTGCTGTTCCTGGCCATGCCGCAAAGCTGGCATGACCGTATGATGACCATCGGTGAGTACGAGGAAGACAGCTCCGCCACCGGGCGGCTGAACGCCTGGCAGTACGCCATCAATGTCGCCAACGACCGGATCTTCGGTGCCGGCTTCGACTCCTGGTCGGCGGAAACCTTTGCCCGCTGGGCGCCCGATCCCAGCGCGGTGCACGCCGCCCATAGCATCTATTTTTCCGTGCTGGCCGACCATGGTTGGATCGGGCTGCTGCTGTTCGTCGGGATATTCTACGCGGGCTGGCGCTTGGCAGCCCAAGTCGCGCGGGTTGCCGATCCCTTGCCCGAGCATCGCTGGATGGCCGATCTGGCGCGCATGCTGCAGGTGTCCCTGGTCGCTTACGCGGTGGGCGGGGCCTTTCTGAGCATGTCCTATTTCGATCTACCGTGGCACTTGATCAGCTTTCTCGTACTGATGCGGGTGATGCTGGAAGAGCAGGGGCATCTCTTCAAGGTCAAGAAGTCACACGCGCAGCTGATGGCCGAACGGACAGCGTCCTGATGGGTGCGTTGATGCGACTGATCTCGCCCGGTGGCGCGTTTGCGCGGCATCAGATTCTGATCTTTCATCGTGTTCCGCTCAGCCGCGATTCCTTGATGCCCGGCGAGCCCCATCAAGGCGAGTTCGCCTCGCTGATGGGCGCCTTGAAGCGCCGCTTCAGTGTTCTGCCACTGCCCGAGGCGTTGGACCGGCTGGCGGCAAACGAGCTGCCGCCGGCGTCGTTGAGCATCACCTTTGACGACGGTTACGCCGACAATGCAACGGTGGCGGCGCCGATATTATCGGACCTGGGGTTGAGCGCGACCTTCTTCATCGCCACCGGTTTTCTGGATGGTGGACGGATGTGGAACGATACGGTGATCGAAACCGTCCGCCGCCATCACGCGGGTATGCTGGACCTGCGCCCGATCGGCCTGGGTGAGCATACAGTCAACGATGCCACCCGGCGTCAGGTGGTCGAAACGGTGATCACTGCGATCAAGCACCGGCCGGCAGTCGAGCGCGCCGAGCTGGTTGCCGCTATTGCTCAGCACGCAGGCGATCTGCCGGATGATCTGATGATGACCGGCGCGCAGGTGCGGGCACTTGCCGCGGCCGGCATGACCATCGGGGGTCATACCGTCAACCACCCGATCCTCACCCGGATCAGCGACGAGGAAGCGCGACAGGAAATCAAAGGGGGCAAACAGACATTGGAGGATCTGATCGAGGCGCCGGTGGACCTGTTCGCCTACCCGAACGGCAAACCGGGGCAGGACTATGGTCCGGCGCATGTCACGATGGTGCGCGAGCTGGGATTTGGTGCCGCGGTGAGCACCTCGCCCGGTGTCAGCCGGGGTGACACGGACCGTTATCAGTTGCCGCGCTTCACACCCTGGGATCGCAGCCACGGTCGATTCCTGTTGCGCCTGCTCATGAACCGCTTCGGGCTGACCGGCTGAAGTCCAGGATGGGCTTGTTCAGCGTTTTCCCAAGCCTGCTCAGGGTTCGAAGCCGCGGCTGGTCAGCCACAGCTCGAGCATCATCATCACCCAGACCAACTCGCCGTAGTAGTGGGCATGTTCCTGCTGATGCAAGCTAAGCGCTTGATCGATGAAGGCGGGTTTCAGGATGCCGCGGCGGCGCAGTCGTGACAGGTTGTCGCCCGCCATCTCGCTCAGCCCGGGGTGCTCGGCCATCCATACGCCAAAGGGCAGGCCGAAGCCCTGCTTGGGCTTGTCGATGATCGCCTGAGGCAGAAAGTCGGCCACGGCCCGTTTGTAGAAATCTCTCAGCTTTCCGCCCGGCAGCTTGAGCGCGGAAGGGACCTGGGTGGAGTGGCCCACCACGTCCTCGTCCAGCATCGGGTAACGCACTTCGATGCCGGCCAGCGCACACATACGACCCACTTTGCGCAGGTCGTTGTCCGCCAGGGTGTGTTGCCAGTCGAGGTACAGCATCCGATTGAGGGTGCTGGCATCGGACGGTCGGTGGTAGATGTCCCGGGCCAGCCGGAGTGGCTGTTCGGTGTCCAGGCCAGCGAGAAAGTCGGCATTGAACATATTGTCCAATCCCAAACGCAGCAAATAGTTGTAGGTCTGCAAGCGGTCGGGCAAGGGGACGCTCGCCTGATCCACATAACTACGTGCCTTGCTGAACAGCGGCAGGTCCGGTGGCACCAGGCGGGTGATCGCATGCAGCGTCCGTTGCCCGACGGCCGGCAGTCGCTGAAAAAGCTCGAAGACCTTCTGTTTGGCATAGCGGGCGTTGCCCGCATACAGCTCGTCTCCGCCGTCGCCGGCCAGCAGCCGGGTGCGACCGTCCTGTTTGGCGAAGGCGGCGCAGAACAATGCCGGCAGGGCCGAGGAATTGCCGAATGGTTCGTCGTAGGCCGCCGCTACCGTGGGCAGGGCGTCAAGCACGTCCTCGGGCCGAACGTAATATTCGTGCCCGGTGTTGCCGAGTTGCGCCACCGCGATGCGCGCATAGGCGATTTCGTCATAGCCCGCGGCGTCGAAGCCGATGGAATAGGCGTGCGCGCCTGGCGCTTGCCGTGCCAGCAGCCCGGCGACCGTGGAGCTGTCCAGGCCGCCACTCAGGAAGCAGCCGCTGTCCGCGCCTTGGCGGTATCGGGCCACCGCGTCGCCCAGATTCGCCAACACCCCGGCGTGCAGATCGTCGCTGGAATCAGACTGTTCGACGAACGTCGGCATCCAATAGGACTGCACCGCGAGCTTGCCCGGGCGCCAGCTGAGCCGATGCGCAGCGGGCAGTTTGTGCACCGCGCCATAAACGCTGTCCGACGCCGGCACCATATGGAAGAACAGGTAGTTGAAAAGCCCTTGATCAGAGAGCGTGGTGGCAACACCCGGGTGAGCAACCAGGGCATCGGCCGTGCTGGCGAGCACGATGCCATTGTGGTCCCCGTACCAGTACAGGGGTTCACGGGCGAAGCGGTCGACTGCGGCATGCACCACGCCTTCGCCGGCGTCGCATATCAGCAGCAGGAACTGGCCGCCGAGGATATCCAGAAGCCGAATTTCGCGGCGTTGGTAGGCCAGGCCGACGGACTCGGCTGTCGCCGGCTGCTTGGTGTCCAGCCAGTGTGCCTGTCCGATCAGCAGGGCGATCAGATCACCCTGGCGCCAGAGGTCGCCACCATGACGGGCGAGGGTGCAATGGGGCAGTTCCGTGACCGCTTGGTCGCCCGGAGCGGGCAGTGCCAGGCACATCGTGGCGATGGCGTCGGTGCCGGCGCGCAGTGTACCGGCACCCAGCGCCAAACCCGGTAATGCCAGATCAGCCTTGGTTGGATCGAACGGAGATGAGGAGGCCATGCTGTCCCTGCAGGGTTCTTGTTTGATCGCAAGTGTACTGGTCGACGGCGGCCGACGCAGCCCCCGGTTTTGGTCGTGCATCGGGCAATGTCCACCTGACGGATGGGTGTCGGCATGTATAATCGCGCTTTCGCCCGGACGGACGGGCCGGATTCACCTTGGAGAACGATTGCATGGCGAGTGTTGACGAAATCCGCCAAGTGGTGGGCGATGTGCTGCAGCTGGGCCCACGCACCGCCGAGTTGACCGCGGACACCGCTTTGCTGGGGAATATTCCTGAGTTCGATTCCATGGCTGTCGTTTCCGTGATCACCATGTTGGAGGAACAATTCGGCATTGTCGTCGAAGACGACGATATCAGCGCCGAGACCTTCGAGACCCTCGGCCAGCTCACGGATTTCGTCAACAGCAAGCTATGACCGCCACCGACAGTCTGCTGCAACCGGCATTTATCGCTGGCAGTGCGGGCAGGCTGTTGATGACCTGTTTCGAGCCCCCCGCCGGCACCCATCGCTGGCTGTTGTTTGTCCCTCCCTTTGCCGAAGAGGCCAACAAGTCACGCCGTATGATGGCCCGGCTCGGTCATGCCTTGGCGGCGCAAGGCATGGGATTGGCCTTGCTCGATCTGTACGGTACCGGTGACAGCGCCGGCGATTTCGGTGACGCCCGATTGGAGATATGGCAGGACGACATCGTCCGGGCCTGCCGCTGGTTGGCGGCTGAAAAACGCTGTCGGGAGCTGTCGCTCGGCGGTCTCCGGCTCGGCGTGCCCCTGGCGTTGTCGGCCCTGGCGCGGCTGGATTCCGTCGCCCGGCTGCTGTTGTGGCAACCGGTGGTGAAAGGCCAACAGCACGTGAGCCAGTTCCTCAGGCTGCGTCAGGTCGCTGCGGTAATGGGCGGTGGCAAGGAATCGCTCAAGGACATGCAGGAGGCCCTGGCCGGCGGACAGTCGCTGGAAGTCGCAGGATACGAACTGCACCCGGCATTGGCTACGGCCATCGCCGAGCTGGATTTGACCGCGCTGGCGCCGTCCTCCGATGTGCCGGTGCACTGGCTGGAACTGACACGCAATGCTGAAAAGCCGGTCGTCCCGGCGAGCGCCGCCGTGATCGCCGGATGGCAGCGGGCCGGCGGAAATCTCAATGTCCGGGGTGTCGCCGGCGATCCCTTCTGGGCGGTTCAGGAATTGGTGGACGCACCGGCCTTGATCGAGGCGTCCTTGCGCTGCCTGTTGCCCGAGGTCGCCGCATGAGCTTGATCGAGCATGAGCAGCCGATCACCTTCAGCGCGGCAGGCGATTCGCTGCTCGGTATCTGGCATCCGCCAGCGCACGACGCGCCGACCCGCGCCCTGGTCGTGGTGGTGGGCGGCCCCCAGTATCGGGTCGGCAGTCACCGGCAATTCGTCTTGCTGGCCCGCGCGGTGGCGGCTTCGGGGGTTGCGGTGTTCCGGTTCGATTATCGCGGCATGGGCGACAGTGGCGGGGGGCTACGGGATTTCGCCGACATCGGGCAGGACATAAGCGCCGCCATCGATGCGGTTCAAGCCCGCTGCCCGAGCGTGGCGCGGGTGGCCCTGTGGGGATTATGTGATGCGGCGTCAGCGGCGGCGTTCTACGGCTGGCGGGACCCCCGGGTGAGCGGGCTGACATTGCTCAACCCCTGGATTCGTACCGTCGCCGGGGAGGCCCGCACGGTGCTGCGCCATTACTACTTGCGGCGGCTGATGTCCGGCGATTTCTGGCGCAAGTTGCTGCGTGGCGGCGTCAGCCTGGGGCGGTCTCTGGGTGATATCCGGGACCTGCAGGCCCGCGCCCGTATTGACGAGGAGGTTGCCGGGCTCGATCTGCCCGGGCGGATGCTGCACGGGCTGTCACGTTTCGATGGCAAGGTGATGGTGATCCTGTCCGGAAACGATCTGGTCGCCCAGGAGTTTCTCGATCATGTCGCTGCCCGCGACGACTGGCAGGCTTGGCTTGGTGGCCCGGCTGTGGTCCGGCACGATCTGAACGAGGCCGATCACACCTTTTCCCGACGTCGCTGGCGGGACCAGGTGAGCGAATGGACGTGCGAGTGGTTGAAAGAGACATGAAGAAGGTTTTGTTGGTCGCCTATCATTTTCCGCCAATCCGGCATTCCAGCGGGATTCAACGGACCTTGAAATTTGCCGGTTACTTGCGCGATCACGGTTGGCAGCCAATGGTGTTGACGGTGCACCCGCGGGCCTACCCGGCGACCGGGGACGATCAATTGGGCGAAATCCCCGAGGACGTGGTCGTACGTCGCGCTTTTGCACTGGACGCCAGCCGACACCTGGCCATCGCCGGTAGTTACCCTGGCTTCCTGGCCCGTCCGGATCGTTACGGGAGTTGGCTGCCCGGTGGCGTTTGGGCCGGTATGCGCATGATCCGGCAATACCGTCCGGACGCCATTTGGAGCACTTATCCCATCGCCACGGCGCACCGCATCGGTGGGTGGCTGCACAAGCTGTCCGGGCTGCCGTGGGTGGCGGATTTCCGCGATTCCATGACCGAAGACGACTTTCCTACGGATCCCAAGGTACGGCGCGTGTATCGTCGGATCGAACAGGCCACCGTGCATGCCTGCGCCAAGGCGGTGTTCACCACGCCCGGCACGCGCGGCATGTATGCGGAACGCTACCCGGAACTGGCGGCGGACCGTTGGGCGACCATCCCCAATGGGTATGACGAAGAAAACTTCCGCGATGCCGAAGGGCAGGCGGGTGGCCGGGAACCGCTTGGCAGCGCCGGGCAACGGGTGCTGGTGCACGCAGGCCTGCTGTATCCGAGCGAGCGGGACCCCGGCCCCTTCTTCCGCGCCATTGCCGAATTGAAGTCGGCGGGCGTGGTATCGGCAGCCCGATTGCAGGTGGTGCTGCGAGCCACCGGATACGACGATCACTACGCCCCGCAATTGGCCGCGTTGGGCATCGATGACGTCGTCCGACTGGCACCGGCGGTCGCCTACCGCGATGCCTTGACGGAGATGCTGCGCGCCGATGGCCTGCTGCTTTTCCAGGCCGCCAACTGCAATCACCAGATCCCCGCCAAGCTATACGAATATCTGCGCGCACAACGGCCGATCCTGGCCCTGACCGACCCGGCCGGTGACACCGCCGGGACGCTGCGCGAAGCCGGTGCCGGCGAAATCGTCCGATTGGACGACGCCGGGCATATCGCCGCCGGCCTGACGCGCTTTCTCGATCAGCTGGACAGTGGGTGTGCGTCCTTGCCTGGCGAACCGGTGGTGGCGTCCTATGATCGCGCTGTGGGGGCTGCCAAGCTGGCGCAGTTGTTGGACGAGATCACCGCCGGGCGCTGACCATCACACCAGCACCTCGACCGGGGCAGGGTGGCTCAGGAACAGGTGCGGACTGGCGGTATAGCCATAGGCACCCGACTGCAGCACCGCGATCAGGTCGCCGGCCTGAGCCGCACCCAGGTCCATTTTGTCCGCCAGCAGGTCCAACGGCGTACACAAGGGGCCGACCACGGATACCGTTTCCCGCGGCGCGCCGTGAACCCGATGGCCCGTGACCACCGGGTAGTTCTTGCGAATCACCTGGCCGAAATTGCCGGATGCTGCCAGGTGGTGATGCAGCCCGCCATCGCATACCAGGAAGGTCTGGCCACGACTTTCCTTGCGATCCACCACCCGGGTGACATAGACCCCGGCCTCGGCCACCAGATAACGTCCCAGTTCCAGCACCACTTCGGCGCCGGGCAAGCGGCTACGGCATTCGTTAAGCCGGTCGTCCAGGTTGGCGCTGACCGGCCCCAGGTCCAGGCGCTGCTCGCCGGGAAAATAAGGAATGCCGAAGCCGCCGCCGATGTTCAGCAGCTCGACGGGGGCCGGCGCCTTGTCGGCCAGCCGATAGGCCAGCTCGAAGGTGGCGCTTTGTGCCTCGATGAGGCTTTCGGGGCGCAGGTTCTGTGATCCGGAAAAGATATGGAAGCCCCGGAAGTGCAAGCCAAGACTGCCAATGCCGGCCAGTGTGCCGGGCACCATTTCGGCATCGATGCCGAAGGGCTTGGCGCCGCCGGCCATTTTCATGCCCGAGGACTTGAGTTCGAAATCCGGGTTCACCCGCACCGCCACCTGCGGTGTGATGCCGAGCCTTTCACCTTGGACATTGACCCGATGCAACTCGCCCGCGGACTCCAGGTTGATGGTGATGCCGGCCGCGATCGCCGCAGCCAGTTCCTCGTCGCGTTTTCCCGGACCGGCAAAGCTGATGTCGGCCGGCGCCATGCCGCTGTCCATGGCGACGGACAGCTCGCCCGCCGAGGCGACGTCCAGACCGTCCATCAGCGAGGCCAGGTGATCGACTACCGCGGGCATCGGGTTCGCCTTCATGGCGTAGTGCAGGCTGATGCCCTCCGGCAAGGCTTGCCGTAGCGCGCGGACGCGCCGGGTTATCGCCTCCCGGTCGTAGGCGTAGAAAGGGGTCTGGCCGACTTGCTCGGCGAGCCGCCGTATCGGCGTGTCACCGACGATCAATTCGTCGTCCACCACGGCGAATTGATCCAGGGGCGCGTGTTGTGGGCGAGGGCTCATCAGGTTTCCTTGGCGATATGCCGATGGTTAAAACAGATCACGGTACTCGGCGTGCAACGCGGCGCGGTCCAACTTGCCGTTGGCGTTGCGCGGCAACTCACTGCGCAGATAGATGGCGGCGGGGACCATGAATGCCGGCAACTCGCGCTTGGCGTGGGTCAGCAGTCGCTCCTCGGATACAGAATCGTCGCCGCTCTGTACCACCAACACGATGGCCTGGCCTAGCATCGGGTGTGGCACGCCGAGGGCCACGACCTGGGCGATGTTCCCGGCGCCGAACATCACCGCTTCCACTTCCGTGGGGCTGACCCGGTAGCCGGAGGTCTTGATCATCTCGTCCTTGCGCGACACAAAGTACAGATAGCCTTCCTCGTCGCGGCGTACCTGATCGCCTGACCACACCGCCAGTTCCGGGTTGGGCAGTTCGGCCGGCTGCCCGGGCGCGGGCTTGAAGCGCTGGGCGGTCTTGTCTGGATCGTTCCAGTAGCCCAAGGCCACCAAGGCGCCGCGGTGCACCAGTTCGCCCGGCTCGCCGGGGGCACACTCGCTGCCGTCTTCACGCACGACCATCACCTGCGCATTGGGGATCGCCTTGCCCATGGAATCCGGGCGTCGGGCGACCTGATCAGGAGGCAGATAAGTGGAACGGAACGCTTCGGTCAGCCCGTACATCAGATACACGGCGGTATCCGGTAGCGCCGCCCGCAGCGCCTTGGTGGTGGCCAGCGGCATGGCGCCGCCGGAATTGGTGAGGTAGCGAAGCCGTCTCGCTTCCTCGGGCCAATCGAGCGCCGCCAGTTGATTCCACAGCGGCGGCACCGCGGCCAGCCCGGTCACCTGGTATTTGCCGATGGCGCGTATCACATCGCGCGGCAGCAGGTAGTCCATCAGTACCACAGAAGCACCCACGGAGAACGCCGTGGTGAGCTGGGATAGCCCGTAGTCGAAACTCAATGGCAATACCGCCAGCAGCCGGTCTGCAGCGGTATTTTCCAGGTAGGTCGCCACACTGTGGGCGCCGGCCAGCATATTGCGATGGGATAGCACCACCCCTTTGGGCTGGCCGGTGCTACCGGACGTGTACAGGATGGCGGCGACATCCTGGTCGATCCGCGGGTAGGGGTTGGCGGACCCGCTCAGCAACTCGGCCCAGGGCTGGGTGGGCACACCGATGTCCGGCTGTTTGTCGCCGACGATGACGATGTGGCGAAGGTCCGGGCATTGGCTCAGTTCATCGGCCAGTCCGGTGGCCCGGTCTGCGCTGGTGACCAGGACCCGCACCTCGCAGTGACGCAGGATGTAGCCCACCTGGGGTGCCTTGAGTACCGGGTTGACCGGGACGAAAACGGCGCCCGCGGCACTGGCGCCAAACAGTGTGATGACGCTCTCCGGTTGCTTGGGCAGGTAGAAGGCGACCCGGTCTCCGGGCTCCACCAGCCCGGCCAGGCCACCGGCCACGGCGTTCACTTGGTCACGCAGCGTCCCGAAGCTGAGTTGCTCGCTTTTATGGATCAAAGCGACAGCGTCCGGGTGAGCGCTTGCAGCGTGGGTGATCAGATCGTGCAGGAGGACGGCGGGCATGTCAGTCAGCGTGCTTGAGCGGTTCGATCCAGTATACCAGCGCGATGGCTGCCCAAGGATGCGTTTCGTCCGCGCATCGGCTCTGCTAGCCTGCGCCTTGGTCGGATAGGGAGAATGTCGTCATGAGGACGCTGTTGCGGTCACTGTTGTTCGCCTGTTGTCTAACCCCAGCCTTGCTGTTGGCGACGCCATTGCCGGATGTGATCGACTTTGTCCGCGGCGGCGTGGTGGCGGTGGGGAGCTATGTGCCGACACGGTCGCCGCAAGGTGAATTCCGCGGTTCCGGTTTCGCCGTAGGCAACGGCAGTCTGGTCATCACCAACCACCATGTGTTGCCGTTTCCCCTCGACGAGGCAAAGCGCGAAAAGATCGCGGTGTTCTCCGGGCGAGGCCGGGCCGCAAAGCTGCATCTGGCGGAGTTGGTCGCCAGTGATCCCGTTCACGACCTGGCCTTGCTACGCATAGCGCACGGCCCGCTCCCACCGTTGCGCCTGGCGGATTCCGAGCAACTTCCCCGTGAAGGCCAGGCCATCGCGCTGACCGGATTCCCGATCGGCATGGTGCTGGGGCTGTACCCGGTTACTCACAGCGGTATTGTCGCCGCGATCTCGCCGGTGGTGATTCCGCAAAACAACAGTCGTCAACTTACCAGCCAAATGATCCGCGCCATGCGTGATCCGTACGAGGTGATCCAACTGGACGCCACCGCTTATCCCGGTAACAGCGGCAGCCCGGTGTACGATGCCGCCTCGGGGCGGGTGATCGGGGTAGTCAACAGCGTGCTGGTGAAAGACACCAAGGAATCGGCGTTGCAGCAACCCACGGGGATCACGTATGCGATCCCGGTGCGCTACGTCAAGGCACTGCTTCGGCAGGCAGGCCGATAGCCGACGCTCAAGCCGGACCCAGCCATGCCTTCGGGAAAGGCTTAGCCGTTCAAGGAATCAATCCCGTGGCGGGCCTTTTTCGCTTCATTTCAGAGACCAGGGAAACAAAGCGACGGATTGTCGGTCGCTCCATTGACGGGGCGACGGGTGGCGGGACATCCAGCCGTTGGCCACGCGCACCGAAGCAACGTAAGGAACACGTGCCATGAACATCGATACGCAACTTAAGGCGGTTCGCCGGATGCCCTTGTACCCGATCGTGCCGGTCGTGCCGATATTGGCGTTCGCCACGCTGATCGGCTTTACGGTGGTCAATCATTTGCGACTGCGCCGTCTGGAAGACATGCTGCACGATGAAGCCGGGGCCAATGCCGACAGTGAGCGCGTCGACGTCGTCTGATGCGATGGGTCCGCGGGTTGCGCATCCCGGCACGGGCACTGTCGGTCAGTGGACGTACAGCACCCACAGGATCACGGTGCCCAACACCAGTCGGTAGATGACAAACGGCAGCATGCCGATGCGTTCGATCACCTTCAGGAATACCGCGATACAGGTGTAGGCGGCGATCCAGGACAACAGCACGCCGAGCCCCAGGGATGCCCAATCGACCGTGGTGTTCGCCATCACCAGTTCCAGGGTGACCAGTCCGGCGGACATCAGAATAGTCGGTACCGCGAGCAGAAACGAGAACCGCGCAGCCGCTTCACGGGTCAGCCCCAACATCAGTCCCGCGGTCATGGTGATGCCGGAGCGGGAGGTCCCGGGAATCAGCGCAAGCACTTGCGCCATGCCGATGAACAGCACGTCCAGCAGCCCGAGATTGTCCAGTTCCCGATAGCGTCGGGCACGGTGGTCAGCCCACCACAGCAGCAGGCCGAATACGATGGTGGCGATGGCGATGATCAGATCGGAGCGCAGCTCGGTCTCCACCAGATGTTGCAACAGCAGCCCCGCGATGACCACGGGAATGGTACCCAGTATCACCGCCCAGCCGAGCCGGCTGTTGTCCATGGCCGGCGCCTTGCGCAAGGTGCTGGCAAACCAGTCCCGCAGGATCGCCGCGATGTCCTTGCGAAAGTAGCCCACCACGGCGAGCAATGACCCGAAGTGCACTGCGACGTCGAATGCCAAACCCTGATCGGCGAAACCGAGCAGATGGGGCGCCAGGATCAGGTGCGCCGAGCTGGAGATGGGCAGGAATTCGGTCAGCCCTTGTACCAGGGCCAGGATCAGGATCTGTATGTCGCTCATTCAGCTACCACTACCTTCGACAAGTTTGCGTTCCCAATCCAATGAGCTTTGGGCAATGGCGTCCATGTCGTCATATCGGGGTTGCCAGCCCAGCACCTCGCGAATCCTGTCCGCCCCGGCGATCAGTGCCGGGGGATCCCCGGCGCGGCGGTCCGTCTCGACGATATTGAGTGGTGCGCCATGCACCCGCTGCACGGTGTCGAGGACTTCACGCACACTGTAGCCATGGCCGTAACCGCAGTTCAGGGTCTGCGACTGGCCGCCGTCACGCAGGTAATCCAGGGCCTTCAGGTGCGCGTCGGCCAGGTCTTCCACGTGGATGTAGTCGCGTACGCCGGTCCCGTCCGGGGTGGGGTAGTCGGTGCCGAAGATATACAGGGCATCGCGTTTGCCCATAGCGAGTTCCGCCGCGACCTTGACCAACAGGGTGGCCCCTGGGGTGGATTGCCCGATGCGGCCCTGCGGATCGGACCCGGCGACGTTGAAAT